>JAUNEG010000006.1 GCA_030525685.1 Atopobiaceae bacterium | reverse complement strand
CGTCCCACTCGAGGGTCACGGTGCCGTCGCCGGTGGAGGCGACGCGGGCCTCGGGCATCGGAATTAGTGTACAGGTCAGCAAATCTCTATCAGTAAATGTGGTCCACCTGCCATTAACATAAGCCTGCACAAGGAACTGGTACGTTTTCGTATCAGTAAGCCCGCTAACCGTATATGAGGTGCTCGTGCAATCGTACGTAAATGTCTTGTAGCCCGATTCCGTCTTCATTGCTATTGCATAGCGCGTGGCCCCGGGAATAGCATCCCAGACCAAATCGATCTCATTGTTGCGCATCCAAGTGACGCTTGGGTCAGGCTTTTTCTCTTTGCTCAGCTGGAGGTATTCGGCAACCGCCTTGGCCTCAGAAACGCCCATACTTTTGAGCTTTGACTCGCTTGCAAGTATTGAAGCGTCCGTCCCATTATCAATAAAGCCGTGCTCGACGAGGATCGCAGGGATTCCGTATTCGCGACAGCATCGAATTACGGCCAAGGAATCCGCGCGGCTTCCGTCGGGATAGAATTTCCCGCCGTTAATTGTGTAGTAGTCGAACTTCGCGCCACGATTCGAAAGCCCTAGCGACTTTAGGCTGCTCAGAATCTTATTCGCAACTTCTTTGCCAATCTCATGATACGAGGGGCACCAAGATTCGTTGATTGCAGGAATCCAGACCTCGGCGCCCTTTCCCCCACCCGAGTTGATGTGAATGGAAATAAAGAAATCGGCGTTCTTTTCCTTTGCGAAGTCTGCGCGCTCGTCCAAGTCAACGAGGACATCCGACTCGCGAGTCATATAGACCTCGACGCCCCAATAGGTGCGAAGCTCTTGCGCACAATACTGTGCGATTTTAAGGTTAAGATTTGACTCGACGAGACCGCCCGCCACGGCACCGGGATCATAGCCACCGTGGCCGGGATCAATGACCACAACAAGATTTCTGCCATTGGCCCTAGAGGCCCGCGCCTTAGCCGGCAGGGTGCCAAACAGACCGTCGGATTTTACGAGGTCGCCGTCATCGTCAATACCGTAAACTTCTATCCCGCTCCCTTCCTCGGAGGGGTCGAGGGACGACACTTGAGACGAGTGTTCTTCGCGCGCGGCGCGTACCTCTCGCCGATGGCGGGGGTCGAGGGACAACACTTGAGACGAGTGTTCTTCAGCAACAATGAAAGTGCTAGTCTCGCTCAGGGCGAGCAAATCCATATGATGGTCTAACCCGCTTTTGGTTGAATAGAAGATGTCCGTAAGCTGATAAGTTCCAGACGTGCCCGTAGAGAACTGCAGCTCAAAGAGCGCCGATCCGTCCACGATGTTGGATGCCGTAGAGACATACTCGGCCCCATCGATCAGGTTCCTGTAATGGAGAGAGACCGGCTTATCCGCAGCAATGTCATCTTTTACCGAAAAAGCAACGTATTGAGTTTCTCCGACGCTCAACTCCATTGAGTCGACGTAGACAAAGTCCACGAGGTCTTGGGTTGCCTCAACCTGATTGTTTGCGTCCTCCCCCCCGGCCACGCGTTGTTCGCCGGCATACGCAAAAGCAGGGATGGCAATCAGCAGCAAGGCTCCTATAACAGAGCAGAGTATCCGAAGTTTACGCATTCTCAATGTTCCCATTCTGAGCCCGACAATCAAAATTCGCTTAATCATACCTAAGCAGTCAATTTGGAAATCAAGGCTCAACGAATCGTCAAATTCCTGACGGCGCCCAGCAATGGACGACGAGAGAAACCCGGCTATCGCTCACCGTCCGTATTCTCAATCTCCCATACTTCAGTTCCAAGGCACTCGCCAGCGAGACGCGCCTCTACCTCAATCCCATAGTGCTCTTCAATGAACTGAAGTATGTTGTCTGGCTCAGGGCAGACATAGTAGACGCCGTCGTTTTCAGCAAGATATCGGACCGGATTAGAGATTCCCGTTCTTTCGAGCATCTCCTCAAAGTAAGGCTGTCCGTAGACCCACGTTCCCATTGGAACGTTGTGCTCGAGGTAGCTTCTTGTCGGAAGGACGCCAGCCTGTCTATGCGCCCAGACAAAACTTGCCGATTCCCAGAAAAACACGGCCTCGGCATCTCCGTCCGAAACCATATTCTGATCTTCGGATAACTTTGTGAGCTCGTTTGGGCTCAGCATCCTAGACCGATAGGACTCCACCCATCTCTGGGCTGAAACGAGCGCAGCAACGGCAACTAAAACAGATATTGTCAACCCCATTGCCCTAGTCAAAGCCGACATCTGGAGGTCACTTCTGCCTTCACTCGCCGACGAGGAGAGGCAGAGGCATGTTGCGGAAAACAACATATATAGGACAACGAGCACCCTGAATGGAAGGCGACCAACGTAGGCGTAATAGATCACGATTGCAGCCGTCAACGATGCCGCAAGGAAGAGTTTGATTCGATTTGTGCAATCCTTGGTAGAAAAGAGCGCGCCTAGAAATACTGACGCAAGAATAAACAGATACACCGACCTTTCGGAAAGGATCTCGTAAGCAGCCTTCATCGTGGTCAGGGAAACCAGCGAGTCCGAGGAGCGCGTCGATCCGGCCTCCGCAATCCGATTCAGCCTATCTGCGGTATAGAACTCCGTGTCGCCAAAGAACCAGGCACTCGCAAGTTCATAATCGTTCTTCGAAACGTCAGGGAGCGCTTCATCCAGCTCGTCATAAGGACGGATCGGATAATCGACTATAGAGCTGCGCGCGCTATTGTACTGGGCGGCTGAAGCATTTTCGGGCAGGGAGCGTACGAAATACTGAGCAGCCGAAATGGAAACCACAAGAATGCCGAGGACAAGCAGCGGCAATCTGTGAGCCCTCATAGCATCTAGCCTTATCCGAGATACCCCAACACCTCGGGAGTTAATCGAAATCGGAAAAACAGATATGAGGATAAATGGAAGAGAGAGTAATCCACACTCCCATCGAAACAGAAACGAGGAGGCAACCAGGATAACGATCCCAGACAAAATGACTCCGCGCACCTTATTTGAGACTTCTTCTACGTTGAATAGATAGAGCTGGAGCATATACATTCCAGTAGCAGCAAACCAGCCAGAGAAAACGGTGAAGTTGGCGGAAAACAAACCAGTATCTACTACAAAGAACAGCGCGAGGAACAGAATCGCAGTCCTTCGGATGGCGTTTCGCTCAACAAACCACGCACCGACCAATAGCCACACAATCGAGCCGATAATGATCAGCCGGGAAAGAAACATGAACCAGTCGATCTCTGAGCTCAACGATGACAAGGCGCCGATTAGCCCACAGAGCAGCGGGTTGATGAACAAGCAGTAATTACTCTCTCCATATAGCCCGTTTGTCGACAAAGAAATAAAGTAGTTGTCCATGTCAGGAATCTGATTGGCCTGAAAGGCGAGTACGACACCAAACAGGACAAGGGAGAGTGCAAGACCCAGCCGATTCTCCCACGAATTGACTCCTCTATTATCTGAGATCATCATGCACCCATTCCATTCTTCAAAGCCATCCGAAACAGGCAACTCTGCCACGAAAAGTCGGTCAGAAAAAGTCGCCGATGCTTAACACGCGTAGTTCAACAAATGAAAGCCCGCGCGCTTTCTGAGTCTGAGAATAACGAGTGCAACTCCCCAACAAACGAGGAGATCAATTATAAACAGGCTCGACGGAGGCATCGAAATCGCTAGAAATTCAAACAAATGCTGGAGCATGTGTTTGAGTGTGAAATGAAGGCAGTAGGTGACCGTACTCGCAACACGGAAAAACTCGGCTATACCAGAAGGGAGTCCCACGTTCAGTCGAAGAACCAAAATGAAGAGCGGGACAGCGACAGCGGGCAGCATAAAGTAACAATCATCGATACTCCCCAGAGAGCGAGACAGAATGAAGGCGTACTCAAGATACAGGGCAAAGAAGCCCACGGCGAGTGAAGATAGCAGTTTTGAAGTAGGGACAAGAGACAACTCTGACGCGTGCTCTGCGAGCAGTTTACCGACGAAGATCCAAAAAATCGCGACCCAAAACCTGTTGTATGAAACCCCAAAAAAAGATTTTAGCGGGCCAAGGTGAGGGGAAACCAGCGACGCATCTGCGTAGTTGCTCATGAGACAGCAAATCGCATAAATTGCGCACGCAATCAGCAGCATTATACGATTGCTAAAGTAGCGAGAAGCAACTACGACTATGACCATTCCGATAATTGTCGCCAGCAAAAACCAGGAAGCCCGAAAGGTCCCGGAAAAAAGGAAATTCTTTAGTACGGTGAGCGCCCCATTCAATAATCCGTCGTCAAACCAGCCCCACAATCTAGCGGTTGGCACAAGGAGCACGACAGTCCAAAACAGATACAGGGCACCGTTCCGAAAAACGAACCGCTCCAGATGGGATATTTTGTCGCGTAAATCACCGAGCATGAGCTGCTTTTTGAAAAAGAAAAAAGACGAAATGATAAAGAAGAGAGGAACAGCCAGACGAAGAATTGGCCGAAAAAGAGGGTCAATCCCGGGAAACGGCTTTAAGTGAATGATGACGACCAGTATACTGAGCCCAAATTTAAATGCGTCAACGGCACTAATACGCCCCGTCGACCTATTCGGTTGATTTTGAGTCGAGAGCTCTTTGGTCAAAGCGAACCAACCTCCAAAGACACAATCAAGAAATTACTGGGGGCTGAATTAGAGCACCATCATCGAAACGCTATCAGTCGCTACTCCTTTAGCTCCTTCTTCACGTCTGTAGTGGAAATGCCCTCAGTGCGATCGAGGAAGACCAGGTTGCAGCGTTCCCTGAGGTAGTCGAAGCGAGGACTGTCAGCCCAGTCAGCGCCCATGACCACGGTATCGATCTGATACTTCTCGATGTCGGAGAGCTTCTGCTCCCAGCTCTCCTCGGGAATCACGAGGTCGACGTAGCGGATGGCCTCGAGCATCTCCTTGCGCACGCCGTAGGAGTAGAAGCTCTGCTTGCCCTTCGAGGCGTTGAACTCATCGGTGGAGAGAGCCACGACAAGGTAGTCCCCCAGTGCCGCAGCGCGACGAAGTAGACGAATGTGACCATAGTGCAGCAGGTCAAAGGTGCCGTAGGTCAAAACACGACGCAATCCCCTGTAACCCTCGTCGTCTCCGAAATGGACATCTGAAGCCATTTTAGTAGCCTCCCAAGTAGCAAATCCTTAAGAATGGGACGTTGGACAGACATTAGTGGAAAATCGGAAAGAGGTAAAGCAAATCCGAGGTAAGCATGTTGAGCGCCATCCAATTTCCTCGCTAAATCACGCCGAACCAAGTAATTCGACCTCATCAAACTATCATCATTATAATCTGTCACCCCACCCCGACAATATGCGTCGGGGTGGGGTGACAGCCATTTCTTAGGTAGTTCTGGGTTAGTGAGCTCGGCTCAAATCTCATACATCGCGAAATACCTTGTTATAAATCTGCTCACACGCATCGCCATGTTCAAAGGAACAGTATTTTTCATAGAAGTTGGCGAAGGCCTCGTGATACCTATTCTCGAAATCATCAATGCTCGAGATTGCATCCAGTACATCATCGGTGGTCTCTAAAAGCGGGCCCGGTGCCTCGTCCTCAAGGCTCACATTGAATCCTCGCAGAACATCTCTGTAGTTCTCCAAATCATATACATAGAAGAGAATCGGGCGCTTTAGCAAGACATAGTCAAACATTACTGATGAGTAATCGGTAATAAGAACATCAGAAATTAAGAGTAGATCCTCCATGTCTTTGACCAGGCTCACGTCGTGAACCCCCTCTGGTAAATCAGCGGGGTTTACGCCAGCGTACGCAAACTGGTGTACACGTAGAGCAAACTCGTATGAGTCCCCGAACTCAGACACAAGGCGCCCCATATCCAGCTTCAACTCAAACGAATTCTTGATTCTCCAAGTTGGCGCATACAGGACCAGTTTTTTCTTTCGAGAAAAGCCCAGTCGCTCTTTAATATTGGCGATTGATTCAGGGTTATTCCTAGCAAACAGAGAATCGTTTCTAGGATAGCCCGTCTCGAGAAACGCTTTGTGATAGTCATAACACGAAGTAGTGATCTCCTTGGCTCGCGGGGACTGAACAACGAGATAGTCCCAACGTGCTCGCCTCCTAAGAAAGCGGTCCCTCTCTTCTTGAGTTTCCAGTTCTCCCGGGACGTCCAAGCCCAAAGTTTTTAGAGGCGTTCCATGCATAGTCTGGATCTCAATTTGACCCGGACGCTTTACATATGAATCTGTAAAGTTGACATTATTAATTAGATACTTTGTGCGAGCCATCGCGTAGAAATACTTCAGACTCCCTTTTGTTACACGCCGACCATTCCCCCCCAAATCAGTTCTGATATCGTTCAGGGACCAGATACACTGATATTCTGGGTGGAAACGCTGGAGATAATTATAGAACGCCCCGGGATTGCAATCCGTTTTATTTCCCCACGAGGACTCAAAGACAACCCAGTTCTTACGAATCGGAAGAGCCCTAAACAGGGGATAAACACAGAGCTCAACCGCTTTCCTTTTGAATTTCGTATTTTCGTATTTTGGCTGGACATACTTCGACAAGAGACAGATTGAGGCACCAAGACCCTCAAATGAGTACTTATATCCAGATATGATCTGAGACACGGCAAGAGCGTCATAACAAACGCCGTTCACAGCGTTTACTTGAATTGACCTGTCAAATGATTTGGACTGGACAACAACAGAGAAATCATAGCTGTCGGTTCTCAAGGATTTCGCTGAGGACGAGGCGAGATCAATCATCCATTCGCTCTCGCCACAATTTAAATCTAAAGAGTTTGAATTCTCGAGAGATGCGGTTTGGCCAAACTGGCGGCCAGTTAGTTTGACAGTACTAAAACACGAAGCGTCATCAAATAGGAGCGAGGAGAGCTTGACATATAGAATCCCGTCGTCAAGTCTAATATCTGATATAACCGGAGCAATCGAGACGCTTTCGGCGCAGAGTTCGCCATATTGGTTACCGTAGACTCGAACAGCCGAATTATGGGTACTATCATGGATGAAATAAGGTTTCTGATCGAAATAGTCGTAATCACACTGGTCAAGACATCCTGACCACGACGGATCGCGTCGCAGCGAGGAAAGCTCAACAACGGAAGCGAAGGACTCTCCCTGAACTTTGAGAGAGGCATTCCCAATGAAAGACACACTTAGGGCGCGGTTCATCACTTCTCGAACATGAATTTTAAGCTCGTGCTGGGCATTAAGCGAAGTGGCAACCTTTGTGTACCCTAGGTCAATCGGGCCCGGGAGGCGGACTGCTTTATTCCCTGCAGAACTCACGCGCACAGTCTGAGCGGGCAACTTGTTAAGGTTAAACTTGATATGAATGAAATAATCTCCCGCCGCAAGACTTCTAAGCAAAGATTCTGGAATATCGAATTCGAAGCCTCGAAAAGTTTGGTTGTCGATGTGTAAGGTCCGATAGACCCTGCTCACTCTAACGGATAGAGGGCTACGCGCTCTAGTTATTCTACTGGATAGATAAGAAATGTGATTGTCGTTGCTATCTACCAAGCTAAACTGCATATGAGAGCTATTGGGGGTCGCCTGCGAAAGTCGGGGGACGCGCGCTTCGCCCCGCACCTGAATAGAGCCCCCAGGATGATGCTTGATAGACATTAGCTTAACTTTTAAACCACGCTCCAGCAATTCCGGAGTCATGTCGTCTAGCTGTTCTGGCAAGCCCTTGAACGGGAACTTCCCGCGGAAATGACCGTTCCTTTCACGCGTGACGCTAATTGCTTTATAGCCTTTTTTCGCAAAAGCAATCGCAGAAAGCATTCCCTCTGTATCTTTATTTTTTATATACCAATAGACGATTCTGTCTATTGCCCGAAGCCGCTGAAGAGCACGTGGATCCACCCTATCAAGGTAGGCGGACACAGCGTCGACATAGGTATTTACATAAGTATCATTGACGCCGAACAATACGCTCCAATAGAGCTTGAAGTCCATGTCAAGCCACTTGAAGTCTTTCTCCATATGAAGATCTCGGTCAGAGACATGCTCGTCGAAGAAGGCATCCACCAGATTAATCGCCTTGAGGCGATCAGCAAAGTTCTCTAATTCCTTCTTTCGCTGCGTGATGGAAGCATCTCCTCCATCACGTAAGCGCCATCGATACACAACCTGATTTAGGTAACCGACTCGTCGGGCAAGAACATGAGCCGGGACAGTAACTGGAATGTCTTCATACAGCATTCCCTCAGCCCAAAATAAGTCGTTATCAAAGTAGAACGATCTTTTGAATAGCTTATTCCAGGAGGTCGTATCATTGAAAAGGGAAGGGTTCCTACTGATATGAGCAAGCTTAGGAAGGCCGGAAAAAGCCCGTCGATGAAGGCCGCTCGGATGCTCCCTTACACTGTTAAAGCGGACAACATCCCCCACAACAAGGTCGCAATCGTACATTTCAGCAAGTTGATACATCTTTTTATATGCATATGTGGGTACGGTGTCATCTGAGTCTAAAAAGCAGATATATTCTCCGTCAGCAAACTGAACGCCGTGATTTCTCGCATGCCCTAGGCCCTTGATGCTAGTGTGATGGCTTTCAAAATTGTCGTATCGAGCGGCATAATCATCAGCAATCTCTCTGCTGCCATCCGTTGAGCCGTTATCAACCAGAATGACCTGCAGCGAATCAATTGTTTGTGCGACAACCGAGTCGAGACACTCGGCAAGATAGTCTCGCACATTGAAGATCGGAATGACTACGCTTACCTTATGCAAGTCCAAGCTCCTTTTTCGTGCACCGCCAACAAACCTGGTGACGCAAGCATCTCATCGTCGAAACCATGATGGATTGTCCTCACGAACTATACCCCACGCCTAGAAAGACATCTAAGGAGACATGAAAACCTCAGCAGCCAAGAACAGTCCTCCTTTTGCGGAAACACCGGACGGCCACTGAACCGACCTTGCTTGATTCCACAGCAAATACATGGCTATATCTCGTTTTGTCGTTATGTGCGGCAGGTTGAAGTCGAACGTCAAACAGCACTGGCAACAGCTACGGAGTCAAATCATATGAGCAAATCAATTGCTTGGCCAGGCATCAAGCCACCAATACTTGTGTGCAAAATCACGACGAAGATGCACCTAAAAACATATGGCGAGAGTCGCTACTCCTTGAGGATGGCCTCGAGCATCTCCTTGCGCACGCCGTAGGAGTAGAAGCTCTGCCTGCCCTTCGAGGCGTTGAACTCATCGGTGGAGAGGGCCACAACGAGATAGTCGCCCAACGCCGCAGCGCGACGAAGCAGGCGGATGTGACCATAGTGGAGTAGGTCGAAAGTGCCATAAGTCAGGACACGACGAAGACCTTTACAGCCCGCGTGTCTCCAAAATGGACGTTGGGGGCGTCGGACATGAGCTAACCCCCCCTGTCGAAGACGTTTCAGAGCTCTGACAGTATACGTTTTAGCTCAGAACAACTGCTCGCTAAATGCGATTCCACACGCGCTCGATGACACGCTCGGCGGCGTGACCGTCGTCCTTGGGACAGAAGCGTTCGACGTAGGCGTCGTAGGCAGAGCCATACCTCTCCCAGTAGCCGTCCAGGTCCTTGAGGACGTCGACGAGCTCCTTGGTCTCCATGCAGTGGGGACCGGGAATCTCCTTGAGGTCGAAGTAGAAGCCGCGAATGTCGTTGGCGTAGCTCTCGTAGTCCGGGACGAAGAGGGCGATGGGACGACGCAAGATCGCATAGTCGAACATGACGCTCGAGTAGTCCGTGACCAGGGCGTCGGCGGCGATGTAGAGCTCGTTGATGTTGGGCCACTGGGCGACGTCGATGACGAAGCCCTCGTAGGCGGAGAAGTCGAAGTGATTGGCGATGTAGTAGTGCGGGCGGAAGAGCACGACCCACTCGTCGCCGAGCTCCCGACGCAGCAGGTCGAAGTCGATGAGGTAGTCAAACGTGTAGCCGACGCCCGCCTTGTAGGAGTCGTCCCTCCAGGTGGGGGCGTAAAGCAGGACCTTCTTGCCCTCGGGGACGCCGAGGGCATGGCGGAGCTCCGCCTGGCGGGAGCCGGCGACGTCCGCGTGGGCGAGGGCGATCTCGTCGTTTCTGGGATAGCCCTCCTCGATGATCACGCTGGGGCGACGCTCCTCGGGCAGGCCGAAGGCGTCCGCCAGGTGCTTTGAGGTGTAGGGCGAGGGCGAGAGCAGATACGTCCACTTCTTCGCGTCCAGGCCAAAGCGGTCGGCGAGCTCCTGCGTGGTGTTGAGGGCGTTGGTGGTCTCGATCTCCACGTCATAGCCCAGGCGCTTGAGGGGCGTGCCGTGCCAGCACTGCACGAAGACCTGGCTGGGCTTGGGGGTTACGTACTCGGGGAGGCGCGTGTTGAGCACGAGGACCTTAGCGGAAGCCAAGGTACGGAAGTATTCCTCGGAGCCGTGCTGGACGATGGTCGTGCGATCGTTGTGGAGCAGGGCCTCACCATCAGTCGCCCCTTCGGTGCGCTCCGCTCCATTGAAGCTCCAGACGAAACGATAGTCAGCAAAGCGCTCCTGGCTGAGCATGGCAAGGTAGATGGCCCTCGGCGAGCAGGAGAACGAGCGTCCGCCGACCGACTCGAAGAAGACGAGCTTCTCGTCAACGGGCACCTTGGAGGCCATGGCATCGTACTTGCGGCGCTCGTGGGCCCAGTAGCGCTGTCGGACGAAGAGGCGCGTGCGCGGCATGTGTCGAAGGACGCCGAGCCCCGCAGAGCGGACGAGCCTTCTCGCTGTTCCTACGGTCTTCATGTGCCTCTCCCCTATCTAGCCGCGGCGAAGGCCGCAAGCGCGTCTGCAATCCTGTCTATGGAGCCCCCGAGCACACATCGGGCGTTCTCGTCCATGAAGGCGCGGAAGGCCCCCTTATCATACGGCACGTTTCCGACGACGCTGTTTGCCAGCGCCCGGGCATCAACCGAGGAGACCGTGGGCAGCTCCTCCAGCGGGTCGATGTTCAGGCCCGGGGACACGCGGTACTCCTCTATGTCCGGGACGTAGAAGAGGACCCGACGCTCCGCGTAGCCGGCCTCGAAGGCGACGGTCGAGTAGTCCGTGACCACGTAGTCAGCGAGGTGTAGGAGGTCGATCGTGGGCGTGCCGTGCAGGAACGCAACGGGGACGCCGTCCTTCTCGTCGTGCTCCTCGACCGTCTCGAGCGGGTGGCTGGCCACCATGAGACGAACTGGGACGCCGGTCGCGGCGAGCGCGGAGCGCAGGGCGGATACGGCGTGCTCGAGCCAGAGCGCGTCGGCGTTGCCCTTGCGGAAGGTCGGGGCGTAGAGGACGGTGAGACGGGGGTCCCCTCCCCCGCCAAAGGCATCAGCCACGGCCCTCTCAGCGCGCGCGTAGCGCCTCTCGCGGAGCTCGGCGAGCTCGGGCGAGCGCAGGTAGTCGATGCGCGGGAGCCCGAGCGGGTCGATCTTCTCCGTCGGTACGTCGAAGGCCTCCGAGAGAGCGCCCACCGCGCCGGGCATGCCCGCGACGACGAGGTCGTAGCCCCGGTGCATCCGGAGCGCGCGGGCGGCGCGCGAGCTGCGGCCGGCGGGCGTGTCCAGCGCCTGGTAGCCGAACTTCTTGATGGCGCCGGGGGCGTGCCAGACCTGGACGACCTTGCCGCGATGCGAGCTCGGCAGCGAGACCGCCGGGACGTAGCCGTCCACGAGGCAGAGCTCGGAGGTCGCCGCGTACCAGAGCTGGCGCAGCATGAGGGGGACGCTCATGCGGCCGATCTCGTGCACGCAGCACCAGGCGATCTCATGTCCGGGGAAGCGCTCGCGCAGAGCGGGCTCCAGGAGGGCGAAGTCGAACGGGCGCTCCGCCTGGCGCGAGAGGAAGACGATGCGCCGACGCAGCGGGAGGAGGCAGAAGAGCCGATAGAGCACGCGGATTACCCACGCGACCAGTTCCATATGACCCCCGCCCCCATCTGCCGGCTGCAACACATTCAGCTCATTATTACGCAGATTTGCCCGTCTCGTCGATGTTGCGCGAGCGATGGGGTGAGAGGTGGAGGAACATGGCGAGACCTTGCGTGAAGTGTTTACCCAAGCAAGTACCTATGATGTGTGTTATAAGTCAACTACTGATTCCTGATTGGGATTGCTTCCAGCAATCTGCAGATAGTGCCGCAAGGGAGGCAGCATGATTAGGGACGGAAGCAGCCTCAAGTGGCTTGCCGAAGAGGAGGTGGGCAGCGAGGACCTCGCCCACGATCACCGCATGGACATCTCGGGGTCCGTCTACGCGCGCATGAAGGAGCTCGGCATCAACCAGAACCAGCTGGCCGAGCGCTGCGGAATGGACAGGAGCCAGATATCACGCATCATCGCCGGCAAGCAGAACCTCACGCTGAGCACGCTCGCCAAGCTCGAGGTTGCGCTGTCCTTCAGGATGGACCAGGGATTTGTCTACCACGCCAATGGCGAATGATGGCGCACGCGGGATTTGACGGATTATTTCTTCACGCGATGCGTCAGACATTACACGCTAGCAGTCCGTGAAAAGCTCCCGGTCCAGCGCCGCAAGCTCGGCGGGCGGCGTCGACGGGTCGCAGCCGAAGGACTCGGCGACCGCCTTGGCCTGGAGGCTGCGCAGGCCGACGAGGTCCTCGTCGCCGGCGGCCTCGTAGAGGCGGGAGAGGCGCTCGAGCGCGTAGCAGACGTAGGCGGCGACGGAGTCCCCCATGCCGGAGAGCACCATCATCGTGACGAGCGAGTCCGGCGCGAGGGCGAGGGCGGTCGCGTGGTCGAGCTCGAGGAGCTCGCCGATCTCGCGCTCCGTCTCGACGAGACCGTCCTTCTCGCCCGCCGCGGCGCGGCGCAGCGCGCGCGAGACGCCCTCGACGAACTGGCCGATGATCTCCAGGACGTAGTCCCTCTGCAGCATGTCCGCTCCTCTCGACGGCTCACAGCATAGCGCAGCGCGCCCCATCAACCGTGACTGTAAAGCTACGCCGAGGCCTTTCTCCAAAGTGGGTCAATCGCCTCGCGCCCCCAGTAATCCAAAAAGAAGAACAGGCAGGTCCCGCATATGAACACCCTCCCCTGGCTCAGCTCCTTCCCTTGGAGGCGAAGTAGGTCCTCAAGACTGAGTTCAAGGTATTCGTCAGTAAGGTTGGGACGTCGCGCCCAGCTCACGGTGTCCTCGATAGGCATGGGCGCCACGAGGTGCTGAATCTTGCCCACATTCATGGCAATAATGTTTGCGAGGTCAGGGGAGGAGAGGCGTTTGAAATCCGTAAACTGAGGGGGCGGCACGCGCCCTCTCACCACGCGCTTATATCCACCTTTCGCGAGCTCGTCCTTCCGCACGGCGCTATCGTAGAACGACCTTTCGCCGTAACTAGAAAAGTCCCTAAGTGCCTCAACAGCCGGATAGTTCAAGAAGAGCTTCCCCAAATCAGTGCTTTCCTTGAGAAGCGACATAACCTCCTCGAGACGAGACTGGTCGAAAGCGCCGTCTTGTGGGTCGTAATCGAACACAAGAACAGTATCAGTGAAGCCACCATCAAGAAGCATCGCCCGCTCCGGGTACAGCTCCCTGAGAACCGCCTGGATCTCTATGTTCTCAAAGTCGCCGTCATAATTCTCGTCAACGTATCTGATGAGCTGATAGATATTGGTACTAAAGGGCACAATCTCGTAGGAGACACCCTCCAAATTGAGCAGCTCAAAGCAATGTTCCATGAGGCGCGGCTCTGTCTTGTCTCCCTCCACCACCAGCAACAGCCTTATTTCAGAGCGAGTATGCGCGTTCATCAGCCAAATTCCCCGTTCCGGTAGAGCTTCTCGATGTTGTGGCCCTGACGAAGCTCGCGGCTGGTCCTGTCGGAAAGCGAAGCAAGAGTCCTGTCATTCGAGAGTAGGAATACGCAGTCTGGACGCATGACGTCATTCTTTACCAGGCTCGTGTTATGCGTGCTGCAGATGGTCTGGCATTCTGAAGACTCCCCGAAGAATCTCACGAGCTCCTCGGCCATCTCAAAATGACAATATGCGTCAAACTCGTCAAAGAAGCAGAATGATTTCACCGGTTGCAATGCATACTTCGAATATAGGCGCAGCAACATCATCGTTCCGCTCGAACACGCCTCTGCAAAGGGAATAAGCCGCTGAGAATGCTTGCTGTAGATTGACTTTCTCCCATCCGGATCGGTCATCTCGACTAGATGCTCGTCTACGCCAAAGCGACGTAGGAAGTCTTCGAACTCCGAAACCTTTCCCCTATCGATTATCTTTTGAGCGAATCCCCTGACATTCGTATCTCTTGCGCGATTAAGGTCAAAGACCTGCATCGCGCCCACGAAGCGACTCAGCTTGTCTAGGATCCCGAGCCTATCACGAGGTACCGTATTGATGACGTACGAGAGCAGGCAAAGATAGGCGTCGTCGTATTTCCAGTTGACGTGCTGGGCCCCCACTAAGGACAGATTCCCACCGCGAAGGCGCGCGGCCGAGTTGTCAAAGTCGAACACGAGCTCCTCGCCGAGCATAAGCCTCTCATGAAGAAACGCACCGCTTGGCGTTCTATCGTATGAGTAAGTCACCTCTTGATCGTCAAACTGAAAGACGTACTCGAAGCTCGCAAAACCAGAGCCGTTGTCCGCATTGAGGAAAAGTGGGTCTTCGGAAGCAACGTCGCCCCAGGAGCCCCGATAGAAAACGTCAGCGATGTCCGAGATCGCACGTGCCAGGTTGGATTTGCCAGAGGCGTTGCGTCCAATGACAAGACCATTGTTGACGATGCCATTACGGACGTCTTCCTCGTTGAATTTGTATTCTCGCGTCTTAGAAAGATCGAGGGTTACGTTCTTCTCGAAGGTGCGGTATCCCCAAACGGAAAACTTCTTGAGCATCGCCGCAGCTCCTCTCTACTGGCTACCGTAATTAATTTACGGTTAGTATACCCAATCCGACAGTAGGAAGTGCTTCGCAGCGTCGGTTGACGGCAACGGCTCAGGCGGACACCTGCAGGCGCGAAACAACCGACACAGCATTCGGGCGTATCGGAGATAAGAGAACACAGGTCGAAGAGAGCTAAGATCAGCTCGCGTCTTCAGGCAGCGAAATACCCATGTCATTGATGATGAAGTCTCTGAGAGACGCCCTGTAGTCGAGAGGGTCGGCAACGGATTCTCTATGCGCGATAAGATTTGAGGTTGGGCGTCGCCCATTCCTTGTCGGCGCGACCCCCGGCGACGCGATCTTCTCGCCCTGCGCCGCGAGCGAAAGGCCGAGGGCGTCGAAGACCGCGAGCAGCTTGTCCAGCCTGATGCCCGTGGCGTCCCCCAGCTCGAGCGAGGCGAGCAGGCGCTCCGAGACGCCTGCCCTCGCCGCGAGCTGGGCGCGCGTGAGACCCTGGGCCTCGCGGGAGCGGCGCACGTAGATGCCGGCCTGACGGGGTGCGGAGATGGGCATCGTGTCCACGGTCTTCTCGCCTCCTTGGGCGCATGCAGAGTTCTGCATATTAGTCTATCTGCAAAGTTTTGCATGTCAAGGCGACGGGCGGCCGATGTGAACCCAAACCGTTTTTGGGTTTGGGTTCGACAAATGGGACGTTTTGAAACATCAGACTTGGAACGAACGTCTGAGCTGCGGGTCTTTTGGAAGGTGTGGGCGTCGCACCCCCGATTCCGAACCCAAACCCTCGGGGGCGGAATCCCCCTACTCGCTGCGGAGGGCCTCCACCGGGTCGCGGCGGCTGGCGGCGCTGGACGGGATGAGGCCCGCCACCAGCGTGAGCGCCACCGAGATGCACACGAGCACCGCCGCCGAGCCCATCGGCAGGTTCATGATGCCCTCCACGTCGAAGTCGGCGAGCACCCAGGCGTTCACGGGAACCGACACCGCCACGACCACGAGGATCGCGAAGACGCCGGAGATGAGGCCCTCGATGAAGGTCTCGGCGTTGAAGACGCTCGCGACGTTGCGCTTTGAGGCGCCGATGGCGCGCAGGATGCCGATCTCCTTCTTGCGCTCGAGCACGCTGATGTAGGTGATGATGCCGATCATGATGGAGCTCACCACGAGCGAGATGGAGACGAACGCGATCAGCACCATCGAGATCATGTTCACGATGTCGGTGACGCTGCCCATGATGACGCCCACGTAGTCGGTGTAGGTGATCACGGCGTCGTCGTTGCCGGCGGCGCGCTGCTCGTCGTTGTAAGCGTCGATGAGGTCGACCACGCGCTCCTTGGCCTCGAAGTCCTGGGGGTAGATCTGGATCGCGGCCGGGTCGTCCGGCGTTGCGTAGCCGAGCGTCTGGAGGTTGTTGTCGTAGGTGAGCTGGGAGGCGTTGGCGTAGCTCTCCATGAGGGACGCGAGGTCCTCGGCGTCCATGTTGAAGTGGATGGAGGAGGCCAGGGCGTCGGCGTCGACGGAGAAGGCGCCCTGGAGCTGGGCGAGGCCGCCGGCGACCTGGTCGGCGTACTGGGAGAGCAGCTGCGTCATGGCCTTCTGGAGCTGCGCTGAGACGGCGTCGGCGACCTGCGCGGACATGCTCTGCACAAAGGACTGCAGGTACGGGGCGAGGTCGTCGGAGACGTAGTCGGACACGATCTTCTCGACGCGCTCGCGCACGGCGGGGCCGGCGATCTCCTCGATCTGCGCGAGGATCGCTTGGGCCTCGGGGGTCTGGAGGTAGGTCGCGAGGTGCGCGGCGAGCTTCTGCGCGAGGTCGGGGTCGTCGGGGTCGATGCCGTCGGTCTGCTTCATGAAGCCGCCGATGAGCTGGCTGGCGAGCTCGGTGACGTCCTCGACCTGCTCGGACGTGAGCGCGGGGTCCGCGAGCCCGTCATCGAGGATCGAGGAGAAGTCCGGCGCCGGCGCGCCCGCCACGAGGGCGTCCGTGTCGATCTGGCCCGCGACACCGGAGAGGTCGATGTCGAGCCCGGAAAGGTCCAGGCCCGAGGGGTCGAAGGCGCCCTGGAGCGCGCTCGTGTCGAAGGAGAAGGCCGAGCGCAGCCCGTCCTCGTCCACCGAGAAGAGGCTCCCCAGGTCGACGCCCCGGCGCGCCTCCTCCTGCAGGGTGTCGAAGGACTTGCCGGTGAAGACGTCGACCTCGGGGTCGGCGAGCTGCTGCTGGACGATCTGGGAGTCCGCGGCGCGCCCCATGAGCCCCTGGGTGAGCGCGGGCGTGTAGGCGATGCCGGCGGAGAGCGCCTTGGCGTCGGAGCTCTCGTTGGGGCGCACGACGCCGACGACGTGCAGGTCGAGGCCGGCCTCGACGGCGCTCGCGACGAAGTCGGCGTCGGAGGACATGTCGGTCCAGCCGCCCGTCTCGGCGTTTCTGCGGTAGAGGTCGGAGGGGCTCAGCACGCGGAAGTCGAGCGCGAGGGCGTCGTCGTAGGTGAAGTCGACGCCCGCCTCGTCGATTTGGGTCTCCCCCGCCGTGCCGCTCATGGCGGAGTTCACCATCTCGGTCAGGTCCGCGGGGTCGAGCACGCCAATGCCGTAGAGCGTGTAGTCGGAGATGCGGCCGCTCTGGGTGAGCACGAGCACGCACTCGTCGGCGGCGGTGGCCCAGCGGCCGGCCACGACGTCGTACTGGGACTCGAGGAGCTCGGGGTCGTCGACCATCTCGCTGAAGACGCTCATCCCGCCGCCGGTCATGCCCGCCGTGGCGGTGCCGGACGCGCCGCCGGTCATGGCCGTGGCGAGCGCGTTGGGGTTGAGCTGGACCGGACCGTCCGTGGTGTCGGCCTTGTAGACGAGCGGCGTGAGGCCGTAGTCGTACTGGATGGCGTTCACGTACTCGTCCAGGTCGTCGGGGTCGGACTCGAGGTAGCTCTTGAGGCCGGAGAGGTCATTGGAGCCCACGGAGGCGAACATGTCCGTGAGCATGGTGAACTCGGGAATCTGGTCGGGGTCGTCGTCCTTCTCGCCCGCCTGCGCCTGGTCGGCGTCCTCCGAGAACATGCCGGAGATGTCCATGCTCTGCTTGGTGATCGAGAGCGGGTAGCTGGAGAGGGTGTCCTCCTCCACGCGCGCGATGTAGTCGTTGACGCCGTTGGCCAGTGCGAGGATCGCGGCGATGCCGATGATGCCGATCGAGCCCGCGAAGGCCGTCATGATGGTGCGGCCCTTCTTGGTCATGAGGTTGTTGAACGAGAGGCCGAGCGCGGTGAGGAAGCTCATCGAGGTGCGGCGGGCGGCCTTGGCCTCGCGGCGCGGGGCGGTGGCGGGGTCGAAGGGGTCGGAGTCCGCGGTGATGCGGCCGTCGGCGAGCTCGACGATGCGGGTGGCGTAGCGGTGCGCGAGCTCGGGGTTGTGCGTGACCATGACGACGAGGCGGTCTCGGGCGACCTCCTTGAGCAGGTCCATGACCTGCACGGACGTGGCGGAGTCGAGGGCGCCGGTGGGCTCGTCGGCGAGCAGGATCTCCGGGTCGTTGATCAGGGCGCGGGCGATGGCGACGCGCTGCATCTGGCCGCCGGAGAGCTGGCTCGGACGCTTGTTCACGTGGTCGGCGAGGCCGACGCGCGCGAGGGCGTCGAGGGCGCGCTGGCGGCGCTCGGCGCGGCCGACCCCCGAGAGCGTGAGCGCGAGCTCGACGTTGGCGAGGATCGTCTGGTGTGGGATCAGGTTGTAGCTCTGGAACACGAAGCCGATGCGGTTGTTGCGGTAGGCGTCCCAGTCGCGGTCGCGGTACTCGCGGGTGGAGATGCCGTCGATCACGAGGTCGCCGTCGTCGAAGTGGTCGAGGCCGCCGACGATGTTGAGCATCGTGGTCTTGCCGGAGCCGGAGGGGCCGAGGATCGCCACGAACTCGCTGTCGCGGAAGGCCACGGAGACGTGGTCGAGCGCCACCTGCGTGAATCCGGTCGTGACGTATTGCTTGCAGATGTCCTTGAGCTCGAGCATGGGGGCGGGTCCTTCCGGGGGCGTGCGGCAACGTTTCTACGTTACCCAACTTGGCCCACGGGATGCACCGCCCTTCTCGGCTTCAGCGCGAATTCACGGAGCCGGGGGCGCGGGCGGCGGACTTTGCGATTGGTAACGGAATCGGGGCAAAAAGCGTTACCAAACGCAAGGTGCCGACGGAGACTTTGCGATTGGTAACGGAATAGGGGCGAAAAGCGTTACCAAACGCAAGCTAGCGGCGGCGGAGGTGAGCGTGGAAGTGGGTGTCGGAGCCGCCGGGCACCTCGGTGAGGCCGAAGCCGACGAGCTCGAAGGGCGCACCGGCGGGGCCGGCGAGAAACGCCTGGACGACGGCGTCGTTCTCCTCGGCGAGCACGGAGCAGGTGGCGTAGACGAGCCGGCCGCCCGGGGCGACGTGCGCCGCGGCCGACGCGAGGAGCTCGGCCTGGAGGGCGGCGAGCTCGGCGGGCGCGGACGGCTCGAGCGACCAGGCGATCTCCGAGTGGCGGGCGAGCGTGCCGGTGCCGGAGCAGGGCGCGTCGAGGAACACGAGGTCGAAGGTGCCGAGGTCCTCGGGCAGCGCGCGGCCGTCAGCGCAGACGCAGCGCACGTGGTCGGAGACGCCGGCGGCCTCCATGCGGCGGCTCGCGAGCTCGGACTTGCGCGGGCTGACCTCGACGGCCGTGATCTCGCACGGGCCGCCTGCGGCGATCGCCGCGTTCTGGAGCAGCAGCGTCTTGGTGCCGCGGCCCTGGCCGACCTCGAGCACGCGCTCGCCGGGGGCGGGGGCGCAGGCGAGGGCGACCTCCTGTGCGGCGAGGTCGCAGGGTATGACGTCGACGCGCTCCACGAGGCCCGACGGCGCGAGGCGCGACGGCGCGCCGAGCCGCAGCGACCGCGGCAGCGGGCCCTCCTGCGGCTCGCAGCCCGCCTCCTCGAGAGCGTGGAAAAGTGCCTGTCCCCTTTGCACGTTGGCGGCGACCCAGGGGGCGGCGGGCTCGAGGGCGGTCAGGGCACGGGCGCCGACGCGCTCTGCGAGCCACTCGGGCAGGGCGCCAACGAGAGCCAGGTCAGAGGTGTCGTAGGCGCCCGCGGCGACGCGGGCGCGCGCGGCGGCCACGGCCGCGACGTCCTCCTCGGCCACGCGGCGCAGCACGGCGTTGGCGAGGCCCGCCGCCCTCGGCGCGACCGAGCGCACGAGCTCGACGCCCTGGCTCACGGCCACGTCCGAGCGCGTGCCCAGGTAGACCAGCTCGAAGGCGGCGATCCGCAGCGCGTCGCGGACGCGCGGCTCGAGGCGCGCGCCGCGGCGCAGATGGGCGGCGACCATGGCGTCGAGGGTGCCCTCGGCGGCGGTAACGCCCATGACGAGCCTGACCGCCAGGCCGCGATCGCGCTCGTCCAGCTCTGACAGCGCCTCGGCGCCGCGCAGCAGGTCGCGCGCACGGGCTCCGCGCCGGCGCCGCTCGCCCGCGAGCGCGAGCGCCGCGCGCCGGGCCGCGGAGAGCCGCGCCACTACGCGCGCCCCCAGCTGAGGCCGTCGCCGCGCAGGCCCGCGGCCCACGCACCGGCCTCCATCTCGCGCTTGCCGTCCGGCTTCACGCGCAGGACCTCGAGCGGGCCGTCGGCGCAGCCGAGCCACACGCGCCCGCGCTCCACCGCGACGCCGCCCGGCGCCACGTCCTTCTCGCCGACCCGCGCGGCGCACACGCGCACCCCGCGGCCGGCCACCACGCAGCGGGCCGGGGCCGTGTCGCCCGAGGCCTGCACGCGCAGGGCGTTGGCGCGCGCCCCGTCCGCAGGGTCCAGCATGAGCTCGCGCTTCTCGATCTTGGCCGCGTGCGTCACGAGCGCCTCGTCCTGCTCGACCCAGACGGCCGTGCCGTCCACCACGGATGGCAGCGCCTCCACGAGAAGCTCAGCACCCACGCGCGCGAGCTCGGCCGTGAGGGCCTCGGTGTCCTTCGCCCCTACCGTCACGCTGGCCTGCGCGCAGTACGCGCCGGTGTCAACGCCGTGGCCGATCCGCATGATGGAGACGCCCGTCTTCTCGTCGCCGGCGAGGATCGCGCGCTGGATCGGCGCGGCTCCGCGCCAGCGCGGCAGAAGCGACGCGTGCACGTTCACGCAGCCGCCGGGCGCCATCGCGAGCACCTCGTCGGGCAGGATGCAGCCGTAGGCCGCCACGCAGAAGACGTCGGCCGCGGCGGCGCGCAGGGCGTCCGCCACCTCCGGCGTGATGCGCGAGGTCTCGACCACGGGCAGCCCCAGCTCGAGCGCGCGGGCCTTCACCGGCGACGGCACGAGCGCCTTGCCGCGCCCGCGCACCGCGTCCGGGCGCGTGAGCACGAGCGCCACGTCGTGCCTCTCGGCCAGCCGCTCGAGCGACGGCACGGCGAAGTCAGGCGTCCCCATGAAGACGACGCGCAGCCTGGTGTCTGCCATGCGCGCCCCCTAGGCCTCGGTGTCGCCCGGGCGGGCGCCCGCGGCGAGGGCGGCCTCGTAGGCGCGCTCGGCCTCGGCGCGTGCCATCGGCGCCAGGTGGTCGAACATCGTCACGCCGTGGACGTGGTCGATCTCGTGCTGCAGGCAGACGGCCATGAGGTTGTCCGCCGCCTCGTACTGCATGAGGTCGCCGTCCAGGTTGCGGGCGCGCACGACCACGTGGCTCGGGCGGCTCACGCGCACGCTCACGCCCGGGAACGACAGGCAGCCCTCGCTGCCCTCGATCTCGGGGCCGTCGGCGGTCACGACCTGCGGGTTGATGAGCACGTAGGGGTTCTTCTTGGAGTTCTTGCCGGCCCAGTCAACGTCGATGACCACGATCTGGCGCATCTCGCCGACCTGCGGGCCCGCCAGGCCGCAGCCGTCGGCGGCGTACATGACCTTGAGCATGCGCTTGGCCAGCGCGCGCACCTCGTCGTCGATCTCCTCGATCGGCGCGCACTCCTGCGCGAGGCGCGGATCCGGCGAGAGCACGATCTCCTTGAGCTCGTTCATGGTCCTCCTTCTGCCGTGGCGGGCGGTCCCGCGCGGCCGTCGCTACATCATGTCGTACGCGTCAACGTCCACTGCCATGTTAATACCCTTGCGGCGCGCCATGCTTGCGACGCACGCGCCGAGAAGCCCGCCCAGGTCCGCGTCCGCCGGCGCCTTCACCATGACGTGGCGGCGGAACTGGTCCTTGGCGCGAGCCCGCAGGCAGTCCGCGGGGCCGAGGACCTCCCAGCCCGCGGCGTCGTCCAGGCGGGCGCGCAGCGCCGCGGCGAGCTCGTCGGTGACGGCGCGCACGTCCTTCTCGGCACGCCCCCAGACGGTGACGTTGGCCAGGCGGCTGAACGGCGGGTAGTTGGCGCCCGCGCGCTCGGCGAGCTCGGCGTCGAGAAAGACCGCGCGGTCGTGGGCGGCCACGGCGCGGATGGCGGGGTGGCTCGCCCAGTAGGTCTGCACGATCACGCGGCCTGGCCGCTCGCCGCGGCCCGCGCGACCGGCCACCTGCTCCAGCAGGTCGTAGGTGCGCTCGGCCGCGCGGAAGTCCGGCAGCTTGAGCACCGTGTCCGCGTTGATCACGCCCACGAGCGTGACCTCGGGGAAGTCGAGTCCCTTGGCGATCATCTGCGTGCCCACGAGCACGGCGCACTCGGCGGCGTCGAAGCGCTCGAGCAGCTCCTGGTGGGCGCCCTTGGCGCGCGTGCTGTCCGCGTCCATGCGAATGACCTCGACGTCGTCGGGCAGCAGCATGCGCAGCTCGTCCTCCACGCGCTGGGTGCCCACGCCGTAGGCGGCCAGGTAGCGGCTGCCGCAGTTGGGGCAGCTCGTGGTAGGGTCCGGGAAGGCGCGCACCGGCCAGCTCCGCCCGCAGCTGTGGCAGACGAGCCGGTGGCCGCGCTCGTGGTACGTGAGCGCGCACGAGCAGTGCGGGCACTCGGGCACGCAGCCGCACTCGCGGCACATGAGGAAGTTCGCGAAGCCGCGGCGGTTGAGCAGCAGCACCGCCTTCTCGCGGCGGCGCGCGACGTCGAGCAGGGCGTCGGCGAGCGGGGCCGAGAAGACCGAGCGGCCGCCGCCGCGGAACTGCTCGGCCATGTCCGCGACCGTGACCTCCGGCAGGCGCGCGCCGCCGGGCCGCTCGCCCATCTCGACGCGCGTCCAGCGGGCGCCGCGGAACTCGCCGGCGCGGCAGCGCGCGAGGCTCTCGAGCGAGGGCGTGGCCGAGCCCAGCACGAGCGCCGCGCCGCGCGCGCGGGCGAGCTCGGCGGCCACCTCGCGCGCGTGGTAGCGCGGCGACTTGTCCTGCTTGTAGGAGCCCTCGTGCTCCTCGTCGATGATGATGAGGCCGGGGTCCGCGAGCGGGGCGAAGAGCGCCGATCGGGCGCCCACCACGACGCGGGCCCGCCCGGTGCGGACGAGGTCCCACTGGTCGAAGCGCTCGCCGACGGAGAGGCGGCTGTGGAGGACGGCGACCTCGTCGCCGAAGCGACTGCGGAAGCGGCCCACGGTCTGGGCCGTGAGGCTGATCTCCGGCACGAGCACGAGCGCCCCGCGGCCGTCCGCGAGCGCGCGCTCGATGGCGGCGAGGTAGACCTCGGTCTTGCCGGAGCCGGTGACGCCGTCCACGAGCACGACGTCGCCGCGGCCGGCAGCGCGGGCGCGCCCTATCGCATCGAGGGCGGCGAGCTGGCCGTCGGTGAGGCGCTCCGGGCGCGGCGCGGCGGCCGAGGAGAGCGTCGTGTCGTCGGTGCCGCGCACGCGCCGACGGTGCGTGACGTCCACGACGCCGCGCCTGGCGAGCGCCGTCACGGCGGCAGCCGCGCCGGGGATGGTGGCGGAGAGCTCGGCCACGCGCTGCGGTCCCTGGCGCAGGGCCTCGATCACGGCGCGCTGGCGGGAGGCGGTGCGCGCGGGCTCGTAGTCGTTGGCGGCGGGCGCGAGGGCGGCCCAGCGGTCGTCCACGGCGCCGGTGCGCTCGGTCTGGAGCTCCCAGGGCGCGTCGTCAGCCGCACGCGTGACGCGGACCTTCTGCCCCGGGGCGAGGAACGGCCGGACGGCCTCAGCCGGAGGGCAGGCGTACTCGCGCGCCATCCAGGCGGCCACGCGGGCGGCGACGTCGTCGAAGGCGCTCGGCGCGAGGACCTGCTCGACCGCGCGGATCTTCTCGGGCGCGACGCCGGCGGGCGGCTCGTCGCGGACCGCGACCACGTAGCCCACGGCGGCGCGGTTGGCGAAGGTCACGAGCACCGTGGCGCCGACGACGGCGTCCGCGGCGAGCTCGGGCGGCACGGCGTAGTCGAAGGCCGCGTCCAGCGCGCGCGTGGGTATGTCGAGCACGACGCTCGCGTAGGGCATGGTGGCGGGCCTCCGTTCTTCTCGGCAGTCCATTGTACCGCGGGCGCGGGGCCGACCCCGGCTGCGGCGACTTGGCGCTCGTGAATTCACGAGCGACCTCTTTGGCGACGTTAGCGTGCAGAAACCCCCGCTCGTGAATTCACGAGCGGGGGTCGGCGACAGAAGGCCGAGAAGGACGAGGCGCCGACGACCTTCATGCGTGGGGAAGCGCGCTAGACAACGGACGGCCCATATACCAGGGCAAGCACGTCCACCGTCTCCCCGTCGTAGCGATATACGATGAGAAACGTCGAGATGGCGATCTGGCGAAGTCCCTCCCCGTACAGGTCGGTGAGACAGGTCCTCACGCGAGGAGAGCCCATCTCGGGAAATGTCTGGAGGCCGGTCAGCGCATCCCTGATTCGTGCGAGAACGCGGTCGGAGTACACCTCGCCGAGCGCCGAGACGAACTCCTCGGCGATGCGCAGCCTCGCGCTAGGCACGCTTGCTCCTCAGCGCATCCGCAGCGTCGAACGCCTCGGCGACGGACGTCACAAATCGGTCGGCATCGATGTCCGCCAGGCCGCGGCCGACAGCCTCCGAGAGCCGGGTCTCGAAGGCGGCGTCCTCTCGCTCCTGGGCGATCCGATGCTCGAAGGCCTTCTCGCTGCAGAACACGTAGGCACCGGCGCCCTGCTCGGTGATGCGGACGACCGAGTCCCGGGCGGCATCCTTGACCTGCGAGGGGTTACGCTGAAGCGTCGTCATCGAGTAGATGGGTTCCATATGGGAGCATCCCTTCTCGTCGCTGCGGCAAGCTACGTATTAACAGATAATCGTCTGATATATTAGCAGATTTAACAAGAGACCGACATCCGGAGAGGAGCCCCGACTGCCGCAACTTGGCGCTCGTGAATTCACGAGCGGGGGTTGGAGACAAAAGGCCGAGAAGGGCGGGGCATCAGAGGCCCAGCCAGAACAGGCTCGCATCATCACCGACCTTCATGCGCGGAAAGCGTGCGAGCTGGGCGTCCGTCGCCTCCAGCACGCGCATCCGGTCACAGAGCTCAAGGGCCGAGAAGTACGTGGCGCCCGACACAGCCGAGCGCCTGTCGAGAGCGCAAACCACTGTGCGTTGGTGGCGAAGTCCGGCGAGACGGACGGCAGCGGCGCCAGTCCCGTCGCCCCGTCGATCACCACACCGTACGCGCCACCGCTTGGCAGCGGCCCCGCGTACGCGAAGTCCTCGTTGGCGGCGTTGCCGCGATCCGTGAAAGAGAGGCGTCGCACGAAATCCCTTTTGGCCATACACTCGGACTCGAACTGTGAGCAGACTAAATCCTCTCCCCCTCAGAGCTGTTGTCGGATTCGTCGCCAACTCCCGCAAGCCGTTCCGAATAGTCCTCTTCAATAGTCCTTCGCGCAGACTCGAGCCCGGACGTACGGAAAACAGTCACGTACATACCTGCAATAAAAATAACTTCGATGATTAGCCTCAGGGCCACGTGTTGAAAATGAGCCGCCTCGGCCGAAACAACCGACGAACTCGCTACACAACAATCCTAGGCCAGGCCCTCCACCGCATCGCGGAGCTCGTCGACGCGGTCGCAGCGCTCCCAGGTGAACTCAGGCAGCTCGCGGCCGAAGTGGCCGTACGCGGCGGTCTTCTCGAAGATCGGGCGGCGCAGCCCCAGGTCGCGGATGATGGCGCCCGGGCGCAGGTCGAAGACCTGCTCGACGGCCTTCTCGACGACCGCGTCGTCCACCGTGCCGGTCCCGAGGGTGTCCACCATGATCGAGAGCGGGTGGGAGACGCCGATGGCGTAGGCCAGCTGCACCTCGCAGCGGTGCGCGAGGCCTGCGGCCACCACGTTCTTGGCCACCCAGCGGGCGGCGTAGGCGGCGGAGCGGTCCACCTTGGTGCAGTCCTTGCCGGAGAAGGCGCCGCCGCCGTGGCGACCCATGCCGCCGTAGGTGTCGACGATGATCTTGCGGCCGGTGAGGCCGGTGTCGCCCATGGGACCGCCCACCACGAAGCGCCCGGTGGGGTTCACGTAGATCGTGGCGTTGTCCCATGCGATGCCCGCGGCATCCAGCACCGGCGCGATCACGTGCTCCACCATGTCCTCGCGCACGGTGTCCACGCTCGCGATGGCGGCGTCGTGCTGCGTGGAGACCACCACGGCCGTGACCTCCACGGGCTTGTCGTCCTCGTAGCGGACGGTCACCTGGGTCTTGCCGTCCGGGCGCAGGTAGGGCACCGTGCCGTCCTTGCGCACGGCGGACAGGCGCTCGGCCATGTGGGAGGCCAGGTAGTGCGGCATGGGCATGTAGACGTCCGTCTCGTCCGTGGCGTAGCCGAACATCATGCCCTGGTCGCCCGCGCCCACGAGGTCGATCGGGTCCGTGGTGCGGCCGGCTTGCGCGTCGTAGGACTCGTCCACGCCGGCCGCGATGTCGGGGCTCTGCTCGTGGATCATGTTGATGACGCCGCAGGTCTCGCAGTCGAAGCCGTACTTGGCGCGGTCGTAGCCGATGCGGCGGATCACGTCGCGCGCGATCGTCTGGACGTCGAGGTACGCCTCGGTGCGCACCTCGCCGGCGACCACCACGGTGCCCGTCGTCACGAAGGTCTCGCACGCGCAGCGGACGTTGTCCACGTTGGCGGGGGTGCCGCTCGGGGCGACGTAGCCCTCGGCCTGGAGCTGGGCCTCCTTGGCGAGAAGCGCGTCGAGGATGGCGTCGGAGACCTGGTCGCAGATCTTGTCGGGGTGGCCCTCGGTGACGCTCTCGGAGGTGAAGAGGTAGCTGCGCGGTGCGTTGGAACGAGACGTGGTGGTCATGGGTGTCCTTTCTACGATCCCGGCGGCCGTTACCATTCCGCCGGCTGGCCCGTACATGATACCCGCGCGGAGCGGCGGCGGACTCGACTGCGCCGTCTCGCCACAATTCCGCGCGCCCTTCTCGCCCTGCGGCGCGGCGGCGCGGCGCCCGCTTTGCGGTTGGTAACGGAATCGGGGCCAAAAGCGTTACCAATCGCAAGTCAGCCCGGCTCACAATGCGATTGGTAACGGAATCGCGCCCAAAAGCGTTACCAATCGCACGGCGGCGACGTGGAGATGCGGGCCCTCGTCCTTCTCGGCCGCGCGGTATACTGGCTGCGTATGTGACGAGAGGCACCATCGAGAGGAACGCCATGTCCGAGACCCCCGTTCGCGTGCGCTTTGCGCCCTCCCCCACCGGCAAGCTCCACGTGGGCGGCGCGCGCACCGCAATCTACAACTGGGCCTTTGCCCGCGCCAACCACGGCACCTTCATCCTGCGCATCGACGACACCGACCCCGAGCGCTCCACCGAGGAGAACACCCAGATCATCTTGCGCGCCATGCGCTGGCTGGGACTGGACTGGGACGAGGGCCCCGAGGTGGGCGGCGACTTTGGCCCCTACTTCCAGACCGAGCGCGCGGAGATGTACCGTGCCGCCGCCCAGCGCCTGTGGGACGAGGGCAAGGCCTACCCGTGCTTCTGCACGCCCGAGCAGCTGGCGGCCGACCGCGCCGAGGCGCAGGCGCGCAAGGACCCGTTCCAGGGCTATCAGCGCCGCTGCCGCGACCTCGACCCCGAGGAGGCCCGCGAGCGCATCGCGGCCGGCGAGCCGTACGTCCTGCGCATCAAGGTGCCCGAGGACCGCGGCGACGTGGTGGTGCGCGACGCCGTCCACGGCGAGGTGACCTTCGCGGCGCGCGAGCTCGACGACTTCGTCATCCAGCGCACCGACGGCACGCCGACCTACAACTTCGCCACCGTGGTGGACGACGCCGCCATGGGGATCACCCACGTCATCCGCGGCGACGACCACCTCTCCAACACGCCGCGCCAGGTCATCGTCTACGAGGCCCTGGGCGCGCCGGTGCCCACCTTCGCGCACATCTCCATGATCCTGGGCGCGGACGGCAAGAAGCTCTCCAAGCGCCACGGCGCCACCAACGTGGAGGAGTACCGCGACGCGGGCTACCTCTCCGACGCCTTCGTGAACTACCTGGCGCTTCTCGGCTGGTCGCTCGACGGCGAGAC
This sequence comes from Atopobiaceae bacterium, assembly GCA_030525685.1. Classification (GTDB taxonomy): domain Bacteria; phylum Actinomycetota; class Coriobacteriia; order Coriobacteriales; family Atopobiaceae; genus Thermophilibacter. The sequence continues at coordinate 66,506 of JAUNEG010000006.1, read as the reverse complement.
CACGATCGTCCCGCGCGACGTCCTGGCGCGCGAGTTCTCCCTGGAGCACGTCTCCAAGAACCCGGCGACCTTCGACCCAAAGAAGCTGGACTGGATCCAGGCGGAGTACATCCGCTCGATGAGCGACCGGGAGTTCGCCGACAAGATCATGCTGCCGGAGCTCGTCCGCGCCGGGGTCGTCGGCGAGGGGGCCGAGTTCGACGAGGCCTGGATGAGCGCGCTCGTCGCCATCGTGCGGCCGCGCACCAAGTTCCCGGCGGACGTGGTCACGGTGACGGCACCGGTCTTTGCCACCGCCGACACGCTCGTCTACGACGAGAAGAGCGTGGCCAAGGGCCTCGCCCAGGAGGACATGGGCGCGGTGCTCGACGCCGCGCGCGAGGCGCTGGCGGCGCTGCCGGCCTGGGAGCCGGCCGCGATCGACGCCGCGCTGGAGCCGCTGCCCGAGGCGCTCGACGTGAAGAAGCGCCTGGTCTTCCAGGCCGTGCGCGTGGCCGTGTGCGGCAACATGGTTTCGCCGCCGCTCGGCGAGACGATGGCGCTCGTGGGCCGCGAGGACTGCCTCGCCCGCATCGACCGCGCCCGCGCGCTGGCGCTCTAGCGGCGCCGACGACCATGGCAGCCAAGCCCCAGACCCTCGCCACGACCTCGGCCTTCGAGGTGCTCGGACCCGTCATGGTGGGCCCGTCCTCCTCGCACACCGCCGGTGCCCTGCGCTGCGCGCGCGTGGCGGCCTCGCTCGTCTCCGGGCGCGTGCGGCGCGTCCGCTTCACGGTGTGGAACAGCTTCGCGCGCACCTACCGCGGCCACGGCACCGACCGCGCGCTCGTGGCGGGCATCCTCGGGCTGGACACCGATGACGAGCGCATCCGCGACGCGTTCGAGCTGGCGCGCGAGGCCGGCCTCGAGTTCTCGTTCGAGGAGGCGCCCGACGACACCTCCGTCCACCCCAACACCGTCGACATCGACATGGAATGCGAGGACGGGACGACCTGCCAGGTCCGTGGCGAGAGCCTCGGCGGCGGCAAGATGCGCATCAGCCGCGTGAGCGGCGTCGGCGTGGACATCACCGGCGCCTACGCCACCCTCTTCGTGGCGCACCGCGACGCGCCCGGGCTTCTCGCCTCCCTCACGCACCTTCTGGCGGAGGCCGGGGTCAACATCGCCTTCTGCCGCACCTACCGCACCGAGCAGGGCGGACGGGCCTACTCCGTCTTCGAGACGGACGGCGCGCCGGCCGACGGCGTGCTGCCGCAGGTGCGCACGCTGCGCGACGTGAGCTTCGCGACGTTCATCTCGGTGCCCGGCTCCGCCTCCGCGACGGCGCCCGGCGTCACGGCCGAGGAGCTCTTCGACGACGGCGAGCAGCTGCTGGAGGCCTGCGCCGAGCGCGGGCTCTCCATCGGCGGCGTCATGGCGCTGCGCGAGCGCGGCCTCACCGGCGAGGCGCGCGCCGAGGCGTCGATGCGCCGCGTGATCGAGGTCATGCGCGAGGAGACGAGCGCGCCGATCTTGTCGCCCGCCCGCTCGCTCGGCGGCTTCATCGGCGGCGAGGCGCGGCTCGTGGACGCGGGCGCGGGCCGCTGGGGCGCGTCGCTCATGGGCGCCGTGCAGACCGACGCCGTGGCCCGCGCGATGGCCGTGCTCGAGCGCTCGGCCGCGATGGGCGTGATCGTGGCGGCGCCGACGGCGGGCTCGGCGGGCGTGGTGCCCGGCTGCGTGCTCGCCGTGGCCGACGCGGTGGGCGCGGGCGAGAAGGACGTGGCGTCGGCGCTGTGGTGCGCGGCCGCGGTGGGCCTCAACATCCAGACGCACGCGTGCGTGGCCGGGGCCGAGGGCGGCTGCCAGGCCGAGGTGGGCTCGGCGGCGGCGATGGCCGCGGCGGCGCTCGTGGAGCTTCTCGGCGGCACGCCGGAGCAGGCGCTGACGGCGGCCTCGCTCGCGATCTCCAACCTGCTGGGGCTCGTCTGTGACCCGGTGGGCGGCCTCGTAGAGGTCCCCTGCCAGGCGAGAAACGCGATCGGCGTGGCGGCGGCGTTCTCCGCGGCGCAGCTCGCGCTCTCCGGAGTGCGCTGGCTCGTGCCCTTCGACGAGGTCGTTGCCGCGATGGCCGAGGTCGGCCACGCCCTGCCCTCGCGCCTGCGCGAGACGGCCCGCGGCGGGCTCGCCGCCACGCCCGCGGCCCGCGCCGCCTGTGCCGGCTGCCGCGGCTGCGCGTAGCGGGCGCGCTCCGGGCTCGCGGTCCTTCTCGCCCCGCGGTCCTTCTCGCGCCCCCCTCTCTGAGTGACAGGTTTTACGCTCCGCACGCGAGAACTCGCCTCGACGCGCGGTAAAACATGTCACTCACACAGGTGATTCGCTCAATCCCACGACCACCGTCGCGCGACCCGCAGCACCAGCCGCGCACAGAAAAAGGGCCGGCACCCGAAGATGCCGGCCCTGAACGGTTGGTAGCCCGGGCAAAACCGGTAGAGAACTGCGCGTGATCGTAAGCTCGAGGTCCGTAACTGTGGAGACATGGGCCTGCGACCCGTGCGGCAAGAGGAGGGAGGCGTCCTAGGTGTCGACCGGCTCCCTCGGCGCCCGCTCGCCGTTGCGGTCGCGGTGGCGCGCGTGGACGAACCACTGGCCCCGCTCCCAGTAGAGGCTCCTCCAGGCGTGGCCGACGAGCTCCACCTCCCACCTCAGCACGAGGTTGCCGTAGTCCCAGCGGCCGTAGGACCGCGGCGTGCAGCACGAGACCACCGGGAAGCGTCGGCCGTCCACCCAGGTGATCTCCACCGGGCGCATGCCGCCGTCGAAGTCGGTCTCCGCCATCACGCGCACGTACGCTTGCTCCGCGTACCCCGGAATACCGAGGGCTTTGGCGACAGACCCCCGCCCCCGTCCCCCCCGCGAACATGTCGGCGGCGAGCTCCCTGAGCTTGCGGCCGTGTCTGCACCGCAGGTCGATGGACATGGAAAGCCTCCCATCTCTCGGACTTCTGTTTCTTTGTCCAAGAAATGGGAGGCAGTTCATGGGGGCGAGAGAGGGGCCGCATGGTTGTGACTACTTAAAAACGCCCTTGTAGAGACCCTTGGCCGTGCCCCTGCACGTCTTGGGGCCGGCGGAACCATCGATCTCACCGTCGTAGAGACCGCGCTTCTTCAGCCATGTCTGGTAATGCGTCCAGAAGTTGGGGCCTGCCCATCCGTCCACGGTGGCACCTGTGAGCCTTTGGAGGCTCTTGATCATGTCAGAGCCGCCGGTGCAGTCGCTGTCGAACTCCCACGAGCTTGTCTCGCAGTTCGCGCAGTACTTGCGGTTGGAGTTTGGCTGCGCCGACACGACGCCGTCCACGGTCGTGCCGCGCTGGCGCTGCATCTCGCGCGTGAACTTCGGCCCCCAGTAGTCCGGGTCTCCGTAGGCGCTGGACCAGTCCTGAGCGGGCTCCTGCTTCGCAGGCTCGGACGGGGCGCTGGACCCCTTGCGCGCGGGGCCGCAGTAGCGCAGGATGCCGTCCCACGGGTAGTCGTATAGCGCCTTGACGTTGCTCTCGTATCCCGTCTGGTCGCCGCGCGTGCCGTGCGTCGTGCCGTGCTCTGAGATGGAGAACTGCCCGAGCTTGCCGCCGCCCAGCGCGACGGCGGTGTGGTGCGTCTCGTTGAGGAGGATGTCGCCGCGCCTGACCTTGGACTTGCTGTAGCCCGAAATCCACTTAAAGTTGCCCGTCTTGGTCATGCGCGAGCGCATGTTGCCCGTGTAGCTCGCGCCCCCGCAGTCCACGCCGAGCGCGGCGTAGCACTCGATTGCCGCGGACGAGCAGTCGCGGTCGCCTGTGGCAATCTTGACCTTGGTGCCGTCGGAGAGCGTGATCATCTCGAAGCTGCTCGCGCCGGTCCCCACGCCCTGTCGGTTGACCTGCGAGTATCCGTGGGTGGAGTGCGAGCACAGGTGCTCCATCACCTCGGCGGCGGCGTCTGCGTATGACGGTACCATGTGTGCCTCCTCTGCGCACGAAAAAGGGGCCCGCAGGCCCCCGGTCGTGCTTGTGTGTCCCGATCGCTACTCGGCGTCCACGGTCCCGTCCTCGGGGTTGCCCGTGCGCATCATCGCCATGAGCGGCGAGAGCACGCACATGATGGCGGCGGTGGCGATGGACGCCCACGTCGCGTCCTCGATGACGCCGCCGAGAATGAGCGGCACGGCGACGATGAGGACGGACACGAGGCCCTGCACCACGGAGCGCAGGAGACGCATCTCGGTCTTCTCGGATGTCAGAAACTCGTCAAGCATGTCTCTTCCCTCTCTCTAGCCCAGCTTCACCCAGTGCTCGCCGTCGGTGGACGGCCTCCACTCCGCGAGCGCCGTGTGCTTCTTCTTACAGCAGTACAGGTAGCCCGCGTCGAGGGCGCGGTCGGCCTTGTCGTACTCCGCGCCGACCGCCCACTCGTCGTAGAGCGCCTCGACGGCCACGGCCTGCTCGTCGGTAAGGTCGCGCGCGAGCATCCGCGCCAGCGTGCGCACCGCGTCGTCCACGCTGCCCTCGACGGGCACGGCGGTCCACGTCTGCACGATGCGCGAGCCGTCGTCCCGTCAGCTCGCCTCCATCTCGTATCCGTCGGGCGGCTCTGGCATGGCCGTCTCGACGATGGGCTTACCCGCGCCGTCGGGCGACACGACCAGCACGCCGCCCAGAATCTCCCCCGTCAGCATCCGTCCCCCTTCCTGCCGCCCACGTAGGCGGCCAAAAGCTCCTCGTGCACGTGCGTGCCCGTGCCGTTGCCGCCGAGCGCGTGATAGACGGAGTAGACGCTGTCCGCCCGCTCCTTCTCGTCGTAGGGCATGGGCGAGCCGTCCACGACGTATGTCCTGTGCATGTCGTAGAGCTCGCGGCGCATCAGCTCGCGCATGCCGGCCATGAGCGCGGCGTGCTCGGCGTCGCGTCGGTGGTCGTGCTCGGCGGAGCGCCTGCGCGCCGCCCGCAGGCTCGCGCCGAGCCACGCTATGAGCGCGGCGGCCACCGGCCCCGCGAGCCACCCCGCCACGGTCATCCACTCCATGCGCGTCCCCCTCTCCCGCCTAGCCGCCGACGACCCACGTCGCAGCGAGCGGCAACCAGTTGTTCGTGTGGCACGGGACGTCCGTCGACCCCTCGCAGTAGCGGCTCATGGTCACGTCTCCGGCGGCGGCGATCGCGAGCGCCCACTTCCGCGTCTGCGAGCCCTGGCACTGGGCTACGACCGCCTGCGGCGGCCGCGCCCACTCCGGCAGGTAGAAGAGCACGCCGGAGCCGCCCGCCTCGATGGTCCGCGTCGGCCTGCACGCTCCTACGAGCGAGACGACGCCCCCGCAGCGGTAGACCGTGGGCCGGGTGTTGGACGCGTATGGCTCGAACGGGCCGAAGTCCTCGATCACATAAGCGCGGGTATCGAGTGACTTCGCGATCACGCCGACGCAGTAGAGACGCGGCCCGTACTGCTCGACGATGACCTCGTCCCCCACCGCCACGCCGACGCACGCGGTCGTGGCGGGCACGTGCTGCATGACCGCGCCGCCCATCATCACGTCCACGGTGCCGTCGGGGTTGACGGCGGCGACCACGTTTCGCGTGGTGGCGCTCTGCGTCACCTTGGGCGGCAGCATCCGCTCGGCGAGCGGCCCGGCCATGCGCTCCAGGTCTCTGCGCACGCCCTCCGGCAGCGGGCTAGGCGCGCTCATAGGCCCTCGCCTCCGTCTCGGTCAGGCAGCCGTCGCCGAGCGTGATGCGCTGCGTGCGGGCGGCCAGCGTCTCGGTGGTGCCAGCGCTGCGGTAGTCCACGCGCACGGCGTCGCCTATGGTCACGGGCGCATACACGTGGCTGAGCGTGACGCGCCGCAGGACCGAGCGCGCGGACGCCAGCAGCTCCGCCGCCTTGGCGTCGGCTGCGGTCTGCGTCGCGTATTCGCTGTAGTCGTAGCGCGCCACTATCTCGCGGCCCAGGGACGCGGTGGACCACGGGGAGGCGGGGTCGTCGTCGGTGGCCACGCCGATGGTGGTCACCTGCTCGCCGCCCTCCTTCTCCGCGCCCGCGTGGACGGCGTAGACCACGTTCGCCACGCCGGTCGTGTCGCGCTCGTCGGTGGCGGAGCGCAGGAAGCGGGCGTTCCTGCCCTCCGCGAAGCCCCACGAGGGCGCGCGGTCCGCCACGCCCTGCGATCGCCGCATGAGGACGGTCCCGTAGGGGTCGGTGCGGGCGCTGTCGAAGCCCGCGCGGTCGAGCAGGTCGTTGATGACCGCCAGCTTGGTCTGGCTCTGCGTCGAGGCCTTCTGCTCGCCGCTCTGGATGCCGTAGTACAGAGCCTCCGTCGAGACGTAGTCGCTGGGGTCCGCGTCCACCGAGAGGCCGCAGGACTGCGCTATCTGCGCGGCGTATGCCACGAGGTTCGTCCCGGCGGGCAGGTAGAACGGCTGGGCGAACTGGGTGGCGGAGAGCTCCGAGAGCCGCCCGGCGAGCTTGACGGTGACGGTGGACGCCATGCCGTCGTAGGCCCGCGAGGTCGTGGACGCGAGGAAGGTCCCCAGCGCCACGCTCTCCGTCGAGCCGTCCGGGAAGGTCGCGTCCAGCCACACGCGCACGAGGTCGGCCCCGAGGTCGAGGGCGCCGACGTGGCCGACGATCCCGCTCTCCTTGGCCTCCGTGTCGAGGTTGCGCTCGATGGTGCCGCCCCGCTCGAAGCCGGACAGGCGCTCCGTCTCGTAGCCGGTGGCGCGGGACACGCGCATGAAGCGGTAGGCCGCGTCGAAGCGGCGCGTCCAGTCGGCCACGCTACCAGGCCTCCTCGAAGACGGTCTCGGTCATGCTCGCGGAGACCGTGAGCCGGTCGTAGGGGACGCCGGACGAGAAGGACCAGTCCACGGCGCACAGCGCGCGCCCGCCGTATGGGTCGCGGTACCAGCAGACGAAGTGCTCGCGCGCCAGCGCCTGCAGGCGTCTCAGCTGCCCGGTGTCGAGCAGCGTGAAGCCCATGCTCCGCGTCGCGTCCACGTCCTGCCCGCCGTAGGCGACCGGCAGCCCGCCGCCCTCGCCGCCGTCGGCGAAGTGGTAGAGCGTGCCGGAGCGCGCCACGTCGTGCCTCCAGTCGGGGTCGAGGCGCGCGAGCACGCACTCCCCCGCCGCCGCGCCGAAGTTGAAGGCCCCGACCTCGGCGACCGCCTGTGCCTCGACGGTCACGGTGGCCTGCGCGCCGGATTCTGCCGTCGCCGTCACGTCGTACCAGTACACGACGACGAGCGGCGGGAGCGGGTCCACGACGGTCTCGCCGTCGGCCACGTCGCCCTGCACGAGCCACGTCGAGCCGTCGTCGGTGCGGCGCACCACGTCCACGGCCACGGTCGGCGGCGCGCCCCCCTCCTCGCCGTACTCGACGGTGACCGACTGGGCGAGCGTGTCGGGGTCCAGCTCGACCGCGACCACGGGGTCTGCGGGCGGCGTGAAGTCGGTCGCGAAGTCGCGCGTGGCGGTGGCCGTGAGCGTCGATCCGCCGCGCACGAGCAGCGAGAGCGAGTAGGAGCTCTTGTTGTCGAGGCGGTAGGTCGCCGCCGAGAGCGGGTAGGACCGCGCGTCGCCGCCGAGCTGGGCGGCGTGCAGGGCGTGCCCGTCCTCGCCGTAGAGCGTGAGGGTCTGCGACGCGACGCCGGTCGCGTCGGTCGCCTCCCACTCGACCACGAGCGGAAGGGCGTCCACGGTCGCGCCGTCTGAGGCGGGCGACGTGAGGTGCGCAGACGGCGGGACCGCCACGGCGAGCGCGACCGGCTGCGACCACGCGCCCCACTCCTCGTCGGCGCCGTGCGTGCGCACGCAGACCGAGACGGTCGTGGCGCTCGTGGTGGCGTCGGCGGGGAGCTGGTAGGTCGTGGCGGCGCCGGTCACGTCGGCGGTGACGGGCTCGCCGTCGCCGACCGCGTACTCCACCTGCGCCTGCGTCTGCGCGGAGCCGTCGGGGTGGTTGGGCACCCACGAGACCTCGACCACTGATCCCGTCGGCGCGACGCCCGAGGGCGAGAGCGAGACGGTCGGGGCGAGCGGCGGCGTGATGGTGGTTACGGCGGCGCTCTCGACGTAGGCAGACGCGAGGTCGCCGCGCACCGCCCGCGCGCGCACCCTGACGGTGCCGCCGCCGAGGTCCACGGTCTGCGGGAAGGTCGCATACGTGCCGACGGCCACCCACCCGCCGCCGTCGAGCTGCGACTGCACCTCCCACGACTGCGCCCACGGGGCGTTGGAGCCGTCCACGTCCACCGAGCACGTCGTGCCGGTCGCGACCGTGACCGAGACGGACGCGGGGGCGGCGGGCGTGGTGTAGACGTGGCCGGAGGTCGCGTATGAGGAGCTGCCGCCCGCGCCCTTGGCGCGCGCGCGGTAGGCGTAGCGGTGGTTGGGCGAGAGCGAGTTGTCGATGTAGTTGGTCACCGACGCGCCCACCGACGCAATCTGCGACCACGCGCCCCCGTCCGTCTGGCGCTCGACGAGCGTCGCGGAGCGGGGCCTCGTCGTGCTCGTGGAGCCGTTGGCCCACGTCACCTTGGCCTGCATGTCGGAGACGCGCGACGCCGCGCACGAGGACGGCACGTTGGGGGCGCTGTAGGCGATGGACGGGATGGTCACGGAGACCGTCGCCGACGCGGAGCCTCCCGCCGAGCCGTAGCCTGAGACGGTCTTTCCGTAGGCGAGCACCGTCACGCTCACGCTGCGCGACGAGGAGCCGCGCGAGAGGGTCGTGGACCCGGATGTGGACGCGACGGTCTTGTAGGTCGTGCCGGGGCTGGACGAGAGGTAGCCCTCGTCGCTTCCGCGCTGGGTGCCGTCCACGGTGCAGGTCACCGCGACACCGTACTGCGACGCGTTGTACATCTCGACGCTGGCGTACCAGTCCACGCGGGACTGGGTGGCGCTGATGTTCGACACCGTCGCGCTCATGTAGCCACGATAGCGGCGGCGGGAGTTGCCCTGGATGTAGACGACGCTCGTGTACTTCGATGCCATGCCCTACGCCACCGCCCCTCCCATGTCGTATCTGCGCTCCACCGCGCCGAGCAGCGCGGAGAGGGCCTGCGCGATGCGGCCGTCCACCGCGATCGCTGAGCCGTCGACGTAGACCTGGTAGGTGTCGCCGCCGCGCCCCGCCTCGCGCGCCACCCCCTCCGCGATGAGGTCGGCGAAGGGCTGGCTGTAGCGCCGGTTCGTGAGCGGCACGATCGCCTCGGCCCCGTCCTCGCCCACGATGTCGAGCGGGACCGCGCGGGTCGCGATGACGCCGCCGTCGGCGTGCGCCCGGATGCCGCCGGCCGCGTTGAGGCGGATGCCGCCGGCCGCGTTGCGGGAGAAGACCGTCGAGACCAGGTTCTTGGTCACGTTCGTTATCGATGTCGTGATGGACGCGACCTTGCTTCCGAGGTTGTGCGGCAGGCTCCTCCACTTCTCCGCCTGTGCGAGGGCCGTGGAGAGGTTGCCGCCGATGTGGGCGTTTCCGTCCTTGTCGAGCAGGCTGGATCCGTTCCACGTCCACAGGTTGCCCTGGGCGTCGGTCAGGCTCACGTCGTCCACCACTGCGTTCCCGTGCTGGTCGATGAGCACGGAGCCGTCCCACGTGTAGAGGTTGCCCTGGGCGTCCACGAGGGAGCTGTCGTCGATCGTGGCGGCCGCGTCCTTGTCGTTCAGCGGCACGTCGTTGTACGCCTCGACCTCGTGCCCCATGCTCCTCAAGGAGTCAGCGATCGACTGCTCGGTGCCGTCCCACGCACCGGCGAGCCTGAGCAGCTCGTCCTGCCCCATGGCCGAGAACTCCTCCAGCGAGACGCCGGAGGCCTCAAGGTCGTCGGCGAACTCGTCCATGGAGCCGCCGGTCTCGGAGAAGAAGCTGTTGAGCGAACCGCTGCCCTGCACGAGGGCGTCGAAGCCCTCGACCGCGCCCCGGGACGCGGCGGTGAGGTTGCCGATGGACTCCTCCACGGCGTCGGTCGCCTCGGCCGTGGCGCCCATCTGATCCTCGACCTCGGCGAGGCTGGCCTTCGCCTCGTTGAGGTCGTCGAGCGCCCAGCTCGAGCCGATTTCGCCATACTTCGACAGCGCCTCGTCGTAGGCCGCCTGGGCGTCCGCGACCTGTTGCACGGCCTCGGCGTACTCCTGCGCCTGCTCGGCCTGCTCGGCGTAGAGCGACTCCAGCTTCTCCATCTGCGCGGAGACCTGCGCCTGCGCCATCTGGGCGTCGATGAGTTCGTAGAGCTCGTCTGCCGCGACCTTCGCGCCGTCCCGCATGACGCAGTACGCGCCGCCCGCGTCCTTCACGACCTCGTAGTTGGTCCCACACCTCTCGTTCAGCGTCTCGATGGCGGCCTGGAAGCTGCCGAGCTGCTGGGCGGAGAGGTCCGTCTGACCGTTGTAGTCGGCGATGGCGGTCCTCGCCGCCGAGAGCTGCGTCACCTGGGCGGACGCCTTGGCGTCTATCTCGTCGAACGCGGACCCGAGGTCCGCGATGGACTGCCAGTTCTCCTGTATGTCCTCGCCTAGGTTGTAGATCTCGGTCCCGAGCAGGCGCGGTCCGTCAGAAGCCTGTGACATGGCGGCGCCGGCGGTCTCCGAGGCGCCCGCGAGCACGTCCATGGCCTCGGCCTGGACCCGTGCCTCGCGGTCGGCCTTCGTGGCCCAATCCACATAACTGGCGACGCCGGAGAGCAGCACGACGCCGACGGCGGCGGCCGCGAGCTTCGCCGGTCCCGGGATGGCCGAGAGGGCCGTCCCGAGCGCCGTGGACTCGCCGGACGACCACCCGAAGGTCTCGCCGAGCGAGGTGAGGGACTTCGAGAGCGACGGCAGCGCCTTGCCCGCGGCCCTCGTCGCGTCGCCGACCCTCTCCATGGCTCGGCCGCCGACGGACATCGCGGGCCCCACGCCTGCCGCGGCGGCGACGAGCCCGAGCACCTGCGCCTGGGACTCCTCGCTCATGGACGAGAAGCCCTCCATGGCGTCGGTCGCGGCGTCGAGCACGCCGGAGACCGCGTCGAGCCCGCTCTCCATGTGCGGTAGCAGGGACTCGACGAATGGCCCGGCGGCGTCGACCACGCCTGAGAGCGACTCGGCGAACCGCTCGTAGGCGTCGCTCTCGCGCAGCTTCATCAGCGGCCGCTCGATTGCGTCCGTGAGGTTGGAGAAGAGCCCCTCGACGGTCCTGGACTGCTCCTCCATCATGCCGCCGAAGTCCTCGCGCATGCCCGCCGTGATGGCGGCGATGCCCTCGGAGGCGGACACGGCCCCGTCGGTGACCTTCTCCATGGCCCCGGCGGTGTCGGTGCCGATGGCGCGGGCGAGGTACTCCCACGCGGGGATTCCGGCCTCGGTGAGCTGCAGCATCTCCTCGGCGGAGACCTTGCCGCGCGTCTGCATCTGGCCGAGCGCGCGCGTGACGGACTCGATGCCCGCCTGCCCGGTGCCGAGCGCCGCCGTTGCGTCGCCGACGGCGGTGAGCATCGGGATGACGTCCCCCGCGGTGAAGCCGTAGGCGAGCAGCTGGCGCGTGGCCGTCTGGAGGCCGGACAGCTCGAAGGGCGTGTGCGCGGCGAAGTCGGCCAGCTCCTCCATCATGGAGAGGGCGGCCTCCTCGCTGCCCAGCATGGTGGTGAAGGAGATCTCGGTGGTCTCGGCGGCGCTCGCGGTCCTGAGCGCGAAGGCCCCGGCGGCGGCGGCCGCGCCGGCCAGCGGCACGGTGACGCCCGCCGTGAGCCTGTCGCCGACGCCCGCGATGGACTTTCCGGCCCCCGAGAGCCCGGAGCCGATGGACTCGAGGCTCCTGCCGGCTGCCTCCGCCCTCTCGGAGAGGGTCGCAAGGCGGCGGGACTGCGCGTCCAGGTCGTCGCCGAGACCGGCCGAGGCGGCCGCGACGGCCTCCTGGGCGTCGGCCAGGCGCGTGTGCGCGGCCTCCGCGGCGCCGGCCGCGTCGCTCAGCCGCTGCTGGGCCCGCTCGAGGTCCAGCTGAGCCTGGGCGGCCTGCGACGAGTCCCCGCCGTACTTCGCGACCGCCTCGGAGAGCCGCCTCTGTGCGACCTCGACCTCGCCGGACGCATTGGCCATTCTGCGGTAGGACCTGTCCACCTCCCTCTCCGCGCTCCGCACGGAGGCGAGGAGGGGCTTCAGGGCGTCCGTCCTTATCGACTTCCCCATGGCGCTCGAGAGGGATGCCCCCATGCGCGCGCCGCTCCTCGACAGGTCGATGCCGGACAGCTGGGAGTCTATGCTCTTGGCTGCGCCCTTGAGGGACGGTACCAGTGTGACGTAGGCACTCGCGAGCTCGATGCCGTCGGCCATGCGCTACCTCCTGCCCTCGGGGATGCCGAGCATCTCGGCGATGTCGTCCATGTCCTTCTCGGTGTATGTGTCCTCGGCCGCCCGCTCGGCCGCGAGCTCCCGCTCGCGCGGGGAGCGGCACCTCGCCGGCTCGGCGTTGCCCGGGAGGTTGTGGTCGGTCGGCTGCCAGCGGATGACGGAGGTGTTGTCGGCGATCAGGGCGAGCAGGCGCTCGGCCTCGCTCCACCCGTCGCCCTCCGCGCGCCTGAGCGCGCTCTCGGAGGGCAGGTGTGCCACCATCGCCGCGCAGTCCCTCCACGAGTAGGCGGACCCCGCCCCGTCGAGCGAGACGCCGTAGAAGCGCATGAGGTCGGCGCGGACCTCGCCCTCGTGGAGGGCGATGGCCCGGCCGAGACCCGCTAGTTTTTTGCCTCGGCCACCCTCGCGGTGACGCGCGCCACGAAGTCGGCGACGGTGGCGGGCTCGAGCTCGCCGCCGTGCGCCTCGCGCAGCTCGCGCATCACGCGGTCGTGGGCGTCGCCGAGGATGAGGCGGACGCGGCGGACGTAGGCGCGGTTCTGCTCCTCGACGGTACGCGCGGGGTCGTTCGCGATGACGGCGCACTCCACGAGCTCGTAGTCGTTCGCGGGGTCGAGCGCCACCGTGACCTCGATGCCGTCCACCTCGACGGTCGTGCCCTTGGGCTTCTCCTCCATGTCCTCCCCCTTACTCGTCCGCCGCGGCGGTCTCGGTGCTGTCGATGTAGTCAACGTAGTAGTCGCCCAGCTCTCCGTCGAGCAGGACGGCGAAGGTCATGTCCTTGCCCACGAGCTCGGTGTAGCTCATGGTTTCGGAGCCCAGCTGGTTGGGCACCATCTGCGGGATGACCTTGCGGTCCTTTCGGCCGTCGTCGAGCAGGGCCTCGATGACTCCGGAGTAGACCTCGGAGTTCGGCCCCTTGTCGTGGACGGTGAGGACGCCGTTCTCGTCGGTGACGTTGTCCTGGCCGTAGACCACCTTCATGCCCGCCGCCTTGAGCTCGCGGAAGACGCACTGGAGCGTCTTCTCGACCTCGCCCGCGGAGGTGGCGATGGCGTCCCCGTTGGCGTCCCGGCCGGTGTTGGTGCTCGAGCTGCTGGAGAAGACGAAGCCGCCGTTCCCCATGAAGCCCATGTTCTTGAAGGCGGCGTCGAGCTCCGTGGAGTTGTCGGTCGGCAGGGGAGCCCCGTAGGGCGCGACGAAGAAGTAGGCCCCCTTCTTGAACTTCGCGTAGCTCGCGTTCTTGGTGTTGTTGGTCTTGCTCTCGGGCATGATCGCCCCTCCTTACGAAAGAGGCCCCTCGCGGGGCCGGTGTCAGACGTTGCTGTAGATCTCGAAGACCACGTGATAGCGGGGCGTCCCGCTCTCTAGGTCGCGGTCCCGGAAGGTCGAGCTGATGGTCACGTGCGTCACCCCGGCGACGCCCGCCGGCATGTCGAGGAGCGCGTCCTCCACAGCCCGGGCGAGCAGGGCGGCCCCGCGGCGCGTCGGCGCCCAGCACTGCGCGTCGAGGGTGGGTCGCGACGTCGCCCCCTCTCCCCTCCCGCCGCCGGTGCGCTCCACGACCACGAGGGGGCTCGGGCGCGGGTTCGGCACGTCGTAGTAGGCGGTCGCGCCCACGTCGGCGCCGTTCAGGTAGTCCACGCAGGCGCGCTCGGCGTCCATGCGCTCACCTCCCCGCGTCCACGCTCTTCAAGAGCGTGTTGTCCCTGTTCTGGGACCTGATGCCGTGCGGAGACGACGTGACCACACGCACGCGCGCACGGCCCGCCGTCGATGCGTCCACGGCGGTGAAGGGGTCGTTCCTCATCTCGTCGGGTGAGGCCTTGGCGCACGCGCTGCCGGCGATGGCTTCGGCGCGGGCCATGAGGTCGGCCGCGACGGCCGGGTCCGTCAGCAGGGCACGCGCCCCTGAGCTGTTGATCCTGACGCGGACCCCGCTAGCCATCGACCCTCGCCACCTCGGCCGTGAGGTTGTGCGCCCCCGGCGTGTTCTCGGCCGTGTACGGCTGCGGGTCTCCTATGACGGCGCACTCGATGCCGCGCACGAGCACGTGACAGCCACGAAGCGGCTCCGCGAAGGTCTTTGGGAAGCCGAGCGTGAAGGCCACGCGCGTGCCGTCCGGTCGCGCCGTGTCGAGCACGTCGGAGGTCGCGCCGGGGGTGACCACGACGTTCTCCACGACGGCCTCCTCCCACGTCACGACCTCCTCCATGTGCTCGTCGTGGCCCTTTGCCGGCGTTCGCACGGTGACCGTCTCGCCCCGGATGAGGCCGAGGTCGGGCATCGACGTCATCGCTCCCCCCTCCCGGTCCGCCGCCGTCATGGGCCGGATGCTGCCCACGCGGCAGCCCGCGAGCCCGAGGCGGCGGCGGTCGGACTTGCCGACGTAGAGGTCGCCCCCCGGGCTCGCGAGCGTGACGGAGGCGGTGTAGTCCCCGGCGCCCTGGCTGAGCTGCGTCGCGCCCGGCAGGGACCCCTCCGTGGCCACGGCGCGCCGGACCACCGCGCAGCACACGGCCTCGGCCGAGCGGTCGAACGCCGGGTGGGCGCCCGCGGCCCACGGCTCGCCCCAGTACAGCTCGTACTCGGAGAGCAGGGCGTCGGAGGCGTCGGCGAGCAGGGCGCTCACCCGGTCGGGCTCGGTCGGCGCTCCGTAGCGCCGCTCGTAGCCCTCGAGCGTGGCGAGCGGGGCGTCGCCCCCGCCGTCGGCGCCCACGGCTAGCCCATCTGCCCGGCGGAGGTCTCCGCCGAGATCACCTGGTTGACCGTGGCCTTGAGGGAGTTGAGGAGCGCGACCGCGGCGTCGAACTCGGCCTTGGTCGGCGCCTCGTCGGCGGCCAGGGCGGCGTCCGCCTCCGAGACCTGCGCCACGGAGGCGGCCATCTTGACCACGCCCGCCTGGGTCGCGGTCGCGGCCCCGGGGGCAGAGCCCCCGCCCTCGTAGGGAGAGCCGTCGGGATTCTCCAGGGAGACGCGCATGGGGAGGAGCGGCGAGGGCTTGGCGTCGGGCTCGACGATCACCCTCTGCACGAGACCCGCCATGGCTACGCCACCTTCTTGAGGACCGCGAAGCCGCTGTAGTCGAGCACGGAGTAGCCGAGCACGGCCTCGGTGCGGTAGCAGACCTGGTTGTTGCCCTTGAGGTCCGCGCCGGTGTTGTCCGGGTCGCCGTACTCGATGACCTCGGAGAAGGCGTCGCGCACGTAGCCCCACTTGATGAGGCCGAAGTCGCCCATGATCGCCTCGACGTTCGTCGGGGTCTGTGCCAGGCGGCCGTTGACGGTGCCGGAGCACGCGGCGGGGATGCCGTCGAGGGAGCCCAGCTCGAGGGAGAGCGGGATCTCCGGGAAGAGGCGCATGCCGCTCGCGGGCACGCGGAGCTTGCGCAGAACGGCGGCGTAGGCGCGGCTGACGGCGATGCCGTTCACGGCGTAGTCGAGGAGCTTGTCGGTGAGGGCGTCGATGTTGTCGAGCTCGTCGTCGCTCGCGGTCACCTGCTGGGCCTTCGCCGCGAGGGCGTCGTAGCCGGCGAGCGCGGTGCCCTTGCGCGGGTTGATCGCGTGGTAGATCACGTAGTCGAGCGCGCGGCCGATGGCCTCGCTCTGGTCCTTCACGATGTTGGAGATGATCTCCAGGCGGTTGTCCTCGTCGGCCCACTTGAGCTCGTCTGAGACGCGCGTGTTGGTGACGACCTTGACGCGCTTGCCCGTGACGGCGCCCAGGTCCTGGTCGTAGCTGGACTTGGGGGCGCCCTCCTCCACGACCTCGGCCTCAGCGGAGGGCACGAAGATCATGTGGTCCACGTCCGCGAAGGACTGCGGGACGTTCGGCGTGAGGGCCGCGATGGTGGAGCTGTCCTTGGCCTTGTTGATGTACTCGGTGACGACGCTGCGCGGGAGCTTGATCTTCCCGCCGCTGAGCATGAGGGGCATGTGCCTCTCCTTCCTGCCTTTCGGCCTTGTCGGTTACTCGCTTCCCTCCCCGAAGAGGGCCCTGTCGAGGTCGCGGGCGAAGCCCTCGGCGGCGCCTCCCGCGGAGGCGCCCTCGCCGGCGAAGGCGCCGGCGCCGCCCACGTTCGGGGCGGGCGGGACCGTCCTCTTGGCGAAGGCGGAGATCGCCTCGGCGCTCTCGGTCATGGAGTCCTCGTCGGTGCCGGAGATGAGCTCTGCGGGCACGCCGGTCGCCTCGGCGACCTTGGAGCGCAGAGCGGAGAGGCGGTCGGCCTCCTCGCGGCCCCTTGCTGCGGCCTCCAGCTCGGCGATGCGCCCGTTGGCCTTGTCCAGCTCTCTCTTGCGGGCCTCCTCGGCCTCGTCGAACTTGGCGGCCTTGGCCTTGAGCTCGTCGTAGTCGGCGTACTGCCCCTTGAGGCGGTCCATCCGCTCCTTGATGGCCCGGTCGAACTCCTCCTGGGTCTGGATCGGGGTGAAGCTCATGTCGTACCTTCCTTCCCGCGGTTCCCCGCGTCTCCCGCCCGCTCGGGCGTCCTCGAGCCGGTCTTGTCCGCTCCCGGCGGCGTGCGTGCGCGGTCTTGCCCCGCCGCGCACGGGTATGAAAAAGGCCACCCTCCCGGATGGCCCTGTTTCCGTGTCTTCGCCCCCCGGGCGCGCTAGAGCTCGAACTCGGATCCGTCGATGGCGCAGAGCCCGGAGAGCTCCGCCTCCATCTCGCGCCGGCGCGCCTCGTAGACCCTCGCGCAATCCGGGCAGAGGTGGCGGTTGCCGTCGAGCCTCACCCACCCCTCGAGCGGGGTGCCGGAGGTCGCGATGGGCGCGAACGTCTCGGGCAGGGGGCGACAGGGGTCGAGGTCTGCCCGCCTGCCGCAGCCGTTGCAGAAGACGGCGGACTTCGCCAGGTGCGTCATCGCAGCATGCCCCTTCCCGTGACGTAATCCTCCTCCTCGACCCTGTGACGGGCGAGGAGTGTCTCGTAGCCCCTCGAGCAGTCCGGGCAGAGGGCCCGCTCGCCGTCGAGGATCTTCCATCCGGCCCGCGTGCGGGCGGCCTCATCGAAGCTCACCCCCACGGGGACCTCGATGTCCCTGTGGCACCGGTCGCACACCATGTAGCGCTGGATCATCAGGCTCATTCCAGTTCCTTCCTCATGGTCGGGGCGGCGGGACTCGAACCCGCACGGGCGCACGCCCGCGTGCTCCTGAGACACGCGCGTCTGCCGTTTCCGCCACGCCCCGGTTGGGTATACTTATCAATAGAGGACGAACACCCCCCGGGTTAGGAACCTGGGCAGAGTATCGTCCTCCTCTCTTATGAGACGAACCCCTCTCTGGTCAGGACCAGAACCTCGTCGAACGTCCCGTCGTCGACAAAGCGGCTCGCAGCGTCCCTGGCAGCGTCACCCGAGTCTGGAAGCCGAAGAAGGCTCAGGATGGCCCTCTTCTCCCGCTCGGGGTATGTGGCGAACTTGCTCGACGCCTCGACCAATAGGTTGTTAAGCTTCCTCTCCGACTTTGGAGTCTTGATCTCCAGCAGCCACTCTCCGTCCCTGAAGTCCGGGCTCTTGTTCTCGTGGGTCGCGTAGATGAACTGTCCGCCTCTGCCAAGTCGAGTAATCACCCAGATCTCATCACCGTCTGGGGCGGCGCCGACCACCCTGTGCTTCCTGTTGACGTAGTGCTCGCCGGACAGCTCGACCCCGTAGGCCCTGCCGACCTCCTCGAGGAAGCGGCCGACCGTCCTCTCATAGCCCTCCATGGTCCTGTCCTTGCGGAAGGCGCTGACGGCGGAGCCCATGCCGTCGTCGAAGAGGTCCGCCAGACGCTCTGGCTCCATGTGCCCGCCGTTTGCCGGAAGCATGGCGTCCGCCCACGCGGCCTTGACGGCCTTGATCTGGCGCTGGGGCATGCCCGAGGCGTCCAGCTTCTCGTGCTTCTTCCAGAGGTCGTAGTAGGCCCTGCAGTCGTAGCCCTCGACCACCTCGGCGAACTTGTCGTCCTCGAAGCCGGGCACGACCTTGCAGTCGCACCGGCGGTGGTAGTGGTCGAACTCGCCGGCGGTCTTGCGGCTCTCGTACACCGCGCCGCGGCTCGCCAGCATCACGCAGAACGTGCAGGTCTCCGAGCCCGTGGGGACGCGGGCGAAGCGCACGCCGCTCTTGCGGTCCCGCCTCGCGTTGGCGAGCACGGTCTCGTTGAGGCTGCGCCTCACGCCGTTCTCGAGGTACTCCCCGCACGCGCGGGCGAACCCCTCCACGTCGCCGGCGACGAGCTTCGCCGCCTGGTAGCGGGCGACGCGCTCCACCTGCTCGGGTGAGTAGGTGGTCACGGTCACGGCCTCCGGCAGGCGCGCGCCCGCGGCCGAGGCCTGGGCGTCGTACCACTCGGCGGCGAGCGAGGCGGAGGCCTCGTCGTAGACCTGGGCGAGGCCGTCCATGATCTCGCGGGCCGCCTCGCGCGCCTCCGCCACCGTGGCGTCCGGGTGGGCCCGGCACCACGTCATGACCTGTCGCTCGCACTCCTCCGAAGCCGCGTCCGTGATGGCCGAGACCGCGCGCCCGTAGGCGTCGAAGTCCGCGCGGCTGATCACGTCGTCTCACCACCCCCGGTCTGCCCGAGCGAGAGACCGGCCGTCTGCGTCGCCTGGGCGAGGATGGCCCGCGACTGCGAGCGCGCCCGGGCGCTCCGCAGGCGCTGGATCTGGTCGTCCCCAAGCCCCAGCTCCTCGAGCAGGACGTCGGACTCGGCCACGTAGGGCGCGATCCGCGCGATCTTGAGCCAGGCGTCGGCCTGGGAGACCACGGAGGGCGTGGCAGGGTTGCGGAACTTCGCCTGGACGCCCGCGCGGGCGACCTCGGTGGCGTAGTCGGTGCCGCGCGACACGGCCAGCGCCATGTAGGCCACGTTGCGCAGCGCCTCGCCGTTGTCTGCGTTGAGGTTCTGCGCGTCGATGACCATGTCCTCCTTTGCGGCGTAGATCGCCTCGGCGCTGCTCGGGTTGTCCGAGACCACGCCCAGGCTGGACACCGGGACGTTCGTCTCGCCCGAGAAGCGCGCGGCGAGCTGGCGCATGTAGTCCACGTGGGGCTGCATGCTGCCCTGGGAGAGCTGCCCGAAGGTCGGGACGTTGTTGTCCTCGTCGCGGGACACCGAGAAGATGTTGCCGATGTAGGCGTCCCACTTCGTCTGGTCCCCCAGCGCCTCCTTGTCGGCGCCCAGGAGGTACTTCTGCGGGCTCGTGAAGAACTCGGCGGAGATCTCCGAGCGCACGCTCTCGCGCATCGCGTCGTCGGTGATGTTCATGACGGCGCGCGTGATGCGGGACTTGCCGAACGGGCGCTCCAGAGTGGCCGAGTAGGCGAGCGACTCCATGAGGCAGCGCCCCATGGAGTGCCACAGGTACTCGGCGCGCCAACCCGCGCGCCCGCGCGTGATGACGATGACCGCGGAGTCCGTGAAGACGTCCACCCACGTGGGCAGGTGGGGCCTGCCGGCGCCGCGCCCGTAGTCCATGACCACGAGGCCCGCCCGGATGCGGTTGCGGGAGAAGTCCCACAGGGCCGCCGAGCTCGTGGCCGGGTGGAACCGGACCTCGGGGCCGGAGGCGCCCGCGGTCACCGTGGCGAAGGCGCACGAGTGCTTGCACTCGGAGGTGGCCGCCTTGCGGTAGGCGCACCGCAGGCCGTTGGCGGCCACGATGCGCCTGAGCTCGGACTCGGTACCCGAGTCGTCGGACACGTAGCCGTCGAACTGGCTGCGCGCCACCAGGGCGTCCACCGCCTTTGCGGGCCAGCCCACCACCTGCTCGAGCGTGCGCAGGTGGGGCGGCACCGATATGCCGAGCTCGCGCGGCCGCTGGTGCATCTCGTAGTAGCGGCTGCGCAGGAGGTTGCGAGGCCGCTTGCGGCGCCACGTGTCGAGGAGCTCGCGCACCAGGTCGGCGTCCTCGGGGCGCAGGCCCGCCGCCCGGGAGACCGCCTGGGGGATGTCCGTCATCGCGCTCACCAGACCACCGCCCTCCTCGCCTTCCTCTTGGCCCTGGTCTCGACGGCCCACCACGCCCATGCGGCGGCCTCGATCGGCGTCGAGTCCGCCTGGGGCGCGGAGCCGAAGGCCCAGGCGCCGTCCTTTCCTATCGGCCGTCGTATCGAGCCGCACGCGGAGGCCGCCAGCGGCTCGCCCGGCCCGTGGGTCATCTGGCCGCTCTTCACGGCCTCGTAGAACCTGCTCGTGGCCTCCTGCAGCTGCCGGCCGTTGGGCCGGATGAGCTTGCGCGCCGGGAAGCCCTCGTCGAGGAGCCTCGCCTCGAGCGTGGGCGCGCCGGTGATGCCGTCGAGCACGACCGCCACGGCCTTCTCGCGACGAACCATGATGTAAGAGGCCAGCTCGTCGATGGAGCCCTCCCAGGAGAGCGTCCTGATGAGCTCCACGTGCACCGGGCCGTCGGCGGGGCGCACGCCGCCCGCCAGGGCGACGCTCCTGCGGTCCGCGCCGAACTTGATGGCGTAGCAGAACCTGCCGTCCGCCGGTCCCGTGGCGAGGCGCGCCCGCCACAGCTGCTCGGAGATGGGGTTGGACTGGGCCTCGCGCGGCCAGAAGCCGTAGTGCTCCACCGCGAAGTCCTCGGGCAGCATCGAGGAGGCGTCGCGCCTGAGCGCCGCCTCCGTGAGCACGAGGCCGAGGCTCGGGTTGTAGCGGTACCAGGCCTCCACGTCGTCCCTCTCGGGCATCTCCTTGGCGGACCAGTCCGCCCAGCACTCGGCCGCCGGGGAGTCGTAGACCGCCTCGTCATGGAGGCGCGAGAAGACTAGGGCGCCCGTGTCGGTCGCCGGTGGCGTCCCCGCGTAAATCGTCTGCGAGTCCCCGAGCGGGCCCGCCGAGTTGACCGAGGAGAGCGCCTTGTTCTGCTTGTCGGTCAGCTGCTGAGCCTCGTCCATGACCAGTACGTCGAAGGTGCCTCCGCGGCCGCCGTCGGCGGTGCGCGTGCGGAACTCGATCATGCCGCCGTTCTCGAGCTCCAGGATCATCTGCCCCGCCGAGAGCGTGTAGCGGCGCACGAGGCGGTTGAGCTCCCTGTAGGGCGCGTTCGGGTCGTTCCTCTTCTCTCCGAAGCGCCATCTCAGGCGCGCGAAGGCCTTGGCGGCGCTCTGGTACTCGTGCGTGGTGTGCAGGATCGCCTCGCCGCGGATCGCGATGCCATAGAACTCGCGGATCTCGATGACGGCGTTCTTGCCGTTCTGGCGAGGGACCATGAGGCCGGCGGTGGGGCAGGCGAGCTTGCCGTCCTCGCCTCTGGCCAGCCAGTCGCGCAGGACGAGGCGCTGCCACTCGAAGGCCGGCATGTCGTAGCCCGCCGAGAGCTTGCAGGCGAGGTCTCCCTCGCTGTCCGGGTACTCGGGGGCGAGGCGGAACGTCGGTTCCTGGCAGCCAACCCTAGCCCCCGAACATGAGCCTTCTCTCACCCATCACCTCCTTGACGAGCGGCCTCGGCCCCTCGTCGGCACCCCTCCCGCCCCCGAGCTCGCGGCGCCTCGCCACGCCGTCGATGACGGTGATGGCGAGCGCCTTGATGTCGCGAGCGGAGTTGCACTCGTCCAGGGCTCGGGAGACCTTGGCGAGGACAGCGTTGATGGCCTCCAGGTCGTCGCCCTCGACGACGGCCCTCTCGATGGGGCCGGGGACGCGCTCGGGCACGGGGAAGAGCGTCGGCTGTACGTCCACGGGGTCACCTCCTGGTCCCTCGCCCCTCCGGGGCCGATGTGGAAATCAGGGTCGAGAGTGAGAGCGGCACTATGCCGCGGGGCGTGCCGGCGCCCCGGGGGGAGGGGATGCCCCCCCGGTCGCTCACCACTCGACGGTGGTCGGGCAGAAGCACGCGGTCGCGGGCACGAGCGTCGAAGTCCGGTTGCCGCGCCGCTGGTTGCAGATGCGGTGGGCGAGCCGGCAGTTGTCGCGGTCGTAGGGCGAGCCGCCGCGGCTCACGGGCACGACCTCGTCCACCTCCGGCGAGCCCGGCATGCCGGGCGGCAAGGACTTATCGACGGGCTGCCCGCAGATCCAGCAGACGTCCTCCTCGGCGAGCACGCGGGCGCGGAGGCGCCGGCGGGCCGAGCCATTGCGGACGCGGGGATTGGTCGCCATCGCTCGCCCCCTAGATACGAAAAAGGGCCCCGTGTGTCTCCCACAGGGCCCCGCTCGGTCTTTCTGACGCAGCTTACCTTATATCACACAAACACCGTGTCATGGCGTGTCATCGCGTGTCACGGCGTGTCAATTTATTACTCAGTATGTGCAACAACTAGACCTCAGCACCATCGATGGATCCGACGAGGCCGACGCTGTCGACGTAGTCCATGGCGGCCTCGTAGTAGCGGACGCACGTCCTCCTCGACATCCCCACCGACACGGCGACCTCGTCCCAGGACTCCTCCCCGCACGCCCGGTGCCACACGACGTCGGCGAAGTGCGTCCCCATGCCGCGCTCGATGCCGTGGTCGTTGTCGACGCCGTAGATTACCTCGCAGGCGCGGTCGAGCAGGGCGTAGTCCTCCTCGACGCGGCGGTGCAGCACGACCTCGCGGTCCACGAGGGCGATGCTCGCCGAGGTGCCGTTGACGTCGGAGCGGGTCCCCGAGACCGGCGACGCGCCGTGGCCGCCCAGCGACAGGCGCCGCTCCTCCAGGGCCTCCAGCTCGGCCCTCGCCCTTCTCGCGTCGGCAGAGGCCGCCCTCACGGCCTCGAAGAACTCCCGCGCCGCCATCAGCTGACCGCCCCCTCGACCAGCGCGTTCGTCGTAGTTTTCGACAATTGCACGAGTTTTCGACAGGCCCTACTCACGAGTGAGGTTGAGGGTTCTTCTATTTCCAGTCTTATCTTATATAGGGTGATGGTTTCCATCTGGTTCCCTCCACAAAAGCAAAGCGTCAGCCTATCGAGTGAGACTTGCGTATCCGTCTGGTTTTCTCGTCGGCAGGTCGCAAGAACCTAGCCGTAAACCAAACGGGAACCTATTTGGTTTTGCTTTGGTTAAGGTGAGTCTTGCGTCACGACGCCGCCTCCCCGTCCGACTTCGCGGGCCTTCCGCCCCTCTCGCCATTCTTCCTGAGCGTCCTGCAGCGGCTCTGGTAGGAGGTGAGCTGCTCCTGCATGGAGGCGTCGAGCACCCACTGGCGCCCCGACCACAGCTCCATGTCGATGCCGCCTGCGACCGCCAGCACGTCGAGCCACTCCCGGCACGCCTTGGGCCTGGCGAAGCCCAGGGAGCGCGTGAGGTAGCCCAGGCTGCGGGCGTCCGAGACGTCTATGTAGCCGAGCGGCGAGGTGGCCAGCATCTGGCGCAGCGCGAAGTAGCGCCCATAGCTGGCCCACCCCGCCTCGTCTCCGAGGCCTATGATGTAGCGCCCTTCCGGACTGCTCATGTCGTTGGTCCTGAAGCGGACCCACTGCGGGAACTTCTCGCTCACCTCCGCCACGTCTCGTCACCTCTCATGAGGCGCGACCACTGGTGCGCCAGGATCTCGTTCACGATGTCCGCCTTCCTCGACGCGCCGCCCAGGCAGTCCCCGAAGTGGTCTTTCGCGAGCCTCCTCAGCTGCCTCACGGTCATGCCCTCGAGCGTCTCCCGCTCGAACCTCGTCGCCACTACGATCACCTTCCCCTCTTCTTGAACGTCCTTCTCCTGCCGCAGACCGGACACCACATCGTCTTGCCGTGCCCGCGCCTGCGCAGCTGCGAGCGGACCCGCCACACCACGTATCCGTAGCCGCACGCCGCGCAGACGTACATCTCGGGCCGCGCGCCCCTCCTGCCGCCCACGGCCTCACCCCCTCGTGCCCAGGGCCGCCCGCACGCGGCGAGCCGCCTCCTCGAGGTCGTCCGCCGTAGCCAGCGCGAGCTCGCGCAACGGGTCCTCGCGGAGGCGCGACGCGGCTGATCGGTACGACCCCGCGGCTCCGTCCAGGTCCCGCGCGAGCCCGACCAGGGCGTCGCGGTCGCAGGATCCGCCGAGAAGCTCCGCGAGCGCCCCGGACGCCCCGCCCGGCAGCGCGGGCAGGTGGCGCCGGTCGCACCCGAGCGCCGCGCACAGCACCTCGGTCGCGGTGGCGTCTGTCGGGAGCGCCGTGAGGCGGGCGGTGGCGTCAGCGGCTCCGGCCATCGCGCCCCGCCTCCCTCCACCACGTTGCGAGCCAGCACTCGCGCTCCCACAGGCACCCCCTGCACTCGCCCTCGCGGTGCCAGCCCAGGCAGCGCGGCGCGCCGCGGCGGCTCACGACGCCACCCCGCACGCCTCGCGGATGCGGCGGGCGTAGTCGTGAATCGTCAGGGGCGGCATCTGCCTGCCGCACCTGTAGTCATCGCGGCAGCGCGTGTACGAATCCATCTCGTCCGCCAGCGCAAGCAGCGCGACGCTGTCGATCGCCGCAACGTCCTCGTGGACGGAGCAGTAGTGCCGGTCGCTGTGATAGTGCGGGCATTGAAGCGGCGGCTCTATGAGGTTGGCGATATACCTGATGAGACCGCCGTCGATGTCCCGTCTCATGGGCATCCCGAGCGCAATAAACAGCATCTCAGCCGGGTACTCAGTCATAGGGCTTTGGCCTTCCGTCATCGCGCTCAGCCTCTCCGCCACGCGCCGTCTCTCGTCATCTGTGCGCGCTGTCATAGCGCCCCCTCTCCGCCAGCTTGCGCCCGCACATGGGGCAGTAGTGGATACCGAAATATGCCTCGTCGCACGTGTGGACGTTCGACACGACGAGGCAGTACGTCCTCTTCTTCGTGTCAATGTTGAAAAGCGCCTCTATACGCGCTTCGACATCCATGCCGGGCGTATCGCAAACGCCTGGAGTTTTTGGAATCTGGTCATCGCAGAACTCGCACATCATGTATCACCCGCCAGCGCCCTGGCGCGGCGCACGAGGTCCTCGCGGACGAGCTGGGGCCACGTCATGCCGCCGTGCTTCTTGAGCTCGCAGCGATCGCAGTACCTCTCGACGGAGAGCGTCACGTCCTCCTCCAGCCGCCCCCAGCTGTCGGGGCGCTCGTGGGTGAGGTGGTGGCTGCCTACAGCCCACGAAACACCCGCCTCATCCTCGACGCTGATGCTGTACGGGGAGACGTGCCTGACGGTGACCTCATCGCCTCTTTCCAGCGGTGCGGAGAACGGGCTGTCCTCCGTCGCCCATACCGTCTCCCCCTCGCGCAGCGGCCTCCCGTCCGCCGCGAGGACGGGGGCGCGGTGGGTGAGGTTGACGGGAAGGACGCTTCCGGTGTGCTTGGTACCGTCGCCATCTACGCGGAATTCCTTATCGAGGTCGATGCCGAGCGCGGCGCACAGCTCGACGCGGCGACTGTCAGCATCCTGAAGCATGAGGCGCAGTCCCTCGATTCCGCCGTGCTCGCGCACCCACGACGCCGCCTCGGCGTCCTCGCCGAGGACGTGGCCCATCTTGAAGCAGTCCTCCGCGTGCTCGCGCGCTATCTGGTCGGCGATGGCGAGGAGCAGCTTCCAGAAGCTCGCGCAGCACTCGGCCTCGTGCCCGTCCGCGTAGTCGCACGTGACGACGTCCTTGCCCAGGAGGTGAGGCCTGACCCCCTCCACGAGCTCGCGCAGCCTCTCCGTCCCGGTCACTCCCCCACCCCCATCTCGTTCAGGGCACTCGCGGCGCACATCTCGGCCTGGCGGCCGAAATCCTTGAGGCCCTCCAGGAAGGCATGCAGGAGGACCAGTCTGAAGACCGCCTCCACGCCCTCGCCGAGATCGTGGGCACCCGTGCCGGCGACCAGCCCGACCGTCCGCGCCGCGTAGATCATGTCCTCATTCGAGAAGGCGCCCGTCGCGGAGAATTTGCTCTCCCCGTCGTTGCCGAACATCAGCACGAGGGCCGCCCTCGCCGGGCCGAGCTCGTGCACCCCCGTCACGTCTTCGACCGTCACACTTCTCACCATCTTCTCTCCCATGTCAGTCCTCCCACTCGATTCCGTCCCCGCCGCACAGCACCGGCTCCCCGACGCCCAGACGCTCGCAGACCACGATGAGGCGGTCCGCCGCGTTCAGTCAGGCGACGACCCGCTCGGCGTGGCCTGTGTCGGCCGCCTTCTCGGCGCGGCGGCGCGCCAGCAGGATCTCCTCGCCCACGACCTCGCGGACCGCGGCCACGCTCACGAGCGTCCTCTCCGCCATCTCGTCGGTCATCGGGATCGCCTCCCCGCCGCCTCTACCCACGAGCGGACCCTCCCGGTCCACCCGTTTCGCTCGGCCACCGCCTCGAGCCACACGTGCGTCCTCCTCAGCAGCTCCGGGCGGCACTCGACCCTCACCGTGCTCGGCGCGTGCTCCCCGCGGACGCCCGCGAGCTCCACGACGCCCACCTGCTCCCGGTCCGGCCCGCGTATCTCCTCGGGGAGGGCGCGGTACTCCTCCTCGGTCATGACGCTTAGGCCCCTGCGGTCAACCGTCACGCCGCCTCTCCCCTTCTCTCGTCGGCCTCCGCGGCCTCACGGTCGCGGCGGAACTCGTCCACCAGCCACTCCAGGAACAGCCTCTCGGCCGCCTCGGCGGCCGCGCGCCCCTCCGCCCCGCCCATCACAGCCACCAGCCGTCAGCAGTCGTGACCGCCAGGGCGATGAGGGCCATGAGGGCGAGGGCCCGCGCGGGGTGCCCCTCCTCCTCGACCCATGCCGCGAGCGCGTCGAGCACGCGTCCAGCCGCCTCTGCTATGCTTGCCATCAGTCCTCCTTTCAGGACGGTGGCGGCCCGTTGTTTCTCAGGCGCGGGGCCGCCATTTCTCTGCCGGCGCCCGATGGCGCCGTCCCGGTGGATGCCCGGATGCGCGACGGCCGGTCTGTGGCCGTCGGTTCCTACTCGGTGGTGCTGACGATGGGTACGGAGCCCTCGGGGAGCAGCACGAGGTTGCCGCCCTCGCCGATGTCCCGCAGCGTCTCGTAGTAGCGCTGTTGCAGGACCTCGGGCGTCAGGCTCTTCGTGAGGATGGCGTTGGCGTCGGCCTCTCCCTGCGCCTCGATGGCCTTGGTCTCGGCCTCGACCTTCGCGGTCTCCTGGGCGTTGAGGGCGCGCTGCTTCTCGATCTCGGCTGTCTGGGCGTTGGCGTAGGCCTCCGTAATGGAGTCCGCATAGCGCACGTCCTGCACCTGCACGGACTCGACGATGACGCCCTTGCCCTCCCATCGGGTCGACAGCGCGTCGCCGATGGACTTGGCGAGCGCGTCGCGGTCGGTGAGCAGCTGGATGGTCGAGAAGTTGCCGGCGCAGTCGCGCACGGTCTGGCGGACGTCGTTGGACACGTAGTTGGAGACGTAGGCCTCCTGCGTGTTGTACTCGGTGTAGAGCTGCTCGACGGAGTCGGCGTCGATGGAGTAGATCACCTGCACGTCCACGTCGGCCTTGGTGCCCCTCTGGTCGCTGACGGTGACCGTGGCGCCGTCGTAGCTGCCGTTGTCGTACCTGTACTCGTTGTCCCGGTAGAGGTTGATGAGGCGGTCCCTGATGTCTCAGCTGGTGACGTCCTGCCAGGGCGCCTTGGCGTGGAAGCCCGCCTCGGTCGTGTGGCCGGCGAGCGAGCCGCCGAAGTTGACCTTGACCACGGCCTCGCCGACGTCCTGGGCGTAGAGGCAGCCGAGCCCGAGGACCACCGCAGCGGCCGCGAGCGGGACGAGCGCCCAGACGACCGGGGTCTCCCTCCCCGTCGAGCCGTAGCCTCGCTCGGCCACCCTTGCGTTGATCTCCCTGACCCTCGCGTTGTAGCGGGCAATGGAGACCGCCGCCGCCACCGCGGTGAGCGCGAGCAGCGCGGCGATGATGATGTTGAGCATGAGCACTCCTCTCTGGCCGCCGCGCATCCGGGTATCCGGTTGTGAAGGTACGAGTCGGACCGGTGGCCCGGTGCGCGGCGGGCGGGGTCACGGTCGCCCGCCGGCGAAAGGAGGGGTCCGGCGTTCCTGGGGCCGGGTCGCCGGCCCGTCGTCGGTGCGCCGTTGCGGGGGAGGCTCGGGTCCCTATGCGCTTCCCCGGCCCCCGAGCCCGCCCGCCGCGCACCGGGTCACCGCGGCCACCTGGCCCAGATCCAGTCGCGCAGGCCGGCGACTGCCGCCCAGGCGAGCGCGAGCACGAGCAGGGCCGCGAGCGCCGCCATGAGGGCGAGGAGGGCGAGCAGCAGAGCCGGCCACGCGACCGTGAGCGCATACAGCGCCCACGACGCCAGGCACACGGCCGCGACGCACGCGAGGAAGACCGCGACCGCCGAGGCCCACGAGAGCGCGGACGCGAGCCTCGCGCTCACCGCCGCCGCCCCCTCTCGCCCTCCACGAGGTCGTAGACCGAGACCCCCAGCGCCTCCGCCACGCGGATGGCGCAGCCGAGCCGCATGTTCGCCACGCCGCCGCGCTCCCAGTGGGACACCGCCGCGTGGCTCACGCCCGCCTCGCGCGCGAGGCGACTCATCGACCACCCGCACCCCTCCCTGAGCCTCCTGATCTCGCTCATGGCGCCCCCTCGCCCCCTTCGGACGGTGCCCCCGGGTCTCGGGCCCCTACTCGCCGACCCGCGCTGCGAGAGCGTGGCGCTCGCCCCTCGGCGAGCGTGGTCACCTTCGCCCCGCGGGACGCCAGCTCCGCGGCGAGCTCGGCGGTCGATGCCTCCGCGAGCGCGCTGTCCTGCGCCTGTTTCGTCACGTTGCTCTGTGCCCGATCCGTCATTTCGTCCCTCTTTCTCTTCGCTGTCTGCTATCTCTCCCCGCCGCCGCGCGCGACCGCGGTAAGGCGGCTAGGAACTTGGCCACGAGGGTCATCAGCCCGCCCTCGCTCGGGGGTGGTAATCGGAGCCCATCGCTACCCCTCCCTCGGGGGCCAGATCCAGGCCAGGGCGTCCCGCAGCGTCGGCCCGTCCCGCAGCCCAAGGCCGACGCCGAGGAGGAACGTGCCGAGGAGGAACGAGGCGGCCCACGAGTCGCCCCACACGGACGCGAGGCAGACGGAGCAGCACATGGTCCCCCACCCGACGCGTCGCAGCGCGCGCCCCACGGTCACGGCCCTCACCCTTCCCTCGGGGGCCACTGGCGGACAAGAAGTGCGTCCATGCCGACGCCGCTCACGCCGCGTCACCGCACCCCGGGTCGCCCCACCCGCACAGGTCGTTGATCGTGCACCCGAGCGCCTCGGCGATGGCGCACGCCTTGTCCGCGCCCGGCACGTACTTCTCGTTCTCGTAGCTCCACACGAGGTCCGGGGTGACCCCGGCCCGCTCGGCGAGCTCGGCCTGGGACATGTCCAGCACCACGCGTCGGCGCCTCATGTTCTCCGCGAAGACCGACTTGCTGAAAGGCATCCGCTTCCCCTCCCATCGAGAAGACCGCGCTCTTCGTTGGCTCTGTCAACGAAGAGCCGTAGGATTCATAGGCTCGCCTATGAATCGGAATAGTGAATATCTTCACTGTCTCAGGCTCAGTATATTGAATCTCTTAAATATTGCAAGAGTATTTTCCGGAAATTCTTGCGTATTCTCCAGTCTCTCGCTATTGTTGACAGCGAATTGATTCCCTATTAAGGAGAGGCGATGTGAAGCTCCAGCTAAAAGCACTCCGAAAGAAGGGGTCCATGACCCAACAAGCTCTCGCCGATCTGCTCCAGGTGGACATAGGGACTATCGGCAACTGGGAGCGTGGAAAGACCATGATGAGCATCGAGCAGCTTTGCAACTGCTGTGAGGCGCTCGGCTGCACCCCCAACGACATGACCGGCTGGTACCTCGAGCACCCCGCCCCCGGGGTTGCCGTTGTCCCCGAGCCCGGCGAGGCGTCGCTCGTCTCGGCGTACCGCGACCTCTCCGAGGAGGGCCGCGAGGTGGCCGTCAACGTGGTGGCCGGAATGCGGTCCACCTACCCCCAAGAACCTGATACGCATGGAGTGGATACTGAGGAGGCGGTGTAGGTGAGCGATCTTCTTACCTTCTTCGACGTGGAGACGCCGAACCGGAGAAACGACAGGGTCTGCTCGATCGCCGTCGTGCAGACGGACCCGTCGGGCCTGGTCGTGGAGAGGCGCTCTTGGCTCGTCGACCCGGAGGCGCGCTTCGACGACATCAACATCCGCATCCACGGGATAGCGCCCGTCAGCGTCCGCCAGGCCAAGACCCTGCCCGAGCTCTGGGAAGACGAGCTTCGCCCGCTCATCTCCGGCACCCGCCTCGTCGCGCACAATGCGAAGTTCGACCTCTGCGTCCTCTCGAAGGCGTTCGAGGCGTACGGCATCCTCGTGGGCCGGCCGACCTACGCCGACACGATGGAAATGGCCCGAGCCGCCCTGAGCGACGTCCCCGACGTCAAGCTGCCCACCGTGTGTGCGAGGCTCGGGGTCGAGTTGCAGCGCCACCACAAGGCGGAGGCGGACGCCGAGGCCTGCCGCGGGGTATTCTGGTCCCTCGCCGACCCCAAGGACCTCGACCGCCACTTCTCGCTCTACGTCTACAGCCACCCGATGCCGAGAGAGAGACCGCGCGCGGAGCGGTCCCTCAGCGCGAGGACCCGCGACATGGCCGAGCTCGTGAGGCTGCTCTCGGGCGTCGTGTCGGACGGCTCCGTCTCCGTGGACGAGGCCATGGGCGTCCTGCTCTACGTCGTCACCCACGAGAGCCTTGCGGACGACCCGACGGTGTCCGAGGTCGCCGACGCGATCCAGGCCGCCGTCTCCGACGGTGACCTCGATGCGCGCGAGGCCGACGACCTCGAGTCTCTGTTCGCCCGCGTCGTGGACCCCGCGTCCGCCGAGTCAGAGGAACATTCTGACATCGAGTTCGAGGGCAGGAAGTTCGTGCTGACCGGCAACTTCGAGCACGGGTCGAAGGACGACGTAGAGAGGTTCATCACCGAGAGGGGCGGCCTGATCGCCGGGAAGCCGTCGGGAAAGGTGAGCTACGTCGTGGTCGGCGGCTGCGGCAGCGAGGCGTACGCCATGGGGTCCTACGGCACCAAGGTCAAGAAGGCGATGGACCTGCAGGCGAAGGGCGCGCCCATCCAGATCATCCAGGAGTGCGAGCTGTACGGCGAAGCAAGGCCATAGTCTCGTAGGGCACTATGCCAGACTGTCAAGAATGTTCCCGGAGCTCATTGGGAGGTCTTCGACCTCGTGAACGAGGAGGACCGGAGGAACAAGGAGTTACTGGCCACGTTCGGGGAGAAGCCGTACGACCCGGAGACCGCGAGGTACAGGAGGGTGTCGCGATGAAGAGCCGCGCTCGCGTCCGAAACCCTGCCGTAAGTCCATCTTCTGAAACACGTGTTCTACTATTGAGGTACAATCACAGGGGCAAGGAGGGAGTTGAGTTTCATGAGCCCAGCAACGATGCTGAAGGAGGCGCTTTCGCGCGCAACGGTTTCGCCATTTGACGAGCTTGTCGCATACGAGTACCTGTACTCGCGCGACGAGATGACGCTAAAGAGGGTCACCGAGATGACGGTCGGATCGGACCGCCTGCCCCTCCAGGCTCTGCTGGAAGAGTCGGGTCTCTTCGACCCCCGGCCCAGCGACGAATACAGGGAAGTAGAGGAGTACGTGTCGCGCAAGGCCGGTACGTTTGACCTCGCCATCAAGGGGACGCCCTCCTGGCCGGAGTCGCTCGCCGACTCCGAGAGGCCCGCGCCCATTCTCTACTTCCGCGGAAGCCTCAGCCTCATGAGCATGAGGAGCTTTTCCGTGGTCGGCTCGAGAAAAGCCTCGAGTGAGGGGCTCTCCCTCGCAGCTCAAATAGCGGAGGATCTCGCCAAGGACAACAAGGCCGTCGTTACCGGTCTCGCCGCGGGAATCGATACGTCGGCAACCATGTCCGCCCTTAAGTATGGAAGCGGATGCGTTGTCGGAGTCATCGGGACGCCCATCGATGAGTGCTATCCAAGGGAGAACCAGAAGCTGGTCGACGCCATGCTTGAGGAGAACGGGCTAATCGTGAGCCAGGTGCCTTTCTACAGGTACCACGTGCAGCCATTCAAGACCAAGCGGTACTACTTCCCCGAGCGCAACGAACTTATGGCCGCCATCTCTGACGCAACCATCATCGTAGAGGCGTCCGACACGAGCGGAACCCTCACGCAGGCCCGCGCCTGCGCGCACCAGGGCAGGCCCCTCTTCATCACGAAGCACTGTTACGACAACGAGTCTCTCTCGTGGCCGAGAAAGTGGGCCCAGCGGGACTACGTCCACGTGATTAGCAATGCGGCAGAAGTGCTGGAAATCATGGATGACCTCAGCCTGTACAGGGGCAGCCATGAGTGAGGGAACGTGCTGGACGTACGTTGACTCCGTGCTCAGGTCAACGAGAAACCACCTCGAGTCGAACGACCTCTGCTACTACTACCTCATAAGGGATAGCCGCGGATGGGATGACGGGCCTCATGCCAAGGCGAATCAGCTCATCACCAACTTCAAGCACGACCCGCAAAAGTACGCTGCCAACAGCGCGCCCATGTATTACAAGCACCAGGCGATTGAGACCCTTGCCGGCTATGTCAAGTCGTTCTTTGGCGATCAGGAAGACGTGCTCGAGAGCAAGGACGTCTACCTCGTCCCCATACCGACGTCGAAACCCCGGTCATCACAGGATTATGATCCGAGGCTCGACTCCCTATGCCGGATTGTAGAGCGGGACGTCCCATGGGTGAAATACCTTCCGCTGCTCGACACGAAGCAGAACGTAGGAAAGGCCCATGCCGGAACCGGGTCGCGTGACCCTGGCTTCCTGGCACGGAACATGACCTGCGGCGAGATTCCTCCCTCGAGTTCGGAGCGATACGTCGTCCTGGTCGATGACGTGCTCACCACCGGAGCCCACTATGCCGCATGCAAGCGGGTCGTGCAGGGCAAATTCTCGAAAGTGGTCGTGCTCGGCCTCTTCCTGAGCGTTCATGTGAACGAGGAGAGGCACGACCCGCTCGACTGGGCGGGATGAGTCTAGAGAACAAAGAAGCGCCCCGCGCGTCCTGCCAGACGACACGGGGCAAGCGCCAGCCAAGGGAACACTTGAAAGGCAGGTACATTATGCCACGCAGGAAGAGGCGGGCGCCAGAGCCCGACCGCAGCGCGTGCGTGATCTACGCGCGCTTTTCTTCGGACAAGCAGCGCGACGAGTCCATCGAGGACCAGGTGCGCGTGTGCTCCGACTGGGCGGCGGGCCACGGCCTCGCGGTGGTGGCCACCTACGCCGACCGCGCCATCTCGGGCACGAGCGACGAGCGCCCGGAGTTCCTGCGCATGGTCGCCGACGCCCGCTCGGGCAACTTCGGCACGGTGCTCGTCTACAAGCTCGACCGCTTCGCGCGCGACCGCTTCGACGCGGCTGTCTACCGCAAGCGCCTCTCCGAGTGCGGCGTCGAGCTCCGGTCCGCCATGGAGTCCATCCCCGACGGCCCCGAGGGCGTCATCCTCGAGGCCGTGATCGATGGCTACAACGAGTACTACTCCCGCAACCTCGCGCAGAACACGCTGCGCGGCATGATGGGGAACGCCGAGGGCTGCCTCGTGAACGGCGTGCGCGTCTACGGCTACCGCACGGGCGCCGACGGCCGCTACGAGGTGGACGAGGACGAGGCGCCCTTCGTGCGCGAGGCCTTCGACCGCGTCGCCGCCGGAGAGGGCCGCAAGGCCGTCGTGGCGTGGCTCAACGCCGCGGGGTCGCGCAACACGCGCGGCAACCCCTGGACGTTCAACTCGCTGCGCGGCGTGCTAACCAACGAGAAGTACCGGGGCGTCTACTCCTTCAACGGCGTCAGGAGGGAGGGAGGCGTGCCCAGGCTGGTCTCCGACGAGACCTACTACGCCGTCCAGGCGATGATGTCGAGCCACCCGCGCCAGAACGCCTTCGCGCTCGCCGGGCGCCTCCTCGACGCCGCGACCGGGACCCCCTACCGCGGCACGAGCGGCACGGGCTGCTCGGGCAGGCGCTACCTCTACTACTCCGTGCCGACAGGCGACGGCCACGAGAGGCGCTACCCCAAGGACGAGGTGGAGCGGGCGGCCGTGGCGGCCCTCGCCCGCGCCTTCGCCGACCCCGGGCTCTCCGAGCGCGTCGCCCGGGCGGCGGTGCTCGCCATGGAGAGCGACGGGGACTCCCCCGCCGTCCGCCGCGCCCGCCGGCGCCTGGCGGAGATCTCCCGCGCCGAGGGGAACATCCTGCGGGCGGTGGAGGCGGGCGTGGTGCCGCCGGGGACCGACCGGCGCCTGGCGGAGCTCGCCGAGGAGCGCGCGAAGCTCGAGCGCGAGCTCGAGGCGGTCGCCATGGCGGTCCCGACGGTCGAGGAGATGGCGAGGTGGGTCCGCACGCGCCTCTGCCGGCGCGACCCCGAGACGCTGCTGCGCCACGCCGCCTCCCGCGCGACCATCGACGAGAGGGGCGTGCTCCGTGTGGAGATTCCGTGGCGCGCGAGCGAGAACCTGCTCGAAACGGGCGTCAGCGCGGCACAAAAAATCGGCGAACGCCCAGCTAGGGGGCAGTTCGCCGAATTCAAGGTTGGTAGCCCGTACCAGATTCGAACTGGTGATCTCCGCCTTGAGAGGGCGGCGTCCTGAACCGCTAGACGAACGGGCCGTTCTGGTAGCCCGTACCGGATTCGAACCGGTGATCTCCGCCTTGAGAGGGCGGCGTCCTGAACCGCTAGACGAACGGGCCACATATGCGATTGTGAGGCAGGCGGCAAATGGCTGGGACTGAGAGAGTCGAACTCCCGTTGACGGAACCAGAATCCGCTGTCCTACCACTAGACGAAGTCCCAATTTGCCACTTCGTGCGCCTCTCAGCGCAAGGAAGTACTATACGGGAACCGTCCCGCGCGCGCAACCGGAAATTCTGGAGAAGTTATGCGGGGGCGGCTACCATCTGAGCCAGGCGAGAAGGGCCTCGCGCTCGTTGGGGACCTCGTCGGCCTTCACGGCCTCCAGGAGCTGGGCGAGCACCATGCCCACGCCGGGCCCGGGCTCGATGCCGCGCTCGGCGATCACGTCGGCGCCGCCCACGGCCAGGTCGCGCGCGCGCCACACGCCGCCCGACGCCAGCTCGCGGCGCAGTACCGCGCTCATGGCGTCCAGCTCCACGGCGTAGCCCGTGCACGCGGGCGCCTTGGCCACCGCGTCGGCGCGCTTGAGGTCGAGAAGCGCGAAGGCCAGCGGCCGCGCCTGACCTGGCGCCGACGCCTCCAGCTCGGAGAGCATCCGCCGCATG
This sequence comes from Atopobiaceae bacterium, assembly GCA_030525685.1. Lineage (GTDB taxonomy): Bacteria > Actinomycetota > Coriobacteriia > Coriobacteriales > Atopobiaceae > Thermophilibacter. The sequence goes on along the minus strand of JAUNEG010000006.1, from coordinate 30,998 downwards.
GACGGCGCGCTCGCCCGGATCTCGAAGTCGTGCAGCAGCACGAGCGCCGCCGCCCCGCGGGTGACGTCGCCCGGGATCGCCAGGCGGCCCATCACGCGTCGCGTCATCCGCGCGCCCTCCCCCGGGTGCCCGAAGAAGTGCCCGCGCCCCGAGACGTCCTCGCTCCAGCACGCGGGCTTGGCCACGTCGTGCAAGAGCGCGGCCCAGCGCAGCGCCGCGCTCGGACGGCCGCCGGCGAACTCCTCGACGCCGGCGCAGACGCGCGCTGTGTGCTCGAGCACGTCGTGGGCGTGGTAGGGGCTCTTCTGGTCGAACCCGGCCATGGGCGCGAGCTCCGGAACGGCGGCGGCGAGCACGGGGAACTCGTGGCGCAGCGCCCACGCGACGCGCCCGGTGGCGAGAATGCCGTCCAGCTCCTGGCCGACGCGCTCCTGGGCGATCGACGCCAGGCCCGGCGCGCCCGCCTCGAGCGTCGCCTGCGTCGCGGGCTCGATCGCCGCGTCCAGCCGGCACGCGAAGCGCACGGCCCTCAGGACGCGCAGGGCGTCCTCCTCGAAGCGCTCGCGCGGCTCCCCCACCGCGCGGATGGCGCGCGCCGCGAGGTCCTTCTCGCCGCCGAAGGGGTCGAGCAGGCCGCGCTCGGGGTGGAAGGCCATGGCGTTGACGGTGAAGTCGCGGCGGGCCAGGTCCTCGCGCACGTCCGTGACGAAGCGCACCTCGTCGGGGTGGCGGCGGTCGGAGTAGGAGCCCTCGACGCGATAGGTGGTCGTCTCCACGGGACGGCCGCCCACGACGGCGGTGACGGTGCCGTGGGCCGTGCCGGTCTCGTGGACCTCGATGCCCGCGGCGCGCAGCACGTCCGCCGTCTCCTGCCAGGGAGCCGACGTGGTCACGTCAACGTCGTGCCCGGCGCGGCCGAGAAGGGCGTCGCGGACCCAGCCGCCGACGACCCAGGCCTCGTGGCCGGCGGCCTCGAGCTCCGCGAGGACGCGCCGCGCATAGGCGGGCAGCTCGCGCGCCAGGCGCGCCTCGGTGTCCGTGCGCATGCGAGCCACCTCCCCTCTCGGCCCCTCTCGATAATCCTAACAGGCCGCCAACGGGGACGACCCGGTATTTCTAATCACCCCATGCGCGCCCGGCACCTGCGATTATGCACGTCTTCGCAGGTAGGGCACCGGTTAGAAATACCGCCTCGTCCCCATTTGCCGTCGGCTCGGGATCAGAACTCCGTGAAACGCGGCTCGCCGGCGCGGGCGAGCTCCTCGCCACCGGCCAGCTCGTAGACGGCCGAGCAGAACCTCTCCTCGTCACCCGCACGGAACAGACACGTGAGCTGCACGCCCTCGGCAAACATCGAATCGCTCACGCGACCACCGGCGTCCGCGCACATCCGCGTCACCCGGTCGTAGAGCGCGTAGGGCAGCTGCACCGTCACCGGGCACACGAGCGTCATCTCCGAGACCGCGCCGTCCCCCTCGGCCGCGGCGACCGCAGCCTGCGTGGCGGCGGTGTAGGCGCGCACGAGACCACCCGGCCCCAGCAGCGTCCCGCCGAAGTAGCGCGTGACCACGCAGCACACGTCCGCGAGGCCCGCGCCGCGCAGGACCTCGAGCGTGGGCATGCCGCTCGTGCGGCTGGGCTCGCCGTCGTCGGAGCAGCGCTCGCGGCCGTCCGCGAGGATCCAGGCGGGGACGTTGTGGCGCGCGTCGTGGTGGCGCGCGCGGACCTCGGCGACGAAGGCCTCCGCCTCCGCCTCCGACCCCACGCGTCTGAGCTGGGCGATGAAGCGGCTGCGGCGGTCCTCGAACTCGCCGGTCGCCTCGACGCCGGCCCGCAGCGTGCGATAGCCCTCCCCCGTCACCGGACGCACCTGAGCAGCGGCGCGCCGGCACCGACCTCGTCGCCCGCCGCGGCGATGACCTCCACGCACGCGAAGTCGCCGGGGTTGGTCACGGTGACCACGACCGTGTCGTCCAGCCCGCGCTCTGCCATGAGCGCGCGGTCGAAGGCCAGGACCGGCTGGCCCGCGCGAACCGCGTCGCCCTTGCGAACGAGCTGGCGGAACCCCTCGCCGCGCAGCGCGACGGAGTCGAGGCCCACGTGCAGCAGGACCTCGGCGCCCTCGTCCGACCTCACGAGCAGCGCGTGCCTCGTCTTGACCTCGGCGACGACCGTCCCCGTGACGGGCGCGTACGCGACGTCGCCCTCGGGGGCCACGGCCGCACCGACGCCCAGCATGCCCTGCGAAAACGCGGGGTCGGCCACGTCGGCGAGCGCGACGACGCGGCCCGCCACGGGCGCGCACACGTCCCCGGGGCCCTCGGGGGCGGACACGGACTCGAGCGCCGACCTCGAGCGGTCCAGAAGCGACGATCCGAGTTTGCCGAACAGACCCACGCGATGCCCTCCCCCACGTGCCGCGCGCGGCGGCGACCTTTTAAGCAAAGGTATTGTAGAACAAGCGAAGGCGACCGGCCCGCAGCGCCCTCATGGTAGAATCGCAGGCGCGAGGTGGGCCAGGCGACCGCGGGGCGCGTTCGCGCGCCATGAGGAAAGTCCGGGCTCCACAGGGCAGGATGCCGGCTAACGGCCGGGCGGGGTGACCCGACGGAAAGCGCCGCAGAAAAGAAGACTCCCACTGGCGGGCTCCGCCCGTTAAGGGAAAAGCTGAAACGGTGGTGTAAGAGACCACCAGCGTCGTGGCAACACGGCGGCTTGGCAAGCCCCATCCGGAGCAAACGCAAATAGGAGCGCCATGGTGTGGCCCGCACCGCGCTCGGGTTGCGCGCTAGAGGCGGCCGGAGACGGCCGTCGTAGATAAATGGCCGCCCACGACAGAACCCGGCTTACAGGCCCACCTCGCACCTTCCACGCCCCTCTCGGCCGCGCGCCGAGAAAAAAGACGACCCCGGGTCGAGAAGGACCCGGGGTCGCGTGCGTTGCCTGTGGGGCGGCGCTAGTCGAGGTCGCCGAAGTCGGCGGGGTTCACCGCGGGGGCCGGCGTCGGGATAGGCGCGGCGACGGGCGCGGGCGCGCTCACGGGGCCGTCGGCGTGGGTGGTGCCGGCGGAGCCGCTCGGCGCGGCGGAGAAGCTGGACTGAGCCGGGAACATGGCCTCGGCGTCGTCGATGAAGTGCTGCAGGAGCTTCTTATACTCGCCGCGGAACTCCTCGCGGGAGGCCTTGAGACGGTCGATCTCGTCCAGTTCGTTCTGCTTCTCGGCGAGCGCCTGGCGGATGACCTCGCGGGCCTTGGCGTCGGCCTCGTTGCGGATGCGGTCGGCGTTGTCGCGGGCCTCGGACAGGAGCTTGTCCGCGGACTGCTGGGCGACGATGAGGACCTGGGAGATCTGGCGCTCGGAGGCGGCGAGGTCGGCGGACGGCGCCGCGGGGGCGACCGGGACGCTCACCGGGTTCTCCTCCAGGCTCGCGATCTGGGCCTGGGCGGCGGAGAGCTGCTGCTCGGTGGAGGTCAGGCGACCCTTGAGGTCGGCGATCTTCTGGAGCATCGCGTCAACCTCGGAGGAGAGCTGCTCGAGGAAGGCGTCGACCTCCTCGGTGTCGTAGCCGTGCTTGGAGGGAGAGAAGGTCTGCTGTTCGATGTCTGCGGGTGTGATTGCCATTCCTGTTCCCTTTCGCTTCGATGGACCCGGGCCGAGGCCCGCGTGCCAATGACGTTCCAGATTTTACAGAAGAATCGTGTACAGAAGGCGCTCGATGACCCTCAGTACCAATATCGCCACAACAGGCGACCAGTCGATGCCGCCCGCGGGCGGGATGAACCGACGGAAGATCTGCAGGTAGGGCTCCACGAGCATGCCTATAGCACCCCTGAGGTCGTCCACGAAGCTGCCCGGACGCAGCGGGAACCACGTCATCAAACACCAGATGACGACGAGCCACCCGTAGATGTCGAAGAGCTTCTGGACGAGGACGAAGATCTGGTAGGTTCCCATGAGACCCTTTCTGGGGTACGTGGCTCTCGGTCTGCGGGGCGCGGCGCCGGCTCCGCTACCCGGCGAGCTCTCGGGTCCGCGCCAGCGCGGCGTCGACCGCCGCGAAGGTGCCGGCGACGAGCGGCCCCTCGAGCTCGCGCAGGGCCGCGGCGGTGGTGCCGCCCGGGGACGTCACCCGCTCCATGTATTCCCTCGGATGGACCCCCTCATTCAGGAGCTGCTCGGCGCAGCCGCGCATCGTGGCCTCGACCAGCTCGCGCGCCGCGGCGGCGGGCAGGCCCCGCAGCACGCCCGCGCGCGTGAGCGCGTCGACGAACAGCGAGAAGAACGCCGGCGCGCAGCCCGAGACGGCCCCGGCGACGTCCAGCTGGTCCTCGCGCATGACGGCGACCGAGCCCAGGGCCGAGAAGAGCGCACGGGCCAGCTCGACGTCCTCGACGGTCGCCCGCATGCCGGCGGCGAGCGCCGTGGCGCCCGAGCGCACCTGGACGGGCAGGTTGGGCATCGCGCGGACCACGCGGGCGCCCGGCAGCGCGGACTCGAGCGCGGAGAGCGGCACGCCCGCGGCGATCGAAATCACGAGCGCGTCGGCGACGAGCGGGGCGGCGGACGCCAGGACCTCGCCCAGGACCTGCGGCTTGACCGCGAGGACCACGACGTCGGGACGCTCGGCGAGCAGCTCGGCCTCGCCCGGGAAGACGCGCATGCCGAGCTCGGCGAGCGCGGCGCGGCGGTCCTCCTCGTGGTCTGCCGCCAGGACGCGCGCGGCGTCCGCGACGCCCGCGGCGACCAGGCCGCGCGCGATCGCGCCGCCCATGGCGCCGGCACCGATGACGCCGACGGTCAGATCGAGCCTCTCGCCCATGGCGCGACCCCCTAGCGGACGAGGTCGCCGTCGGCGACGAGCTTGTCGAGGTCGGCGGCGCTGAGCGACGCGCCGGCGGGCAGCACGGCGAAGACGCGGTCGCCGAGCTCGGTGACCGAGCCGTTCACGCCGTAGGAGAAGCCGAAGCTGAAGTCGAGGATGCGCTTGGCGATCTCGATGTTGGTGTTGCGGAACACGAGGACCACGGGCTGGTTGGTGCGCACGCGCTGCACGACGGTCTGGACGTCGTCGTAGGAGACGGGGCGCAGGACGTAGGGCGGCAGCTGCGAGGTGGTGACGCGCATGGTGGCGCCCAGGTCGGCGGACGCGTCGGCGTCGTAGCTCGCGCGGTAGGAGTCGGACGGCTGGTAGGCGCCGTAGCCGCGGGACTGCGGCTGCTCGGCGGGCGTGGCGCTCACCGGGCGGCCGGAGCGGGTGTAGACGGAGATGCTCTCGGCCTCGGGGCGCGGCTTGGTGCCCAGCAGCCGGCCGCTGCCGCCGGCGTCGCGGGAGCGGCGGTCGTCCTGCTCGTAGCCGTCGGACTCGTAGTCCTCGTCGTAGTAGTCGTCCTCGTGGTAGTCGTCGACGCCGCGCAGGCGGTCCTTGATCGTGTCGAGGAAGCTCATGGTTGACCCTTCTTTCGCGCGCCAGCGGCGCAGCCCATACTATGCGAGGTCGTAACCTCGGTCGAACACGCATCGTCCTAGGCGGACGAGGGTCGAGCCCTCCTCCACCGCGATCTGGAAGTCGTCGCTCATACCGCACGAGAGCGTGCGCAGCGGCAGGCCCGTGCGCAGACGCAGCTCCTCCGCCAGCTCGCGCAGGCCCGAGAAGGTCCTTCTCGCCGCGTCGGCGTCGCCGGCGGGGGCCATCGTCATGAGGCCGCGGACCGAGATGCCCGGCAGCCCCAGGATGCCCTCGACGGACGCGCGCAGCTCATCGGGAGAGAAGCCCGACTTCGAGCGCTCACCGGAGACGTTGGTCTCGAGGAGCACGTCCGCCACGATCCCGCGCGCCTCGCAGCGCGTCGAGACCGCCTCGGCGAGGTGCCCCGAGGAGATGGAGTGGATCAGGCGGACACGCCCGATCACCTGGTTGATCTTGTTCTTCTGCAGGTTGCCGATCATGTCGAAGGAGACGCCGGCGGCCTCGGGGCTGCCCTGCAGGGCCTCGAGCTTGCGCCCGAGCTCCTGCGGGCGGTTCTCGCCGAAGAGGCGCCAGCCCGCGCGCATGGCGAGAAGGGCGGCGTCGGCGTCGACCGTCTTCGAGACGGCTATGGCCTCGACCTCGCCCGGCTCGCGCCCGGCGCGGCGCGCGGCGTCCGCGATCCGGGTGAGGATCGCCTCGCGGCGGTCCCGCAGAAACGTCTCGTATGACCTCGGCTCGCCGCTCACCCGAGCGTCGCCTCCCCCGCTCCGATGAGCGCAATCGCGCCGTGACGGCCGGTCTCCCCGGACTCGGCGCGGTACGAGAAGAACCGGTCGGTCGCGCTCGCCGTGGAGACGTCGCAGACCGCCACGTTCCTCTCGCCCACGCCGGCGGATGCGAGCGCGGACACGACGGCGGCCGTCAGGTCGAGGTGGCGCGGCGTCGGCACGACGGCAGGCCCGAACTCGGCGGCGAAGCGCGCGGCGAGCTCCTCGGAGACCTCGTAGTCGGCCGCACCGACGTGCGGGCCCACGTAGGCGAGAAGCTCGGAGGGCGTGCAGCCCGACTCTGCGCAGAGCGCGCGCGCCGCCTTCTCGGCGATGCGCGCGATCGTGCCGCGCCAGCCGGAGTGGGCCACGGCGAACGCCCCCGGGGCGACCAGCACCACGGGCACGCAGTCCGCGAAGCACATGAGGACCGGCACGCCCGGGGCCGTGCAGACGACGGCGTCGGCGCCCGCCTCGGCCTCGGCGCGGGCGGCGGCCAGGGCGTCCGGCTCGGCGGAGCGGACGCTCACCACGTGGTCGCCGTGGACCTGACGCGGGACCAGCAGGCGGTCGAGGAGGCCCTCGGCGCCGACCGCAGCCAGGGCGCGCCGGCGGTTCTCGGCCACGCAGGCGGGGTCGTCACCGCAGCGCGCGCCGAGGTTGAGCGAGGCGTACGGCGCGGCCGAGACGCCGCCCGTGCGCTCCGTGAACGCGAGCGTGACCCCGCCCGGACGGGACTCGTCCGTGAGCAGGGTCACGCCGCCAGAGGTCTGTCGCGTGAGCGAGGCCATCGCTAGAGACGGCTGCGCTTGAGGAAGTCGGGGATGTCGAACTCCTTGTCGTTGGACGAGGAGGACGAGGCCGGGCGGCTCACGTTGATCGGCATGGACGCCGGCTGGGCGGCCGGGGCGGGCGCGGAGGCCGGCTTGGCGGCGGCGCGCTCGCGGGCGGCCGGGCGCGCGACGGGCGCGGCCATGGACGGCAGCGTCTGCTGGACGTTGGCGTCGTTGAAGCCGGTGGCGATGACGGTCACGCGGACCTGGTCGCCGAGGGACTCGTCGACGACGGTCCCGAAGATGATGTTGGCGTCGGGGTCGACGTTCTTGGCGACGAGGTCGGCGGCGTCGTTGATCTCCTGGATGCCGAGGTCCTTGTTGCCGGCGATGGACAGCAGCACGCGCGTGGCGCCGTCGATGGAGCTCTCGAGCAGGCGGCTGGAGATGGCCTCCTCGGCGGCGTCGGTGGCGCGGTTGTCGCCGGAGGCGGTGCCGATGCCCATCATGGCCGTGCCGGCGCCCTTCATGATCGTGCAGACGTCGGCGAAGTCGAGGTTGATGAGGCCCGGGACCGTGATGAGGTCGGTGATGCCCTGGGTGCCCTGGCACAGCACGTCGTCGGCCATGCGGAAGGCCTCGAGCATGGTGGTCTTCTTCTCGGAGAGGTCGAGCAGGCGGTCGTTGGGGATGACGATCAGCGTGTCGACGTTCTCGGTGAGGTTGGAGATGCCGTCGGTCGCGGAGGCGTAGCGCTTGCGGCCCTCGAAGGTGAACGGCTTGGTGACGACGCCCACGGTGAGCGCGCCCACGTCGTTCTTGGCGATGTCGGCCACGACCGGCGCGGCGCCCGTGCCGGTGCCGCCGCCCTCGCCCGCGGTGATGAAGACCATGTCGGAGCCGGCGAGCGCGGCCTTGATCTCGTCGCGGGAGTCCTCGGCGGCCTCCTTGCCGACCTCGGGGTTGGCGCCCGCGCCGAGGCCCTTGGTGATGTCGGTGCCGATGTGGACCTTGATGTCGGCGTCGGAGATGGCGAGCGCCTGGGCGTCGGTGTTCACGGCGACGAACTCGACGCCGCGGATGCCCTCCTCGATCATGCGGTTCACGGCGTTGGTGCCGCCGCCGCCCACGCCGACGACCTTGATGACGGCGAGATAGTTGCTGAGGGTGTCGGTGTCCTTGATCATCGTGTTCTCCTTGCCTTCGTTCGTACGTCGTTTGGAGCACTGTGCGTGTGTCGCCCTGTCCCGTACGAGGCAAACCCTAAAGGTCAAGTTAACCCCGACGCTTGGGATAAAGCGACGTATCTTGGCACACTCGAGGGTTCGCCGTCAAGTCGTGTGACGAGAATGTGGATTCGGCAGGTGAGGGGGGCTATCCTCCTCCCCCGTCACGAGTGACGGGTTCTGCGTACCGCGCGTCGAGAGATGGCATCGCGGGCGGTAAAACCCGTCACTCAGGGGCAGCTGCGGCGCTCGGGCGCGGGGCGGGAGGGACGGCGAGAAGGACCGAGGGTCACTCGGCCGTCTCGGCCGGCTCCTCGGGCTCCTCCTCGGGGCTCACGCCGCTGCCGAAGGTGAGGTTGTCGGAGCTGAGCTCGCGGTAGGCGGGGCTCGAGACCACGCGAACGTTGATGAGGAGCAGGCCGCCCTCGTGCTCGGCGAGGTAGCCCTCGACGATGCGCTCCTTCTCGGCGATGTCGGTGGGGGCGCCGAGGGACACCTCGACCCCGTTCTCGAGCACGCAGGAGATTCCCTCGGCGGAGGGGGCGCGGAAGCAGACGATCCGCGCGTCGAAGTCGGACGAGAAGCCCTCGCGGAACTGCGACACCGCGTCGAGCGTCGCGTCGCTCGCCTCGGCGCCGGCAGACGGCTCGACCGTGGCGGGGACGTCCACTATGAGCAGGCAGCCGTTGTCCCTCGCGATCGCGAGCGCGGCGTCGTTGGTCGACTGCCCCTCGGTCGGCTCGACCATGACCGGCTCGATCCACGTACCCTGGTCGCTCAGGTACCACGCGACGGCGCCCGAGCTCATGAGCACGAGCGCGTCGACGCGCTGCTCCTGGATCCGAATGCCGAGCGTGCTCGGGAAGCGCCGGTCGAAGTCGACCGAGGCGACCCAGGGGTTCTTCCTGAGCGCCTCCTCGATCGCGTTGGTGTCGACGTTGAGCAGGGTCGACCCGGCGGGGACCTGCGCGAGGCTCTGCACGGACTCGGCGCTCACGTGCCCGGTGGGCTCGACCTCGATCGAGGAGATCTCGAAGGCCGAGGTGTTGCGCAGCACGAAGAGGGCGACGACGGCCACGAGGGCGAGGGCGGCGACGCAGGCCGCGACGATCCCGGCGGTCCTCAGGGCCTGGCCGCGCTGGTGCCGGAGGCGGCGCTGGCGAGGCTGCGGGCCGTCGGCCTTCTCGCCGCGCGGCGCGACGCTCGGGAGCCTGAGCCCGCCGCCGGCCCTCTCCTTGGTCCGACGCGCGGTGGGCGCCGCAGCGCCGGTGGGACGCGCGGCAGGGGCGCGGCGGGGCGCCTGGGGGGTCTTGGGGGTCGCTGCCCTCTTCTGCGCAGGGGCCTTCTCCCGCTTGCGCGGGGTGGCCCTCCTCTTGCCGTCAGCCACGCGCTACCCCCCGAAGCCGAGGAACTTGACCTCGCAGGAGAGGTCGACGCCGTGACGCTCGAGAACGGCGTCATGGGCGCGGGTGATCAGGGCGAGGACGTCGGCGGCCGTGGCGCGGCCGCGGTTGACGATGAAGTTGGCGTGCACGGGCGAGATCTGCGCCCCGCCGCACTCGGCGCCGGAGAGCCCGCAGGAGGCGATGAGCTGGCCGGCGGAGCCGTCGGGCGGGTTGCGGAAGACCGAGCCGCAGCTCGGCTGGGAGAGCGGCTGCGCCTTGCGCCGGCGGCGCAGGCGGGCGTCCATGTCCGCGGCGATGGCGTCCTTCTCGGCGGGCATGAGGGCGAGCGTGGCCTCGAGGATGATCTCTGAGGTGGGGATCGACGTCGAGCGGTACCCCCAGCTCACCTCGTCGCCGTCGTAGCGGTGCAGGCCCTCGCCGGGGCGCAGGACCACCAGGTCGCGCACGCGGCGGCCGATCCACTCCCGACGCGTGCCCGCGTCCATGGCCAGGGCGCCGCCGAGCGTCCCCGGGATGCCGACGCACGGCTCCAGGCCGGAGAGGCCGGCGCGCAGCGCCTCGTTCACCACGCGGGAGAGCAGGGCGCCCGCACCCGCGGTGAGCGTGTTGTCCTCCCCTATCCTGACCTGGGAGAACTCTTCGTCGAGGGTGATCACGCAGCCGTCGTAGCCGGCGTCGTCGACAAGGACGTTGGAGCCCTTGCCCAGGATGACCCAGCGCACGCCCTCGTCGCCCAGGACGGACACGGTGCGCGCGAGCGCCTCGTAGTCGCGCGGGCGCACGAACAGCGCCGCGGGGCCACCTATGCGGTAGCTCGTGTGGCGCGCGAGGGGCACGTCGCGCTCGACGGAGGCGTCGACCGCGCCCGAGAGGCTCATGTAGGCATTGAAGAGGCTCAACGGCACGAGCCCTTCTCGGCGGCGCGCTCGTTCATGGCCTTGATGAACGCGGGGCCGACGGAGGTGACGTCGCCCGCGCCCTGCGTGATGAGCAGGTCGCCGGGGCGCACCAGGTCGCAGAGGTTCTCGATGAGGTGACGGCGGTTGGGGACGTAGACGACGTCGGCGACGTTTCCGGTGTGGCGCACCGACTCCACGACGGTCTTGCCGGAGACGCCCGGGACGGGCATCTCGCCGGCGCCGAAGACGTCCATGACGCGCAGGACGTCCGCCTGGTCGAAGGCGGTGCCGAACTCGGCGGCGAGGGCCTGCGTGCGGCTGTAGCGGTGCGGCTGGAACACGCAGACGATCCGCTTGAAGGGCAGCTCGGACGCGGCGGCGAGCGTGGCGCGGACCTCGGTCGGGTGGTGGCCGTAGTCGTCGACCACGGTCACGCCCGCGACGTCGCCCACGTGGGTGAAGCGGCGACGCGCGCCCTTGAACTGGGACAGCGCCGTCGCCGCGGCGTCGGCGTCGAGCCCGAGCGCGTCCGCCACGGCGATCGCGGCGGTGGCGTTGGCCATGTTGTGGCGGCCGGGGTTGGCGGAGATGGTCACGCGGACGGTCTTCTCGCCGCCCGGGAGGCGCACGGAGAAGTTGCTGGCCAGCGCATGGGTGGGCGCCTCGGGCAGGCAGACGTAGTCGCAGGAGGGGTCGAAGCCGTAGGTGAGCACGCGGCGGCCCGTGGAGCGAGCGAGCTCGACGTAGCGCGCCACGTCGCCGTTGACGATGACGGTGCCGGCGTCGCCGGCGAGGCCCATGAACGTGCAGAAGGTCTTCTCGATGTTCTCCAGCGTGCCGTAGTGGTCGAGGTGGTCGGCCTCGATGTTGGTCACCACGACGACGCTGGGGTGCAGGTAGAGGAAGGAGCCGTCGGACTCGTCCGCCTCGCAGACGAAGTGCTCGCCGGAGCCGTTGCGACCGTTGGTGTCGTAGCCCTCCACGACGCCGCCGATGAGGAACGACGGGTCGAGGCCCATCTTGTCGAGCATCGTGGCGACCATCGAGGACGTGGTCGTCTTGCCGTGGGTGCCCGCCACGGCGACCGTGGTGGAGGCGCCGGACAGGTACGACAGCATCTTCGCGCGCGGCCAGATGGGGATGCCCAGCTCGCGAGCGCGGACGACCTCGGGGTTGGTCTCGGGGATCGCGGTGGAGGTCACCACGACCTGCGGGGAGACGGCGTCGATCGTCGCGGCGTCGTGGCCGACGCGGACATCGATCCCCACGGCCTCGAGCTCGCGGACGTAGTGGGAGCTCTTGAGGTCGGAGCCCGTGACGCGGCAGCCGCGCTCGTGCAGGACGAGGGCGATGCCGCTCATGCCGGCGCCGCCGATGCCGATGAAGTGGGCGCTCGTAACGTTTGCTGTCTCGGGCATGGTGTGAGGCCTCCGTCTGTATCGTTGCATACGCGCTCTACTGTATCCCAAAAGGCCGCGCGCCCGGGCCTCCCGGCGAGAAGGACACACTCCCTCCGCGTCCTCACGCCTGGGTTGAGGACGGCGGGCGACACGGCCCTTCTCGGTTCTGTGGGCAGCTCCGGCCGCTAGAGGCCGGCGGCGCGCTCCACCTCGTCGGCGAGGCGCGCGGCGGCCCGGGACTGGGCGAGCGCGAGCGCGGCCTCGCGCATGGCGGCGCGGCGGCCGGGGTCGTCGAGGAGCCCGAGCAGCGTCGAGGCGAACTCGGGCGCGTCGATCCTCTCGTCCGCCAGCAGCTCGGCGGCGCCGGCGTCCACGAGGAAGCGCGCGTTGGTGGTCTGGTGGTCGGCCGTGGCGTGCGGGTAGGGCACGAGCAGGCTCGGCACGCCCACGGCGGCGATCTCCGCGATCGAGGAGGCGCCGGCGCGGGAGAGCACGAGGTCGGCCGCGGCGAGCGCCTGGCCCATGTTGGAGATGTAGGGCATCACGCGCCAGCGGATCTGCTCCTCGGGGGCGAGCGCGAGCGCCGAGACCGTCTCGTCGAAGCCGTCGGCGCCCGTGGAGTGCACGACGACGAGGCCCTCGCGCGAGAGCAGCTCGCGCTTGAGGCGGCCGACGCCCTCGTTGATGTGCGCGGCGCCGAGCGAGCCGCCGAAGACCAGAAGCATCGTCTCGTGCGGCTCGACGCCGAAGGCGGCGCGGCCCTCGTCGCGGCTGGCGTTCACGACGCTGCGGCGCACGGGGTTGCCGGTGAGGACGACCTCGCGGGCGGCGCGGCCCTCGCGCTCGAAGGCGGCGCGCGCGGCCGGGACGGAGATGCACACGCGCGAGGCGTGCGGCGCGAGCGCCTTGTTCGCGAGGCCCGGCACCGAGTTCTGCTCGTGGAGCACGTAGGGGACGCCGAGGCGGTGGCAGCAGTTGAGCAGCGCCATCTCGACGTAGGCGCCGAAGCCCACGGCGACGTCGGGCGCGCCCTCGGCCGAGAAGAGCCTGGCGATCTGCGACTGCGCCCGGCGCATGCGGTAGAGCGAGGTCGCGAGCGTCCAGGGGCGCGAGCGGTCGAAGCCGGAGACCACGACCGGCACGAGCTCGAAGCCCGCCTCAGGGACGAGCCGTCCCTCGAGCTTGGTGGTCTGTCCGAAGAACCTCACGTGATGGCCGCGGTCGCGCAGCTCCTCCGCAAGCGCGAGCGCCGGGTTGATGTGCCCCGCCGTGCCGCCCGCCGCGACTGCCACCTCAAGGTGCTTCTCGGCCATGCCGTCCTCCGTCCGTCCGCTGTCGGTCACCCTATCCTAGCGCAGGGCGGCCGGCGGGCGCGCGGTCCTTCTCGGTTGCGGGCGCGGGCTGGGAAATCGCGCGCGTCCGCGTCGGCGTCGGCATTTGGGTTAGGAAATCGCGCGCGTCCCCCTCGAGGCGGCGAGAAGGACGGGGACGAGCGCCGTTTTCTAACCCGACCGCCCCTCCGGACGGGGACGCGAGCCGTTTTCTAACCGAGGCCGCCACGCGGCGGCGAGAGGGGCGACGGGCTAGCGGCGTCGCGCCCCGCCGCGGCCGCCGCTGCGCCCGCGCAGGCGGTCGGCCGCGCTCGGGCCGAGGTCGATCCGCGCGCGAGCGCCCCGCGAGCCGCCTCCCTGGACGACCTTCAGGCCGTCCCCTCGGGCGCGGCTCGGCTCGGCCTTCGTCGTCCGCGCGGCGCCCAGGTCGCCGGTGTCCCCCGGCGCGAGGTCCCGGCCGCGCCGCGAGCGCGGGGTCGCCTCGCCGACGAACGAGAGGCCGGGCGCCGGCGCCTCCCCCGGGCCCGCGTCCACCTGCCGCCAGCTGCGGCGCGCGTCGTCGTGCTCGGTCTCCGGAAGCCTGGAGTGCACGGAGACGGACGCGATCATGCCGACGATCATCAGGCTCGCGATCATGGACGAGCCGCCGTAGCTCACGAACGGGATCGGCTTGCCCGACAGCGGGAAGAGGCCGAGCACGCCGGAGACGTTGAGCAGCAGCTGGATCATCACGAGCGACGTGCAGCCCGCCGCCACGAGGCGCCCCGCGAAGTCGGGCGCGCGGCGGGCGATCTCGAGGCCCGCCCACATGAAGACCGCGAAGCCGACGAGCATGCCGAGGGTTCCCACCAGGCCGCACTCCTCGCCGATCACGGCGAGGATGAAGTCGTTGTGGGCCATCGGCAGGTACGAGTACTTCTGGCGCGAGAAGCCGATCCCCACGCCGAACAGGCCGCCCGACCCGAAGGCGTAGAAGCCCTGGATGAGGTGGTAGCCCTTGTCGTACGGGTCGGACCAGGGGTCGATCATGGCCTGCAGGCGGGCGAGCGAGTAGGCGTCGCGCACCGAGATGATGAACAGGCCCACCACGCCGAGCGCCAGGACGCCGGCGAGAAGAGCGCGGGGCATGCCCGCGAGGTAGCCCATGACGAGCAGCGTGAGGCCCAGGACCATGGTCGTGCCCTTGTCGGGCTGCAGGAGGATGAGGAGCAGGGGCGCGCCCACGCCCGCCGCGAGGAGCTTCCAGAACGACGAGAAGTCGAGCGAGCCCTCCTCGTAGTAGCGCTCCGCGAGGTTGGCGGCCGTGAAGATGATCGTCATCTTGGCGAACTCGGAGGGCTGGAGGTCGAAGAAGCCGAGGTCGATCCAGCGGGACGCGCCCATGTCGTTGTCGGTGCCGGCGACCAGCACGAACAGGAGCATGCCGGCCGTGACCACCCAGATGGGCATGAGCAGCCGCCGCACCCACCAGTGGTAGTCGATGCGGGCGAGCGCCACGGCGACGACCGCGCCGAGCGCGATGAAGACGAGCTCGCGCTTGAGGTAGTAGGCGGCGTCGCCGGTGGTGCTCATGGCCGAGACGGACGACGCCGAGAAGACCATGAGCGCGCCGAAGCCCACCAGGCACGCCACCGCCGCGACGAGCACGAGGCGCGGGCGCATGAAGCGCTCGGGTACCCCGAAGACCGAGCGTCCGGAGCGCGCGCGCGCGGCGCGGGAGGCGCCTCTTGATGCCGAGGTGCGGGCCATGCCTACTCCCCCTGCGGCGCCGGGGCGGCGGCGCCCTTCTCGGCGAGCGCGCGGACGAGGTCCTTGAAGAGGCGGCCGCGCTCGCCCATGTTGGAGAACTCGTCGAACGACGAGCACGCGGGCGAGAGGAGCACGGTCTCGCCGGGGCGCGCCTCGGCGGAGGCGACGGCGAACGCCTCGCGCAGGCGCGGGGCACGCAGAACGGCCAGGTCTGAGGGCTCTGCCTCGAGCGCGGAGGCGATGCGCTCCCCCGCCTCGCCGTAGCAGACGGCGGCGCGGCAGCGCCCGCGGACGGCGGCCGCGAGCGACGAGAGGTCGGTCCCCTTGTCGTGGCCGCCGAGCAGCAGCACCACCGAGCCCGGCTCGAAGGCCGTGAGGGCCTTCTCCACGGCGTCGGTGTTCGTGGCCTTGGAGTCGTTCACGTAGCGGACGCCGCGGACCGTGGCGACGGGCTCCACGCGGTGCTCAATCGGCGAGAAGGACGCGAGCCCGGAGCGCACGTCCTTCTCGGCGACGCCGAGCTCGAGCGCCACGGCGGCCGCCGCGAGCGCGTTCTCGGCGTTGTAGCGCCCCACGATCTTGAGCTCGCCGGCGTCGACGAGCGCGTGCTCCGCGCCGTCCAGCCGCACGACGAGGGTCTCCCCGCGTAGGAAGGCGGCGCAGGGCGAGGTCGGCTCGGACTCGACGGAGAGGCGGCAGACGCGCAGGCCGCGAGCCTCCGCGCGCGCCGCCATGGCGCGGCAGTAGTCGTCGTCGACGGAGACCACGGCGAGGTCGCCCGCGCCGAGGTTGGCGAGCTCGCGCTCCTTGGCGGCCGCGTACGCCCCCATCGTCCCATGCCACTCGAGGTGGTCGGGCGTGACGTTGAGCACGATCGCGGCGCGCGGGTGCAGGAGGCGCGTCGTGGCGAGCTGGAAGCTCGAGAGCTCCGCGACGAACCAGGTGTCCGCCCCGCGCCCGTCGAGCGCCTCGATCGCGGGCGTGCCGATGTTGCCCACGGAGACGGCATCCAGGTCGCCCGCGCGGAGCAGGTGCGTGAGCAGGGAGGTGGTGGTGGTCTTGCCGTTGGTCCCGGTGACCGCGGCCCAGCGCTCGGGGCGCTCGCGCCACGCGAGCTCCGGCTCGCCGACGACCTCCGTCGAGCAGGCGCGGGCGGCGGAGAAGAACGGGGACGAGTCGGGGATGCCCGGGGAGGCGACGGCGAGGTCGAAGCTGCCGGTCACCTCGTCCGTGCCGCACACCACGCGCGCGCCGAGGGCCTCGAGCGCGCGGGTCCCCTCGCCCGGCTCGGAGGCGGCGCCCCCGAAGACGGTGACGGAGTCGACGCGCGAGCCGAGGAGCGTGCAGAGGTGGCGCGCGGCGGCCTCGCCGGTTCGGCCGAGGCCGAGCACGGCGACGTTCCCGAGATGTGGCTGCGAGGTGACGGTCATTATCGGCACGCTCCTAACCGAGCTGGAAGTAGAGCGCGAAGCCCAGGGCGGCGAACGCGGCGGAGACGATCCAGAAGCGGACGACCACCTTGTTCTCCTTCCAGCCCTTCTTCTCGAAGTGGTGGTGGATCGGCGCCATGAGGAACACGCGGCGGCCGGTGAGCTTGAAGCTGATCACCTGGATCATGACGGAGAGGGCCTCGGCGATGAACAGGCCGCCCATGATGAGCGAGGTCACCTCGGTCTCGGTGAGCACCGCGAGCGCGGCGAAGGCGGCGCCCAGGGCGAGCGAGCCGGTGTCGCCCATGAAGATCGAGGCGGGGTAGCAGTTGTGCCAGAGGAAGCCCACGCAGGCGCCCGCGATAGACGCGGCGAAGATCGCGAGGTCGAGCTCGTCGTAGCGGAAGGCGACCATGGCCATGAACAGCATCACGACCATCGTGCAGCCTCCCGCGAGGCCGTCGAGGCCGTCGGTCAGGTTGACGGCGTTGGAGAGGCCGGCCATGAGCAGGAACACGAAGACGAGGTAGAGCCAGGGCACGGAGACGGTCGCTCCGCCGACCTCGAGGGTCGTGGTGAGCACGCCGAGGTCGAGGGCGAAGCCACCCGGGAAGCGCACCAGCGGCGAGATCGCGCAGACGTTGACCGCGACGAGGCAGAACGTGACGGAGATGAGGATGAGGCCGGCCATCTTCTGGGGGGGCGTGAGGCCGAGCGAGCGGCCGTGGGCGACGCTCTCGATGTCGTCGAGCAGGCCGAGCGAGCCGGTGATCAGCGTCGCGGCCATGGCCAGGACGAGGCCGTGCGTCCACTCGCCGAGCAGCGCGCAGGTCACGACCACGCCGAGCAGGATCACGATGCCGCCCATCGTGGGCGTGCCCTGCTTGACGAGGTGGCCCTGGGGGCCGTCGGCGCGCACCTGCTGGCCCACGCCCTCGTGACGCATGAGCCGGATGAGGAGCGGCATGACGAGCGCCGTCACGAGCGCGGCGATGCCGACGGACAGGAACACCTGGTAGGTGGGATAGGCGGGGTTTCCGATCATCGCGCGAGCGCTCCCTTCACGAACTGGTCCAGGCGCGCGGCGCGCGACGCCTTCACGAGCACGAGGTCGCCGGGCGCGAGCACCGGGACCATGACGGACGTCGCCTCCTCGACCGTGGCGAAGCGCTCGATGGCGTCCTCGGACAGGCCCATCGTGCGCGCGGCCTCGGCCATCTCGTCGGCGAGCTCGCCGCCGACGAGGACGAGCAGGTCGACGCCCTTGGCGGCGGCGTAGGTGCCCACGTAGCCGTGGAGGCGCGGGGCGTCGTCGCCGAGCTCGCCCATCTCGCCGAGGACCGCGATGCGGCGGCCCTCGCAGGCCATCTGGGAGAGCACGTCGAGGGAGGCCGCCATCGAGGACGGGGCGGCGTTGTAGGAGTCGTCGATGAGGCGGGCGCCCGAGGGGGCCTGCGCGACGTCGAGGCGCATCTGCGTGTGGCCCATGGCCGCGATCGCCTCGAGCGCGGAGGTGCGGTCGAGGCCGAGGCGCCCGACGAGCGCGACGGCGAGCATGAGGTCGTCCACCGGGGCGCGGCCGGGCATGGGCAGCCGGACGCTCCCCCGCCAGCCGTCGGAGGCGGCGAGCTCGGCCGTGGCGCGGCCCTCGCCGTCGAGGGTGCAGGAGACGAGGCGCACCTCGTCCTTCTCGCCGCGCCCCACGGTCAGGACGTCGACGCCCGCCGGGCGGGCGAAGCCGTCGGCGATGAACGGCGTGTAGTCGCCCGAGGAGGTGAGGGCGAGCGCCGGGCGGATCTCGCCGTGGGCGCGCATGCCGGAGACGACCTCCGCCTTGGCCCGGGCGATGTTCTCGCGGCTGCCGAGAAGACCGATGTGGCTCGTGCCCACGTTGGTGATGCAGGCGAGGGTGGGGCGGCAGGCGGCCGCGAGGCGGTCGATCTCGTGCAGGTGGTTCATGCCGAGCTCGCAGACCAGCACCTCGGCGTCATCCGGGGCGGACAGCAGCGTGAGCGGCAGGCCGATCAGGTTGTTGAAGTTGCCGCGCGTGGCGTGGCAGCGGCGCTGGGAGCCCACGGCGGCCGCGAGCATCTCCTTGGTCGTGGTCTTGCCCACCGAGCCCGTCACGCCCACGACGACCCACTCGGGGTGGGCCTCGCGCCAGGCGCCGGACAGGCGCAGCATGAACTCCTCGCCGTCGTCGCCCTCGGCGCGCAGCAGCGCGCAGCCGCAGGCGGCGACCTCGGCGGCCACCGCCTCGTCCACGTCGCGCGTCGCCACGACGGCGGCGGCGCCGGAGCGGGCGGCGGGGGCGAGGTAGGCGTTCCCGTCGACCCGCTCGCCGACGAAGGCGACGAACAGGGAGCCCTCCCCCGCGGCGCGGGAGTCGATCACGACCTCCCCGCAGACGGCGCGCGAGCCCGCCCCGAGGACCGACGCCCCCGTGACCCGCGCGATGTCCTCAACGCTCATGCGAAACATCGGTCTGCTCCCATCAGGACGCGGGCTTGACGCCCATGATCGACACGGCATGCTCGGCAATCTCCTTGAACGCCCGGCCGGAGGAGTCGGACGAGTGGTAGGGCGTGTGGTTGAGGCCGACGTAGAGCAACAGCTCGGGGTCGTCGGCGTTGGCGAAGCCGCACAGCGACGAGACGAAGGAGTTCTCGAGGTAGCCGCCGTCCTCGTCGGCCTGCTCGCCCGTGCCCGTCTTGCCCGCGAAGTCATAGCCGTCGACCTGGCAGCTGGCGCCGGTGCCCTCGGTCATGACGGCGCGCATCATGTCGATCTCCTGCGCGGCGGTCTCCTCGGAGATGATGCGCTCCCCCTCCGGCCACGAGACCTCCTCCTCCCCCTTGTAGACGAGGAAGTGCGGGGTCGTCGGCACGCCGCCGTTGGCGACCGCGCCGAAGGCGCGCACGATCTGGACCATGGGCACCGCGAGGCCCTGGCCGAAGGCCATGGAGCCCGCGGTCGAGCCGTCGTACTGCTCGCGAGGTCGGACGATGCCGGCGGACTCGCCGGGGAAGTCGATGCCGGTGGTCTCGCCGATGCCGAAGCGCGCGACCCCCTCGGCGAAGACGTCGGCGCCCACGACGTCCTGGACGAGCAGCGCCATGGCGGTGTTGGACGAGCGGGAGAGCATCTCCTTGACGCTCATGTCCATCGCGTAGTCACGGTCGTCCACGTCCGTGACGTAGTCGTCACCGACCTTCACCTTGGCGGGGACGGTGTAGACGGTGTCCTCGGTGAAGAACCCCTCCTCGATGCCGATCGAGGTCGTGAGGACCTTGAAGACCGAGCCGGGCTCGTAGGAGTTCGAGACGGCCTTGAGGTTGAGGGCCGAGGCGTCCGTCAGGTCGTCGAGGTCGGCCAGGGGCGTGGAGCAGGCGGCGAGGATCTCGCCGGTCCGGGGGTTGGTGACCATGACCGAGCCGGACTCGGCCTCGAAGGTCTCTGCGGCCTCGGCGATGACGCTCTCCGCGACCTCCTGGAGGTCGACGTCGAGAGAGATGACGAGGTCCGTGCCGTCCCTCGCCGGCGTGATCTGCGTGGCGCCGCCCGCGATGGGCGTCCCGTCGAGGCCGGTCTCGAAGATCATCTCGCCGTCCGTGCCGAGAAGGACGTCCTCGTAGTAGCTCTCCAGGCCCGAGAGGCCGTTGCCGTCCACGCCGACGTAGCCGATTACCTGGGAGCCGATCGAGCCGTAGGGGTAGGCGCGCTTCGTGTCCTCGAGGAAGTAGACGCCCGTGAGCTCGCGGGCCTCGAGCTCCTCGGAGAGCTTGTCGGCGGCCTCCTGGTCCACCTGGCGCTGGATGTAGGCGAAGGTCGTGTCCTGGGTGAGGAGGTCCATGTAGGAGTCCTTCTCGCCCCCGAGCACGGAGACCAGGACCTCGGAGACGCCCGAGGGGTCCTCGACGACGCTGGGGTTGGCGTAGATGGTCTGGCAGTCGACGCTCACGGCGAGCGCGTTGCCGTTGCGGTCGTAGATGGTGCCGCGCTTTGCGTGCAGGACCGCCCGGTTGGTCCGCTGGGTCTCCGCCGCCGAGGCGAGCTCGGAGGACTGGAACACCTGGAGCCAGGCGAGCTTGGCGGCGACGGCGCCGAGAAGGACGAGGAAGAAGCGGCGGGTGAAGGAGAAGCCGGCATCGGTGCCGCCGCGCCCCGAGCCGCCCGGGCGGCTGGCCCTGAGGCGTGAGCGCGCACGAGAGGCCTCGTCGTACGAGGCCTCCGGTCGGTTGCGCCTGCCGGCGCGGCTCTGTCTGTCCCTCCTGCTCACGGGACAGAAGTCTACTTCACGTTCGCGTCAGCGGAGGCGTTGTCCGCCGTCTGCGCAGCTTCCCCATCTGCACCTGTCGCGCCTGCCTCCTCGTCGGCGGGCGTGAGGTCGAGCGTCACGTAGCTGTCGGCGAGGGCCATGCCGTAGTTCTGGGTCGCGATGCGGGAGATGCGGGCGTTGCTCGAGAGGACGGAGCGCTGCACCTTCAACTGGGCGTTGAGCGAGGAGGCCTCCTCGATCTGGGCGGTGAGGTCGGAGTTTGCGGAGAGCAGCGAGACCGTGGCGACGGAGATGCCCACGCGGGCCATGCCGAGCACGACGAGGACCGCGGCGACCGCCAGGGCAGCCTTGAGGCGGGCGAGGAAGACCGGCGACACGCCGGCGCGCGCCTGCGCGTCGAGCCCGCCGCCGGTGACGACCTCGAACGAGGGTGCCGACGCACGCTGGGAGAGCTCGCGCTCCCGCTGCGCCGCGTCGTAGCTGTATGCCGCTGATCCCTGGTACCTCATGCCGATTCCCTGTTCCGGTCGTGCGTTGTTCTTCAGATGGTGCAGGTACGCTGGTAACTTGAGGGTTACTTGATAGTAAGTCTCAAGGTGTGATAGAGCGACCTTAAGAGTTCATTTAGAGTTCGTTCGCGCGTCGTAGTGGTTCGTTGGTGGTGCGTTTTGGGTTCGTTCTGCTGCGTTTGTGCTTCGTTTCTCTCGCTCTCATAGACGGCTCGCGCCGGCTACGACACCTTGGGTCCCTCCGCGGGGGCGTCGAGCCTGACCGCCACGCGCATGAGGGCGCTTCGCGACCTGGGGTTGGCCGCGACCTCCTCGTCTGAGGCGACGAGGGGCTTCCTCGTCCTGACGTTGACTATCGGCACGTGACCGCACACGCAGACCGGGAGGTCCGGCGGGCAGGTGCAGCCCTGGGAGAGCTCCGAGAAGACGTGCTTCACGATGCGGTCCTCGAGCGAGTGGTAGGAGATCACGCAGATCCTTCCACCCGGGTTCGCCCAGCGGACGGCTGCCCTCAGTCCCCGGTCGAGCACGTCGAGCTCATGGTTGACCTCGATGCGCAGCGCCTGGAACGTCCGACGTGCGGGATGTCCGCCGCTCCTTCTCGCCGCGGCGGGAATCGCCGCCTTGATGACGTCCACGAGCTGGAGCGTCGTCTCGATGGGCGCCTTCGGGCGGCGCTCGACGATCCCGCGGGCGATGCGCGTCGCATGGCGCTCGTCACCGTAGACGCGGAGGATTCGGGCGAGGTCTGCTTCGTTGTAGGTGTTCACGACCTCGGCTGCGGTTTGTGTGTGGTTGCCCGAATTCATGCGCATGTCGAGCGGGGCGTCCTCGTGGTACGAGAAGCCGCGCTCCGGGATGTCAAGCTGGGGGGACGAGACGCCGAGGTCGAACAGGAAGCAGTCGACCCCGGGAACCTCCGCCTGGACGAGGAGCTCGTCCAGGTCCCCGAAGTTGCCCTTGAGGAGGAGCGTGCTCGCCTCCGGGACCTCGCGCGCGAGGCGCTCGGTCGCCGCCGTGAGCGCCATGTCGTCCTGGTCGATGCCGATCGACAGGCCGTCCGGCGCCACGCGCCTCGCCAGCTCGACGGTGTGGCCCGCACCACCGAGGGTGCAGTCGCACACCACCTCCCCCACCTGGGGGTCGAGCTCGGCGAGGACCTCGGCGAGCATCACGGGTACGTGCCGATATTCTGCTGTCAAGACCCCCGCCCCCTGCTGCTAGTCGTGGAAGAGAAGCGCGTCGAGGTCGTCCTCGAGGCTCTCCTGCGTCGCGTTCCACTTCTCGGAGTTCCAGACCTCGAAGTGGTCCCCGGCGCCCACCACCGTGACGTCGGCCGTGAGACCGAGCTTCTCGCGCGTGCCGGGCTTGGCCGCGTCGAGCTTGCCGAGGGCCACGCGGCCGGCGGAGTCGATGTCGACCTCCACCGCACGGGCCCACAGGCCGGTCTTCAGGCGAACGTCGTCACGGCTGCGAGGGTCGAAGTGGTTGTCGCCGTACTCGAAGAGCCCGTCGACGTACGCCTCGAAACCCTCGGGGGTGAAGCCGTTCACGCAGCCGTTGAGGGGGACGAGGTAGATCGTCCTCTTGTCGTCCCTCGCAAGCTGCTTGCGAAAGACGGCCGGCAGGGTGACGCGCGCCTTGGCATCCACGGACATCGGATACGAGCCAGCGAGCATGTCACCCTCCCCTCAGGACGAGAACCCGGCCCCGAACGGAGCGTGCGACTACTATACGTCATTCGCCACACTTTGCGACACAGAAAAACACTTTGCTACACCTTGCGGTTGAAATCTGGGCGCGAACGGTCATCCGCGGGCGCCCGGCCCCCAGATGTTGGGTCTCGGGTTGGTCCGGGACACAAGCGAGGCATGAGGTTTTGTGTCGCGGGCGTGAAGGGCTCCCCCACCGCCCCCCACCGAGGCGTCCCGCCGACCGTGTCCCGGAATCGGCGGGGTTCCGCGGTCGTGCGCCGAGGCCGTCCCAAAATCGCCGACCTTCTCGCCCGGCGAGAAGATCGCGTCCCGGAATCGGCGGGGTTCCCGGGGAAGGTCGCCAATTCCAAGACGAAGTCGGACCGCGGCTGCGGAACGTCGCCGATTCCTAGACGGCCCGGCGCCGCGGCTGCGGAACGCCGCCGATTCCGGGACGGCCCCGCGCTACGCGCGCGGGTGCGCCGAGAGGTACACGCGGCGGATGTGGGAGCGGTCGAGGTGCGTGTAGAGCTGGGTGGTCGCCACGCTGGCGTGCCCGAGCAGCTCCTGGACCACGCGCAGGTCGGCCCCGCCCTCGAGCAGGTGCGTGGCGAAGCTGTGGCGCAGCGTGTGCGGGTGCAGGCCCTTGAGCCCCACGACCCGCCCGTACCTCTCGACGATCGCGTGCACGGACTGGCGAGAGAGGCGCCCGCCCCGGGCGTTGAGGAACACGGCGGCGCTGGGCCGTCGGCCGGCCAGCGCGCCGCGACCGCGCTCCAGGTACGCCCCGAGCGCGTCGGCGGCGGCCCCCATGACCGGGACCACCCGCTCCTTGGACCCCTTACCGAAGACGCGCAGCAGGCCCTCGTCGAGAAGGACGGAGCGCTCGTCGAGCCCCACGAGCTCGCTCGCGCGCAGGCCGCAGCCGTAGAGCACCTCGAGCGCCGCGTGGTCGCGCAGGCCGGCGGGCGTCTGCGGGAACGGCTGGTCCAGCAGGCGCGCGGCGTCCTCGCGCGAGATGACGTCGGGAAGGCGCTCGGGCTTGGTGGGCAGCGGCAGGTCGGCCGTGGGCAGCGTGGTGGCGATCTCGTCCGCAAGCATGAAGCGGTGGAAGCCCTTGACCGCCGAGGCGGCGCGCTCGACCGACGAGGCGGCGAGGCCGCGGGCCGAGAGCTCGGCCACGTAGTCCTCGATCAGCGGCAGCGTAACGTCGTCGGGACGGGTCACGCCGCGCTCGGCCAGCCACGACTCGTAGCGCCTGAGGTCGCGGCCGTACGCGTCGAGCGTGTTGCGCGAGCTCCCCCGCTCCACGGCGAGGTAGCTCAGGTACTCCTCCCTGGCACGCTCGAGGTCCACGCGCAGCGCCTCCCTACTCGCCCGCGACCGGCTCTACGTCGTGGCGGTCGCGGCCCTCGTGGTGCGCGATCGCAGCGCGCACGAACTCCCGGAAGAGCGGGGCCGGGCGGTCCGGGCGACTCTTGAACTCGGGGTGCGCCTGACTCGCCACGAACCAAGGATGCACGTCCTCGGGCAGCTCCACCATCTCGACGAGCCGTCCGTCGGGCGAGAGGCCGGAAATACGCAGGCCGGCGGCGGCGAGGCGCACGCGGTAGGCGTTGCTGACCTCGTAGCGGTGGCGGTGGCGCTCCCAGACGAGCGGCTCCCCGTAGGCCTCTGCCGCCAGGGTGCCGGGCTCGAGCCGGCACGGGTAGGCGCCGAGGCGCATGGTGCCGCCCTTCTCGGTGATCTCGGCCTGGTCGGGCATGATGTCGATCACGGGGTGCGGCGTGACCTGAACGGTGCCGCCGAGGAAGTCCCCGGCGCGCTCGCGGGAGATGAGGCTCTGGTAGATGGCGCCCGTCGTGAAGTTGGACTCGCGCGTGAGGTTCTCGTCGATGAAGCGCTCGTAGTGGCCGAGGTCGAGGTCGGACTCGTAGCCGTCCTCGGTGACGAAGACCTCGCCGTGCTGGAACGGGCTCATGATGCCGGGGTCCACGTTGAGGTACGGGTCGGCCTTCTGCATGGTGACGCGGTAGCCACGCGCCTTGAGCAGCCGGCCCAGCGAGGCCGCCGTGATGCCCTTGCCGAGCGACGACACCACGCCGCTGGTCACGAAGATGTGCTTTGCCATGGGGACCTCCCGCAGACTCGCGCGCCCGCGGCGCGGTTTCGTTTCCACGGGTCTTCATGGTAGCGCGCGGCGAGAGGGGCGGCGCGGCCGCCGGGACGATCGGACGCACGCGCGAAACATTGCGACACGGGGCCGGCACAGACCTTCTCGCCCGCCGAGGGCCGCGGACCGCCCTGTGGGGTTTTGCTTGTCATACCCGTATGGTGGTGCGCCCGTCCGGGCGGGCCGATAGTGGTCGCATGGAGCGCGAGAAGAACAACTCCCCCGACCTCGAGGGCTACTCACAGCGGCTCGGCTACCGCCTGCGCGACCTGCGCCGCGAGCGAGGTCTGAGCCAAGAGGCAGTGGCGCATCGCGCCGACATCGCGCTCTACACCTACCAGAAGTTCGAGAAGGGCGAGTCCAAGCCCGGCACGCCCATGAACCCCACCTACCACACGCTGCTCTCGCTGGCTTGGGTCTTCGACCTGCCCATGACCGAGCTCCTGGACCTGGACGGCACGGGCGCGGGCTGCGACCCCGAGACGGACTGAGGCCGGGGGCGCGGAGCCGGCGCTGACAGCTTTTACGTGTCCGCGCCGCCCTTCTCGCCACGCGGGACGCAAAACCCGTCACCGTGCCGCGGGACGCAAGGAATCGGGAAGATCGGACGCGGGGCGAGAAGGGCGTGGGGCTAGCGGCCCTCGGCGGCGTGCGCGGAGAGCATCTCGCGGGCGAGGTCGCGACTCGCGGCGCCCGTGTCGCCGGAGAGCATGCGCGCGACCTCGGCCACGCGCTCCTCGCCGGAGATCTGGGTGAGCGTGGTCTCGGGCACGCCGGACTCGCCGTCGCGCTTGCGCACCAGGTAGTGCCGCTCGGCCGCAACGGCCACCTGCGCGAGGTGCGTGACCACGATGACCTGGTGCGTCTTGGCCAGATGCGCGAGCACGCCCGCCAGCGCCACGGCCGTGGCGCCGCCCACGCCGGCGTCCACCTCGTCGAAGACCAGCGTCTCGCAGGCGTCCGCCGCGCCCAGCACCACCTTGACCGCCAGCATCACGCGGCTGACCTCGCCGCCCGAGGCGATGCGCCGCAGCGGGCGCGCCGTGAGGCCGGCGCCCGGACGGTAGAGGAACTCGACGCGGCTCGCCCCGCGGCGGGTCCACTCCGCGCGCGGCGCGCGCTCGAGCGCCACCTCCAGGCCCGCGCTGCCCATCTCGAGAAGCGCCATCTGCTCGGAGACCGCCGCGGCAAAGCGCGGGGCGGCCTCGGCGCGCACGGCATCGAGGGCGTCGGCCGCCTCGGCCAGCGCGGCCTCCCGGCGCCCCAGCTCCTCGGCGGCGCGGCGCTCCAGCTCTCCCCCGTCGCTCGCGGCGGCCATGACCTCGCGCGCCTCTGCGCGGCGGCGGAACACATCCTCCATGCGCGGGCCAAAGGCGCGCCGCAGCCCCTCGAGCGCCGAGAGGCGCGTCTGCAGGCGCTCGAGCTCCTCAGGGTCAAAGTCCACCTCGTCCGCGTAGTCGCGCAGCTCGGAAGCGATGTCCTCGACGTCGATCAGCGAGCTCTCGAGCGCGCTCGCCCAGCCGGCCAGCGCCTCGTCGTAGCGCGCGGCACCCTCGAGCTCGCGCACGGCGCGCCCGAGGGCGTCGAGCGCCCCATCGTCGCCGGAGAGCAGCTCGCGCGCGCCGGCCGCGGCCGCCATCAGGGCCTCGCCGTGCTCCACGCGCGGCAGCTGCGCCTCGAGCTCCTCGAGCTCGCCCTCGCGTGGGTCCACCTCGTCGATGCGCCGCAGGACGAACGCGGCCTCGTCGAGCTTCTCGCCCGTGGCGCGGCCCATCTCCCGCACCCGCGCGAGCTCGGCCGCCGCATCCTCTGCCGCAGCGAGCGCGTCCTGGTAGGCCGCCAGCGCCTCGGCCGCCGGCGAGCCCGCCCAGGCGTCGAGCAGCTCCGCGTGCGTGCCCACGGAGAGCAGGCGCTGGTGCTCGTGCTGGCCGCAGAGGTCCACCGTGGCGCCCACGCGCTCCGCGAGCTCGCGGACGCTCGCCAGGTGGCCGGAGACCTCCACGCGGCCGCGGCCGTCCGCGCTCACGCGGCGGCGCACCACGGTGCCGTCCTCGTCGTCACCGGGGAGGAACAGGCGCCCCTCCACCTCGAGCGAGGCCGCGCCCTCACGGACCATGCCCGCGTCGGCGCGCTCCCCCACCAGCAGCTTGATCGAGGAGAGGAGCGCGGTCTTGCCCGCGCCCGTCTCGCCCGTGAGCACGGTGAGGCCGGGCGCCGGCTCTATGGTGGCGTCGCGGATGAGCGCGACGTCGCGGACGCGCAGCTCGTCGATCATCGCGCGGCCCGCCCGTTCTTCTCGCCCGGCGAGATCACTTGCCCACCTGCCCGTAGAAGACGCGGGAGACCGAGTCGTAGAAGCTCTGCGAGCTGCGGTCGAGAAGCACCAGGTCGCCGGGGCCGCGCCGCACGCTCGCGCGGACGCCCGTGCCGCCGCGACCGTCGCGGATCGGCTGGCCGTCGGCGAAGAAGTGGCGCATGGCCGGGCGCTCGGGGCTCATCTCGATCTCCACGACGTCGGAGGGCGAGGTGAGGAAGGCGCGCGCCATGATCGTGTGCGGCGCGATGGGCACGCAGACCATGCCCGTGAACTCGGGCGTGACGATGGGGCCGCCCGCAGCGAGCGCGTAGCCCGTGGAGCCGGTGGCCGTGGAGACCACGAAGCCGTCGCCGCGCAGGCGGTCGATGTGCT
Source organism: Atopobiaceae bacterium (assembly GCA_030525685.1). Taxonomy (GTDB): domain Bacteria; phylum Actinomycetota; class Coriobacteriia; order Coriobacteriales; family Atopobiaceae; genus Thermophilibacter. The sequence goes on along the minus strand of JAUNEG010000006.1, from coordinate 3,205 downwards.
TGCCGGAGACGGAGACGTCAAACTCGACCATGTCGCCGGCGCCGCCGCGGGAGAGCGCGAAGTCGTTCAGGGCGAAGCTGTGGGTGACGCAGGTCGACCCGTCCTCGCAGACGAACTCGCACTCCACGTCGAGCGTGGCGCGGCGGGAGACGTGCAGCTCGCCCGCCAGGGCGTCGCGCACGGTGGCGAGCAGGTCCTCGGGGCCGGCGGCGGTGAGGAAGCCCAGGTGGCCGTAGGAGATGCCGAGGACGGGCACGCCGGCGTAGCCCACGATGCGGGCGGCGCGCAAGAGGGTGCCGTCGCCGCCGAGCGAGACCACGAGGTCGCAGTCGTCGGCGGTCTCGCGAGCGTCGGGGAAGAGCTTCTTGTCGCGGGCCCAGGCGACCTCGACGTCCTCGCCGTCGAGCCAGCCCTCCAGGCGACGCGCACTCTCGACGGCGTCCTCGCGGGCGTAGTTGGGGACGATGAGGACCTTCACGGGTGCCGGCCTTTCTCTCGGGTTCCGTGCCCAGTATACCCCGCCGCCGGGGCCGGCGCGCATCGCCCCGGCAACGGGTGCTTAGGTTTGGAGGGTAGTTGCAGGCCGCGGGCGGCCACGTGCTTAGGAAAGCGGGGTCGTTGCGCCCCGCGGGGCACCGAGAACGGGTTCTTCTCGCCGCGCGACCAAAGAAACCGCAGGTGGCGAGAAGGACCAACCGCCGCGAGACGTCGTAGGGGGTGCAACGACCCCCAAACCCTAAGCACCCGTGCGGGCCGAGGGTGCAACTACCCCCGATTCCTAAGCGTTTGGCGCCGACGCGGGCAGATCGCCGCAGAGGAGGTACTCGACGTTGCCCTTATGGCCGGTGATGGGGCTCTCGCAGCTCCCGCGCACGACGAGCCCGGCGCCCTCGAAGGCCGTGCGCACCCGCTCCAGCGCCGCCGCGCGCACGCGCCCCTCGCGCACGACGCCGCCCTCCCCCACGTCCTCGCGCGCAGCCTCGAACTGCGGCTTGACGAGCGTGAGGAAGGTCCCGCCCGGGCGCAGCAGCTCGAGCACCGCCGGCAGCACCGTGGTCACGGACGTGAAGGAGACGTCGCAGACGGCCAGGTCGACGACTGACGCGCCGAGAAGGGCGGGCACCGCCGTGACGTTGGTGCGCTCGAGCAGCCGGACGCACGTGTTGCCGCGCAGCTCCCAGGAGAACTGCGCGTAGCCCACGTCGACGGCCACCACGGAGGCGGCGCCGCGCTTGAGCAGGCAGTCGGTGAAGCCTCCCGTGGAGCACCCCACGTCGAGGCAGTCGAGGCCCCGCGGGTCCACGCCGAATGCGTCGAGGCCGCGCTCGAGCTTGAGGCCTCCGCGGCTCACGTAGGCCGCGCGGCCGCGCACGTGCAGGGGGATCCCGGGGGCGACCTGCTCCCCGGGGGAGGTGAGGCGTCGGTCGGTGGTGGAGACGTCGCCCGCCATGACGGCGCGCAGGGCCTCGTCAGCAGTCGAGAAGAACCCCTGCTCGACGAGCTCGGCGTCGAGCCGGCGGCGGCGCGGCATAGCGCCTACTGCCCGTCCGCGGCGGGCTCGGGCTCGGCATCGACCTCGGCCGCGGGCTCGGCGCCCTTCTCGGCGGCCTCGCCGGCGTCGGCCAGGCGCGCCTCCTCCTCGGGCGAGAAGTCCGTGGCGTCCACGAGGCTCACGGCCTTGGAGCCGAGCGCGATCGCCTCGTCGAAGAGGTCGAGCGAGCGCTCGAGCGAGACGTCCTTGTCGCGCACCTGGGAGACGAGCTCGTCCAGGCGGTCGTTGATCTGGCCGAAGCTCTGGTACTGGGAGACGTCCACGCGGGCCATGGCCTACGCCTCCCCGTCGTCTGCGGCGTCCTGCTCGCGCACGGCGGCGGCCACGTCGACGCCGGCCTCAAGGTCGTCGGCGACGCGGCCGAGGATGCCGTTCACGAAGCGCGACGACTCGTCGGTCCCGTAGGCCTTGGCCAGCTCGACGCACTCGTCGATGGTCACGGGCACGTCCACCTCGTCCACGTAGAGCATCTCGTAGAGCGCGAGGCGCAGGAGGTTGCGGTCCACCGCGTTCATGCGCGCGACCGACCAGCCCTTGGAGCGCGCGGCGATGACGTCGTCCAGCTCGGGGCGGCACTCGTCGGCGCCGAGGGCGAGGCGACGCGCGTAGTCGTCGAGCGGGCCCTGCGACAGGGCGTACTCGCCGTCCAGGACGTCGAGGACGGCGCGCGCGTTGGCCTCAGCCTGGAACAGCAGCTGCAGGGCCTGGCTGCGGGCGAGCGTGCGCCCGCCGAAGTGAGTGCTCAAGTGGGACTACTCCTTGGGGAAGACGAGGCTGTCGATGCAGACGTCGACGGCGGACACGCTCACGCCGATCTGCTCGGTCACGGCGCGGGCGACCTCGGTGCGGACGTCCGCGGCGAGCTTGGTGAACGGGTAGCCGTAGAAGACGGCCAGGTGGACCGTGACGTGGAGGCTGTCGTCCTCGACGACGGACTCGACGGCCTTCTCGGGGGCGACGGTGCGGCTCGTGAAGACGCTGATCAGGCTCGAGGCGATGTCGTTGCCGCCGACCGAGGCCACGCCCTCCACGCGACGCGCCGCAATCCCGACGATCGTGGAGACGACATCCTTGGAGATGCCGATGCCAGAGACGAAGAGCTCGCTTTCGGCCATGGGGGACCCCCTTGCTCGATTCAAACGGTCACCTGCCTAGTATACCCGTTGTCCGACCGGCGCGCCGGACGCGTCGGCGAGAAGAACGGGGCCGCCCCGGGCTCCCCCGGGACGGCCCCGACGCGAGGCGCTTCTCGCCTGCGGGCGAGGTGCTAGACACGGCCGACGAACTTGCCGCCGTCGCGGGTGTCGACCTTGATCTTCTCGCCCACGTTGAGGTAGAGCGGGACCTGGATGACGGCGCCGGTCTCGACGGTGGCGGGCTTGGAGCCGCCCTGGACGGTGTCGCCCTTGAAGCCGGGGTCGGTCTCGGTGATCTCGACCTCGATGAACATCGGGGGCTCAACGCCCAAAAGCTCGGTGTCGGCGTAGAGGAGCTGGGCGTTGTCGTTCTCCTTGAACCACTTGGCGTTGTCGCCGATGGAGTCGGAGGGGAGCTCGACCTGCTCGTAGGTCTCGTTGTCCATGAAGTAGAACGTGGCGCCGTCGTTGTAGAGGTACTGCATCTCCTTGGTGATGAGCTGCACGTTCTCGAACT
>JAUNEG010000026.1:22174-25781 GCA_030525685.1 Atopobiaceae bacterium | reverse complement strand
TCATGGAGCTCGTCCACGCCGCCAACCACTACATCGAGGACTCCGCGCCCTGGGCCGTGGCCAAGGACCCGGAGCGCGCTGGCGAGCTCGCCGACATCATCCGCGATCTGCTCGAGTCCATCCGCATCTGCGCGCACCTGCTCGCGCCGTTCATGCCCGAGACCTCGGCCGAGGTCCTGCGCCGCATGAGCCTCGAGGCCGAGGCCGCCACGGACGACCTCGCCGGCGCCTGCGCCTGGGGCGGCCTGGCGGGTGGCGTGAGCGTGACCAAGGGCGACGCGCTCTTCCCGCGCCTCGATACCAAGAAGTAGGCGAGCGTGACGGGTTCCCCTCTCGCAAACCCCGGCGCCACCCGCGCGCTGCTCGAGGCATACGGCCTCGCGACCAAGCACAGCCTGGGCCAGAACTTCCTGGTCAACAACCACGTGATCGAGAAGATCACGGACCTGGCCGAGCTTGGCGAGAAGGACCGCGTGCTCGAGGTCGGCCCCGGCATCGGCACGCTCACGCTGGCGCTTCTCGCCGAGGCGGGGCGCGTGGTCTCCGTCGAGATGGACCGCGAGCTCGAGCCCGTGCTCTCGGCGTACGCGGCGGCGCACCCGAACTTCTCGTTCATCATGGGCGACGCGCTGCGCGTGACGCCGGACCAGATCGCGGAGGCCGCGGGTGGCGAGCCCGACGTCCTTGTCGCCAACCTGCCCTACAACGTGGCCGCCACGATCATCCTGGCCTACCTCCAGCGCATGCCGAGCCTGCGCCGCCTCGTGGTGATGGTGCAGGCCGAGGTGGCCGACCGCATCTGCGCGGATCCCGGCAACCGCACCTACGGAGCCTACACGGCCAAGCTCGCGCTTCTCGCCCGCGTGACCGGGCGATTTGAGGTGGGGCCGGGCAACTTCACGCCGCCCCCGCACGTGGACTCCGCCGTCGTGCGCATCGACCGCGCGCCGCTCGTGGACGCCGCGCGCGCGGCCGAGGCGTCCGCCGTGATCGACGCCGCGTTCGCGCAGCGCCGCAAGACCATCCGCAACTCCATGGCCGCCTCCGGCTACGAGAAGGGCGCCCTCGACGCCGCCTTCGCCGCGTGCGGCATCGCGCCCACCTGCCGCGCCGAGACCCTTTCGCCCGCCGACTTCGTGCGCCTCGCCGAGGCCCTGGGCGACCGACCCTGACCCCCGCACCCAAGGAGAACCGATGTCCGAACAGATCTCCCTCGACCACCTCATGCTCGCCGACCGTGAGCTCTTCCACGACCAGAAGGGCGCGCCCTGCGACTGGCCGCGCCCGCTGGCCCCGCTCGCGGACACCCACGGCCACCTCACGAGCTTCCGCGCCCACGACCCGGCCATGGCGCTCGTGCGCGCCGCGCTCGCGGGCGTGCGCCTGCTCGTCATCCCCGTGGACCCGGTGAGCGACGTGCCCCGCAAGTGGCCGAGCGTGGCCGCCTTCCTCGGCTGGCTCGAGGGCCAGATCGACCTCGCGCGCGTCTGCCTGGCCGAGGCGCGCGGCATGGGCCTCACCCCGCCGGAGTTCGAGGGCTGGGACGTGCCCGACCTGCTGGACAACATCCGGATCGTCGCCGGCGTGCACCCCTACGGCTCGGCCCAGGTGGACGACGCGGCGGTCGAGCGCCTGCGCGAGCTCCTCGCCAGCCCCCGCGCCGTGGGCGTGGGCGAGTTCGGCCTGGACTACGGCCCCTACAGCAAGGTCCCGGCCGAGCCCCAGGAGGCGGCGCTGCGCCTCCAGCTGCGCCTCGCGCACGAGCTCGACCTGCCCGCTCAGCTCCACATCCGCGACGCGGCCGGTGACGTGCGCGTCAACGCCCACCGCCTCGCCGCCCGCATCCTGCGCGAGGAGGGCGTGCCCGCGCGCGGCTGCGACCTGCACTGCTTCACCTCGGACATCAGGGTGATGGAGGACTTCACGCGCCTGGGCTGCCACGTCGCCTTCGGCGGTGCCGTCACGTTCTCCCGCTCCGATGAGATTCGCGAGGCGGCCACCTACTGCCCCGAGCGCTACCTGCTCACGGAGACCGACAGCCCCTACATGGCGCCGGTGCCGCTGCGCGGCCAGGAGTGCGAGCCGGCCATGGTCGCGTTCACCGCCGCGTGCGTGGCCGACGTGCGCGAGGCTGGCGGCCGCGGCGGCCGCCAGTCCACCTACGAGGTGCTGTGGAACAACGCCTGCAAGCTCTTCTCGCGATAGGAGGCTATCATGCCCGCTACGATCGTCGTCGCGCTTCTCGCCTAGCGCACGAGCGCCAGCACGCGCGCCCACGGCGACGGCCGCACGAGCTCCTCGTCCGCCGGCAGGCCGGAGCGCACGGCGGCGATGAGGCGGTCGACGGCCTCGGAGGCGGGGCGGCGCGCCCAGCCCATGCGCGGGCAGCCCAAGACGCGCGGCAAGAGCGCGGCGCGCCCGACCGCCATCCCGCCCATCCAGCTCAGCCCCAGCTCCTCGCAGAGGCTCGCGAGCGCGTCCAGGGCGGGCCCGGCGCATCCGGGGTCGCGCGCGTCGGTGGCGCCGAGCGCGTAGACGCGGGTCCCGGGCGCGCACGGGCGCAGCGCGTCCGCGAGCCGGCCGTGCCCGCCGCGCGCGTCGAACAGGGTGCCGAGAAGCACCGTGTCGCAGTCACCCGGCATGTCGGCGACGTCCGCGCGCACGAGCTCGGGCGCGTCCATGCCCGACAGGCGGGCGTAGACGGGCAGCGCCTCGGCGAAATCCGAAAGCAGGCAGCTCACGGCGTCCGCGGCGTCGACGGTCACGAGCGCCACGCGTCGCGGCAGGCCTGTTGCTCCGTCCGCCACGCTACTCCCGCTCGTCCTGCTCGTCGGCGGCGCGCGCCTCGTCGAGGTAGTTGTAGAGGGTGTACTTGGAGATCCCGAAGTACTTGCAGACCTTGGGGCCGCTCTTGGTGATGAGGAACGCGCCGGTGTCGTTGAGGTAGCGGATCGCGCGGACCTTCTCCTCCTTGGTCATGAGCGCCACGGGCGTGCCCACGAGCTGGACGCTCTGCTCGATGAGGTCGTCCAGGAGGTCGGCCACACTGCGCACGATCGGCTCCGGCTCGCGCGGGGCGCTCGGGCCCGTGCCCACGACCTCGGCGATCGTGTCGCCCATCGCGCGCAGGATCGTGATGTCGTAGTTGACGGCGAAGATGCCCACCGTGCGGCCGTGGTCGTCGCGGATGAAGACGGTCGAGGACTTGAGGATCTTGCCGTCCGCGGTCTTGGTGAGGTAGGCCAGGCGGTCCTCGAGCCGCTCCGCGCCGGCGTGCAGCGCCTCGAGCACCACGTGGCTGGGCCCGTCGCCGAGCTTGCGGCCCGTGACGTGGCCATTCTCGATGGCGACGATGGAGTGGCTGGGGTCGGCTGCCTCCAGGTCGTGCACGACGACCTCGCAGCTGCTGCCGAACTGCAGCGCGAGCGCGTGGGCGAGCCGCTTGTAGAAGTCGAGCTGGGCCTCGGTCATGGCGTTCTCCTCGCTTCGTGTGAACGAGAGAGATGGTACCCGAAATGGTGGACCTGCCAAACTTCTTGTTTGGTTCGCCTTTCGGGCCCCGACGGGCGCGCTGGGCGAGAAGAACCCTCTGACGTGGCGTTATAGC
>JAUNEG010000026.1:0-22074 GCA_030525685.1 Atopobiaceae bacterium | reverse complement strand
GCGGACGAGCCCAACCCCAAGAGCCACGTGGCCTACGGCTACGCCACGCACGTCGTTATCCTGGACGACGACGGTCGCGTGACCGAGGTCCACGCCGCGCATGACTCCGGCAAGGTGGTGAACCCCATCGCCATCCAGGGCCAGATCGAGGGCGGCGTGCTCATGGGCATGGGCTACGCGCTCACCGAGCGCTTTGACCTTAAGGACTGCGTCCAGCAGGTGAAGTTTGGCACGCTCGGCCTCTTCCGCGCGCCGGACATCCCCTACATCAACGCCATCTACGTCGAGAAGGACGAGCTGCTGGACGTGGGCTACGGCGCCAAGGGTATCGGCGAGATCGCCACGATCCCCACCGCGCCCGCGGTCCAGAACGCCTACCGTGCCCTCACCGGCGAGCTCCAGACCGAGCTCCGGCTCAAGCACACGTACTACTCGCGCGAGAAGTAGCTCCGCTTCCTCGCACGTCCCTTGCAGGGGGCCCGCCGGTTTGCCATGCCCGGTGGGCCCTCGTTTTTCTCCTCCGCCGGCGAGCGCCCTCGCATTTCTCAGACTTTCTGAAGGCTCAACTGGGAAAATCCCCCTCGAACTCTGAGAAATGTAGGAGCGCTCGCGTTGCTATTACCGCCAAATCTTTACCGCCAATGGCGGTAAAACGGAACGTGGGGCTTCGGATTGAAGGGTGGCAGGCGCCCATCAATCAACGCTCCCGTCACGCTACGGAAACACGAGTAGGGCAAAGTTGACCTTTGCATAGCCGATTCCGCCGCGCGCCAAACGAGAGGCCCTCCATGTTCGACTTCCTCATGTCCGCCATCACCGCCCTGAACGATAGCGTTCTGTGGGGCGTCCCCATGGTCGTGCTGATGCTGGGGACCGGCCTGTTCCTTCTCTTCGTCACCCACGGCGTCGTGTTCTCGCGCTTCAACGTGGTCATGCGCTACACCACCAAGACGCTCTTCCGGCGCGCCGACCTGTCGGAGGCGGGGGAGGGTACCATCTCGCCCTTCCAGGCGGTGTGCACTGCGCTCGCGGCGACGCTCGGCACCGGCAACATCGTGGGCGTGGCGCTCGCCGTGGCCACGGGCGGGCCGGGCTCGATCTTCTGGCTGTGGCTCTCCGCGCTGGCCGGCATGGCCATCAAGTTCTGCGAGGTCACGCTCTCGGTGGCCTACCGCACGCGCAACGAGCGCGGCGAGATCGTGGGCGGCCCCATGTACTACATCTCCCGCGGCCTGGGGCTTGGCTGGCTCGCGATGCTGTTCGCCGCCTTCGGCTTCCTCGCGTCGTTCGGCATCGGCGCGAGCGTGCAGGCCAACTCGCTCGCCGGCAGCGTGAACGCCACCTTCGGCGTGCCGCTGCCCGTCATCGGCGCCGTCGTGGCGCTGCTCGCGGGATTGGTCCTCATCGGCGGCATCACCCGCATCGCGCAGATCACCGAGAAGCTCGTGCCCTTCGCGGCTATCTTCTACCTACTCGGTGCCGCGGCGGTGCTCGTGGTCAACGCCGGTGAGATCCCGGCCGCGATCGCCCAGATCTTCCGCGACGCCTTCACCGGTACGGCCGCCACGGGCGGCTTCCTGGGCGCCACGGTCATGTATGCGTGCCGCGTGGGCATGTCGCGCGGCGTGTTCACCCACGAGGCGGGCATGGGCTCGGCGCCCATCGCACACGCCTCCGCCGACACCGACCACCCCGCCCGTCAGGGCCTGTGGGGCACCTTCGAGGTGTTCTTCGACACCATCGTCATGTGCACGATCACGGGCCTCGTGATCATCACCTCGGGGCTGTGGCACGCCGACCCCATGATGTCCGAGGGCGCCATGAGCGCGGCGGCCTTTGGGCAGAGCATCCCCGGCGGCCAGTACATCGTGACCGTGGGCCTCATGCTCTTCGCGTTTGCCACGCTCATCGCGTGGTACTACTACGGCGAGAAGTGCGTCGAGTACCTCTTCCGCAAGAGTCGCGCCCAGCGCGTGGCGGTGCGCGTCTACCAGGTTGCCTACGTCGCCATGGTGTTCGCGGGCTGCGTGACCAACCTCGACGTGGTGTGGGAGTTCGCCGACTGCTTCAACGGCCTCATGGCGATCCCCAACCTCATCGCGCTGATCGCGCTCTCGCCCGTGATCCGCCGGCTCGCGGCGGACTTCTTCCGCGACCCCGACCGCCGTCGTCCGCGCGACACGGATTACAGCGGGATGCTGACGTTCAGGGACAAGTAGCGCGCTCCAGGCGTTCGTTCTGCGACAATGGGCCCACAATCCCCCTCGTGTGGGAGGTGCCCCATGACGTTTGCCACCGCTCCGGTTTCGCGCCGCAAGCTTGCCTCGCTCGTTCTTCTCGCCATGGTGACCATTCTTGCCCTTGTGGGTTGCAGCAACCTGGGGGAGTTCGACGAGGGCGATGTCGCCAGGCAGGCGGAGCGGTACTACGCCGAGAAGTACGGTGAGGACTCCCGCGTGGTCGACGTCTGGGAGGACCGGTCGTACTCCCTGTTTGGCTACCAGTCGTCCGGCCGGGCGTTCTGCACCATGAGCGACGGTCAGACGGTACTCGTGGACTTTGAGGAAGGTGTCGTTGGCGACAACCGGCAGCAGGACGAGATCACGGCCGCCTACGAGCAGCGCTTCCGCGAGGAGCTCGAGGGCTGCTGCGAGCGTCTGGGGGACGCGGGCTGCGACGTTGCGTCCGTGTGGGTGAACGGCGTCCCGCTCGAGAAGGGCGGCTTCTTTGAGGAGTGCATCTCGACGTACTACTGGCCGGAGGATCCAGCCGGCGAGAAGAACGGCGAGGCAGAGACGACCGCGGAGCAGGGCGCTTCGTTCTTCTACGCGCGCTACACGGGCGACGACAGCTTCTTCGAGCAGGAGGCCTCGCGCGTCAACCTGGGCGTGCCGTACGTTGAGATTGAGCTTTTCGGTAAGGACGCGGACTACGCGGACGGCTTCCCGACGGACGTTCCCGAGACGCCCGCGTGGGTGGCGCCCATCGAGGGGGCGTGCCGCGCGCTGCTTCCCCTGACGGACGGGGATGCGGAGACTCGGGCGGTCGTCTACCAGGCCGGGTGTCGCGACGAGGTGCCCGAAGACACCGACGCCGCCGTCCTCAGCGACGCGGAGAACGGCAAGCTCGGCGAGCTCCGCCCCTTTGACGACAGCGACACGGGCGCTGCCGACATTGGCAGCTGGATCATCGTGGAGTGGGTCCCCGTGGGCAAGGGCGCCTACGTCACCTCCGACGAGTGCGGCGTGCGACTGCGCGTGGGCGACGTGACGCTGGAGACCGTGGAGAGCCCCGTCTCGCTGGAGGAGCTCCGGGAGAGCGGGAGCCTCGAGCGCTTGGACGAGCGCGAGTTTGCACCGGCGGCCTTTGAGGCCTATAGCCTGGCGGTGGCCCCAGACCTTTTTGCGCGCCTGCCGGAAGGCGTGCGGGACAACGGATGGTTTGACATCAGGCTGGCGTATGACAACCAGGACCCGCAGACGGGCCTTGCGGAGCTGGGCGTCACGCCGGGCGACCTTGCGCCCACGCTCTATCGGGTCGAGAAGAACTCTGCCGAAGAGGACGCCGACAACGCTCCTCCCTACGAGGTGATCGCGATGCGGACGGAGACGCTGGCGAACGGCTACCAGTACAGCGAGCCCGGGCTGCACGCTGACGCGCCCACGCTTCTCGTGCGGATGTAGGGGGGCGTATCGAGTCCATCGACTCTGACGTTGATCTTCTCGTCTCGTTTTCTTCTTCGGCGGTGAGCCTCTTCACGCTTGCGCGCGTGCTCGAGGCAATGGAGGGGCGCCTGAATGTTCCCGTAGACCTCGTGCAGGAGCCGCTTCCCGAGGATGCCCTTCTCGACGTAGGGGAGAGGGTGCCGCTCTATGAGGCAGCCTGACAAACACGTCCTCGAGAAGATTCTGGAGGAGATTGCTTTTCTCGAGAACCTGTTACGAGACGTTGACGAGAAGACGTTTCTGCGCCCGGCGTCCGCGGCGAGCTGGCGCGTGAGGAGCTTGATCGTGGTGGTCTTGCCGGCGCCCGAGGGGCCGAGAAAGCCAAAGCACTCGCCGCGGGCCACGGCGAAGGTGAGCCCGTCGAGCACGCGCTTGGCGCCTAAGGAGAGGCAGACGCCCTCCATCGAGAGCACGGGGCTATGCGTCGCGGCCATCGTCGCTCTCCTTCCGGGGAGCCTTCGCGCTCCCGTCCTTCTCGCCCTTTTCCCTCTTGCGCCTGCCGGTCTCAAAGACGCCGGCGACAAAGCAGCACGCGATGACGATCGCGCCGACGAGCGCGGGCTCCACCTACATCGTCCCCTTCGCGGCGCCGTCGCGGCCGAGCGCGGCCTCGAGGGCGCTGATGCGCCGCTCGGCGCGGGCAATCTGGTAGCCCATGCCCGCGGCGAGAAGCACTGTGGCGATGGCGAGGACCATGAGGAGCACGGAGAGCTGCTCCAGCGTGAGCGGGGCGTTGGGCCCCAGGGCCTTGGTGACGAGCTCGGCGATCTGCTGTTCGGTCATGGTGCGTCCTTTCGTCTCTCCCGGCGCGCTCGGCCGGACGCCGGGTGCCTGGCTGACGGCCCCATCCCCTTCCGCACGGGGTGGCGCCACAAGTGGATTTGACCATCAGGAGCTGCGGAGACGACGAGAGGAGCATAGGGGGCCGCGAGAGGAGCGCCGCCGCGCCGCGCGCCCGCGCCCGGCCGCCGAGAATTGTCGCCGCGCGTCCGCGCCCGGCGCGCTATACTGCCCGCAGGCGGACGATTTGCCGCCGGACAATCGCATAGCGCGGGGAGCTTGCAGGACGGCAGGCTGAGAGGGGGCGCGCCCGCCCCGACCCGAGGAACCTGACATGGGTAATGCCAACGGAGGGAGTCTTGCGCATGAGCACAGCTGTAGAGAAATCGGGCGGGCAGGCACCGCGCGGCGAGAAGGACCTCGTCACGCAGATCGACTACGCCCGCGCCGGGCAGGTCACGCCCGAGATGCGCGCCGTGGCCGAGGCCGAGCGGCGCGATCCGGACCTCATCCGCGCGGGCGTGGCGGCGGGGCGCATCGCCATCCCGGCCAACGTCCGTCACCTCGAGCGCGGCCTCGTGCCGCGCGGCGTGGGCGAGGGCCTCTCCACCAAGGTCAACGTCAACCTGGGCATCTCCGGGGACGTGGCGGACGCCGGCATGGAGTGGGAGAAGGTCCGCACGGCCGAGAAGTACGGCGCGGACGCCATCATGGACCTCTCCAACTCCGGCAAGACCCGCTTCTTCCGCCAGGAGCTCGTCGCGCGCACGCCACTCATGGTGGGCACCGTGCCCATGTACGACGCCATCGGCTACATGGAGAAGCCGCTCGTCAAGCTCACCGCCGAGGACCTTCTCGCCACGGTGCGCGCCCACGCGGAGGACGGCGCGGACTTCCTCACCATCCACTGCGGCATCAACCGCTCCGTCATCAGCACCTTCAAGGAGACCGGTCGCCTCATGAACATCGTCTCCCGCGGCGGGAGCCTCCTCTTTGGCTGGATGGAGGTCACGGGCAACGAGAACCCCTTCTACGAGCACTACGACGAGGTGCTCAAGATTTGCCACGAGTACGACGTGACCATCTCGCTCGGCGACTCGTGCCGCTCGGGCTGCCTCTTCGACGCCAACGACGCGGCGGAGACGGCCGAGATGATCGAGCTCGGCAAGCTCACCCGCCGCGCCTGGGACGCGGGCGTGCAGGTGATGATCGAGGGGCCGGGCCACATGGCGATCAACGAGATCGCGGCCAACGTGGTGATGGAGAAGCGCCTCTGCCACGGCGCGCCCTACTACGTGCTGGGGCCGCTCGTGACGGACGTGGGCGTGGGCTACGACCACATCACGGCGGCCATCGGCGGCGCCATCTCGGCGAGCGCCGGGGCGGACTTCCTCTGCTACGTGACGCCGGCCGAGCACCTGTGCCTGCCGGACGCCAAGGACGTGCGCGACGGTCTGATCGCCACTCAGATCGCGGCGCATGCGGCCGACATCGCCAAGGGCGTGCCCGGCGCGCGCGAGGCGGACGACCGCATGGCGGACGCCCGTCGCCGCCTGGCCTGGGACGAGATGTGGGCCTACGCGCTCGATCCGGACACGGCCTGCGCGCGCTACGAGGCCTCGCCCGCCTCGACGGAGGGGACCTGCACCATGTGCGGCAAGATGTGCGCCGTCCGCACGGTGAACAAGGTCTTCGAGGGCACCACGATCGACCTCGACCTGGAATAGGGGGCTGCCATGGCACAGATAAACGGCAGGATCGCGCCCGAGGCCGACGGCCGGACCGTCGCCGAGCTGCTCGAGCAGATGGGATACGAGCGCGCCCGCGTGGCGTGCGAGCTCAACGGGGAGATCCTTCCCCGTGCCGAGTTCGACGCCCGCCGGCTGACGGCCGAGGACGCGCTCGAGGTCGTCCGCTTTGTGGGGGGCGGCTGATGGCGGGGGAGGGGGACGCCGAGAGGGGCGGCGCCGTCGCGGGTGACGCTCTCCCCGACGCCCTCGAGCGGCGTATCGGGCGCGAGGCGCGGGAGTGCCTGCGCGCGGCGCGCATCGGGATCGCGGGGGCGGGCGGGCTCGGCTCCAACATCGCCGTCATGCTCGCGCGCAGCGGGGTGGGCGAGCTCGTTGTCGCCGACTTTGACGTGGTTGACGAGGACAACCTCAACCGCCAGCACTACTTCCGCGAGCATCTTGGCCGTCCCAAGGTTGAGGCGCTGGCCGAGCAGCTCCGCTCCATCGGTGCGGGCACGCGCGTGCGGACGCTGCGCACCCGCGTCACGGCCGAGAACGTCCGGGGGATCTTCGGGGGATGCGACATCGTCTGCGAGGCCTTCGACGACCCCGAGGCCAAGGCGCTTCTCGTCGAGGAGCTCCTCACCCTGCCCGAGGGCCCCGTGCTCGTCGCCGGTAACGGCATGGCGGGCGCGGGCCCGGCGTGTGAGATCGTCACGAGGCGTGTGAGCCGGCGCTTCTACGTCTGCGGCGACGGCGCGTCGGACGTCGGGGCGGTCGGGGCGCTTTTCGCCCCGCGCGTCGCACTCTGCGCCGCCCAGCAGGCCCTTCTCGCCGTGAGGGTTGTCCTGGGGCTCGAGGGACCGTGACGTCCCCGGCTATCTGGCAACCAAGCGCGCCGCGGGCTGACCTGTTTTGCGGGGCCCAGCGCCCGCGACGCCCATCAACGAAGGGAAGCACCATGACGGAGCACATCACATCGGACGCCGTCGCGCCCACCGCAGACACCTGGACCCTCGGCGGCAAGGAGTTTGCGTCGCGCTTCATCCTGGGGTCGGGCAAGTTCAGGCTCGACGTGGTCAAGGCGGCCGTAGAGGACGCGGGTGCGCAGATTGTGACCCTCGCCGTGCGCCGCGCCAACACCAATCAGGAGGGGAGCATCCTCGACGCCATGCCCGAGGGCGTGACGCTTCTGCCCAACACCTCGGGCGCCCGCACGGCTGAGGAGGCGGTGCGCATCGCCCGCCTCGCGCGCGAGCTCGGCTGCGGCGACTTCATCAAGGTCGAGGTCATCCGTGACGCGCGCTACCTCCTGCCCGACAACGCGGAGACCGCCCGCGCCACCGACATGCTGGCGAGTGAGGGCTTCACGGTGCTGCCGTACATGTACCCCGACCTCAACGTCGCGCGCGACCTGGTGAGTGCGGGCGCGGCCGCCGTCATGCCGCTCGGCGCGCCCATCGGCTCCAACCGCGGCCTCGTGACGCGCGATTTCATCCGCATCCTCATCGAGGAGATCGAGCTGCCGGTGATCGTGGACGCGGGCATCGGGCGCCCGTCGCAGGCGTGCGAGGCCATGGAGATGGGCGCGGCCGCCGTCATGGCCAACACGGCCGTGGCCACGGCCGGCAACATCCCGCTCATGGCGCGTGCCTTCGGTGACGCGGTACGGGCTGGTCGCGCGGCGTTCCTTGCGGGCCCCGGCCGTGTGCTTGACGGCGCAGGCGAGGCCTCGAGCCCGCTCACCGGATTTCTGGGGGAGGAGGCCCGATGAGCGAGGACGAGAAGAACGTGCAGGTCGCGGAGCCTAAGACCGCACCCGTGGGCAGGTGCTGCCGCCGCATCGTCTCCATGGACGAGAAGGACATGGAGCGCGCCATCCACACGGACTACGGCCTGGACCCCATGACCTTCCTGCCCGACATGGACGTCCTGGACAACGGCATGTTCGACCGCGTGCTCGACGCCGTGGAGGCCTACGACCCCGATGCCGTGACCGCCTCCGACGTACGTCGCGTGCTCGACGCCGACGTGGTGGAGCCCGCGGACTTCGGCGTGCTCGTGTCGCCCGCGACCGAGCCTTTCCTCGAGGAGATGGCCGAGCGGGCCCGGGACGAGCGCGTGCGCTGGTTTGGCACCAACATCCAGTTCTTCACGCCGCTCTACCTGGCCAACTACTGCGAGAACCGCTGCGTGTACTGCGGCTTCAACTGCGAGAGCGGCATTCGCCGCGCCCGTCTGGACGAGGGGCAGACCGTGGCCGAGCTCGACGCCATCGCCGCAACGGGACAGGAGGAGATCTTGCTGCTCACCGGCGAGGATCCGGTGACGTCCGACATTGATTACATCGCGCGAGCCTGCGAGCTCGCGGCCGCGCGCTTCAGGAACGTCGGCGTCGAGGTGTACCCCGCCAACGTGGCCGACTACGCGCGCCTGCACGAGGCCGGCGCGGACTTCGTGACCGTGTTCCAGGAGACCTATGACCCGGCGCGCTACGCCAAGCTCCACCTGCGCGGCCGCAAGCGTGTCATGCCCTACCGCTTTGAGGCGCAGGAGCGCGCGCTCAGGGGCGGCATGCGCGGCGTGGCCTTCGCGCCGCTGCTGGGCCTCTCGGGGTTCCGTCACGACGCGCTCGCCTGCGCGCTGCACGCCTACTACGTGAGCCGGGCCTACCCGCACGCGGAGATCTCCTTCTCGTGTCCGCGCCTGCGCCCCGCTGCGGGCGCTGTCACGCCCAACGGGCCGCACGTGAGCGAGGCGCAGCTCCTGCAGGTCATCTGCGCCTACCGCCTGTTCATGCCCTTTGCCGGCGTCACGGTCTCGTCGCGTGAGTCGGCGCGCTTCCGCGACCACGTGGCCACGATCACGGCCACCAAGGTCTCGGCCGGCGTGTCCACGGGCATCGGCGAGCATGCGCACCAGGCCGAGGAGGGCGATGACCAGTTCGAGATCGACGACAGCCGCAGCCTGGCCGAGATGTGCGCGGCCATGCGCCGCATGGGGCTCGAGCCGGTCATGAACGACCACGTTCTGGTGTGAGGGCGCCTATGGGCTCGCTCTTTGACGGAGGCTTCCTGCGCGTTGCCATGACGGACCGGTGCCGGTGCGCGCGGCCGCTGCCCGAGCAGGTGGCGCGGATCGCCGGCGCCTACGACGCGCTCATCATGCGCGAGAAGGACCTGGACGACGGTGCGTACGTCGCACTTGCCCGCGAGGTCATGGCGGCCTGCGGGCGCGCGGGCGTCGCCTTTATCGCCCACGGCCACGTGTCCGCCGCCCGCGAGCTCGGCGTGTCGCGCCTGCACCTGCCGCTGCCCGCGCTTGCGCGCGCCGGCCGCCCGGAGGGGTTCGACCTCGTCGGTACCAACGTGCACGAGGTAGCCGAGGTGGCGGTTGCCGAGGACCTCGGATCCGACTACCTTGTGGCGAGCCCCGTCTTTGCGCCGTCGTGCAAGCCGCTCCCGGGCCGCGGGGTCGCGTTTCTCGAGCAGGTCATCGCCGCGGCCTACGTGCCGGTGCTCGCCCTCGGCGGCATCACCGACGCCACCGAGCCTGCCGTCCGCGCCGCCGGTGCCGCCGGTGCCGTCCGCATGTCCGGCGCAATGGCGTGATCCTGGGAAAGGAGACACCCCTCATGGACGTCAACCACACGGAAGTGGGCCCCGTCGTCCGCGGGCCCTTCTCGCCCGAGGCCATCCGACACGGCATGCTGCTCTATGCGGTGACGGACAGGGCCTGGCTCGCCGGCCGGACGCTCGCCGACTGCGTGCGGGAGGCCATCGCCGGTGGCGCCACCTTCGTCCAGCTGCGCGAGAAGGACCTCGCGACGGATGAGATCGTGGCGGAGGCGGTGGAGATCATCCCCGTCTGCCGCGCGGCGGGCGTGCCCTTTGTGATCGACGACGACGTGGAAGCCGCGCTGCGCTCCGGCGCGGACGGCGTGCACGTGGGGCAGTCGGACACGGCCTGCGCCGCCGCGCGCGAGGCGCTCGGGCCGGACGCCATCGTGGGGGTCTCCGCCCACACGGTGGAGGAGGCGCTTGCCGCGCAGGCGGCCGGCGCCGACTACCTGGGCGTGGGGGCGCTGTTTGGAACGTCCACCAAGTCCGATACCGTGGCCGTGTCCCCTGAGGAGCTCGCGCGCATCTGCGCCGCCGTGGACATCCCGGTGACGGCCATCGGGGGCGTAAGCGCGCGCACGCTACCCTTTCTCGCCGGCACGGGCGCGGACGGGACGGCGGTGGTCTCGGCCATCTTTGCCGCCCATGACATCGAGGCGGCGACGCGCGAGCTGCGCGGTCTTGCCAAGGTGGCCGTGGGGTCGAGATAGGGGGGTCTCATGGGCACGGGAGGCTGGAGCGTTCCCGCGGTGCTTACGATTGCCGGCTCGGACTCGAGCGGCGGCGCGGGCATCCAGGCGGACATCAAGACCATCTCCGCGCACGGGCTCTTTGCCGAGACCGCGATCACCGCGCTCACGGCGCAGAGCACCTGCGGCGTGCGCGACGTCATGGAGGCCACGCCGCAGATGGTGGCCGAGCAGATAGACGCGGTCTTCGAGGACATCCCACCTGCCGCGGTCAAGGTGGGCATGGTACCCTCCGCGGCGATTGCCGAGGTCATAGCCGCGCGGCTCGAGCGCTGGGGCGCCGAGAACGTGGTCGTGGACCCGGTGATGGTGGCCACCTCGGGCGCGCGCCTCATGGGCGACGACGCGGCGTCGGCGCTCGTGGCGCGCCTGCTGCCGCTCGCCCGCGTGGTCACGCCCAACATCCCCGAGGCGGCGGCGCTTCTCGGCGAGCCGGTGCGAAACGAGGACGAGCAGGAACTCGCCGCGCTCGCGCTGGCCGAGCGCCTGAGCTGCGCGGTGCTCGTGAAGGGCGGGCACGGCGTGGCGGACGCCAGCGACGTGCTGGCGGAGCCGGCCGTCGAGGACGAGGGCGCCCCGCGCGTGACGTGGCTGCGCTCCCCGCGCGTAGAGACCGCAAACACCCATGGCACGGGCTGCACGCTCTCGAGCGCGATTGCCTGCGGCCTGGCGGAGGGCCGCGCGCTGCCCGAGGCGGTGGCGCGCGCGAAGGACTACCTCACCGGTGCGCTCTCTGCCGGGCTGGACCTGGGCCATGGCTCCGGTCCCGTGGACCACCTGTGGCTCCAGCGCGCGGGGTCGCGCGCCTAGAGGGGCCGAGACACGCCGCGCCTCCGTTACTCGTTTACCTTGCCCGCGACGAGGATGGGCGCGAAGAACACGGCGCAGCCGAGAAGCCCGATCGTGGCGCCGGGGAGCACGTCGCCGAGGGCGAGCTCGAGCGCGGGCATGAGGATCGCGGCCACGCCCGCGCCCCAGCGCCCGGCGCGGCAGATGGCCGGCCAGTTGCCGTTGTGGACGCGCATGAGGCAGCCGAGGTTCAGGCGGAAGGGGCCCTGCGCCACGAAGGAGATGTGGTTCTCGTCGTAGTAGCCGGGCAGGGCCTCGAGGCAGAAGAACGAGAAGTACGCCAGCCCCACGAGCATGAGCAGGCCGCCCGTGACCGCCGGGCCGGAGAGCGCCTGGAGGAGCAGGTCGATGTCGCGGGAGAAGACGATGCGTGCCGTGAGAGCGCCCCATGCCGCCACAACCAGCAGGAAGGCCGCGGCCCGCAGCGCGCGCTGGCGCCCGGTGAGCGCCGTGCCCGAGAGGCCGAGCGAGGTTGCGATCAGGCGGTCCGCCTCCGCGCGCTCGACGCTCTTCTCGCCGGGCGCCTCGGCGCAGGACATGACCTCGGTGGCCACGCCGTCGCCGTCCACGTGGGGCACGCGGCGCCGCCCGCCGTCCGCGACGGGCATCGGCCAGACCCCCCTGGAGCCCGGCCGCCCTGCGCCTGAACGACCTCCCCTGCCCGGGCATCCCCCGCTGCGGGCCCTTGGGCATGAGCCGGCCGGGGAGCTCGCGCGGGGCGGCGGCGCCGCCGTCGCGGCGGACCGTCGACGACGCCCCGCAGGAGGGGCAGCGCCACCGCTGCCTGCCCGCCGACGCCTTCCCGCTCCCCTTCATCTTCGCCCCGCGGGACGGGCGCTTCACGGACTTCGCGGCGGGCCTCCCGCAGACGGTTTTATGGCGTCTAAAAGAGGGTATCTGCCTGCGGATACGTCCGTCTATCGGGCACACTTTTTGCCCGGGCGCTCAAAACCGGCCGCGAGTTATAAAGTCACGAGAAAGGGCCGCCTACCTGCGTAGACTGCCCAGAATTGGAAACACTTTTTGTCCTATAACCCTGTTTTTGACACCTTACCGCTTTTTTGAAGTGCCGGTGGTGGGGGTCGAAACCACACGCTGTTGCCAGCAACGGATTTTGAGTCCGTCCCATCTGCCAATTCCAACACACCGTCTGATACCCGATAAGTTACCATGCCACCGCGGGAAAATTAAGACTTTTCTGCCTGCCGGCCGCTGCCCAAAACGAGAGCGGGATGCATCTTCTTGACCTTTTTTCACACTGTGGGATAATGCCTCTGAACAGGAAAGGTGATGAAGTTTGACGGTTTTGGTCATTGACGGCCAGGGCGGCGGATTGGGCCGCCAGCTGGTCGCGGCGATAAAAGCACAGTGCCCCGGCGTGTGGGTGCTGGCCGTGGGTACCAACAGTACGGCGACCTCCGCCATGCTGCGTGCCGGCGCCGATCAGGCCGCTACCGGTGAAAACGCCATCTGTGTCTGCTGCCGCAAGGCAGATGTCATTGTGGGACCCGTCGGCATCGTCATTGCCGACGCCATGCTGGGGGAGATCACCCCCAAAGCCGCGGCAGCGGTGGGGCAAAGCTCCGCCGCACGGATCCTAATCCCCGTCAATCAATGCGACAACATCGTCGCCGGGGCGCGGGATCTGCCCATGTCCCGCCTGATCAAGAGCGCGGTGGACGCGCTGCAAACCATTTGTACTCCCGGTCACACGGCTGGAAGCCGGTGATTCGCGGCCGAAGCCGCCTGGGGAGGAAACGCAACTGCGGGCCGCACCCTTTGTCCCTATTATTACGAACGATTTGGATGCCAGGAAGGCGTCTGCTTTCAGCAAGGAAGCGGGCGCCTCCTTTTTTGTCTCAACCATTCGTTAACAAAATAAATCAATCAAACCGCTGCGGCCCCACGGCCCGGCGGACCGGAGAGGAGTTACCCCATGACCCTGCAACAGTTTTTTGCCCAGGTGCCCAAGGCTGCGCTGGCCTTTTCCGGCGGGACGGACTCGGCCTTTCTGATGTGGGCCTCCAGACAGTACGGCTGTGCCCTGCGGGCCTACTACATCAAGACGGCCTTCCAGCCCGCCTTTGAACTGGCGGACGCCAGACGCCTGGCGGAAGAGCTGGGCGTTCCCATGACCATTGTGGAACTGGATGTGCTGTCCGTTCCCGAGGCCGCTGAAAACGGTCCCCGCCGCTGCTACTACTGCAAAAAGGCGCTGTTCACCCGGCTGCGTCAGGCGGCCGCCGCCGACGGCTACACCGTGCTCGTCGACGGTACCAACGCCTCCGACGACGCGGGGGACCGTCCCGGCATGGTGGTGCTGCGGGAACTGGAAGTCCGCTCCCCCCTGCGGGAGTGCGGCATCACCAAGGCGGAAGTGCGGCGGCTTTCCAAGGAGGCAGGGCTGTTCACCTGGGACAAGCCCGCCTACGCCTGCCTGGCCACCCGCATCCCCACCGGCACCGCCGTCACGGCGGAAATGCTGACCAGGGTGGAAAACGCCGAGTCCGCCCTGGCGGGGCTGGGCTTTGTGGATTTCCGGGTCCGGGTGGCGGACGGCGCGGCCCGCCTGCAGGTGACCGGGGTCCAGATGCCCATGGTACTGGAAAAGAGGGCGGAAATTCTGAAAGCCCTGGCGCCGGATTTTTCGGCGGTGACACTGGACCTTGCGCCCCGTCGGGCGTCTGTATAAAAGGAGGAGCAAGATGGATAACAAGCATGATATCCTTTGCCTTTTGCGCAGCGTTGCAAATGGCGAGACCAAGCCCGAGGACGCGCTGCTGGAACTGAAAGAAGCCCCTTTTGAAGATCTGGGCTATGCCAAGGTGGACCTGCACCGCAGTGTCCGCCAGGGCTCGGCGGAAGTGATCTACGGGGCGGGCAAGACCCCGGAGCAGATCGCCGGCATTGCGGCTGCCATGGGGGAGCGGGGCTGCAAGAACATCCTCATCACCCGCATCGGCAAGGAAGCTGCCGACTACGTGGCCCAAAAAGTCCCCCTGGAATACCATGAAAGCCCTCGCCTGGCCCTGGCCTTCCCCGGGGAGCGGCTGAGCCTGGGCAACATCGTGGTGGCTACGGGCGGAACCAGCGACATGCCGGTGGCGGAGGAAGCCGCTCTCACCGCCGAGGCCATGGGCAACCGGGTCACCCGTCTGTATGACGTGGGCGTGGCCGGGCTGCACCGGCTTCTGTCCAACCTGGATGTGCTGATGCAGGCCCGCTGCGTGGTGGCGGCAGCCGGCATGGAGGGCGCGCTGGCCTCGGTCATCGGCGGCCTGGTGGACTGCCCGGTCATTGCGGTGCCCACCAGTGTGGGATACGGCGCCAACTTCGGCGGACTTTCGGCACTTTTGTCCATGCTCAACTCCTGTGCGTCGGGCTGCAGCGTGGTCAACATTGACAACGGTTTCGGGGCGGGGTATCTCGCCAGCCGCATCAACCAAATGGAGGGTCTGGAAACAAAATGAAAACGCTTTACATTGAATGTGCCATGGGTGCGGCCGGAGATATGCTCATGGCGTCCCTGTATGAACTTCTGCCGGACAAAGAGGCATTCCTGTCCACCATGAGCGGCCTGGGCCTGCCCGGCGTGGCGCTGGAAGCAAAACAGGCCAAGACCTGCGGCATTGCAGGCACCCACATGGCAGTGACGGTCCATGGCGAGGCGGAGGTCGAACCCGGCGCTCCCACCGCCCACAGCCACGGCGAACCCTGTGAGGAAGCCCACCTGCACAGCTATCCCCATGACCATATGCACGGTCATGACCACGAACATATGCATGACCATGAGCACCACCACGACCATCCTCATGGCGAGGGCCACGACCATGCCCACGCCCACCATCACGCCACGCCGGGGCATATTGCGGAGATTATCAACGGCCTGCCCCTGCCGGAGGAAGTCCGCACCGCCGCCCGCGCCGTCTACGACGACATTGCAAAAGCCGAGGCCAAGGCCCACGGCTGCCCGGTGGGGGACGTGCACTATCACGAGGTGGGCGCCCTGGATGCCGTGGCTGATGTGACTGGCGTCTGCTATGCCCTGCATCTGCTGCATCCGGACAAGATCGTGGTGTCGCCCATCCATGTGGGCAGCGGCACGGTGCGCTGTGCTCACGGTGCCATGCCGGTGCCGGCCCCCGCCACCGCCAACCTGCTGGCAGGCGTTCCCACCTATGGCGGCAGCGTCATGGGCGAACTGTGCACCCCCACCGGTGCGGCGCTGCTGGCCCACTTTGCCGGGAGCTTCGGCCCCATGCCGGTCATGGCGGTGGAGCAGATCGGCGTGGGCATCGGCACCAAGGATTTCGGCCAGGCCAACTGTGTGCGGGCTTTCTGGGGTGACACCCGGGAGGAAGCCAACGGTCAGATTACCGAGCTGGTCTGCAACATTGACGACATGACCCCGGAGGCCCTTGCCTTTGCCTGCGGCCGTCTGCTGGAGCTGGGCGCCCTGGACGTCTACACCGTCCCCGGAACCATGAAGAAAGGCCGCCCCGGCCATCTGCTGACGGTGCTGTGCGACGCCAATAAAGTCTCCGACCTGGTGCGGGAAGTCCTGCGCCATACCACCAGCAACGGCCTGCGGGTGCGCCATTGCGAAAAGTATTTCCTGGAGCCCTCGGCAGGGGAGGCACAGACCCAGTGGGGGCCGGTGCGCGTCAAGTATGCACAGGGCTTCGGTATCCGCCACGCAAAACCCGAGTATGAGGACGCCGCCGCCCTGGCACGCAAGCACGGTGTGTCCTATCAGCAGGTGATGGAGCAGGTGCTACGCCAGATCGACGCTGACAAAACCTGAATGAATACGGCTTCCCCGCGGCCAAAACGGCGGGGTCTATGACAGAAAGGGGTGAATACGATGCAGACAAGACGGATCTTTTCTTTGATGCTGGCGGCCGCCATGACGGCAGGCCTGCTGGCAGGCTGCGGCGGACAGGATACCTCCGCGCAGGCCACCGCCGAACAGACGGAGGCCAAGGACTCGGTGGTCATTGCCATGGGGCCGACCTCGGAGCCGGAAGCGGGCTTTGACCCGGCCTACGGCTGGGGCGCGGGCGAGCATGTCCATGAGCCCCTGATCCAGAGCACCCTCACCGTCACCAACACCGACCTGACCATCGGGTATGACCTTACCACCTCCTGCGAGGCCAGCGAGGACGGCCTGACCTGGACGGTCACCATCCGGGACGACGTCAAGTTTACCGACGGCGAACCCCTGACGGCGGAGGACGTGGCTTTCACCTACAATACCGTCAAGGCCTCCAGTTCGGTCAACGACTTCACCATGCTGGATTATGCCGAGGCGGTGGACGACACCACGGTGGTGTTCCATATGGCCCATGCCTTCTCCATCTGGCCCTACACCATGGCCACTGTGGGTATCGTGCCGGAACACGCCTATGACAGCGCCACCTACGGCTCCAACCCCATCGGGTCGGGCCGGTACATCCTGAAACAGTGGGACCGGGGCCAGCAGGTCATTCTGGAAGCCAACCCCGACTACTACGGCGAACAACCCAAAATGAAGCAGGTGACCATCCTCTTCATGGAGGAGGACGCCGCATTCCTGGCCGCTCAGGCGGGCCAGGTGGACGTGGCCTATACCTCCGCCACTTACTCCGACCAGACCATCGGCGGCTACACCCTGACGGCTTACGACAGCGTGGATAACCGCGGCATCAACCTCCCTGCGGCAGAACCCTCGGCCAACGCCGACGGCGTGGCCACCGGCAACGCGGTGACGGCGGACATTGCGGTACGGCGAGCCATCAATATCGGCATCGACCGTCAGGAAATGATCGACAATGTCCTGAATGGCTACGGTGCGCCCGCATACAGCGTCTGCGACCAGCTGCCCTGGTACAACCCGGCATCGGAAGTGGAATACGACCCCGAAGCCGCCGCCCAGATCCTGGACGAGGCCGGCTGGGTCATGGGCAGCGACGGCGTGCGGGAAAAGAACGGCGTCAAGGCGGAGCTGAATCTGCTGTATTCCAACGGAGACTCGGTGCGCCAGGCACTGGCAGCCGACCTGGCCAACCAGTTGGGCGAACTGGGCATTCAGTGCACCATCGAGGGCGTGGGCTGGGATACCGCCTATGACCGTGCCCTGTCCACTCCGCTGGTCTGGGGCTGGGGTGCGCACACGCCCATGGAACTGTACAACATTTACTACTCCCCGGAGGATACCGGCACAGCGGGGTATTCGCCCTATTCCAACGATACGGTGGATCAGTATATGGGCGAAGCCCTTGCCTGCAGCGACCTGGAGCAGTCCTATGAACTGTGGCAGAAAGCCCAGTGGGACGGCGCCACCGGCGTCACCCAGGACGGGGACATCCCCTGGGTGTGGCTGGTCAACGTCAGCCACCTGTACTGGGTGCGCGACGGCCTGCAGGTGGCCGAGCAGAAGATCCACCCCCACGGCCACGGCTGGTCCATTGTGAACAACGTGGATCAGTGGAGCTGGGCATGACCGTTTCCGTTCCCCTGTACGGGGGAATGTGATGCGGGGTACACGGGAGACCTTCCAGAACCGCAGCCGCACAGGGGCGACGGAGCGTCCGCCTTTGTGCGGCTGTGCCACGGGCAGGAAAGTCCCTGGGAACGCAGGGAAGGATGGGATTTTGTTGAAACACCGCCTCCGGTTTGCAGCGGGAAAGCTGCTCAGGATGGCATTGCTGATGCTGGGGGTCAGTATCCTGACCTTTGCGCTGATGACTGCCTCCCCCCTGGACCCGCTGCAGACAAACGTGGGTCAGGTGGCGCTGGGCTCCATGAGCGCTGAACAGGTGGCCAAGCTGGAAGCCTACTGGGGCGTGGGTACGCCGCCGGTGGAGCGCTACCTGGGCTGGCTGGGCAACGTGCTCCACGGTGATTTCGGGACCTCGCTGCTTTACCGCCAGCCGGTGCTGGAAGTGGTGGGCCAGCGGCTGGCAGGGTCCTTGTGGCTGCTGCTGTTTGCCTGGATCATCTCGGGTGTGCTCGGCCTTGTGCTGGGCGTGACGGCGGGGGCAACCCGCGGCCGCCTGCCCGACCGCCTGATCCGCGGATACTGCCTGCTCATTTCCAGCACGCCGGCATTCTGGCTGGCCCTGCTGCTTTTGCTGATCTTCTCGGTCTGGCTGGGATGGCTGCCCATCGGGCTGTCGGTGCCCATCGGGGCGGACGCCGCCAGCATTGCCCTGGCGGACCGGCTCCAGCACGCCATTTTGCCCGCTCTGACCCTAAGCATCACCGGCGTGGCCAACATTGCCCTGCATACGCGGGAAAAGATGGTGGATGTCCTCAACAGCGACTACGCCCTGTTTGCCCGCGCCCGGGGAGAGTCCGACCTGCGCATCGTGCTGCGGCATGGGCTGCGCAATGTGGCTCTGCCTGCCATCACGCTGCAGTTTGCCTCCATCAGTGAGATCATCGGCGGCTCGGTGGTGGTGGAACAGGTCTTTACCTATCCCGGATTGGGACAGGCTGCCGTCACGGCGGGCCTGGGCAGCGATATGCCCCTTTTGCTGGGCATCACCGTCATCACGTCGGCCATCGTGTTCGGCGGCAATCTGATTGCCGACCTGCTGTACGGCGTGGTGGACCCCAAGATCAGAAGGGGGGCGGCCAGGGAATGAAAGTAACCAACCGAAGACGCAGCACTCTGGTGCTGGTCCTGCTTGCCGTGGCGGTGCTGGCTGCCGTCACTGTGGCCGGAATGCTCCTGAACAGCCGGGCCATGGAGACGGATTTTGCCCGCAAGAACCTGATGCCCTGCCTGGAATTTCCCTTTGGTACCGACTGGATGGGCCGGGATATGCTGGCCCGGACACTGGCGGGTCTTTCTTTGAGCATCCGCATCGGCCTGCTGACCGCGGCGGTCAGCGCCTGCATCGCTCTGGCTATGGGCGTTGTTTCGGCCACCATGGGCCGCTGGGCGGACCGGGCCGTCTGCTTTGTCATTGACCTGGTCATGGGCATCCCTCATATCCTGCTGGTCATGCTCATCTCCATTGCCTGCGGCAAGGGATTTGCGGGCGTGGTGGCAGGCGTTGCCCTGAGCCACTGGACCTCTCTGGCCCGGGTCATCCGGGGCGAGGTCATGCAGCTGCGCCAGGCTCCCTATATCCTGGCCGCGCAAAAACTGGGCGTCCGCCCGTGGCAGATCGTCCGGCGGCATATGCTGGTGCATCTGCTGCCCCAGTTCCTCACCGGATTCATTTTGCTTTTCCCCCATGCCATCCTGCATGAGGCCAGCGTGACCTTTCTGGGCTTCGGCCTGTCGTCGGAGCAGCCGGCCATCGGCGTCATTTTGTCCGAGAGCATGCGGTATCTCACCACGGGGAAATGGTGGCTGGCGCTGTTCCCCGGCATTTCGCTGGTGATCGTCGTGTTGCTGTTTGCCCTGCTGGGGGAGCGGCTACGTCTGCTGCTGGATCCCGCCAGCGCACAGGAATGAGGAGGCCGACCATGCGGCCGATATTGCAAATCGAACATCTGTCCATCCGTTTTACCCAGTACGCCAAGGGCCTGCACCGGCGGGAACTGCCGGTCATCAAGGACTTGTCCCTGACCATCGAACCGGGGCAGGTGGTGGCGGTGGTGGGCGCCAGCGGGTCGGGCAAAAGCCTGCTGGCCCATGGCATCCTGCACATTTTGCCCCGCAACAGCCACATGGAGGGCCGCATCCTGTACGACGGCAGCGACCTGACTCCCAAGCGCGCCGCCAAACTGCGCGGGCATGAGATCGTTCTGGTCCCCCAGGGCGTGACCTACCTGGACCCCCTGATGAAGGTGGGGGCACAGGTGCGCGGCGACGATGCAAGCCCCGCCGCGAAACAGCGTGCCCGGGAAGCACTGGCCCGTTACGGCCTTGCCCCCGAGACAGAGCAGCTCTATCCCTTTGAACTTTCGGGCGGCATGGCGCGCCGGGTGCTCATTGCCACGGCGGTCACCCAGTCGCCCCGGCTCATCATTGCCGACGAGCCCACGCCGGGCCTGAACGCGAAGGCCGCGGGCCGTATCCTGGGGCATTTCCGGGAATTGGCCCAGGGCGGTGCGGGTGTGCTGCTCATTACCCATGACCTGGAACTGGCCCTGACCATCGCCGACCAGGTGGCGGTGTTTTACGCGGGCCAGACCATTGAGGTGGCGTCCGCTGCCTATTTCGCCGACCCTGCCGCCCTGCGCCATCCCTTTACCCGGGCGCTGTGGCGGGCCATGCCGGAGCACGGGTTCCAACCCATCCAGGGGGCGCAGCCCTATCCCGGCACCATGGCAGCGGGCTGTCCCTTTGCGGGACAGTGCACCCGCAGCACACCCCGGTGCCGAGAAGCCGGGGAAGTCCCCCTGCGTTCCTGGCAGGGCGGCATGGTGCGGTGCCTTAACCCGCAGACGGAGGAATGACCATGACCCTGCAAGCAAACAATGTGACCTTTACCTACCGCGGCAGGCACGGCGCGCCGGTGCTGCAAAACATCAGCCTGACCATACAGTCCGGCGAGCGGGTGGGCCTCAAGGCTCCCAGCGGCCGAGGCAAGACCACGCTCTGCCGCCTGCTGGCGGGATATGAACGCCCGCAGTCCGGCCAGGTGCTGCTGGACGGTCAGCCGGTGTGGGGAATGCGGGGTGTCTGCCCGGTGCAGATGATGTGGCAGCACCCCGAGACGGTGGTGGACCCGCTGCTGCGCCTGGGAGCGACCCTGGAGGAAAGCGGCCCCGTCGATCACCGCCTGCTGGCGGAACTGCACATAGAGGACGGCTGGATGGAGCGCTACCCGGCGGAACTTTCCGGCGGAGAATTGCAGCGTTTCTGTCTGGCGCGGGCCTTGAACCCGGCTACACGGTTTTTGTTGTGCGATGAGATCTCGGCCATGCTGGATCTGGTGACCCAGGCGCAGATCTGGGATTTCCTCATCCGGGAAGCCGAACGCCGGGAACTGGGGCTGCTCATCGTCAGCCACAGTGACAGCCTGCTGGAGCGGGTCTGCACCCGAATCGAAACTTTGCCTGTCTGAAACGCCCCGCCCGCGGATTCCCCCATCCGCGGCACCGGAATTTTCCCAAAAAGCAGGGTTGGGACTGCGGACGAAAAGTTGGACACCTCGACGGCGTCCAGGCTGGAGGTTCGCATGCACACCGAGGAGGAAGTCGAGCCGTTCCTGCTCGCGCGCTGGGACGGCATGACCGTGAGGGACGCGGCGAGGTTCGCCGGCGTCGGGACGGGCGCCGCCAAGAGGTGGTCGGTCGGGGACCTGCCCAGGAGCTGCACCGGCAGGCCCTGGGGCTCGGGTGGAATCGGGGGCGACGATGCCCGAACGACCCGAGGGGGAGCCCGAGTGGAGACCGGGGCCAGGGGGCTGTACGAGCCGCCCGAGACGGGGCCGCTCGCCGAGATGACGCCCGACCAGATCGAGAGGCTGCTGCTCAGGGCGGTGTTGGACGACCTAAAAGGGGGAGGCTCGCACCCCCTCTCGACCCCGATGCGGAGCAGGCGCGGGCTCGGAGGGAGATTGAGGCCGGCGACCGGTCTGCCGACGTCGGCGATCACCCGTCTCCCTGAGATGCCCCGCAGCGCCTGGTGCCACCGCCGCGCCCGCGCGGGGCGCGCGGCGCGCGGCGACGGGCTGCG
>JAUNEG010000046.1 GCA_030525685.1 Atopobiaceae bacterium | reverse complement strand
TTCAGCAAAGCAAAAGAAAAACAATCACAAGTTACATTCAAACAAAGAGAGAGAGGCCCCCCCCCCCTGCCCCCCCGAAAAACCCCCCCCCTTTCGCCCCGCGCCCCCCCCCCCACGACGACGATGGAGATCGACCAGGTCGTCGAGGGGTTCATCAGGCTCCACGGCGCCACGCCGACCTTCAAGGGCTACGGCGGCTTCCCGGGCAGCATCTGCTCCTCGGTTAACGAGCAGATCGTCCATGGCATCCCGTCCAGCTCGGTGATCCTCCAGGAGGGGGACATCATCTCCATCGACACCGGTGCCACCTACCAGGGCTGGGTCGGCGACAACGCCTGGACGTTCTATGTCGGCACGCCCTCCGAGGAGTGGCGGGCGCTCTGCGAGTGCACGCGCGACTGCCTCAAGGCCGCCATCGAGCAGGCCGTCCCCGGCAACCGCCTGGGTGACATCGGCGCCGCGGTCCAGGAGCTCGCCGAGGGCAACGGCTACGGCGTGGTCCGCGACTACGTGGGCCACGGCGTCGGCTCCGTCATGCACGAGGAGCCCGAGGTGCGCAACTACGGCAGGCGCGGTCGCGGCATCAAGCTCCAGGCGGGCATGGTCATCGCCATCGAGCCCATGATCACGCTCGGCACCTACGAGTGCCACACGCTCGGCAACGGCTGGACCGTCGTGACCGACGACGGCAAGCCGGCCGCACACTACGAGAACACGGTCGCCATCACCGAGGACGGACCCGTGATTCTCACCCAGGACGACGAGGGCCCGTGGTGCCCGATGCAGGGAGGCGCGAGCGCATAGCGTCTCTTGTGTGCGTCTCATGCAGCACGAGAAGTGCTGTGTGGAACGCTCGTGGATTTTAGGTATGATATTTGGTCGCTGTCGGAGTGGAGAGGTAGTCAATTTGAGCAAGCAGGACGCAATCGAGCTGGAGGGCAAGGTCGTCGAGCCCCTGCCCAACGCCATGTTCAACGTTGAGCTCGAGAACGGAAAGACCATTCTCTGCACCATTTCGGGCAAGATCCGGATGAACTACATCCGAATCCTCCCGGGCGACAAGGTCGTCGTGGAGATCTCCCCGTACGACCTCACCAGGGGGCGCATCACCTACCGCTACAAGTAGGCGAAGCACCCACACAGCCTCGGATATTCTCGCCAGCGGCTGGGCGTGTAGATAGGAACGCAAGCAGCACTACCGGAAGGAAGACGCATGAAGGTACGTCCTTCGGTCAAGAAGATGTGCGACAAGTGCAAGGTCATCCGTCGCCATGGCAAGGTTTACGTCATCTGCGAGAACCCGCGCCACAAGCAGCGTCAGGGCTAAGGAAGGAGCTCCAAGTTGGCCCGTATCAACGGCGTCGACCTGCCGCGCGACAAGCGCGTTGAGGTCGGACTCACCTACATCTACGGCATCGGCCAGACCCGCGCCACCAAGATCTGCGCGGAGGTTGGTGTCAACCCCGATACCCGCGTCAAGGACCTCACCGAGGACGAGGTCACCAAGATTCGTGACTTCATCGACGCGAACTACACCACCGAGGGCGACCTTCGCCGCGAGGTGCGTCAGAACACCGCCCGCATGATGGAGATCGGCTGCTACCGCGGCCTCCGTCACCGCAAGGGCCTTCCTGTCCACGGTCAGCGCACCCACACCAACGCTCGCACCCGCAAGGGTAAGAAGCGTCAGATCGGTGCCAAGAAGAGGGGCTAGGGAGTAGACAATGCCGCAGAAGAAGAACGCTCGCACCACGCGCGTCCGCCGCTCCGAGCGCAAGAACATCGCCGTGGGCCAGGCCCACATCAAGAGCACGTTCAACAACACGATCGTCTCGATCACCGACCCGC
>JAUNEG010000005.1 GCA_030525685.1 Atopobiaceae bacterium | reverse complement strand
TGACCAACAAGGGGCATTTTCGTGTCGAGGGGTCCCGCGAGGGGCCCCTTTTTGTTGCCAATCAACTAATGTTGTCCCGCATTCATGTTGCCGTGGCGGTCTGCCTCTGGTGCGTCAACCGCACGTTGTCGTCGAGCACTCCCTCAATTTCTATGTTTATCAACACGATGTTTGTCTCTGTTTGTCCTAATACGACAAACAGCACTCCTGTTTTCACCTGACTTTCCGCAATCTCCCATCGCTCGTCCAGATTTGTGCCGAAAAGTCGAAAGTTTCAGCCTCGCAACTGATACCGTTCTTGTTGGCTCGAGCCCAGGTCTGTCCGTTTCTCCGAGAATGGGGATGCAACTATGGGCTCACATACAACCAAAGGGCAGTCGGTTGCCCTGGCTTCGCAGGTAAACGCACGTGCGACCGATGGCAGGGAGGCGACCTCGGACCTCCTCGGTTGGTTCGGTCTGGGGCTCTCGCCTGCCGACGGGGAGCCTCTCTGCCCGCGAATCGTCGCGTTCTGTGCCGAGCCCGGCATGGAGTGCGGTACAGTCATCACCCGCATCCTTGCCGAGGCAGCGCGTTCGGGGGTGCGCGTCGTACGCCGCAGCTTCTCGGGCGTGTCTCCGGAATCGGCCACCCGTTCGCTTACGCGTCTCGCGCGCGAGCTCGGCACTGACTCTCGGCAGATTGCGATTGGCCTTGACGATCTGCCGCCATCCGACGAGTCCTGTACGCTCAGGCAGGCTCGGGCGCTCAGAAAGCTGTGGTCCGCCGGCGCGCTGGTCCTGTTCTCCGTTTATCCCGAGGCTCGTCAGCTCGTCGAGCAGCTCCCGGAGTGCACGGAGGTCTCCGCTGCGCTGCTCCTCGAGCAGTGCGTGAGCGCCCCGGAGACAGATCGGCGTGCGCGCGACCAGGCACGCCTTACGCGAGGAATACCGCGGCTCGCGCGAGCGCTGGGCACTCGCGGCAAGGAACGGCCCGTCGATTCGCCCTCCCCGGCGTATCTCGACGCGCTTGGTGAGGTCGTTGAGCTCTCGCTGAGGCCGACGCTCTCTGACGAGGAGCGGCGCCTCCGGCTTGCCATGCTCCTCCTGGGCAGGGGCACGAGGGGAGACCTGCGGCTCGTTCTCGGCGAGGCCCCCTCCGACCTCCTCGAGGGGCTCAGGGCCGATGCGCCGCTCTTTGGCGTCTCAGGCGGCCTGGGGCGGTTCTGCGCCCTCAGCTCGTTGTCAAAGGGGTCCTTCCTGACGTGTCTGCGGCACGCATCCTCGGCGTGCGCGCTCTTCCCCGACGTGCCGGCGGCCTGCCTGGGACTTCTCGTCGACCACGGTGACCTGGTGCGAGCTTCGGCGCTGGCGACGCTCCCCGAGTGCGCGCCCACCATTTCCAAGGTCGTGAGCCATGGCGCCGAGTTTCTCGATCTGGGAGAGGTCTCACTCGTGCTCCACTCGGTGAAGCTGGTGGGTGACGAACGTCCCGATGCGGCGAGCCGGCTGGAAGCCGCGGCGCGTGCGCTCACTTCCCCTCGCGCGCCGCTCGCCCCCGGCGCTAGGGGCCCGGCCTGCGCCGCGGGTGAGGCGGAGAGCCTGTTTGTGGACGCACGGAGGGTTCTGCGCGGGGAGCTTCCGGTCGCCCGTCCTGACACGCCGGTGCGAGGGCGACTCCGAAACAGGCTGATGGCCCATGTGCGAGCCTGTGTCCTCATGCGGCGCGGCGCGTTCTCCGCTGCCCTGGCCATGCTCGTCTGTGGCCCAGGGGAGGGGGAGGGAGAGAGCGTCTCGGGGGCCCTTCTCGCCATCGATCGCGAGCTGGCACGCCTGATGACGGGAGGAAGCCCAAAGGAGTCCTCCCCTGCGGCGGAGCAGGCTGTGGGCTTCATGCGCCGGCGCCCGCTCAAAGGCCTCATGGGGTACGTGGCGATGCTCGACCTCGTGCGAACGCTGATGTCGGATGACGAGGGGTCCGTGGCGGAGCTGGAGGCGCTCTCGTCGCGCCACGAGCGCTCGGAGGACACTCTGGTTCAGATCGTCGCCCTGGCCTGCGGAGCGGTTGCAGACCTGAGGGGAGGCTCCGCCGCCCGGGCGAAGATTAGGGCCTCGCTTGCGGGGACGCTGGCGCACGGTGCGGGGGTGGAGTATCTGGAGAGGGTCTCGCTCTGTGTCGCGGAGGTCGCCGCCGTCCGGCTGGGGGAGGGTCTCGGTCCGGCGACGACGGAGGGGCGGTCCGACGACCTCGGGTCTGTGCGCGCCCTCGTGCGGGGCGTCCTGCTCTCCGACGATGGCTCCGCGATTCCCCCGTTGCCCGAGGGGATTCCCTGGGACGCCGTCTGGCTGATCAGGGCGCTCGGGACGGGGCTCGGCAAGTTCTCGCTGGGACTTATCGAGGGGATGCCGAACGCGTGGAGGAGGGCGGCCTCGGCTAACGGATCGCTGCACCCGCATGCTGCCGCCCCCAAGGCCCCTGCCTCCCAGGGAGGCCCCGGCAAGACCAGAAAGCCCATCGACCTGCGGCTTCTCGGGGGATTCGAGCTGCGCGTCCGAGGGGTTCTCATCGCGGACTGGAAGCTGGAACGGAGGAACGCGAAGGCGATGCTCGAGTATCTGGTGCTTCACGGAGGGAGCGCCCGGCGCTTCCAGCTCGTCGACCAGGTCTGGCCCGACAGCGACTACACGTCCGGATTCAATCGCGCCTATCAGGCCGCGAGCATTCTGCGCAAGGAGATCGCCGAGATCGACCCGAACCTGAGCCTGCTCATGTCGAGTCGGACGAGCGGCGAGGTCGTGGTGGACACAAACGCCATCGGATGTGACGTCGACGCCTTCAGGGCCGCCGCGCGCGAGGCGGTCGACTCCAGGGACGACGCGAGGAAGCTTGAGTTCGCCCGGGCCGCGGAGCGTCTCTACGCCGGGGACCTCTATGTGCCGACGCTCGACGCAACCGGGTTCATCTCCTCCATGAGGGATTCTCTCAGAGGCCTCTACGCCGACGCCATGGTCGAGGGAAGCGTCGCAGCGCTGAGGCTCGGGCACGAGAGGACCGCGGCGCGGCTTGCCGAGAACGCGGTCAGGTCGAACGAGCTCAGGGAGGACGCGAACTCGGCCCTGGTCCGGGCGCTCAGGGCCTGCGGGAGAGGGGTGGAGGCAGACAGGAGGCTCAGGTCCTTCGAGGCGCGACTGCGTCGGGGGCGGGGCGAGCTCGCGGCTGCCCCCGACGAAACGACGGAGTGATGGGCCGTCGTCGGGTGCGGTTTTGGTGATGCCTCGGCGCCCTCATCTCCAACGGGACGTTCTATGAGTAAAGTATCGAAACGAATGCCTGCATCACGCTGCCCGATGACAAGGGAGACACATGCCCAACTTCCTCTCAAAAATCCTCTCCTTGGGAGCCGACCGAGAGCTCCGGGAGTTTGAGCAGATTGCCGCACGCGTCAACGAGCTCGAGCCTAAGTTCCAGGCCATGAGCGACGCCGAGCTCCGTGAGACGACCCCGCGGCTCCGCGAACGCTATGCCCAGGGGGAGACGCTCGACGACCTCCTGCCGGAGGCCTTCGCCGCCGTCCGCGAGGCGTCGGTGCGCACGACGGGGCTCCGCCACTTTGACGTGCAGATCATCGGCGGCATAGCGCTGCACCGCGGCACCATCGCCGAGATGAAGACCGGCGAGGGAAAGACGCTCGTCTCCACGCTCGCGGGCTACCTCAACGCCATCCCCGGCAAGGGCGTCCACATCGTCACCGTCAACGACTACCTCGCCCGCCGAGACAGCGAGTGGATGGGCAGCATCTATCGCTTCCTCGGCATGTCGGTGGGCCTCATCCAGAATGGCATGCGGCTCAACCTTAAGAAGCCGGCCTACGAGGCAGACGTCACCTACGGCACGAACTCGGAGTTCGGCTTCGACTACCTGCGTGACAACATGGTCACCCGCCCGAGCATGCGTGTCCAGCGGGGGCACCACTACGCCATCGTCGACGAGACCGACTCGATCCTGATCGACGAGGCGCGCACCCCGCTCATCATCTCCGGCGCCGGCACCAAGTCGGCGGGCACCTACAAGGACTTCGCCCGCGCGGTGCGAGGGCTCACGCCCGACGTCGACTTCGAGATGGACGAGGCCAAGCACACGATCGCCACCACCGACGAGGGCCTCAAGAAGGTCGAGCGCGCCCTCGGCGTCGACGACATCTACGGCGACGTCTCCGGTCGGCTCGTGAACCACCTCCAGCAGGCCCTCAAGGCCGAGTACATGTTTCACCGCGACCAGCAGTACGTCGTCGTGGACGGCGAGGTCAAGATCGTCGACGAGTTCACCGGCCGCATCATGGAGGGCAGGCGCTACTCCGAAGGCCTTCACCAGGCGATCGAGGCCAAGGAAGGCGTATACGTGCGCGAGGAGAACCAGACGCTCGCCACGATCACCCTCCAGAACTACTTCCTCATGTACGACAAGCTCTCCGGCATGACGGGAACCGCCATGACCGAGGACGCGGAGTTCCGCGAGGTCTACCACGTCCCCGTCCAGGTCATCCCTCCCAACAAGCCCGTTGTGCGCGTCGACCACGACGACCTCGTCTACCGCACGGTCGACGCCAAATTCAGGGCGGTGGCCGAGGACGTGGCGGAGCGTCACGCGAAGGGTCAGCCCTGCCTGGTCGGCACCGTCTCGATCGAGAACTCCGAGCGCCTCTCCCGCATCCTCAGCAAGCGCGGCATCAAGCACAACGTCCTCAACGCCAAGTACCACGAGCGCGAGGCGCAGATCGTCGCGCAGGCCGGCCGCGAGGGGGCCGTCACGATCGCGACGAACATGGCCGGCCGAGGAACGGACATCCTGCTGGGCGGCAACGCCGACGAGCTCGCGGAGGAGGAGGTCCTGGGCCTCGACTTCGGCATAGAGCAGGACGTGCTGCGCCGCATCCTCGCCGAGGGCGATCCCGCCAAGCTCACCGTCGAGGGGCTCGCCGAGATCGGCGTCGAGGTCGAGCCCGACGTCCTTCTCTCCGTCGCGCGTGAGCACGAGCGTGCCCTCGCCGCCGCCAAGGAGCGCTGCGAGGTCGAGAAGCGCCACGTGATCGACGCCGGCGGCCTGTGCGTCATCGGCACGGAGCGGCACGAGAGCCGCCGCATTGACAACCAGCTCCGCGGTCGTTCCGGCCGTCAGGGCGATCCCGGCGAGACCCAGTTCTACCTCTCGCTCGAGGATGACCTCATGCGTCTGTTCGGCGGCGAGCGCATGGACCGCATCTCCGGCATGATGCAGAAGCACAACATGCCGGACGACATGCCCATCCAGGCGAAGCTCGTGACCAAGGCCGTGGAGAGCGCGCAGCGCAAGATCGAGGAGATCAACTTCGCGATGCGCAAGAACGTCCTCGACTACGACAACGTCATGAACACCCAGCGCCAGGTCATCTACGAGGAGCGCAACAAGATCCTCGACGGCAAGGACCTGATGGCGCGCGTTGGCGAGGTCACCTACGACACCGTCCAGCGCGAGGTCTCCGGCTACTGCCCCGAGGGCGCCAAGCACGAGGACTGGGACGTCCGCGGGCTGCACAAGTGGCTCGAGGAGCTCACCGGCCGCAAGGACGCCCCCGAGGTCGCCGACGACCAGGACGGGGGCGACGTCACCGACGCCGTCAACGAGTACGTGCGGCGCTGCTTCGACGAGAAGGCCCAGCGCATCGGCGAGGCTCCCATGCACGCGCTCGCATCCCAGGTCATGCTGCGCGTCATAGACACGCGCTGGATGTCCTACCTCCAGGAGATGGACTACCTCAAGACCGGTATCGGCCTGCGCGGCTTCGGCCAGCGCGACCCGCTCGTGGAGTACAAGAGCGAGGCCTACGCCGCCTTCTCCGAGCTCGTGAACACGATGTACGAGGACTTCCTGCGCACGATTCTGCGCATCGAGGTCGCCGTCCGCCCGAACGCGCCCTCCGCCCCCGCGGACGAGGAGCCCGCGGAGCTGCGCGGCGCGAGCTACTCCGGCCCCGCCGAGGTCGACGGCGACCAGGGCCCCCGCAGCGCGGTGGCCCCGCAGGGCGCCCCCTCCGGCATGCCCCCGGTGGCCGCCACCGCCAAGCCCCGCACCTATCGCAAGGCGGACGACCCCGACCCCTACGTGAACGTGGGCCGCAACGACCCCTGTCCCTGCGGGAGCGGCAAGAAGTTCAAGAACTGCCACGGCAGGAACCGGTAGATGGCGGAGGCCACCAGGCCGGACCTCGACGCGCTCTCGTCGCGCCTCGTCGAGGTCGAGGGCTATCTCCACATCGACGAGAAGCGCGGGGAGGTCGCGGACCTCGAGGCGAGGAGCGCGGCGCCCGGCTTCTGGGATGACGCGGATGCCGCCCGCGAGCTCATGGCCCGCCTCGCCGCCGCGCGCGACGACGTGAACGGGGTCGACGCCGCCCGGGCGCGCCTCGAGGAAGCCCAGGCCGCGCTCGAGCTCGCCGAGGAGACGGGCGACGAGGACCTTCTCGCCGAGGCCGCCGGCATCGCCGCCGCCCTCGAGGGCGACCTCTCGGAGCTCGAGCTCTCGAGCTGGTTCACGGACGAGCTCGATCACGGCGATGCCATCGTCACGGTGACCCCGGGCCAGGGGGGCCTCGAGGCGCAGGACTGGTGCGAGATGCTCTTCCGCATGTACCAGCGCTACTGCGACCGCCGCGGGTGGAAGGTCGTCGTCAACGACGCCGAGCCCGGCGAGGCGATCGGCCTGAACCGTGCCACTTTCACCGTGAGCGGCCACAACGCCTATGGGATGCTGCGTGCCGAGCAGGGCGTGCACCGGCTCGTGCGCATCTCGCCCACCGACGCCAAGAAGCGTCGTCAGACCACCTTTGCCGGCGTCGAGGTGCTCCCGGTGCTGCCCGAAGACATCGAGGTGGAGATCGACCAGAACGACCTGCGCATCGACGTCTACCACGCCTCCGGCCACGGCGGCCAGGGCGTCAACACGACCGACTCCGCGGTGCGCGTCACGCACCTTCCCACGGGCATCGTCGTGACCTGCCAGAACGAGCGCAGCCAGCTCCAGAACAAGGCGTTCGCCATGAGCGTCCTCAAGAGCCGGCTCTACGAGCTGGAGCTCGCCCGCCGGGCGGAGGAGCTCGACGAGCTGCGCGGCCCGAAGCACGACATCGGCTTCGGAAACCAGATCAGGAGCTACGTGCTCTACCCCTACCAGCTCGTCAAGGACCTGCGGACGGGCGTCGAGACGAGCAACGTGGACGCGGTCCTCCAGGACGGCGACCTCGACCGCTTCGTCGTCGGCTATCACCGCTGGGCCGTCGGTGGCGGTGGCGAGTGATGAGGGGCATTCCCTGGCGGACCGTCGTCCGCGACACGCTGTTGATCGTCGCCGGCTCGATTGTGTTCGCGATAGGCGTCGACGTGTTCGAGGTTCCCTACGGCCTCGCCGCCGGCGGGGTGACGGGCCTCGCGATGGTCTTCTCGGCCATCGCCGGGACCTTCGGCGTGACGCTTCCCGTCGGCCTGCAGACTATCGTCATGAACACGCTGCTCATGATCTTGGTGGTGCGCTCGGGGAGTCGCGGCTACGTGGCGCGCACCGTCGCGGGCATCGTAGCCTGCGGCTTCTTCACCGATGCGCTCGTCCCCTTCCTGCCCGTGGTCGGGGACGAGGGGGACCTGCTGCTCTGTGCGCTCTGGGGCGGCGTCATCACCGGTCTCGGCCTCGGCCTGGTCTTCAGGACGGGCGGCAACACCGGCGGCACCGACATCGTGGCCCAGGTCCTGTCGAGGGGGACCGGGCTGCCCGTGGGCACCTCCGTCATCATCGTCGACGGCCTCATCATCGCCCTCTCCGCCACGGTCTTCTCCGTCGAGCAGGCCCTCTACGCCGCCGTCGCGATGTTCATCTCCGGCAAGGTGATCGACGCCGTGGTGGACGGACCCAGGACCTCGCGCGCCGCCTACATCATCTCGCGGAGCTACCTGGAGATCGAGGGCGCGATCCACTCCGAGCTGGACCGCGGCTGCACCGAGCTCTTCGCCCGCGGCGCCTGGAGCCGCGAGGAGCGCCCCGTGCTCTTCTGCGTGCTCAGTCGCTCCGAGACGGTTCGCCTCAAGCAGATCGTGGCCGAGCGCGACCCGGATGCCATCGTGTTCATCTCCGAGGTGCACGAGGCGTTTGGAGAGGGGTTCCGGCAGATCAGAGGGTAGGGGGCTACCGCGCAGCCGACCCCACGCGCATCACCTCGTGAACCCCCGCCTCCCTCAGGATGGAGACGTCCTCGTCGGTTGCCCCGGCATCGGTGATGAGCAGGGCCACCCGGCTGAGGGGGGCGTAGGTGAAGCCCGCGCCGATGCCGAGCTTGCTCGAGTCGGCGAGAAGGACCATGCGGTCCGAGCGATTGACCATGAGGGAGTTGACCTCGGCCTCCTGCTGCGTGGTCGAGGTGACACCTGCGGTTAGCGAGATGCCGGCGCAGCCCACGAAGCAGGTGGCCGCCGAGACCCGACGAACGTTGGCGAGTGCGAAGTCCCCTGAGAGCACGCCGCGCGGGGGGCGTATCTCGCCGCCGGTGACAAACAGCGTGCCTCCCGGAGGGGCGGGGAGGTTCTGGGCGAGGACGCTGTTGGTCACCACGCTTACACCCGACGCCCTGAGGTGGGGGATGAGCGCGAGCGCCGTCGAGCTCGTGTTGATGAAGACCAGCTCGTCGTCGGAGACCAGCTCCGCGGCGGCGCGTGCGATGGCCTGCCGGCAGGCCTCGGTGGAAGCCGTGCCGTCGCACGGCAGCAGGACCGCCTCCCCGTATCGACGCATGAGCACGCCGCGCTCCTCAAGCTCGCTGAGGTCGCGCCGGATGGTGATGGGGGAGGCCTCGAGGCGCTCCGCCAGCTCCACCACGGAGGCCCGGCCCCGCTCCGCGAGGATGGAGACGAGCCGCTCCCTGCGCTGCTCCACGAAGCTCCGGCTGTTTCTCCCGCCCATAGTCCTTTCTTCCTTTCTAAACAATCAAAACAGTTGTAAATAATCAGTATATGCGGAGAGATACTACCAATTAATGTTCTATTTGAACATTATAACCAAACAATCTGACCATTAGCCGCTATTTCTCGACCACTCACGATAAAACGGCCCTCACGAAACAGCTGCTGTCAGCCTTCCGTCATACTCAGCACAACACGCTAAACTATCAAATAAAACGAACATAACGTTCATAAATAACTCGAGCATAGCGCCAAAAGAGTAACGGAGGGGTGGTTGTAGATGCTGATGAGGGAGATCTGTGAGAAACAGCACTATGCATTTGTGAACGATGCTATCGATGACTGGCGCGATGCCATTCGTGCCTGCTGCCGCCCCCTCGAGGCCGACGGCACCGTGGAGGGCTGCTACGCGGAGGAGATCATCGCCTGCGTTGAGAGGTTTGGGCCCTATATCGTGCTCATGCCCGGCGTGGCCATGCCGCACTCGATGGAGAGTGCCCGCGGCTGCAATCGCACCGCCATCGGCTTCATGCGCCTCGCGCATCCCGTGAGCTTTGACCCGTCCGATCCGGAGAGAGACGCGCAGATCTTCTTCACGCTCTGCGCCACCAACCGCGACGAGCATTTCGCCAACATGCGGCGACTCTATGCCGTCCTTACCGACGAGGAGGTGGTAGAGCGCCTGAAGGCTGCCACGACGCCCGATGACCTCCTGGCCATCGATGCCATCGTGGACGAGGAGAAGTTCGAGAAGGACCAGGCGTAGGGCCTGGTGTCGACCAGACGAAAGAGGGGACAATGGACATCATAATGGGC
The DNA here is from genome assembly GCA_030525685.1 of Atopobiaceae bacterium. GTDB lineage: Bacteria > Actinomycetota > Coriobacteriia > Coriobacteriales > Atopobiaceae > Thermophilibacter. Next base: position 86,380 of record JAUNEG010000005.1, on the reverse strand, counting down.
GCCTGGACATGGTTTGCCAACAACATCCTCACGCAACCCGCCTACTTCATCGGCCTGATTGTCGTGCTCGGCTACGCGCTCATGCGCAAGCCCTGGTACGACATCCTGGCGGGCTTCATCAAGGCCGTCATCGGCTACCAGATCCTGCTTGTCGGCTCGGGCGGGCTCACCAACGCGTTCCGCCCGATCATCGTCGGCCTGCAGCAGCGCTTCAATATCTCGTCCATGGTCATCGACCCCTACTTCGGCCAGAACGCCGTGCAGGCGGCTATGGACGACCCGAACGGCCCCGCCTTCATCGCGGGCAAGTCCTTCTCGCTTGTCATGTTCCTGCTGCTGTTTGCGTTCATCCTGAACATCGTGCTCGTGGCGCTCAAGAAGTACACCAAGTGCCGTGCGCTGTTCACCACCGGCCACGTCCAGGTCCAGCAGGCCTCCACGGCGTTCTTCCTCATCCTGTTCGCCTTCCCCGCCCTGCGCGACCAGGACTGGGCCACGCTCGCCATCATGACCGTCGTGCTCGGCCTGTACTGGGCGGTTGGCTCCAACCTGCTCATCCGCGACTCCCAGGAGCTCACGGACGGCGCCGGCCTCACGATCGCGCACCAGCAGATGTTTGGCGTGTACTTCTCCTCCCGCGTGGCCGAGTGGATGAGCAAGCACTCCAAGAAGGAGTCCAAGGACGTCGATGACATCAAGCTGCCCGGCTTCCTCAAGATCTTCAACGAGAACCTCGTGGCCACCGGCATCCTCATGACGGCCTTCTTCGGGACGATCCTCGCCATCCTCGGCCGCGACTTCCTCATCGAGCACGAGTTCATGACCGAGTCGCAGGACTTCGTGATGTACATCATCACCACGTCCTTCTCGTTTGCCGTGTACCTCTCGATCCTGCAGCTCGGCGTCCGCACCTTCGTGACCGAGCTCACCAACTCCTTCCACGGCATCTCCTCGAAGCTGCTCAAGGGCTCCGTGCCCGGCGTCGACTGCGCCGTGACCTTTGGCTTCGGTGCCCCCAACGCCGTCACCATCGGCTTCCTCTTTGGCGCGCTCGGCCAGTTCATCGCCATTGGCGCCCTGATCTTGCTCCAGAGCCCCGTCGTGGTCATGGCCGGCTTCGTGCCGCTGTTCTTTGACAACGCCGTCATCGGCGTCTACGCCAACAAGCGAGGTGGCCTGCGCGCGGCGTGCCTGCTGCCGTTCATCTCCGGTCTTCTGCAGGTCTTCGGCTCCGCCCTCATCGCCGGCTGGGTCGGCATGGCGGCCTACGGCGGCTACCTCGGCATGTGGGACTGGGCCGTGGTCTGGCCGATCATGACCGGCGTGATGAAGTTCCTGTCCTACGCCGGCGTGGCCATCGTCGCTATCGCGCTGCTCGCCATCCCGCAGCTCCAGTACCGCGCCCACAAGGAGACCTACTTCCTGGAGGTCGAGGACTGGGAGAAGTGCAAGGAGATGCGCACCAAGGGCATCAAGTAGTGTCTCAGCACGTCACAAGACGTGTTTGGTAGCTGGCCGGGGCCTGCGGGCCCCGGCCCCTCAGAAAGGAGTCACATGAGCGCAAAGATTCTCGTCGCCTGCGCCAACGGGGCCGGTACGTCCCTCATGATGAAGATGACCGCAGAGCGCGTGATCAAGAAGCTGGGCATGGACGTCTCCGAGATCCACCACTGCGCCCTCTCGGAGGGTGTCTCCTCGGCGCGCAACTTCGACATCGTCTTCGCACCGCTTAACTTCAAGAGCATGTACGAGGACGCGGAGCGCTCCGGCGTGACCGTCATCGGCCTGCGCAACGTCCTCTCCGACAAGGAGATGGAGGAGGCCCTCGTCTCCACCGGCGCCGCCGAGAAGTTCAAGGCGTAGGGAGGCGGCGAGGCGCATGCGCTACTCCAAGAGGGTCGTTGCGACCATGCCCAAGGCCTACGCCGTCGCTGCCTTCGACGGCCAGGATGCCAGGAGCTTCGTCGTGGGCGTCGAGAAGGACGGGCCGATCCGCCGCTTTGCCCTCGACGGCACGCCCCTGGAGACCGTGGCCGAGGGCCCCGGCGGCGTCATGACGATCGCCCAGGTCCCCGGACGCGCCGACCAGTTGCTCGCAACCAGCGAGTTCTTCTCGCCCAACTTTGGGGCCGACACCGCCGGCATCGTCTGCCACACGCGCGCCGCCGACGGCTCCTGGAGCGCGCACCGCATCTGCGAGCTGCCCTACGTGCACCGCTTTGGCGTGCTTACCGGCGCCGACGGCCAGCCGTGGCTCATCGCCTGCACGATCAAGGGCTCCTGCCGCCGGGTCAAGGACGACTGGTCCGCCCCCGGCGCGGTCTACGTGGCGCGCCTCGGCGCCCACCTCGAGGCCGAGACCGTGGAGCTGACCGAGCTTGCTGGCTGTCAGCTGCAGAACCATGGCTTCTGGACAAACCCCGCGGGCACCTTCGCGCTTGTCTCCACGGCTGCCGGCGTGTTCCGCTACGACCCGCCCGCCACGGCCGACGGCGCCTGGTCCGTGCGCTGCCTGATCGTGCAGCCCACGAGCGACGTCTGCATGGCCGACTTCGACGGCGATGGCACAGACGAGATCCTCACCCTCTCCGCGTTCCACGGCGACACGCTCCGCGTGTGGCACGAGACCGAGATCGAGGGCGTCTACGCATCGGTCTGGGAGGACCCCGAGAAGCGCGACTTCCTGCACGCCGTCTGGTCCGGCGAGATCTGCGGCGAGCCCTGCGCCGTCATCGGCAACCGCAGGGGCGGCCGCGATCTTCTCCGCGTTCACTACGCGGACGGCGCCTACCGGCTCGAGGCGATCGACCACGACCGCGGCCCGGCCAACTGCTGGGTCCTCACCGACGGCGACGTCACCCGCATCGTCGCGGCCAACCGCGAGACCGACGAGGTCGCCCTGTACGACGTCATGAAGTAACGGTCGCGGGCACCCTGCCCGCAGAGACTCCAAGGAGGTACGCATGTCCGCAATTGACGAGGTAACTCGCGAGAAGTGGATCATGAGCACATTCCCCGAGTGGGGCACGTGGCTGAACGAGGACATGGAGGCCGCGCGGCCCGCCCCCGGCACCGTCGAGATGTGGTGGCTCGGCTGCACGGGCATCTACCTGAAGACCCCGGGCGACACCGCCATCACCATCGACCTGTGGACCGGCAACGGCAAGCGCAGCCATGGCAACGGGAAGATGGCCGTCGGCCACCAGATGGCCAACATGGCGGGCTGCCGCGCGATGCAGCCCAACCTGCGCAACATCCCCTACGTGTTTGATCCCTTTGCGATCAAGCACGTCGATGCCGTCCTGGCCACCCACTATCACCAGGACCACATGTCCAAGGAGTTCGCGGCCCACGTCATCCAGTCCGGCATGACCACCACCGACGAGCACGGCAACGAGATCCCCGTGCCCTTCATCGGCCCCAAGAAGTCCGTCGAGTTCTGGCTCAAGTGGGGCGTGCCCGCCGAGCGCTGCATCACCGTCAAGCCCGGCGACACGGTCAAGGTGGGCGACATCGAGGTCATCGCCATGGACTCCTTCGACCGCACCTGCATCACCACCACCGACTCCACCGGTCCCGACCGCGAGGACCTCTGGGGCGTATGCCCGATGGACATGGACGAGAAGGCCGTGAACTACCTGCTGCGCACCCCGGGTGGCAACATCTACCACAGCGGCGACTCCCACTACTCCATCTACTTCGCCAAGCACGGCAAGGACATCGCCCGGGAGTACGGCGGCGTCGACGTGGCGTTTGGCTCCTACGGGTGCAACCCCATGGGCATGCAGGACAAGATGGAGGCCTCCGACATCATCCGCATGGCCGAGGCCCTCAAGTGCAAGGTCGTCATTCCCATCCACTGGGACGTCTGGACCAACTTCGAGGCCGACCTGCGCGAGATCGAGGTCCTCTACAACATGCGCAGGGAGCGCCTGGGCTACACGTTCAAGCCCTACTACTGGAAGGTCGGCGGTCACTACACCTACCCGACCGACTTCGAGGCGGGCAAGAAGTACTTCGTGTACCAGCGCGGCTTCGAGGACTGCTTCGACGAGGAGCCCAACGTCCCGTTCCGCAGCGTCCTCTAGGCCCGTCGCTGCGGCGTCGCGGAGAGGAGAGAGGAGAGAGGATGCCCCGGCAGTATCTGCTCGGCATGTACGAGAAGGCCACCCCGGCCGAGCTGACCTGGATCGAGTGCCTGGACGTGGCGCGCGACAGCGGCTTCGACTACGTCGAGATCAGCATCGATGAGTCCAGCGAGCGGCTCGAGCGCCTCGAGTGGACGCCCGGCCGCCGCCGCGACCTCGTGCGCGCCATGGGGAGCACGGGGATGCCCATCCGCTCGCTGTGCCTGTCCGCGCACCGCAGCTACCCGCTCGGCGCGCGTGACCCCGAGGTGGCGCGGCGCTCGCTCCAGATCATGGAAGGGGCGCTCGGACTCGCTTGTGACCTCGGCATCCGTATGATCCAGCTCGCCGGCTACGACGTCTACTACGAGGAGGGCTCCCCCGAGACGCGCGCTCGCTTCGAGGAGAACCTCGCGCGCGCCGTGGAGATGGCGGCCCGCTCGGGCGTCCTGCTCGGCTTTGAGACCATGGAGACGCCGTTCATGGACACGGTCGAGAAGGCCATGGCCTACGTGACGAAAATCGATAGCCCGTACCTGGGCGTCTATCCCGATGTGGGCAACCTCACCAACGCAGCGCTCCTCTACGGGGGAAGCGTTGCCGGCGACCTCGCCGTCGGGCGCGGCCACATCCTGGCGGCGCACTGCAAGGAGACCGTGGCGGGGAAGTATCGGGACCTGCCGTTTGGCACGGGCACCACCGACTACGAGGGCGCGCTCGACGAGCTCGTGGCGCAGGGCGTCCGCCGCTACGTGGCCGAGTTCTGGTACCTGGGCTCAGAGCGGTGGCGCGAGGAGGTTGCCGCCTCGGCTTGCTACGTGCGCGAGAAGATCGACGCGGCGTTTTCCAGGGCGGAGGGCTAGGATGCGCGCCGCCGACACCCTGGCCTTCTTCGACGTGGACGGAACGCTCGTCTATCGTGACGAGCGGCACCTCAACGGCGTCGCAACCGCGCTCGAGCACCTCGGACTCATCTAAGCCGGCACGAACCGGCGGAAGGGAGCCTCAGCCATGATGCTCAAGGAGCTTCGGGAGAGGGTCTATGAGGCCAACATGGACCTCTTGAGACATGATCTGGTGGTATTTACCTGGGGGAACGCCTCGGAGCTCGACCGTGAGCGGGGTCTGTTTGTGATCAAGCCCTCCGGCGTTGACTACGACGACCTCACGCCGGGGTCCATGGTGGTGTGCGACCTCGACGGAGCCGTCGTCGAGGGCGGGCTCAACCCCTCCTCCGATACCGCCACGCATGCGGCCCTCTATCGTGCCTGGGGGGCGGAGGTGGGTGGCGTGGTGCACACGCACTCGAGGTTGGCGTGCGCCTGGGCGCAGGCCGGTCGGGAGATACCGGCCTACGGGACCACCCACGCCGACTACTTCTACGGTCCGGTGCCCTGCATGCGCGGCCTGACGGAGCAGGAGATCGCCCGCGCCTACGAGCTCGAGACGGGCAACGTCATCGTGGAGGGGTTCGCCGAGCACGGCATCGACCCACTCGCGGTCCCGGCGGCACTTGTCCGTAACCACGGGCCCTTCGCGTGGGGAAGGGACGCCGCCGCCGCGGTCTATCACGCCGTGGTGGTTGAGGAGGTCGCCCGTATGGCCCTCGACACCGAGGCGCTGAGCCCGCACTGCGGCTCCGCACCCCAGTACCTGCTGGACAAGCACTATCTGCGCAAGCACGGTCCGGGTGCCTACTACGGGCAGGCGTCGCGCCCGCGGAGCGCCTGAATCAGACGCTTTGATGGTCCCCACGGGCCTCATGTATCATGGGCGGGAGCGGTACAATGCTCGTCGCCATGTTTCGGAAAAGAGGAGACATGAAGTTCTTTATCGACACCGCTGACCTCGACGAGATTCGTGAGGCCCTCAGCTGGGGCTGCCTCGCCGGCGTCACCACCAACCCGTCGCTCTACGCCCGCACCGGCGGCAGGCTCGCCGACTTCGAGGGCCACATGGTCAGGATTGCCGAGCTCTGCGAGGGCCTGCCCGTCTCCGCCGAGTCCCAGGCCAAGACCTGTGAGGACATGGTCGCCGACGGCCGCCGCCTCGCGGCGCTCGCCCCCAACATCGTGGTCAAGCTCCCGATCTGCGCCGAGGCCCTCGCTGCCACGCGCCAGCTCGCCTCCGAGGGCGTCCGCGTCAACATGACGCTGGTCTTCTCGGCCCCGCAGGCCCTTCTCGCCGCCAACGCGGGCGCACGCTACGTGAGCCCCTTCGTCGGCCGCTTCGACGACATCGCCGAGGACGGCGTCTCCCAGCTCGCTGACGTCGTGGCCGCCATCGGCAACTACGACTGGGCGGGCAAAAACGCCGACGATCAGGTGGAGATCATCGCCGCCTCCGTGCGCACGCCCAACCACGTGACGCAGGCGGCGCTCCTGGGCGCCGACATCGCCACCGTGCCCTTCGGCACGCTCAAGAAATGCCTCAAGCACCCGCTGACTGACCAGGGCCTGGCGGCCTTCGACGCCGACTGGGCCAAGGTCGCCGCCGCGCAGTAGGCGCGTCTGGCGAGGAAATTAAAGGAGACAGCATGACAGACACCGAGCTCAGGCGCGTAGCCACGGAGATCAGGAAGGGGGTTCTCACGGGCACGCATGCTGCCAAGTCGGGGCATCCCGGCGGCTCGCTTTCCGCCGCCGACATCCTGGCCTATCTCTACTTCGAGGAGATGGACGTGAGGCCGGACGATCCCCGCTGGGAGGGCCGTGACCGCTTCGTCCTCTCCAAGGGACACGCGGCGCCCGGTCTCTACGCGACCCTCGCGGAGCGTGGGTTCTTCCCGCGCGAGGAGCTCGAGACCCTGCGCCACATCGGCTCCCACCTCCAGGGACATCCCAACATGAACGATACGCCGGGCGTGGACATGTCCTCCGGCTCGCTCGGCCAGGGCGTCTCCGCCGCGGTGGGCATGGCGCTCGCCGCCAAGCACTGGGGCGACCCGTACCGTGTCTTCGCGCTTCTGGGCGACGGCGAGATCGAGGAGGGCCAGGTCTGGGAGGCGGCGATGTTCGCCGGCAACCACTGCCTCGACAACCTGGTGCTCGTCGTCGACCACAACGGCCTGCAGATCGACGGCACCATCGAGGAGGTCAACTCCGCGATGCCCATCGCCGACAAGTTCCGCGCCTTCAAGTTCCACGTGATCGAGCTCGCCGACGGCAACGACATGGCACAGGTTCGCGCCGCCTTCTCCGTCGCCCGCGAGGTGAAGGGCGCGCCCGTCTGCATCGTTGCCGAGACGGTCAAGGGCAAGGGCGTCTCCTTCATGGAGGGCCAGGTCGACTGGCACGGCAAGGGTCCCAACGACGAGCAGTACGAGCAGGCCATGGCCGAGCTCGCAAAGGAGGCATAAGGACATGGCCGACGTGAAGAGAATCGCCACCCGCGTGAGCTACGGCGAGACGCTCCTGGAGCTCGCCGCCGAGCACGACGACTTCGTGGTCCTGGATGCCGACCTTGCCGCGTCAACCCAGACCGGCAAGATGAAGGCGGCCTATCCCGACCGCTTCTTCGACGTGGGTATCGCCGAGCAGAACCTCATGGGCGTCGCGGCGGGCATCGCGACCACCGGCCGCACCGCCTTCGTGAGCAGCTTCGCGATGTTCGCCGCCGGCCGCGCGTTCGAGCAGGTGCGCAACTCCATCGGCTACCCGCACCTGAACGTCAAGATCTGCGCCTCGCATGCCGGCGTCTCCGTCGGGGAGGACGGGGCCACGCACCAGTGCAACGAGGACATCGCCCTCATGCGCGTTATCCCGGGCATGACCGTCGTCGTGCCCTGCGACGACGTCGAGGCCCGTGCCGCGGTGCGCGCCGCCTACGAGCTGGACGGTCCGGTCTACCTGCGCCTGGGACGCCTCGCGGTGCCTGTGGTGAACGACGAGAAGGACTTCTCGTTCACGCTGGGCAAGGGCATCGTCATGCGAGAGGGCACCGACGTGACGATCGTGGCCTGCGGCCTCATGGTCCAGGCGGCGCTCGAGGCGGCCGACGTGCTCGCCGAGAGGGGCGTGTCCGCCGAGGTCATCGACATGCACACGATCAAGCCGATTGACGCGGACCTGATCGTGGAGAGCGCGTCCAAGACCGGGCGCGTGGTGACCTGCGAGGAGCACTCCGTGATCGGTGGCCTGGGCAGCGCCGTGTGCGACGCCCTCGCCGAGCGCTGCCCCGTTCCCGTCCGCAAGGTGGGCGTGAACGACGTCTTCGGCGTCTCCGGCCCCGCGACCGACTTGCTGCACCTCTACGGCCTGGACGCCGAGGGCGTGATCGCCGCCGTCCGTGAGGTGCTGGCCCGCTAGCGCAGGCGCCGGAAGGTTTGCCCGCCGGCATGCAGGCTACCTGCAGGTCGGCGGGCTTCTCGCGCGCCCGCGCCGGCCCGCCCGGCCCCTTACGCCGTGACCGAGGTCGAGCCCAGCCAGTTGAGGCGGCACTCCAGGATCTCCTGATGGGCCGCCGGGGGCTCGTCGCCCAGCAGGTCGAGCAGCATCTGGCAGGCGTGGCGCCCCTCCCGCTCCACCGGCTCGACTACGGTCGAGATGGTGGGGGAGGTCAGGTCGGTCCAGTCGGTGCAGTTGATGCCGATGAGGCCGATGCGCTCGGGGATGAGGTGCGCCATGGGCTGCAGCGCCTTGAACACGCGCCCGAGCGCCCACTGGTTCTGCACGAAGACGAGGGTGCGCAGCGCGGGGTTGAGCTTGAACTTGAAGTACTCGGTGAGCTCGGCCACGCTGGGCGCGTCATGCTCGATCGAGATGGCGCGGTGGAACAGGCCGCGTGCCGCGAGGGCGTCGGCGAACCCCTGGAAGCGCTCCATGCGGGTGTTCATCTTGGTCATGTCGGCGGCCACGGTGAGGAAGTCCTCGTAGCCCGCGTCTATGCAGGCGGTCGTGGCGGCGTAGACGCCGTCGTAGAGGTTCGTCTTGATCCAGGTGCTGTCCAGGTTGTAGAAGCTCCGGTCGTAGAACACCACCGGTCGGCCCGCCTTGGTGATGCGCTCGTTCACGGCGCGGAAGTTGTGCGTGGGCTGCACGATGAAGCCGTCCACGCCAAGCGCGAGCATCTTGTCCACGTACATGAGCTCGATCTCGGGGTCGAAGTTGGTCGTGCACACGATGGTCTGGTAGCTGTTCTCGCGCGCCACGCGCTCTACGCCGGCGAGCAGCCGGCCGGCCCAGTTGTTGGAGTTGTCGAGGATGAGGATGGCGATGACGTGCGTTGCCTTGCCCGAGAGCGTCTGGGCCTGGGCGTTGGGGATGTAGCCGGTCTCGCGGATGATGCGCTCGATGCGCTCGCGGGTCTTCTGGCTCAGCTTCTCGTGCTTGCCGTTGAGGTAGTTCGAGACGGTGGCGGTCGAGGTTCCCGCTTCGCGGGCGACGTCGGTGATCGTGACGCGATGCGTGTCCATGCTCGGGTGCCTCCGTTGTCGGGCGACGTCGAGGCGGCCGCCGCCGGGGTGCGGCGCGAGGTCCCGTCCCGCCTCGGACGGATTCCAGCCGGCGTCGGGCCGGGGTCGGGCGGCTTCCCAGTATACCGGTGACGCGCGCGATCCCCTCCGCCCGCGCCCCACATTACCGTTCGCCGACGGCCGGAAATTCTCCTTGACATTCGCGAATCGCCCGGTTTTCGCACGAACCGAACTTGGTTAACCATTTAACTAAAACGAGCAATATAGCACTCTACCAGGCCATTTGCAGAAATCTGCTCGCGTGTCTGACCCTCCGACCCCATACTGCGAAGTGTCAGATGACGTAGGCGGCGTAGCACGCGGGATGCTCCGGAGGCCCCAAGCGAGCCGTTGCGTTTCCACGATCCACAGAGGAAAGAGGGATGCAATGAAGATCGTAGGCGTTGCAGCTTGCACCGTTGGCATCGCCCATACCTACATGGCCCAGAAGGCCGTGCAGGATGAGTGCGCCAAGCGCGGCATCGACTGCAAGGTCGAGGCCCAGGGTGGCCTCGGTATCGAGAACGAGCTGTCCCAAGAGGACGTCGATTCTGCCGACCTGGTCCTCGAGACCGTCGACGTGGGCGTCGAGAACGAGGACCGCTTCGAGCAGAAGATCGCCGAGGGCAAGTTCCTGAAGGTCGGCACCTCGGACGTGATCTCGGACCCCGCCAAGATCATCGACCAGTGCGTGGAGATCATCAAGGCGACGGGCGGCGCCGTCGACGCCGCGCCCGCGCCCGCCGCAGCCGCGCCCGCGAAGGCTGAGGCGCCCGCGGCCGAGCCCAAGGCGAGCGCCGCGCCCCAGGCGCCCGCGCCCGCGGCGAAGGGCTCCATCTTCGCCAACCCCGGCAAGACGCTTCTGAACGCGTTCAACACCGGCGTGTCCTACTTCATCCCGATCGTCGTGATCGGCGGCGTGTTCCTGGCGTTCTCGCTCGCCACGGGCACCGCCGGCGAGGCGGGCATGGAAGTCACCAACCCACTCATGCAGAGCCTGAACACCATCGGCATGGCGGGCATCTCGATGATGATCCCGGTGCTGGCGGCCTATATCGCCTACTCCATGGCGGGCAAGCCCGCGCTCGCCCCGGGCTTCGTCCTCGGCTACCTGGTCAACAACCCGGTCACCGTCGGCGAGACCTCGGTCTCCACGGGTTTCCTGGGTGCCATGATCATGGCCGTGGTCTGCGGCTACTTCGTCCGCTGGATGAAGACCTGGAAGGTCAACAATACCATCCAGACCATCATGCCCATCCTGGTCATCCCGATCCTGGCCTCGCTCGTGCTCGGCATGGCCTACATCTACATCCTGGCCACCCCGCTCGCCGCGGTCATGAACTGGCTGACGGACGTCCTGGGCAACCTGCAGGGCGGCTCCGCGGTGGTGCTCGGCCTCGTGATCGGCATCATGACGGCCTTCGACATGGGCGGCCCCATCAACAAGACGGCCTCCACCTTCACCATGGCGCTCATGGCCTCCAGCATCTACGGCCCCAACGGCATGTTCCGCGTCGCCGTCGCCGTGCCGCCCCTGGCCTGCGGCATCGCCTCGCTGATCGCCCGCAACAAGTTCGACGACGCCGACCGCCAGATGGGCATCTCCGCGATCTTCATGGGCTGCATCGGCATCACCGAGGGCGCCATCCCCTTCGCGGTCAAGGACCTCGTGCACACCCTGCCGGGCATCTGCATCGGCTCCGCCGTCGGCGCCGGGCTGGCCGCCATCCAGGCCATCGACTGCTACGTCCCCCACGGCGGCTTCATCGTGGCGCTCGCCACGAGCAACCCGCTCCTGTTCTGCCTCGACATCGTGATCGGCGCGGTGGTGGCGGCCGCCATCCTCGTGGCCATGAAGCCGAAGCTGGACACCGCCTCCAAGTAAGGCTCGCGCCGGGGCGCCCCCAGCGGCGCCCCGGTCCTTCTCCGGGCGCGCGGCCCCGTCGCCGCGCAGGCGGCCCTCAGCCGCGCCCGCCCCATCGCCCGACGCCCCGCCGCGCCGGCACCCTCCCCACCACGACAACCCATCACGACACCGGCCCCGCGGCCACGGCCGCCGGGGCACCCATGAAGGAGTAATCCATGACTAAGTTCACGATTCGTCAAGCGGTTCAGGGCATGCTCAAGCTGCAGGACTCCGGTGACCACGCCACGATGGTCGGCATCGGGCCCATGTCCCCCAATCTGATCCAGGCCGTGTTCGAGCTTGCGAAGGACGGGGACTTCCCGCCCATGTTCATCGCCTCGCGCAACCAAGTCGACATGGACGAGATGGGCGCCGGCTACGTGAACGGCTGGGACCAGACCCGCTTCGCCGCCGACATCAAGAAGGTCGCCGACGAGGTCGGCTACACCGGGCCGTACTACCTCTGCCGCGACCACGGCGGCCCCTGGCAGCGCGACGAGGAGCGTAACGCCCACCTGCCCGAGGACGAGGCCATGGAGCTCGCCCGCAAGTCGTTCGTGGCCGACATGGAGGCCGGCTTCGACCTGCTCATGGTCGACCCCACCAAGGACCCCTACCAGATCGGCAAGGTGATTCCGCTCGACGTCGTGCTGCGCCGCACCATCGACCTCATCGACTACCTCGAGCAGTACCGTCGCGAGCATAACCTCCCCGAGGTCGCCTACGAGGTCGGCACCGAGGAGACCAACGGCGGCCTCACCTCCACCGCCAAGTACGAGGAGTTCATCTCCGAGCTCAAGCCCGAGCTCGAGCGCCGCGGCTGCCCCACGCCCACCTTCATCGTGGGCCAGACCGGCACCCTCACGCGCCTGACCGAGCAGGTGGGCCACTACAACTTCAAGAACGCCCGCGAGCTCGCGGACATGGCCAAGCGCTACGGCGTGGGCCTGAAGGAGCACAACGCCGACTACCTGGACGACGCGACCCTGCTCGAGCACATCCCCGCGCACGTCACCGCCTCCAACGTGGCGCCCCAGTACGGCACCGAGGAGACCCGCGCCTACCTCAAGCTCTGCGAGACCGAGCAGATTCTGGTGGACAACGGCCTGTGCGACGACCCCTCCGACCTGTACAACACCCTGCTCGTGAAGGCCATCAAGACCGAGCGCTGGCGCAAGTGGATGACCGGCGACGACGTGAACCTGCAGGTGGACGACATCCTCGCCAACAAGGAGCTGTCGCTTCAGATCCTGGACATCTCGGGCCACTACGCCTTCAACGACCCCGAGGTCAAGGAGCAGATCGCCAAGCTCTACCGCAACCTCGCCGCGCAGGACATCGACGGCCAGCGCTTCGTGGTCGAGCACATCAAGCGCCCGATCAAGCAGTACATCGTGGGCCTGAACCTGAAGGGCGTCACGACCCGCATCGAGCGCGCGCTCGCCGAGTAGTGCGCGGCGGCGGGGCAGGCGGCCGGGACCTGGGGCCGCCTGCCCCCGCAGTCGCGTTAAATCACCGCACGGACGGATCGGCGCGGCACGAGAAGCCCTATATTCGAAGTGCCCCGCGCCCCACAGAAAGGATCGACCCGCATGAAGTTCTTCATCGACACCGCCGACTTGGACGAGATCGCCGAAGCCAAGAGCTGGGGCTGCCTGGCCGGCGTCACCACGAACCCGAGCCTGTACATGAAGACCGGCGGAAAGCTCGCCGACTTCGAGGGCCACATGCTCAAGATCGCCGAGCTCTGCGAGGGGCTGCCCGTCTCCGCCGAGTCCACCGCCACCACCGCCGAGGGCATGGTCGAGGAGGGCCGCCGCCTGGCCGCGCTCGCCCCGAACATCGTCGTGAAGCTGCCCGTGTGCGCCGAGGCCCTCGCCGCCACCCACCAGCTCGCCTCCGAGGACATCCGCGTCAACATGACGCTCGTGTTCTCGCCCACCCAGGCCCTGCTCGCCGCCAACGCCGGCGCCCGCTACATCTCGCCGTTCGTGGGCCGCTTCGACGACATCGCCGAGGACGGCATCCAGCAGCTCGCCAACGTGGTCGCCTGCCTGGGCAACTACGACTGGTCCGGCAAGAACGTCGACGACCGGGTGGAGGTCATCACCGCCTCCGTGCGCACCCCCAACCACGTGACGCAGGCCGCGCTGCTCGGCGCCGACATCGCCACGGTGCCCTTCGCCGCGCTCAAGAAGTGCCTGGCGCACCCCCTGACCGAGCGCGGCCTGGCGCAGTTCGAGGCCGACTGGGAGAAGGTCAAGAACGCGTAAGGACCGCACCGACCGACCAGAGGCGGCGGGGGCATGGGCGCCCCCGCCGCCTGCATCCGCATGAAGGAGGCAGCATGAGCGACGACGAGCTCAAACGTGTCGCAAACGAGGTACGCCGCGGCATCGTCACGGCCGTCCACGCCGCCAAGTCCGGGCACCCCGGCGGGTCCCTCGGCGCGGCGGACATCCTGACGTACCTGTACTTCGAGGAGATGGAGATCGACCCCGCCGACCCCGCCAAGGCCGACCGCGACCGCCTGGTGCTCTCGAAGGGCCACGCGGCGCCGGGGCTCTACTCCGTGCTCGACGAGCGCGGGTACTTCCCCAAGGGCGACCTCGAGACGCTGCGCCACATCGGCAGCCACCTGCAGGGCCACCCGAACATGAACGACACCCCCGGCGTGGACATGTCCTCCGGCTCGCTCGGCCAGGGCGTCTCCGCCGCGGTGGGCATGGCGCTCGCCGCCAAGCACTGGGGCGACCCGTACCGTGTCTTCGCGCTTCTGGGCGACGGCGAGATCGAGGAGGGCCAGGTCTGGGAGGCGGCGATGTTCGCCGGCAACCACTGCCTCGACAACCTGGTGCTCGTCGTCGACCACAACGGCCTGCAGATCGACGGCACCATCGAGGAGGTCAACTCCGCGATGCCCATCGCCGACAAGTTCCGGGCGTTCCGGTTCCACGTGATCGAGCTCGCCGACGGCAACGACATGGCCCAGATCCGGGCCGCCTTCGAGGCCGCGCGCGGCGTCACGGGTGCGCCGGTGGCCATCATCGCCGAGACCGTGAAGGGCAAGGGCGTCTCGTTCATGGAGAACGAGGTCGGCTGGCACGGCAAGGCCCCGGACGACGAGCAGTACGAGCAGGCCATGGCCGAGCTTGAGGCCGACGCCTCCGAGCTCGCGAAGGAGGCGTAGGCGATGTCAGACGTGAAGAGGATCGCCACCCGCGCGAGCTACGGCGAGGCGCTCGTCGAGCTCGGCGCCGAGCACGACGACTTCGTGGTGTTCGACGCCGACCTGGCCGCCGCCACGCAGACCGGTAAGTTCAAGGCCGCCTACCCCGACCGCTTCTTCGACGCGGGCATCGCTGAGGCCAACATGATGGGCATGGCCGCGGGCGTGGCCGCCACCGGGCGCGTCGCCTTCGCGAGCACTTTCGCGATGTTCGCCGCCGGCCGCGCGTTCGAGCAGGTGCGCAACTCCATCGGCTACCCGCACCTGAACGTCAAGATCTGCGCCTCGCATGCCGGCGTCTCCGTCGGGGAGGACGGGGCCACGCACCAGTGCAACGAGGACATCGCCCTCATGCGCGTTATCCCGGGCATGACCGTCGTCGTGCCGTCCGACGACGTCGAGGCCCGTGCCGCGGTGCGCGCCGCCTACGAGCTGGACGGCCCGGTGTACCTGCGCTTCGGCCGCCTGGCCGTGCCGGTGATCAACGACGTGCCCGGCTACGAGTTCGAGGTCGGCCGCGCCCGCGTGCTGCGCGAGGGCGCCGACGTCACGATCTGCGCCTGCGGCCTCATGGTCGGCGCCGCGCTCGAGGCCGCCGAAGCCCTGGCCGCCGAGGGGGTCTCGGCCGAGGTCGTGAACGTCCACACCGTCAAGCCGCTCGACACCGAGACCGTCCTCGCGAGCGCCGCCAAGACGGGCCGCGTCGTGACGGCCGAGGAGCACTCCGTGATCGGCGGCCTGGGGAGCGCCGTGTGCGACGCCCTCGCCGAGCGCTGCCCCGTTCCCGTCCGCAAGGTGGGCGTGAACGACGTCTTTGGCGTCTCCGGGCCCGCGACCGACCTGCTGCGCCTCTACGGCCTGGACGCCGCCGGCGTGATCGCCGCCGTCGACGGGCTGCTCGCCTAGGTCTTCTCGCCCGGCGCCCCCGGTCGCACAGATTGCATGCCCGTTCCGCCTGCCTCATGTGCTTTGTGAGGTAGAACGGTTGAGGCCGGCTCCTTTTGCTAGACTACTCGCGTATCTGTCACTCCTAGCAGGATAAGGAGCTTCTGTGGCCAGTCACTTTCGCAGCACTGAGCGACAGGGGTCGGAGGGCGTGGAGCAGCCTCAGGACACTATGTCCGACATGGCTCCGCAGGCTGAGTCCGTGAGCGCGGACGACACCGGCGCCTTCCTGACGGCGAGCGTCCCGACCGACGACGTCATCCCCGTTCAGGATGAGTCCCAGGCGGACACCCCCGAGGAGGTCCACGTGGTCACCGCCTCGGAGCCCGAGGGTGCTCCCGTCGAGCAGCCGGCGTCCCAGAGCGTCTACTCGTCGCTTGCCAGCGACGATTCCACTCCCGCGGCTCCGCGCACCGGCACCCCGACCGTGTCGTTCAAAAACGTCACACTCATCTACCCGGCCCAGCCCAACAAGCCCGCACTCGACGACGTCAGCCTTGACATCTACCCCGGTGATTTCGTGTTCGTCGTCGGTCACTCGGGCTCCGGCAAGTCGTCGCTTCTGCGCCTCATCACGCGCGAGCTGAAGGCCAGCTCCGGTCAGGTCATCGTGGCCGGACAGGACCTCACCAAGATGCGCAACAAGAAGATCCCGTATCTTCGCCGCCAGATCGGCACCGTCTACCAGGACTTCAAGCTCCTGCCGGACAAGACCGTCTACGAGA
The DNA here is from genome assembly GCA_030525685.1 of Atopobiaceae bacterium. Lineage (GTDB taxonomy): Bacteria > Actinomycetota > Coriobacteriia > Coriobacteriales > Atopobiaceae > Thermophilibacter. The sequence goes on along the minus strand of JAUNEG010000005.1, from coordinate 69,996 downwards.
ACGTCGCCTTTGCCCTCGAGTGCATCGGCAAGCCCAAGTCGGTCATCAAGGCCCAGGTGCCCGAGGTGCTCCGCCTCGTCGGCCTCGCCGAGCGCATGAACCACTTCCCGGACCAGCTCTCCGGCGGCGAGCAGCAGCGCGTCTCCGTGGCCCGCGCCATGGTCAACCGCCCGCCCCTGCTCGTCTGCGACGAGCCCACGGGCAACCTCGACCCGGCGATCTCGCTGGGCATCATGAAGCTGCTCGACATGATCAACCGCGCCGGCACGACCGTCGTCATGGCGACCCACGACCGCGAGATGGTCGACTCCATGCGCAAGCGCGTCATCGCGCTCGAGGCCGGCCACATCGTCCGCGACCAGGAGAGGGGAGGCTACGGATACTATGGTGCCCTCTAACTTCGGCTACTCCCTCCGCGAGGCCGGCCACCACTTCCGCCGCAACTGGACGACGGTGCTCGGCGCCATCGTCACGATTTTCCTCTCTCTGTTCATCATCGGCCTCTTCGTCCTCGGCTCGGTCCTGATCTCCAGCGTGGTCGGCGGCGTCGAGGACAGCGTCACGATCCAGGCGTACCTCTCCGACGACGCCAGCACGTCCGCGATCGACAACTTCCAGGCCAAGGTCGAGGGCTGGGACACCGTCGAGTCCGTGACGTACAAGTCCAAGGAGGAGGCGCTCCAGGACTACCGCACCTCCATGTCGAACCGCAACGCCAGCGACGCCGTCGCGGCGCTTGACGGCGAGAACCCCCTGCCCTCCTCGCTCGTGATCACCCTCACCGACCCGCAGGAGGTCGAGGCGACCGCCGAGCGCATCATGGAGGACCCCTCATTCCTCCAGATCCGCGACACCGCCGACGACCCCACGTCCTCCGCGGCTGACGACGTGATCTACGGCCAGGGCACGGTCGACCGCCTCTTCGAGGTCACGAGCTACATCCGCATCGGTGCCGTGGCGCTCGTCGTCATGCTGACGTTCGTGGCCTTCGTGTTCATCAACAACACCATCCGCCTGGCCATCACCGCCCGCCGTCGCGAGATCGCCATCATGCGTCTCGTCGGCGCCTCGAACGGCTTCATCCGCGGGCCCTTCGTGATGGAGGGCGTGCTGGAGTCGCTCATCGCGGCGGTCCTCGCCATCGCGGCGCTCGCCGTCGGCGCCAACGCGCTGCTCCCGGTGCTCCAGGCGAACCTGTCGTTCCTCGCGTTCGAGATCCCGACCACCGTCCTCTACGCGACGTTCGCCGGCCTCCTGCTGGTGGGCGTGCTCATCGGCCTGTTCGGCTCCGCCATCGCCATGAGGCGCTACCTCAAGGTGTAGCCTGACCGACTGTGCTAGTACGTGTGGGAGCCCCCGGCGTTCCACGCGAGAGTGTCCGCTCCTTGCGCCCAGAACTCTCGCTTTGGAACGCCGGGGGCTCCTCGCATACGCCCACCGGTGGCCTGGAGGGTGGGGCGGGCGGTGGTGGTCTCGTTGCGGTTGTGCACGAGTTAGAGCGAGAATCGGCTGCTGTCGAGATTTGCCAACTGGGGAAATGTGGATTGGTCGGCACGTGACTCGTGCACAAATGCGCGAGCGCGCGGCTATGCGCTAAGCTGGGGGCAACGTCAGGAGCGCAACGGCGAGAAGGGCGAAGGGGCATGGGACGCGAGCGCCCACATCGCGGCAACAGGAGGCGTGGGCGCGGCGGCGGACCGCGCAGGAACGCGCGCACGCTCACGGGCACGCTCGTGGTCACCCGCCCCGGCGCCGCCTTCGTGGAGACGCCCGAGGGGGCGTTCGACCTCGTGCGCCACGGCCAGCGCGAGGCAATGAACGGCGACGAGGTCGAGGTCGCGCTCGTGGAGCAGCGCGGCAGGAAGCCGCGGGCGGTGGTGCGCTCCGTGGTCTCCCGCGCCGTGGAGACCTTCCTCGGCCGCTTCGCCCCTGCCGGCCCGCTCGGCGCGGTGGTCCCGCTCGACGCCCGCATCGGCCATGACTTCTTCGTGGTGCCCGAGGACTCCTCGCCCGCGCGGCTGGGCGTCTCCGACGGGGACGTCGTCGTCGCGCGCATCACCGAGTACCCCACGCGACAGAGCGCGCCCGTCGTGACGCTCGAGCGTCGCCTGGGGTCGGCAGACGAGCTCGACCTCAACATCGAGACGGTCGTGGCCTCCTTCGGCCTCCCCGGCGACTTCCCGGCGTCGGCGCTCGAGCAGGCGGGCGCCATCGAGGCGTGCGTGGAGGACGAGCTTGCGAAGGACCCGTCCCGCCGCGACCTGCGCACGACCCTGTGCGTGACCGTGGACCCCGTCGACGCGCGCGACTTCGACGACGCGGTCGGTGCGCGCCGCATGTCTGACGGCGGCTTCGAGCTCTCCGTGCACATCGCCGACGTCTCTCGCTACGTCGACACGGACACCCCGATCGACAACGAGGCCAAGCGGCGGACCTGCTCGGCCTACCTCGTCGACCGCGTGATCCCCATGCTTCCCGAGCGGCTCTCGAACGACGTCTGCTCGCTGCGGCCCGGCGAGGACCGCCTGGCCATGAGCATCGTCATGAGGCTCGACGGGCGCGGTCGCGTGACGGGCGCCCGCATGGCGAGAAGTGCGATCCGCTCCGCCGCGCGCCTGGACTACGACACGGTCGACGAGGTCCTCCTCGGACGGGCGGACGCGCCGAGCGAGGAGATTGCCGAGCTGCTGCGCACGCTCGACGAGATCCGGGCCCTGCGCGAGGGCGTTCGTCGCGAGCGGGGCGCCGTCGACTTCGAGACCGTGGAGGCCCGCGTCGTCCTGGACGAGACGGGCGCTCCCACGGGCGTCTCGGTCCGGAGGCGAACGCGGGCCACCGGCCTCATCGAGGAGGCCATGCTGCTCGCCAACGAGTGCGTCGCCGCGCGGCTCGCCGAGCGCGACATGCCGGCGGCCTATCGCGTCCACGAGCGGCCCGCGCCCGAGGACCTCCGCGCGACGCTCCAGCCGCTGCGCGAGCTCGGCCTGCTCGACGCCGAGACGACGTCGGGCCTGCTCGCAGGCGACCCGTTCGCCATCCAGCGCATCCTCTCGCTTGCCCGCGGCACGGACGGCGAGGGGCTCGCGAGCGCGCTGCTGCTGCGCGCCCAGCGACGGGCGGTCTACCTGCCTGCGAACGAGGGGCACTACGCGCTCGGCGCCCCGGCGTACTGCCACTTCACCTCGCCGATCCGACGCTATCCGGACGTGCTGGTCCATCGCGCCCTGAAGGCGCTTATCGACGGTCGCGTGGAGGGGCGGGAGATGCGCGCGCAGGCAACGGCCCTGCCGCAGCTCTGCCGCACCTGCTCGGAGCGCGAGCGCGCGGCGGACGCGGCCTCCCGCGCGTCGCAGAAGATCAAGATGGCGGAGCTGTTCTCGGGTCGCGTGGGCGAGCGGTTCGGGGGCGTGGTCTCGGGATGCGAGCGCTTCGGCCTCTTCGTCACGCTGGACGAGACGCACGCCGAGGGCCTCGTCCCGGTGCGGGCCCTGGGAGGGGAGTGGTTCACCTTCGACGAGGACCGCATGACGCTCAACGGCGAGTCGTCCGGGGAGAGCTGGGGCCTCGGGCGACGCGTGGTCGTTGAGGTGACGGGCGTGAACGTGCCGCGCGGCCAGATCGACCTCGCGCTCGTCCGGATGGGGTGACGAAGTCCCCCGTCGGGCGTCATGCCTGGGCCATAATGGGAAGACTAGGAGTCATGAGACCGTTCGCGGCGCATCGCGCCGCTGGAGGAGGCTATGGAGCACACCGAACTGACCGACGAGCTCGAGCGCGCCGAGGGGCTGCTGCTCCAGGACGAGGCGGGGCTCGCGCTCGACCTTCTCGCGCACCTCGCCGAGGACGCGGAGGCATACGTCGACGCCAACTGCCCGACGACCGACGAGCTGCAGTGGTTCGCCTTCCCCACGCTCTTCGAGCGGCTCGCGTACCGACGCGTCGAGAAGGACCCCCGCGAGCTGCGCGACGTGGGCGAGCCGCTGGGCCGTCTCTACGCTGACCTGGCCCTCGCCTGTACCCAGGCGGAGGACTACGAGGCGGCTTCCTCCGCGCTCAAGAGCGCCGTCCGCTGGAACCCCATGGACTGCGCGTCCCGCCTGAACCTCGCGGACCTCTGCCGCATGTCCGGCGACGCCCAGGAGTACCTCGCCCTCAGCTACAGCGTCTTCGAGCGCGCGAGCGACGCGGCGCACCTGGCGCGCGCCTTCGCGAACTTCGCCGGCTGGTTCCAGGCCACCGAGAAGCCCCGCGCCGCCGCCGCTGCCCTGCGCGCGGCGCGCAACCTCGACGTGCGCGACGGCTCGCTCGCCGCGGTCCTGGACCAGGCGGCCGGCACCGACCACGACCCCGACCTCGTGACGGATGCCGAGATGACCGGCCTTCTCGCCGCCGAGGGCCTGCCCGACGGCGCCAACGCCGAGGTCGCCGTCTGCCTGCTCATGTGCGCCACGGACGCCGCCGCGGCGGGCGCGCGCAGCGAGGCGGCGACGCTCACGCTGCGGGCGCGCGACCTGGTGGGCGAGCCGGCGGCGAAGGCCCTGCTCGAGCTCATCCGAGAGAGCGACGCGGAGGGGGGCGCCGATGGCCAAGAGTAAGGTCGTGCGCCAGGCGGCTGCGGCCAAGGAGGCCAAGCAGGCGGGCCCCGGCAAGCGGACCATCGCGAAGAACCGCTCCGCGCGCCACGAGTACTTCATCGAGGAGACCTTCGAGGCGGGCATCGAGCTCACGGGCACCGAGGTCAAGAGCCTGCGCGAGCGGGCGTGCCAGATCACGGACGCGTTCTGCCTCATCCGCGGGCGCGAGGCCTGGCTGCACGGCGTCCACATCCACCCCTACTCCAACGGCGGCGTGTGGAACGTGGACCCCGACCGCAAGCGGCGCCTGCTGCTGCACCGCCGCCAGATCGACTACCTGGACGGAAAGCTCCGGCAGAAGGGCCTGGCCCTCGTGCCGCTCGAGATCTACTTCGACGAGCGCAACCGCGTGAAGCTGGCCATCGGCCTCGCGCGCGGCAAGAAGCTCTACGACAAGCGCGACGACATGGCACGGCGCGACTCCGACCGCGAGATCACCCGCGCCCTCAAGGAGCGCAGCCGATAAGTGATACGATGGGACCGTCCCTTCGTATCATCGGAGAGGAGAGGGGCATGGACGCAAGCGCACTGTTCAAGTTCTCTTCGGGGCTCTACGTGGTCTCGGCGGATGACGGCGAGCGTGCCGCCGCCTGTCTCGTCAACACCGGCCTCCAGGTGACGTCGAGCCCGCTGCAGGTCTCGGTGACCGTGAACAAGGAGAACTTCACCTGCGGCGCCATCGAACGCGCCGGGCACTTCTCGCTCGCCGTGGTGGACGAGTCCGCGGACATGCTCTTCGTGGGGCGCTTCGGGTTCCGCACCTCGGCGGACTATGACAAGTACGACGGCATCGCGAGCGCCGTCGCCGCCACGGGAGACCCCTATCCCGCCGAGCACGTCTGCTCCTTCGTGGCGTGCAACGTGGTCCAGACGCTCGACGTCGGCACGCACGTCACCTTCGTCGGCGAAGTCGTCGACGCCGGCAACCTCTCTGACGTGCCTCCCATGACGTACGCCTACTACCACGGGACCCTCAAGGGCAAGACGCCGCCGAAGGCTTCCTCCTATGTTGGGGGTATAAGGTAGGTCAGGGCGAGAGGCGCCCTTCGAATCCGAGAGGAGACACGCATGTCCGAGGAGAAGAAGTACACGTTCCGCTGCACCGTCTGCGGCTGGGAGGTCACCGTCGACACGCCCGAGCTACCCGAGGACTTCGTCTGCGAGCTCTGCGGCGTCGGCCCCGACATGTTCGAGCTCGTCGAGGAGTAGCGCGTCGGACACGGGCACGGCCAGCGGGGCGGCCTCTCGTGCGGAGGCCGCCCCTTTCGTGTGCCGTCGGATAACGCACAGGATCAGGCACAACTGTCTATATCCGCAGGTGAAAATAACGCACAGGTAGAATTCTGTGCGTCAATCGGGCGGGCGAGAAGAACGTCGCCCCGCGACTCGCACCGCGCGAAAACGGGTAGAATACCACCCACGGCCGCGCGAGCGGCCCGTACGTTGACAGCCGCATGGTGGCTCCTTCTCGCCATGCCCTGTAACCGGGGGTGACTGGTTTCGACAGGGTGGGCCTGAGATGGGCAGCAGGTCGTGGTCTCCTCGCCACGTTAAACAGGGGTACCGTCAAATTGAATTGACGAGAACAACTCTTTCGAGCCTCAGCTGGCTCTCGCTGCTTAGTCTTAACTAACCAGCGCGTCAAACCGGGGATCGCTCCCGTTCCCGGGGCGGCGTCATTCTAGGGAGATGCGCGCGCGGACGTGGCCGGTATGCCGCGCGCAAAGACCGAACCGGCTGGGACGCCAAGCGCGGGTGACCAGGTGCGCGGCGTCCGAGACCCAATTGGCCACTGAGCCTGGAGACACCTGTCAGGGGTTCGCTTTGGACCGGAGTTCGATTCTCCGCACCTCCACCAGAGTAGGAAGCGTCGAACTATTCTTCTTTCGGAATGAGTTCGCGCTTGTTTATAGATTCGGGGGCACCCGGTAAGGGTGCTCCCGTTTCGGCTGTCATCATGTGGACGCCGTATGTGGCGTTTTAAGACGTTTTAAGCCCTTCAGGGTACTCGTGTGCCCTGGGAGGGCTTTTTCGTGCCTTAAAACGGCTCTGAGGGCGTCAGACGGAGCGCAGGTGCGCATCTCGCTGCCGCTCGATGCTGGGGACGGCCGCCCTGCGGGCGGCGGCTCGGGTCATGGTGCCGACGACACGGAAGGGGTGCCCACTTTTGAAATCAAAAAATGGGCAGTGGTTTTCCCCGTGTTCATCGGGGTCTACGACCAGTTGGGCAAAAATGCTGCCCATTTTTGAAAATGGAAATGGGCAGGGTTCCTTCCCCTGTTCATCGGGGAGTACGAGAAGACTGCCCATAATGCCCACTTTTTTAGAAGTCATATATAGGGAAATTTTCTATCCTCCTATGTCGTTGATAATTTATATATAAGGGATTCGGAAAAAAGTGGGCATTATGGGCAGTTGGGGTCTTCGATTCTCGTGGATGCCGATGGAGAGGGCGTTCGCGAGCAATCCAAGGCGAAAATAAAAGTGGGCAGGGAAAAGCGAAAATTAGCCAGAAATCGCCCGTACTCTTCGACGTGCAGGGCGAGGACGTCCTGCCCACTTTTTTTCGAAAAAGTGGGCACAAAAGTGGGCACCCCTCTTCCCTCGGCGTCGTGCCGCTTTTTCCTCTGCTTCCCGGGGGCGGATTTTTTCGGGCTGTTTCCTCTCGTTTATGAGCGGAAAACGCTCGGAACAGGACTCTGGCCTGCGAAAACACAAATGTTGTGCTTGCGTTTTCGCTGTTTACGTAGTATGATTAGCAAGTAAAGATTTTCAGGCTCAGCACCCGTCCCGCCTGAGATGCGGGGTTGCTATCGGGAATAAGGGCCGAGCGCGAGGCGATGCCGCCGAGCGTCACAGGTGAAATAACGACGAACGAAGCTCCTGTGGAAACCGAGACAGACGAGGCGTCTATGCCTTCCGTCCGTCCTGGTTTCCGCAGGAGCTTTTTTTGTTTGCGTTCGAGATTGGATTTAGGAGGCAGCGAATGGAAGAGAAACAGATTCACCAGAAGAATTTCCTGAACACGTTTGAGGCCGCCGATTTGCTCGGTGTCAGCCCGGCGACGCTCCGCACGTGGCGGGCGACGGACAGGGGGCCGAGGTTCTACAAGTGCAAGCGCGCGGTGTTCTACAAGGTCGAGGACCTTGAGGCGTGGGTGTCCGAGCATTACAGGCTGGTCGAGCCGAAGAACTAAGGGGGCGCAGATATGAGTGAAAAAGAAAACCGCCCCGATGCCTGCTCAGCTTCCGGGACGGCTCCAACTAACTGTAGTTATGATAGCACAGCTGCGCGTTTGAGTCAAGTTTCGGACGCGTGTTTGGACTATGTCGCGGAGTATTCTACTCTCGACAGGTTCGCCGACGAGTGTCGCAACCAGGCGATTACCTACGACGACGTGCTGAAGGGCGCGACCGTGATGTACCTGTCGGGGGTTGACCGCGACAACCCGCCATCCCAGGGACAGCTGAAGCATGAGCTTCTGGCGGCGGCGAACTTCTGCATTAACGCCTACAACGCGGGCAAGCGCGACGAGCTGGCCCCTGCGGGTGCGTCCGAGAAGGACGCCTATCCCGACAAGAAGCCGGTCGGTGAGCGCTACAAGCGCCTGAACGAGCTGCACCCGCTCCAGATTGCTCTGGCGGTGCGCGAGCTGCACGGTGCGGTGGGCATCCGCCTGGACGAGTCGAACAGCGATGGGAACTTCGACATCGGCGTGTTCCAGTGGTCGGGTCCCGCGATGGGCACCTATGATACGAATCCCACGAGCCTGGAGCGGCTCATCCGCGGCTACAACAGCGCGATTTCCGTCCGCGGCGTGGCCGAGACGGAGGCAATCCTGCGCTCCGTCTGCGAGGTGAGGCCGAAGACGACCGACCCCGACCTGGTTGCCATGGGCAACGGCGTGTATGACTACGCGAGGAAGCGCCTGTATGATTTCGACCCGGCGTTCGTGTTCACCAGCAAGTCCCATGTGAATTTCATCGACCACGCACCGAACCGCGCCATTCGCAACGACGAGGACGGCACGAACTGGGACGTGGAGTCCTGGTTCGATTCGCTGTCCGACAATCCCGATATGGTGAAGCTGCTGTGGCAGATAGTCGGCGCGGTCCTTCGCCCGAACGTGTCGTGGAACAAGACGGCGTGGTTCTACTCCGAGAGCGGCAACAACGGCAAGGGCACGCTGTGCACGCTGATGCGCAGCCTGCTGGGCAACGATGCTTGGGCGTCGCTTCCCCTGAAGGCGTTCTCGAATCCGTTCATGCTGGAGCCGCTGTCGCGGGTCTCGGCAATCATCACCGACGAGAACGACACGGGCACGTTCGTGGACGACGCGGCGGCGCTGAAGTCGGTCATCACCCACGACCCGTTCCTGATGGACCGCAAGTTCAAGGAGCCGCGCTCGGTGCTGTTCAACGGCTTCATGGTTCAGTGCGTCAACGAGCTTCCGAAGCTCCGCGACAAGTCCGAGTCCCTGTATCGTCGCTTGCTGGTGGTGCCGTTCGAGAAGCGTTTCGAGGGGGCGGAGCGCAAGTACATCAAGAACGACTACCTGCACCGCAAGGAGGTGCTGGAGTACGTTGCGTACAAGCTGCTCGCGGAGACGGACTACTACGAGCTGGACGTGCCGCAGGAGTGCGTAGACCTGCTGGAGGAGTTCAAGCTGGAGAACGACCCCATCCGCCAGTTCGCCGAGGAGGCGTTCACCACGGCGGCGTGGGACCTGCTCCCGTACAAGTACATGTACGACTTCTACCGTCGTTGGTTCCAGCGCAACGTGCCCTCCGGTCGCCTCGTGGGCAGGAACGCGTTCATCAAGTCCATCAAGGGGCTGTCCGCCGAGTACGGGTGGCTGCCGCAGGACAAGGTGAGCACTGCCGGGCGCATGGATAAGCCCGAGCCGCTGCTTCTGGAGTACGGCATCACCGAGTGGATGAATCCGTATTACAGGGGACCTGATAGGAACCAGATGTGCACGCCAGAGGCGGCGGACAGGTATCGCGGGTTCGTGAGGGCTTCGGCTGCCGTTTCGGGCAGTAACGATAAATCAGATTCAGATTCAAAGAGCAAGGAGGACTAAGGATATGGCGAATTTGACACCGAACGAGGCGGCACGGCTACACCTGAAGGCGAGGCACGGGACGCTCACGCCGGAGGAACAGCAGGTTTATAGCGACTACATGGCGAGGCAGCTTGCTTCTGCCCCGCTGCCCGAAGGTGGCGAGCCGCCGAAGCGCGGTAGGCCGAAGCCCAACGTCGATATTCCGGACGTGCTCAGAAAGATTGCTGGCATAGCAGTGATTGTCGCCGCGCTGGTGATTCTCGGTCCGCCGATTGCACGCTACGGGCTGGGGCTTGTTGATAGCGCAATCGAATACCGCGACTCGATGAATGCTCGTTTGGGTGCCCAGCAGAGCGGCAACGCGCATTATGTGGCGACTTGGCATGAGGCCGGGACGATTGATTACAAGCGTACGGATTTGTTCATAAGCGGAGAGTATTTCGTTCAGATAAGGTCGGACGCCCACTATGGGATTCTGAGCATCATTTGCGGTGCGCGCGATGCTGATGAGTCGGATATGCGCGGTGCTGTTGGAATGTCTGTTGCTGATGACGACGAAGACGGCAACGGATGGATTATTCGCGATGACGCGTTGCGCTCTGTTTTTGATGCACACGGTCTCAGCTACGACGCGTTCTGTTCGAATGATGCTGCTTTCGATTTGAACGAAGAAGAGCTGGCAGATTTGGCCAATCAGGTCGTGTCTGCAATCACATATGGTGACATCGAGAACTATCCCGTAATTGAAGAAAGCACCTCGTTCATACTCGACGCCGAGGGTCATCCGTACCAGGACGATGAACACATGTATGAGTGGGCCGCATTTTATGGCGGTGCCGATAGTACGTCGCTGAATGGTTACACGCTTGATGGTTCTATTGACGGCGCTCGGATGTTTGTAGATGCGCAACCGACTTCGGTTGCGGAGCAGTAATTATTTATCGACAAAGGAGGTATCTGATATGGCAACGAAGAGGTTCGATGACGCGACCGAGAGGGCGCGCACATTGGAGGCTCAGGCGAAGAAGCTGCGCCGCGAGGCGAAGGCGGCGAGGACGAAGGCTTACGCCGACGCGCTCGTGACGGTTTTCCCTGAAGTGAAGGACATGGGTTCGGCGGAAGAGGTGCTTGATTTCGTCAAGAGTCTGAGGCCTGACGCCGGACACGGCGGGGCGGTTCCGCGCGACGGAGGCGCTGCGGTTTCCGCGCATGCCCAGACCGCAGAAGCTGGAGAGTCGTCGGAAGCGCACGGCGGTTTCTCCGGCACGGCTTACCAAGGGTAGCCGTGCCGCGTTCCACCGAGAGATTCAAGTTCCGTGTCGGACAGGGGAAGTCGTTCCCGTGTCCGACATCGGACGTGCTGTACTCGGTGGACAAAAGGCGGGGGTTCGAAGGGGACGGCGCAGCCGCCCCCTCGCAAGCTGACGGAGTGGGTCAAATTGCGAATTTCGCAATTTGTACCTACGGAGTCAATGCTTGCTCTCTCCCCCTTTTCGCGAAAAGAATGCGAAATTCGGCGAAAGCCGGGTTTTGAGATGTCCGCCGGAGGCGGTGATTTTGGATAGCAGAAAAGGAGGCGTTCCGCATGGCGGATGTGTATGAGATTAGAAGCGGGAAAGCGACGCGCCAGAGACACGAAAGGAGCCGCCGCGACAAGGTGGTCCAGGTGCGCATGAGCAACGAGGAGCTTTCCCTGCTGGACGAGAGGCGCGGACGGCAGTCGCGCTCGAATTTCCTTCGCGGTGCCCTGTACGAGAGACGGCAGGCACCGCGGACGCATGTGGTGGTTCTGGACGTTCCGCTGCTGGACCGCGTCCGAATGGAGCTGAACCGCATCGGCGTCAACGTGAACCAGATAGCCCGCGAGCGAAACCGTCGCCCCAACGGCATGAGGTTGCTGGACGCGACGCGCGAACGGATGACCACCGGGGAGGCGGCGGAGGCGTTCGACGGGTTCCGCGACTCGGTGGACAAGCTCCGCGCCGAGGTCGAGGGACTGCGTGCGGACCTGCAGGCCCATGTGGAGAGCGGGGGTGACGTCTGATGTCGACGACGCATGTGCAGCCCCTGCCGAACGTGCGCGGCCGCATGTCGTACACCGAGTTCGGAGAGGGCGAGCGCAGACGCGAGCATCTGAGGAACGACACGGACCGCATCGCCGCGCAGATGGGCGACGCATCATCGAGGGAGGACTTCATCGTCTACTGCGAGGGGCTGAAAGGCAGGCACCCGAACGCGGTCAACGAGGGGTACGAGGTCCGCGTGTCGTGGGCGACCGACGAGCTGAACCCGAACGACCCGGACGACATCCAGCGGGGCATGGAGTATGCCTACGAGCTGTGCCACGAGCTTGCCCCCGACTCCGTGTGCTGGGTCACCATGCACGTGGACGGCGAGGGCGGCTGCGTGCACGCCCATGCGACCATCGCGAACCACGACAGCCGCACCGGGCAGGTCATCAACAAAGGGGACACGAGCCTCTATGCTCCCCGCGTGCAGGCCGTGAACGACAAGCTGAGCCGTGAGAACGGGTTCCAGGTGCTCGGGGCGGACAGGCAGATGTCCACCTGGGCCGAGAGGCGCGACACGTTCAAGTACGACTCCTTCGACCGTCATCTCGGGGACAAGGTGGCGCAGGCGCGTGACGGCGCGGACTCGCTGGAAGGGTTCAGGCGCAACCTCGAGCGCGAGGGCGTCACGCTGAAGGAGACGACCAAGACCGACAGGAAGACGGGCGAGGTCACGACGGGCTGGTCGTACAAGGCGGTGGACGGGTGGGGTCCCAAGCGCCGCACCCGCAAGCGCCGGGCGTCCAACCTCGCCGACGACCTGACCCGCGAGGGCATCGAGGTCTACTTCGAGGAGAAGCAGCGGCAGATGGACGCGCAGGCAGAAGCCAGGGCGCAGGAAGAGCCGCAGGTTCAGGTGACGGAACCCGAGCCGACGCCCGTGCGGGAAGCCGAGCCGGAGCGCGAACCCGTCGCCGCGGCGGAGGAGCCGCCGCAGGCGGACGTTCCCGGGGACGCCTCGTTCGGCACGTACTTCGTCACCGAGTCCGACGTGGAGCAGATGGCAGGCGACCTCCAGACGGCACACATCAACCAGCGACGCGAGCAGGGCAGGCCGTTCGCAGACGACCGCTTCCGGCGGCTCGTGGATGCGCAGCGGCACCCCGACGAGCAGCTGGCGAGGCTGCGCGGGGAGGTGGACGCCGCGAGGGCGAACTTCCGCATGTCCAAGCAGCAGGCCGAGGAGCTGCGCCGCTCCAAGTGCCCGACCCTGCTCAGCGGGGCGTGGCTCCTCGCCAAGACCGGGCACGACGCCCGCGACCCCGTGTCGCGCATGATGGCGGACATGACGGCCATGATGCTGAGCGAGATGATTCGGCGGATGCAGCGCGAGCTGCTTGAGTGCCGGCGCGAGGAAGTCGAGCAGCGGCTCTACGAATCTCGCAGGGACATGTGGGACGCCGAGAAGCGCCTGAAGGCGGCGGAGAAGGCTGTCGGCAACGAGCACGAGCGCGAGAAACGCGAGACGATGGCGCATCGCGAGCGACGGGCGAATATGAGCTTCGGCAACAGCACGAATCCGCAGGCAGAGGCCGACAAGCAGTACGAGTAGGCGAAAAAGATTAGGGAGGCAGCGAACGCTGCCTCCCTTTCTTTCGGGTCAGTGGATTTCGGGCGCGGGCAGAATCGACCAGCCCGTGCCGAAGGTTGTCACACCCCACACGTACAGACCAAGCTCCCCGTCGTAGAACACCGGCTCGTCGGTGTGCCCCATGAGGAACGAGGGGTCTTGCACGATGTACCACTGGAACACCTCGTCCCAGGGCAGAAGCTCGCCGCTCACAAGCTCCAAGGGGCGTTTGGCGACCTCGTTGGCGAGCACCATGCCCCGGCAGGTCTCGGCCAGGTCTGCGTAGGTCTCGATGCCGAACTCAGCCACGGCCGCCCCCTTCCAGCCCTTCGAGGGCGTGTACGACGCACTCGCGCATGGCGCGCAGGGTCTCGCAGTCGATGCTCTCCGACAGGATGTCGGCGTCCAGCTGAACCTCGCCCAGCGCGTCAACGAACCGCCACTCCATCACGTTGTCGATGCGCCGCAGCACCCGTCCCAGCGACTCGTTGTCCATGGCGGGCATGTCCGCGTCAGCCTCGGTCATCCGCTCCAGCTCCTTCGCCTTGGCTGCGAGCGAGCGCGAGGTGCGCTTGAGCACCCTGATGCGCCACGCGACGTCTTCCTTCGTTCCGTGAAGCTTCTTCCAGTCTTCGTCCATGCTTGGACCTCCTTTCTGCTTCACGTGCGCACCCGATGCCGAAGGCATCCTTCGAAGGGGGCAGTTCCACCCAGGGGAACGGAGGCCCTGCATTCGCATTCAGGCTGTACGCGAAAAAAGCGCCCCCTCAAAGGGGGGCGCCTCGCGTACGCGGGCAGATTCCCTGCGCTATTTCGTCGCACCGCAGCCAGTGCAACACTGGTAGTCCACGTAGGACTCCTGTTTGTAATGCTCCTTCTCTTCTGCATCCGCCCGTGCGCCAAGGGCTCTGCCTCCCGATGCCGTTGCGACATCGGTGTCGTACCAAGAAACGCGAATGACAGTGTCGGGGCTGGAGCGTGTCGGGCGCCCGACCGCATACTTTCGGGGGTATGCGCCCGCCCTCCCACGGGTACGCGCGCTCCCGGCGGCGTCTCGGCGCCGCCTGCGCCATAAAAAAGACGCCCCTCGGATGAGGGGCGCCTGTGCGAAAGCGTCCGGTGCTACTACTTTCGCGCACCGCAGTCGGCGCAGTAGACGTAGTCGACGTAGGTCTCGGTCTCCCAGTGGCCGTGGTCCTCCCTGTGGGAGCCGACCTGGACCTTCTCGGTCTTGGAGCGGTTGATATAGCTACCGGTGTAGTCTTCGTTCTTTATCTTGTTGATAATGAGATTGTGGAACGCCTCACGGTCGGCATCCGTGTAGAACCAATAGGTCTCGCCGTTCGGCGCCCAAAAGTCGGGGTCGTCGGTGGGCGTGTACAGCTGGCCACCTGAGATTTCGCGCGTCTCGTAGTCGGGCACGTCAACCCAGTTCTCGACCCAGACCTGGCGGGTGGCCTTATGCTCCACCCAACGGTGCTCGTGCTTAGGCTCGGGCTTCGCGGGCTTGCTCGACGAGGCGTTCGTGCCGGAGGGCTTGGAGGGCTTGGACGGGGCGGACGGCTTGGCCGGTGCCACGACGCGACCCTTGTCGGAACCCTTGTCAGAGCCTTTGTTGCCCGCATCGGGTGCCTTCGGCGCGGTCTTCGCGGGCGCGCCGTCCACGTCGACCTCCTTGTCGGCGTCCTTCGCGGTCTGCTTGGTCTCGTCGGTGACGTTCGCATTGGCGGCCACGTTGGCCTCGAGCTTGGCAAGGACGTCCGTGCCCGCCTCGCCCTTCAGGGTCTCGTCTCCTCCCTCGACGGCGTCCTTGGTCTTCTCGACGATGTCCGCGAGCATCTCGTCGGTGACCTCGTCGGCGGGGACTCGCGTCATCGGGCAGTCGACGGCGGGTGCGTCTTGGGTGTCGGCGTCCACGGTCACGTCGACGGGCTTGCCGGTGCCCGGGACCTCGTAGGCGGAGCCGTCGGCGTTGACGGGGCTGATGAGGCTCACGGTGTAGCCGCCCTCGGCGAGCGTCACGGTGGAGGCACCTTTGTTGCCCTCGGCATCGGGCGCGACGGCGTGGTAGAAGTCGACGCCCTCGGTGTCGGTGCCGTCTGTGCCCTTGATGTGGGCGATGGCGGGGGTGGAAGCCTCGTCCCAACCCGCATCGGCGGTGACGTTGAGGGTGACCTCGGCGGTCTTGGCCTCGTCCTCGGTCTTGGTCTTATCAGTCTTCTTCGTCTCGGTCACGGGCCTGTTCGCATCTCCCGGCGTGAAGGCGCCGGTCGTGTAGGCGATGCCCACGCCTCCGAGTGCGAGTGCGAGCACGACGGTCACGGCAATGCCCGCCGTCTGCGGCTTGTGGCTTGAAATCCATTGCTTGATTTTATCCATGGTTTTTCTCCTCACTTCAGGCGTTTTAGCCCAAGTCCGGCTCATATGCCAGAAGCGCCGGGGTGAGCGTCACGTCGTAGTCGTTCTGCGTGGTGACGATGGAGTTCTCGGTAAGCTCGGCGGAAGCTCCCCTGTCCACGTGGTCGAGGGTGGCGTAGGTTCCCCGAAGCCCCGCGGAGTTCAGCGTCTGCCCGCTCAGGGCGACGTCGAACTGGGCTGTGGCTGACAGCCATCGGTCCTGCGTCGGGTTGGCGATGGAGCCGGTGATGATGCTCTCGTAGGTGGGATAGCCGCCCCAGCTCGAACCGTCGTCGTACTCCTCGTTCAGAATGACGCCCTTCCCCCATTCGTCGGCGGGAATATACGTCATGCTCGACTCGGCTACGCTGAACGAGACGACCTCGACGTTCGCGAGAGAGGTTATTTCATGGGAATAGTATTTTCCGTCTTCATCGCCTCCGAGTGGGATGGAGTCAAGCGGACCGATTCCGTAATCCTCAGACGTATCTTCTTTGTCGTTTGACAAGGGTGATGCCAGAATCGGGCCGGCGCCGTCCAGATAGACGTAGTATCTGACGTCTTTGGTCTCGTGCGGGGCGAGACCGACGGGCTGCATGCTCTGCATTGCGGGTTCGGGGCCGTAGGGGGTGAATATCTCGCTGCCGGAGATGATGACCCTTTGGGTCTGTTCTGCTCCGTAGTCATCGTCGCCCGTTATGTCCACGGCGAAGTACGGAGTGATGTCGCAGGACTCGTCGTTGTCGTTGGTCACGGTCGCCTGTATGACGTAACCGCGCTCTGGGTCGTAGCTGTCCACACTTGTTGAGTACACTTTGATTTCCGACAGGCTGACGTCGGTGATTGACACATGACTCTCCAGTGTGTCCTCTGGTTCCGGCTCGGGGGCAGGGGCGCTCTGCTCCTGTTGTGTGGTCTCGTTCTGAGGCTCCTCCTGTTTCGTGCTGTTCGTGCCGCCGCAGCCCGTGAGGGAGACCGCGAGCAGACATGCCGCCGCGACCGCGACGGCGGATTTTGCTTTCTGTTTCATATTGCTACCTCCGTGTTCATGAATAGTCGTCTTCCCTCCCGCCGCGTCCGTCAAGGCACGGCTCCATAGATAGGTTCCATGATACATGCTGAGCCGAAAAACATGAAGTATATGAGCGGAAAACCGCCTATACAGTATATTCTATTAGACATAAAACCTCCATACAATTCAAGTGATAGATGAATTGTATAGGCGGTGAAAGGATGGAATATTACGAGATTGGGCAGCGCATACGCCGCTATCGCAAGGCGTGCGGTCTGTCGCAGGAGGCGCTGGCAGAGAGGGTTGACATCTCCGCCACGCATATGAGCCATATTGAGACGGGGAACACGAAGCTGAGCCTCCCGGTCATGGTGAGGCTGTCCGGGGCGCTGGGCGTGGAGGTCGACGCACTGCTGTACGACTCGCCCCGCTTCAGCAAGGACGCGGTCACGGAGCGCGTCCGGCGGGTGCTTGACTCCTGCACGGAGGAGCAGCTGAGCGTGATGGCGGAGACCGTGGAATCGCTCAAGGCCTCGCTGGACAAGCACATGGGGTGAGCGCGATGGCCGAATCGAAGGACCCTGAAGGCCCGGCATGATGGCATGCCGGGCCTTCTCTTCCTACTGACTGACTTTTCCTCCCTGAAATTATATAATTATATAGATAAGTAATTTTAGGAGGGGCACTATGGCTGACAAGACCAATACGACGGGCGCAGCGCCGGAGCGCACGGTGCTTTCCCTGTCCATCACCGTCGATGACAAGCGGACGCTCAAGATTATGGCGGCGGAACGCGGGGTCACGATTGCCTCGATAATCCACGGATGGATTGAGGAACACGCCGGCGAGGAGATGTGGCAACGGGAAGGAGGAAGCGAGTAAATGGCGAGACGCAAGAAAGCCGAGCTGAACGACAACAACCTCGCCATCGCGTACTATCGGTTCTCGTCCCACTCGCAGAACGAGGCGAGCATCGACCAGCAGCGCGAGCTTGCGCACGACTGGGCGGACGCCCACGGGTTCCGCATCGTGAAGGAGTACGAGGATGCGGCCATATCCGGCACCACCGAGAACCGACCGGGGTTCCAGCTGATGCTGTCGGAGGTCGCAAAAATCCGTCCCCGCGTCCTCATCATGTGGAAGACCGACCGTCTCGGGCGTGACAAGTACGTGCTGGCGATGGCCAAGCGCACCATACGAGAGGCGGGCTGCGAGATACGCCTGCTGGCGGAGAACATCCCCACCGACGGGCCGGAGGGCGTGCTCATCGAGGGCCTGATGGAGTCCATGGCGGAGTATTACAGCCGCCAGCTCTCGCAGAACATCCAGCGCGGCATGGACTACAACGCCCAGCACGCCCTGTACAACGGGCACAAGCTGTTCGGCTACGGCGTGGACAAGGCGACCAAGAAGTACGTCGTTGACCCGGACACCGCGCCGTTCGTGCAGCGGATGTTCGCGGAGTACGCGGCGGGCAAGGCGATGCAGGACATCTGCGACGAGCTGAACGCCCAGGGGCTGCGCACCACGCGGGGCGCGAGGTTCGGCGTGAAGACGATGAACAAGATGCTCCAGAACCGCGCCTACATCGGCGAGTACCGCCACGGCGACATCGTGGTCGATGGCGGCATGCCAGCGCTGGTGGACGTGGCGACCTTCGAGGCCGTGCAGCGGAAGTTCGCCGAGAACAAGCGGCGAGGCTCCCAGCGGGCGCGCGGTATGGACGAGAACGAGGCGCCGCGCTACTGGCTGACGGGCAAGCTCTGCTGCGCCAAATGCGGAAGCCCGATGCAGGGCGTGTCCGGCACGAGCAAGACGGGGCGCACGTATTACTACTACTATTGCGCCGCCCAGCGCCGCCACGAGTGCGACATGAAGAAGCTGCGCAAGGACGTGATTGAGGACGTGGCCCTGCAGATTCTGGAGGACATCCTGGACGATTCCGAGAACCTGATGTCTCTAGCCGTGGACGCCGCCGCGTACTACGAGAAGAACTACCGCGACACGGGGTATCTGGACGGGCTGGAGGCGAAGCGCCGGGACGTCGAGAAGAGCCTGGCGAACCTCGTCAAGGTCATCGAGTCGGGCGTCGTGAGCGAGACGGTCACGGAGCGCCTGGTGCAGCTCGAAGAGCAGAAGCGCGCACTCGGCGAGGCCATCGAGACGGAGAACGTCCGCGCCGCCCTGTGCGAGGACGAGCACAGCATCCGGGCGTACTTCGAGAAGTTCCTGCACGCGGACTTCTCCGACCCGGAGGTGCGCGGGCAGGTGCTGGAATACTTCGTCGATAAGATATACGTCAGCGAGACCGGGCTTATGATAACGTCGTGGTACTCGGGCGACCATGGCGAGGTGCCTTGGGAAGTGTACTTCGAGGAGGGCGGCAACCCTTTTGATAGAGGGGAAGCCGTCAAGTTCGATTGCTTCCCCTTTGGCTCCACCATGCACGCTTCGCGGCCGTCGGCCCCCAGGGCCCGCGGCCGCTGTCATTTTTTCGTTGGGAGGTCTCATGTCTGACGAGAGGAACGGTGTCGTCGCGCCCGCGCTCGTGCTGGAGGGCGGCGGCTTTCGCGGGATGTTCACGGCAGGCGTGCTCGACGTGCTGCAGGAGCGCGGCATCTACGCCTTCTCCGGCATCTGGGGCGTCTCGGCCGGCGCGGTGAACGCGTCGAACTTCCGCTCGCGCCAGATCGGGCGCACCATGCGCGACATCCTCGCCTTCCGCGACGACCGCCGCTTCATGTCGCTGTGGTCGTTCGCCACGACCGGGGACATCGCCGGCGCCGACTTCATGTACGACGAGGTCCAGAACCGTCTGGACCCCTGCGACGTGGCGACGTTCAACGAGAGCGGGACGCCCCTGTGGGTCGTCGTCTCGGACGTGACGTTCGGCACGCCGGCCTACCTGCCGGTGCGAAGCTTCCCCGACGACATCGACCGCGTGCGCGCCTCGGCCTCGCTTCCCACGGTGAGCCGTCTCGTGGAGGTAGGCGGGCATCGCTACCTCGACGGCGGCACCACGGACTCGATCCCCTACGCGGCCGCGCTGGGCCTGCCGGGTGCGCCCGAGGTCGCGGGGCGGCCGGCGGCCGAGCGGGCGCTCGTGGTGCTCACGCAGGACCGGGGCTACGTCCGCGAGCAGGCGGGCTCGAGCGAGCAGATCGCGCTGCGCTCGCACCGCTACGACCGCTACCCCTACTACCTGGAGGCGCTGCGCACCCGCGCCGAGCGCTACAACGCCCAGCGCGAGCGGCTCTGGGAGCTCGAGGAGGCTGGCACCTGCCTCGTGATCGCCCCGGAGGAGCCGGTCGCCGTGGGGTCGTCCACGCGCGACGGCGAGTCGCTGCTCTCCCTCTACGTCGCCGGGCGTCGGCAGGCGACCGAGCGGATCGCGGAGATCGAGGCGTTTCTCGGCTAGCGGCCCTTCTCGCCTGACACGCCCCCGCCGGGCGTCGGGTTAAAACCACCGGCGCGTCCCCCTCAATTCGGCGATCAGGAGGGGGACGCGCCGGTAGATCTAACCCAAGTCACGCGCCAGACGGGGACGCGCCGGTAAAGCTAACCCGCGCGAGGGGGATGGCGGGCGAGAAGGACGGGCGCGAAGGACGTGGGCGCGGGCCGCCCCGCCCCGCCTCGCGCGTCAGGCTCCTACGCCAGGCGCGTGACCTCAACGCGGTCGACGAGGCCGTCCACGACGGAGCGCTCGGCGGCCTGCGTGCCGGACTCCATGACGTTGGCGGCGCCGGTGGCCATGGCCAGGCGCAGCGAGTCCTCGATGCCCAGGCCCTGGGCGTCGGCGTAGGCGAAGGCCGCGACCACGGAGTCCCCGGCGCCCACCGTGGACCCCACGGGCACCTTCACCGAGGAGGCGTGCCAGGTCTCGTTTGCGGTGGCGAGCAGCGCGCCCTCGCCGCCCATGGAGATGACCACGCGCTCCACGCCTCGGTCGACCAGCTCGTGCGCGGCGGAGGCGATCTCGTCCACGGTTGCGAGCTCGCGGCCCACGAGTGCGGAGAGCTCGTGGTTGTTGGGCTTGGTGAAGAAGGGCTTGCCCTTGAGGCCCGCCTCGAGGGCGTCGCCGTCGGCGTCGAGGTAGACGTGGGCACCGGCGTGGCGCAGCGTGCGGGTCCAGGCACCGTAGGTCGAGCGGCTCACGCCGGCGGGGAGGCTTCCGGAGAGGACCACGTAGTCGCCCTCGCAAATCTCCTCGGCCAGGACGTCGAGCATCTCGTCCAGCAGGTCGTCGGTGACTGCGGGGCCGGGCTCGTTGATGTCGGTGTGGGTGTCGTTCACCGGGTCGATGACCTTGAGGTTGGTGCGCGTCTCGCCGTTGGCCGGGAAGGCCTTCACGCGGATGCCCGCCTGCTTGAGAGCCCCGGCGATCCAGCTTCCCGTGTCGCCGGAGAGGATGGCCACGGCCTCGGAGGTGCCGCCGAGCTTGGCGATGACCTTGGAGACGTTGATGCCCTTGCCGCCGGCGTCGCGCCGCAGCTCGGTGATGCGGTTGACCGCGTCGAGGGTGAAGTTGGGGATGTGGACGGTCTTGTCGAGGGCGGGGTTGAGCGTGACGGTGTAGATCATCGGAGCCTCCTCTGGCGCGGCGATGTCGGTCGGAAACATTTTAGAACCTGCGGGGGCTGGCGGGGCAAAACGGTCGGTGGATGAGGTCTGGGACGCTCCAACTGGTTACTGGCAGAAAGCCCAGCTTATATCAGAGTTTTAATACCAGCTCCGGCGTTTAGCTGTCTGAATGCCGCTGGGGGGGGGGCTTTTCTGCCGCCTACGGACAAGTGAGGAAGGGCTTGAAGGGGGGCTGTAAAACAATGAGAGGGCTAGTGAAAGGCTCTTGTATGCCGGCTGGTTGCCGCGCGGGCGGCGCAGGGGGTCCGGCAGGGGGCAGAGGGGAAAGGTGGCAACATATGGCCGACTACCAAAAGGGGCACAGAGCAAGAAGGCGAGAGGCATTGAGGGACGGGTTGCGCCGTGCGCTTGCCGGCACGATGACCGCCTCGCTGCTGCTGACGGCGATGCCGGCGATTCCGGCGTTCGCGGCGCCGGTTGACGCGGACTTCCAGGGTTCGCTGGCGAGCGTCGCGAGCATGACGCAGGACGAGCAGAACCCCAGCCAGGTGAACATCACGTTCAACACGGACTCCGGGGAGGTTGAGGGCCGCATCACCTTCCTCGAGGACGGCATCTTCCACTACGTGGTCGACCCGTCCGGCGAGTTTGACCCGTACGCGACGCCCAACAGCTCGGATCACACGGCCCGCATCCAGGCGCAGCCGGACGACTCCGACGCCTATGAGTCGCCGCAGGGCGTCACCGTTGACGGGGATGAGCTCACCATCACCGCCGGTGACACCACGGTCTCCTTTGACAGGGAGTCCGCGCTCATGACCGTCTCCGACGGCGAGAACGTCGTGATGCAGGAGACGGCGCCGATCCAGTTCAACGGCAACTCCACGGTGCAGTACCTGGAGAAGGGCAACGCCGAGAACTTCTTCGGCGGCGGCATGCAGAATGGCCGCTACATCCACACGGGCAGCACCATCAGCATCCCACGGGCACCGCCGAGGGCAACATCGTCTGATTCCTCCGCGGCAACAAGGCCGGCAAGGCCACCATTACGGTGGCCTCCGTGCTGAATCCGACCAAGACGGCCTCCTATGACGTGACCGTCCTCGAGGGCGTGGACACCTCCGCGCTCGAGCAGGCCATCAGGGATGCCGGAGCCTACAGCTCCTCCGCCTACACGGCCGAGAGCTTCGAGGCGCTCCAGGCTGCCGTCAGGGCGGGCCAGGACCTCATCGCCGCTGGCGGATACTCCGCCAACGACGTGGCCGCCGCCGCGGTTGCCACCCAGGATGCGATTGACGCGCTCGAGATGCGCCCGGTTGACGAGACGACGCTCATTAACACCGATGCCGAGACGAGCGTCACGGTCGTTGACGCCTCCTCCGACGCCGGCGCGATCGAGGGCGCGTATCCGGGGCGCGTGCTCGATTACAACGATCAGAGCTACTGGCACTCCGACTACAACAACGCGGTGTACATGCCGCAGTACCTGATCTTCGACCTTGCCGCGGAGTACGACCTGACCGACGTCACGTTCCTGCCACGCCAGAACGGCACCAACGGCGACATCTTTGAGGTCGAGATCCTCTCCGCCGCGAGCGCCGAGGACCTCCAGGCCTACGCCGACAACGGCTATGAGGCCGCCGAGGACTCCACGGTCGTGAGCCTTGGCACCTTCACGTACGCCAATGACGGCAAGAACCTGACCAACCGCACCGCGTGGCAGCAGGCCGCGTTTGCCCTGCAGACCACCCGGTACGTGATGTTCAAGGTCAACCACGCCGGCGGCGACGTTCCGGACCGGTACTGCAGCGCATCCGAGATTCGCTTCTACGGCACCAAACACGAGGACCCGGCTGCCGTTGACAAGACCGCGCTCCAGCAGCTCGTCGATGAAATCGAGGCCGCCGGTCTCAACGCCGAGGACTACGCCGAGGCCACGTGGACCCCGTTCGCAAACGCCCTTGCCGACGCCCGGCGCGCCCTCGCCGACGACGCGGCCACGTAGGACGACGTCGACGCCAGGCTCTCCGCCCTCCAGAGCGCCTACGACGGCCTCAAGGACGCCGAGCAGAAGCCCGGCGGTGACGACGAGCAGAAGCCCGGCGGCGACCAGAAGCCCGGCGACACCACCACGGACGAGGGCGACGAGCTCGCCAAGACCGGTGACGCCAGCCTGCCCGTGGTGGGCGTGGCCGTGGCTGCCGTGGTCGTCGTGGCGGCAGCGGTGGTCGTGAGGCTGCGGAACCGTCGCGACTAGCGGGCGGTGGCCGCACCAGCCCAACGGGGCGTCGCGGGAGTGCCCGCGGCGCCCCGTTCTTCTCGGCGCCCCGCCCAAAAGGCGGTGTCTGTACAGGTTGTGTACGGAAAAATCACAGGCGGGGCGCGGCGTCGTTGCGCTATACTCTTACAGCTTTTCCACAGAGCCCCGTAATCTCTGACAAAAAGCACGGCGGTTTGTCCAGAAGCCGCCACCAAGCAGGTACGTAGGAGGAGTCAAGTGAAGAAGTCGACTCAGTTCGCCAAGAACGGCGAAGTCGAGCGCAAGTGGGTGCTCATCGACGCCGAGGGCGCGACGCTCGGTCGTCTGGCCACCACCGCGGCCATGATCCTGCGCGGCAAGAACAAGCCGCAGTACACCCCCAACGCCGACACCGGCGACTTCGTCGTCGTCATCAACGCCGACAAGGTCGTCCTCACGGGCGTCAAGGCCGAGCACAAGCAGTACTGGCGCCATTCCGGCTATCTCGGCGGCCTCAAGCTCGAGAGCTTCCGCGAGGCCATGGAGAAGCACCCCGAGCGTGTCGTCGAGCACGCCATCAAGGGCATGCTCCCCAAGACCACCCTCGGCCGCAAGCAGGGCATGAAGCTCAAGGTCTACGCCGGCCCCGAGCACCCGCACACGGCCCAGAACCCCGTCAAGATTGATTGGAGGGCCTAACCGATGGCTGAGAACACCGTAGTCTACACCGGCACCGGCCGCCGCAAGGAGGCCGTCGCCCGCGTCCGTCTCGTCCCCGGCTCCGGCAAGGTCGTCGTGAACGGCCGCGAGGCCATCCAGTACTTCGGCCGTCAGCAGCTCGTCGACAACGCGCTCGCCCCGCTGCGCCTCACCGAGACCGCCGAGCGCTTCGACGTGCTCGCCAACCTCGATGGCGGCGGCATCAACGGCCAGTCCGGCGCCCTGCGCCTGGGCATCGCCCGCGCCCTCCTCGACGCCGGCGAGTACCGTGAGGACCTCAAGAAGGCCGGCTTCCTCACCCGTGACGCCCGCGCCGTCGAGCGCAAGAAGTACGGCCTCAAGAAGGCCCGCAAGCGCCCGCAGTTCTCCAAGCGCTAAGGCTTCTTCGCATACGCTTTTCGGGCCCGTCGAGTTCCTCTCGGCGGGCCCTTCTCTGTGTGCGGGAGAGCCGTCCTAAAAAGTGGGAGATTCCCCGGTTGGGCGCAAGCGGCGTCCTGAAAACGGCATCCTTCTCCGCCCGGGCGGGAAGGGCTTCTAGGAATTGGCGGGGTTCTCCGGCCAAGCGCCCTTCCCGTCCCAGAATTGGCGGAGTTCCCCGCGACAGGTGCTGTTTGAACGGAGAACCTCCCGTTTTCTGGGACGAGAAATCCCATCAGGCGGAGAAGGCCGGCGATTTCGGGACGCGCTCTTCTCGCTAAGCGAGAAGCCCGGCGATTCCGGGACGTCGTCCGGGCGCACGCAGGACTCCAGGACTGTCGAGTTTCTGAGCACCCGGCCCAGATGTGCGACAATAGGTGGGTCTTTTTGCCGAAACCACCTGGGGGCCCGACATGAAGTACTTTGGCACCGACGGATTCCGCGGCGAGGCCAACAACACCCTGACCGTGGACCACGCGTTCAAGATCGGTCGCTACGTGGGCTGGTACTACGGTGCGCACCAGGAGCGCAAGGCGCGCGTGGTCGTGGGCAAGGACACGCGCCGCTCCAGCTACATGTTCGAGAACGCCCTGGTCGCCGGCCTCGTCGCCTCCGGCGCTGACGCCTACCTCCTGCACGTGATCCCGACCCCGGGCGTGGCGTACGAGACCGTCGACGGCCGCTTCGACTGCGGCATCATCATCTCCGCGAGCCACAACCCCTACACCGACAACGGCATCAAGCTCGTCAACGGCGAGGGCTACAAGATGGACGAGGACGTCCTGGAACTCATCGAGGCCTACATCGACGGCGAGGTTGAGGTTCCGCTGGCGACCGGCGACGCCATCGGCTGCACCGTCGACTACATGCAGGGCCGCAACCGCTACGTCGCGCACCTCATCGCGAGCGCGAACTTCTCGCTCCAGGGCGTGAAGATCGGCCTGGACTGCGCCAACGGCGCCGCGTCCTCCGTCGCCAAGCCCGTCTTCGACGCCCTCGGCGCGGACGTGCGCGTGATCAACAACGCCCCCGACGGCTTCAACATCAACGTCGACTGCGGCTCCACCCACATCGACCGCCTGCGCCGCCACGTGGTCGAGCAGGGCCTCGACGTGGGCTTCGCCTACGACGGCGACGCCGACCGGTGCCTTGCCGTGGACGAGCGCGGCAACGTGGTCGACGGTGACCTGATCCTCTACGTCTGCGGCGTCTACCTGAACAAGCACGGTCGCCTCACCGCCGGCACCGTGGTCCCCACCGTCATGAGCAACTACGGCCTGTTCAAGGCCCTCGACGAGGCGCACCTCTCCTACGAGACCACCGCGGTGGGCGACCGCTTCGTCTACGCCTGCATGCGCGAGAAGGGCTACAGCCTGGGCGGCGAGCAGTCCGGCCACATCATCTTCGGCGACATCGAGTGCACCGGTGACGGCATCATGACGTCCCTGCGCCTCATGGAGGTCATTCGCGCCGAGCGCGAGACGCTCTCCCAGCTCTGCGCCCCGGTGAAACTCTACCCGCAGGAGCTCGTGAACGTCCGCGTGAAGGACAAGGACGCCGCGATGGGAGACGCCGCCGTGCTGGACTCCGTCAAGCGGGCCGAGGAGTTCCTCGCCGGCCAGGGCCGCGTGCTCGTGCGCGCCTCCGGCACCGAGCCGCTCGTGCGCGTGCTGGCCGAGGCGCCCACCGACGAGCTCTGCAAGCAGGCGAACGGCATCGTGCTCGAGGCGCTTGAGCCCCACCGCGCGTAGGCGCGCGGGAGCCGGGCGCGGACCGAACCCACGGGCGGCGCCGCCGTCCCGTCCAGAGGAGGCACCATGTGCGGAATCGTAGGTTACACCGGCAGGGACCAGGCCGTGGGCTACCTGATCGAGGGCCTGCGGACGCTCGAGTACCGCGGCTATGACTCCGCCGGGGTCGAGGTCGTCGGCGCGGACGACGAGCTGCACGGCGTGAAGTGCGCCGGGCGCGTGGCCGCGCTCGCCGAGCGTTGCGAGACGGCCAACCTCGTGGGCACCACGGGCATCGCGCACACGCGCTGGGCAACGCACGGCGCGCCCACCGACAAGAACTCCCACCCCCACCGGGACTGCTCGGGCCGCATCGCGATCGTCCATAACGGCATCATCGAGAACTTCCGCGAGCTCCGCGGCTACCTCCAGAAGAGCGGGCACACGCTCGTCTCCGACACGGACTCCGAGGTCGTCGCCCACCTCATCGAGGACGCCTGGGCCGGCCCGTGCAAGGGCGACCTCGTGGCGGCCGTGCGCAACGCCGTGCGTCGGCTCGAGGGCTCCTGGGCCCTCGCCGCGGTCTGTGCCGACGCCCCGGGCGAGATCGTCTGCGCCCGCAACGGGTCGCCGCTCGTCGTGGCGGCGACCGAGGGCGGCGCCTATGCCGCCTCCGACGTCACGCCGCTCGCGAGCGTGACCTCGCATGTGATTCAGCTCGAGAACGGCCAGCTCGCGCGCCTGGAGGCTGCGGGCCGCGTCACGGTCTACGACGAGGAGGGGGCGGTCGTCGAGTCCCCCTCGACGCTGGACATCGACTGGGATGCCTCCGCCGCCACCCTCGGCGGCTACTCGGACTTCATGGCCAAGGAGATCGCCGAGCAGCCCGAGGCCATCGAGCGTCTGCTCGCGGGGCGCCTGGGCGAGAGGGGCGTCCATCTCGACGAGCTCTCCATGAGCGAGAAGGACCTCGCCTCGATCGACCTCGTCCACCTCATCGCCTGCGGCACGTCCTACCACGTGAGCCTCATCGCCCGCACGCTGATCCAGACCTGGGCGAAGGTGCCCGTCATCTGCGACTACGCCTCCGAGTTCAACTACGAGCAGGACGTCATCGTGACGCCCAACACGCTCTGCGTGATCATCACCCAGTCCGGAGAGACCGCCGACACGCTCACCGCGGCTCGTCGCATGAGGGGGATGGGGTGCAAGGTCTTCGCGATCACCAACGTGCTCGGCTCCACCGCCGCCCGCGAGTCGGATGGCACGCTCTACGTCCAGGCGGGCCCGGAGGTCTGCGTGGCCTCCACGAAGGCCTACACCGCGCAGATGGTGGCGAGCGCGCTTCTCGCCCTGCGGCTCGCGCAGGCGAGGGGCGAGATGGACGCCGCCGAGGTCGAGCGTCACTATCGCGACCTCTGCGCGATCCCGGACCTCATCCGCGAGGTCATCTCCCGCTCCTGGCAGGACAAGCGCGCCGCGGCGGTCTTCCGCCGCGCCCACTCGGCGCTCTTCCTCGGCCGCGGCGTCAACTCGACGACTGCCTACGAGGGCGCGCTCAAGCTCAAGGAGATCAGCTACCTGCATGCCGAGGCCTATCCGGCCGGCGAGATGAAGCACGGGCCGATCGCGCTTCTCGAGCCGGGCTTCCCGGTGGTGGCGATCGTCCCCGAGGACCGGGTGCACGACAAGACCGTCTCCAACATCCAGGAGGTCATCGCCCGCGGCGCCGTCTGCGTGGCCGTGGCGACCGACGGCGACGAGGCCGTGGCGTCGCTCGTCGAGCACGTGCTGTGGATCCCGCCCGTCTCCGACGAGCTGCTCGTGCCCATCGTGGCCGTTGTCCACCTGCAGATGCTGGCCCGCGCCGTGGCGCGCGCCCGCGGCTGCGACGTGGACAAGCCGCGCAACCTGGCCAAGTCCGTCACGGTGGAGTAGTCATGGCAACTGCTGGAATCGGCGTGGACATGCTGGAGATCGACCGCATGGAGCGGGTGCTCGCGCGGCGCCCCAACTTCGCGCGGCGCGTCTTCACCGACGAGGAGCGGGCCTACTGCGAGAGGTGCGCCCGCCCGGCGGAGCACTACGCCGCGCGCTTCGCGGCGCGCGAGGCGGTGGTCAAGGCGCTGGGGACCGGTTTCGCGGACGGCGTCGGGTTTCGCGACGTGTCCGTCGGTCGCGACGAGTCGGGCCGGCCGCGCGCGCTGCTGAGCGGCCGTGCGGCGGAGGTCGCCCGCGAGAAGGGCATCCGCGAGATCGCCCTCTCCATATCGCACACCCACGACGTCGCGGTCGCAAACGCCATCGCGGTGACCGACGACGTCCGCCCCGCGCCCGACACCCGCCGCGACGCGGAGCGAGCCCTCGCGAACTCGTTCAAGGAGGCGCGCGCCGTGCTCGACGAGCTCGAGCGCGTGCAGGACGCGGAGCTCGACGACCTGGAGCTCAGGGCGGCGGGGTCACCCCGGCTGGACTCTTGAGTATGATGGGTGACGACCAAGTTCGCCGTTGCCCTTCGGAGGTGCGGATATGCAGCCAGTGCTGAACATTGATGACGTGAGGCGCGTCGAGGTGGCCCTGACCCGCGAGGGCGTGAGCGTTTCCGAGCTCATGCACCGGGCCGGGCTCGCCGCCGCCCAGGAGGTGCTCGAGCTGGGCGAGATGGACAACGTCGTGGTCCTCGCCGGCATGGGCAACAACGGCGGCGACGGGTGGGTCGCCGCCGAGGCGCTGCGCGCCCAGGGCGCCAACGTGACCGTGGTGTCCCCCGTCGAGCCTGACGCGCTGCCCGGGGACCTCCCGCGCCAGGTGGCGCAGAGCGCGGTGCGCGCCGGTGCCTCGGTGCTGGTGGGACCGTCCCGCGACGAGCTCGACGACCTTCTCGCCACGGCGGACGTCGCCCTCGACTGCATGCTCGGCACCGGCTTCCACGGGGAGGTCAGAGCCCCGTTCGACATCTGGATCGAATGCCTCAACGCGAGCGCGGCCCGCGTGGTCTCCGTCGACGTTCCGAGCGGCCTGTCCGCCCAGACCGGCCTCGCCGCCGAGGCGTGCGTGGTCGCCGACATGACAGTGACGATGCTGGCGCTC
The DNA here is from genome assembly GCA_030525685.1 of Atopobiaceae bacterium. GTDB lineage: Bacteria > Actinomycetota > Coriobacteriia > Coriobacteriales > Atopobiaceae > Thermophilibacter. The sequence continues at coordinate 40,472 of JAUNEG010000005.1, read as the reverse complement.
AAGCCGGGCCTGCTGACCGACGACGGGCGGGACGTGTGCGGCGCCATCGTCGTGGCGCCGCTCGCCGAGCAGACCGACCGGCTCGTGGTCGACGAGGACCCCGTCGCTTGGAGGACGGACCTCGCGGACTACCTCGAGGCGCTGCTTCCCCGCACGTCCGCCGTCGACAAGTTCAGCCGCGGCTCCGTGCTCGTCGTGGGCGGCTCTCGGCGCTACCCGGGCGCCGCGATCATGGCCGCCCTCGCCGCCGCCCGCATGGGCGCCGGCTACGTGACGCTGGCGACCCCCGCCTCCGCGGCGGCGGTCGCCCAGGCGCATCTGCTGGAGATTCCCGTGGTGCCGCTCCCGGAGGACGCCGACGGGACCCTGACCGCCGACGCGCGCGACGTGGTCTGCAAGCTCGCCGAGCGCTCCTCCGCGGTCTTGGTGGGCCCGGGGCTCCGCGTGAGCGGCGGCACCTGCGCCGTCGTCTCGGCACTTCTCGGCATGGACGTCCCGATGGTGGTGGACGCCGACGGCCTCAACTGCCTCGCGCGCCTGACCAGCGGCGCGCTCCCTCAGTACCCCGAGATCATCCGCCGCTCCGCCCCGCTCGTCCTCACCCCGCACCGGGGCGAGCTGGCGCGCCTGGTGGGCCGTCCGGCCGGCGGGGTCTCCTCCCTCTCGGACCAGCTCGACGCCGCGCGCGACATCGTCTGGGCGGACGGGGGCTCCGAGCTCGTCGTCGTGGGCAAGGGCACCGCGACCTGCTGCGTGAGCGTGGAGCGGGCCGTGCTCCCCAAGCCGGGTCCGGCCGCGCTCGCCACGGCGGGGTCGGGCGACGTGCTGGCGGGCATGATGGCGTCCGCGCTGGCCCAGCGTACCGAGGTCGACGTCGACCCCGCGCTGCTGGCCGCCTACGTCTGCGAGGTGCACGCCTACGCCGGAACGCTCGCCGCCGAGCGCCGGGGCTCGCGCGCGGTGATGGCGAGTGACATCATAGACGTGGTCGGCGTCGCCTCGGACGCCGTCGACGCGCACGTCGCCTATCCCGACGGACCGGCGGGGGAGTAACGCGGCCGTAGGCCGCAGGAAGGTGGAGCCGTGGAGAGGGTTCAGGGACCCGAGAGCCGTTGGGCTTGGGTCGAGGTCAACCTTGCGGCGCTGAGGAGGAACACGTCGGCGTTCAGGCGCCTCCTGGGCCGCGGCGTCGAGATGATGTGCGTGGTCAAGGCCGACGCCTACGGCCACGGGGCCGTTCCGTGCATCAAGACCATGCACGCCGCCGGGGCCAGCCAGTTCGCCGTCGCCACCGTGAGGGAGGGCGTCGCCCTTCGCGAGGCGGGGATCGAGTGGCCCATCCTCATCCTCTCCGAGCCCCCGGCGACCTGCGTCCAGACGCTCGTCGAGTACGACCTCATGCCCGCCGTGTACACCTCCGAGTTCGCGCTCGCCCTCGGCGAGGCCGCCGCCTCGGCCGGTCGCGTGGCGCGCTATCACCTCGCCGTGGACACGGGCATGACCCGGATCGGCGTCCGTCGCGCCGACGCCGTCGAGCTGCGCCGCACGATCGACTTCCACCGCGGCCTCGAGTGCGCGGGCACCTTCACGCACTTCGCGACCGCCGATGTCCCCGACGACTGGGACTTCGCCCTGCAGCTCAACCGCTTCCGCGAGACGGTCGAGGCGCTGCGTGGCGCCGGCCTGGACACGGGGCTCGTGCACTGCGACAACACCCCGGGCACCATCCTTCACCCCGAGTGCCACTTCGACATGTGCCGCGTCGGCGTGGGGCTCTACGGCCTGCACCCCGCCGACACCACGCACGGGTGCATCGACCTCGAGCCGGTCATGAGCGTGCGCGGTCGCGTGGTGCGCGTCATCTACCCCAACGTCGGGGACGGCGTGGGCTACGGCCTCACCTGGCGGGTCCCCCGTCGCAACATCCAGGTCGCCACGGTTCCCATCGGCTACGCGGACGGCCTCGCCCGCGAGCTCTCCAACCAGATGGACGTGCTGGTCGGCGGCGTACGCTGCCGCCAGGTGGGCAACATCTGCATGGACCAGCTCATGTTCGCCGTGGACGTCAACGGTGCCCGCTCCTACCGTCCCACGCGCCCCGTCGAGTATGGCGACGTGGTGACCCTGATCGGGGCGGACGACGACGAGCACATCACGGCCGAGGAGATGGCGGGGCTGAGGAACACCATCAACTACGAGGTAGTGTGCGACTTTGGGATGCGTCTTGAGAAGATCTACACCTAGCCGCGCCGGCGGCAGGACCGCCGCCGAGAGAAGGGGGCTCGACCTCATGTCCGTCATGCGCATTCCTGGCCACGAGCACCAGGGGCCGCGCGAGGTCTCGCTTCAGGAGATTCGCGACCTCATGGGCAACTGCCAGCTCTGCCCGCTGGGCGCCACGCGCACGAACCTGGTCTTCGGTGTGGGCAACCCCCATGCGCGGGTGATGTTCATCGGCGAGGGCCCCGGCCGCAACGAGGACCTGCAGGGCGAGCCCTTCGTCGGCGCCGCCGGCCACAAGCTGGACGCGCTTCTCGGCTGCGCCGGCCTCACGCGTGACGAGATCTACATCGCAAACGTGGTCAAGTGCCGACCGCCCGGAAACCGCAACCCCAAGCCCGAGGAGATCGAGGCGTGCGCCCCGTTCCTGCGCGAGCAGATCCGCTCGATCTGGCCGGACGTGATCGTGTGCCTGGGCAACTTCGCGTCGCAGTTCGTGCTGAGGACGAGCGCGGGCGTGACGTCGCTGCGCGGCCGCCTTCACCAGACGGGCCACTTCGTGGTGTGCCCGACGTTCCACCCGGCCGCCTGCATCTACCACTCCGAGTGGCAGCCGCTGCTCGAGGACGACCTGCGGATGGTGGGCACCTGGCTCGCCGAGCACCCGGCGGGGGAGGCGCGATGAGCGAGAAGAGCTTCCGGACCGTGTCGCGCGAGGAGACCATCGCGCTGGGCGAGCGCCTGGGGGAGACCCTGCGCGCAGGCGACGTGCTCGTCCTGACCGGCGATCTCGGCGCCGGCAAGACCCAGCTTACCAAGGGCATCGCCGCGGGCATGGGCGTGAGGGGTGACGTCACGAGCCCCACGTTCACGATCGAGATGGTCTACGAGGGGGCGGAGATGCCGCTCTGCCACTTTGACCTCTATCGGCTCGACGACGCCGAGCAGCTGGAGGACACGGGCATCTTCGACGTGCTCGGCGCCGACGGCGTCTGCGTCATCGAGTGGGGCGAGCAGTTCGCCGACGAGATCGGCGACGCGCGCGTGGACGTCTTCGTGACACGCCTGGATGACGAGGCCGAGCCCGGGGAGGAACCCCCGCGTGAGGTCCGGCTGGTCGCGCACGACGTGCGCGGCGAGGGGCTGCTCTCCGCACTGTGACGCGGCGGGCAGTGGCCCTTCTCGCCCCCTGGCGAGGCTTTGGCGTTGCCGCGGGTGACGACTTTTTCGCCTTATGCCCATGAATCGGCGTCGGCGGACCGCAAAACCCGTCAACGAGACCGCCGGGAATTTTCTTTGTGAGATTTAGTCTCAATATGCTATCCTTCTCGTAGGCCGAGAGGGGAGGCGGGACATGCCGACGAGAAACACCGTCCAGCGCCAGATCATCGCAGAGGAGCTGCGGCGCCTCGCCAACCATCCCACCGCCGACGAGGTCTACGAGGCCGTCCGCGAGGAGCATCCCGGCATCGGTCGTGCGACCGTCTACCGCACGCTGAGCCTGCTCGCCGACGAGGGCCAGATCGGGCGCGTGCGCATCAACAACGGGGCGGACCGCTTCGACCACCGCGCGTTCGAGCACTACCACGTGCGCTGCACCCGCTGCGGCCGCGTGGACGACGTGATGGTCCCCGTGCTCGACGGCGTCGACGACGCCGCGTCGGGCGCGTCGGGCTATCGCATAACCGGTCACACGCTGCAGTTCGACGGCGTGTGTCCCGCATGCCAGGCATGCGAGGCATCTTCGGCCTAGGCGGGAGCCTGGCCGTGTGCATAGGAGAGGGGCGGGGCCGCGGCTCCGCCGACGAAACAACAAGGAGGTTTCACGATGGACAAGTGGGTCTGCAAGGTCTGCGGCTACATTTACGAGGGCGCCGAGCCGCCGGCGGAGTGCCCGGTCTGCCACGCTCCGGCCAGCCGGTTCGAGAAGGTCGAGGGGGAGCTCAAGCTCGCCGCCGAGCACGAGTACGGCATCTACGCCAAGACCGTCAAGGACAACCCCGACATCTCCGACGAGGACAAGGCCTACATCCTCGAGCAGCTCAAGGCCAACTTCACCGGCGAGTGCTCCGAGGTCGGCATGTACCTCTGCATGGCGCGCATCGCGCACCGCGAGGGCTACCCCGAGATCGGCCTCTACTGGGAGAAGGCCGCCTACGAGGAGGCCGAGCACGCCTCCAAGTTCGCCGAGCTGCTCGGCGAGGAGCTCGAGCCCAACATGAAGGCTGACACCAAGTCCAACCTCGCCTGGCGCGTCGACTGCGAGTTCGGCGCCACGCAGGGCAAGGTCGAGCTCGCCACCTGCGCCAAGAAGAACAACCTCGACGCCATCCACGACACCGTCCACGAGATGGCGCGCGACGAGGCCCGTCACGGCAAGGCTCTCAAGGGCCTGCTCGAGCGCTACTTCGGCTAATGGCTGGCAGGCCTAGGAAGAAGGCCGTCGGATCGAAGAAGGTCAAGCCCTCGGGGCCCGCGCCGTGCGCGGTGCTCTGGGGGCTTGACCCCTCTTCCGAGAAGGGCGCGGCGGTCCGGGCGGTGCTGAAGGATATGGGCGTGGTGGCGCGCACGGCCGGGTATGAGCGGCTGGGAGACGCCGTGGGCGCGTTCGCCCGGCTGCCGGGGTTCCGACCGGCGCCCGTGCCGTATGCGGGCCCGGAGCCCGCGGCGGGGGAGTTCGTGCTGCTCTGCGGTCTTACCGACGCGCAGGTGAACGAGTTTCTCGCCCGCTCGCGCGAGGCGGGGTGCGTGGTGGGCCCCAAGGCCCTGCTCACCAAGGCCAACCGTGCTTGGCCGCTCGCACAGCTCATCGAGGCGGTCGCCGCCGAGCATGCCGCCAACGCGTAGGGCCGAGGTCCTCCTTCGGTGCGACCTCCCCTCGGTTGCCGCTCCCTCTTTCCGGGTATGTACACTGTTGCAAAATTGATGTTCTTCTCAACAATCCGCCTACCCGCGGTTTTATGATTGCAAGGTACCGTATTAATAGTGCAACTTCGTACATATCCGGAAGAGGGGGGCGTCGCACCCGGAAGGGGGGCGGACGGAGGCCGAGGCTGGGTGTTTTGACTACACTGGAAAGGCTGAAACTCCGAGCGAGAAGAGCTGCGAATGAGCGAGAAGAACGCCGAGAAGACCATCCTTGCGCTGGACACGTCCACGGACATGCTGGCCTGCGCCGTCGGACGCGTGGACGCCGACGGTGCCGTGACGGTGCTGGCCGCGCGCGACCATATGTGCCGTCGCCAGGCCAACGTGGAGCTCGTGACCACGGTGCAGGGGGCGCTTGCTGACGCCGGCCTTGCGATGGCCGACCTCGATGCCGTGCTTGTGGGGCGCGGCCCTGGATCGTTCACGGGCGTGCGCATCGGCATCGCCACGGCCAAGGGCCTCGCGTGCGGCGCGGGGATTCCGCTCTTCGGCACCTCGGCGCTCGACGCGATGGCGTGGTCGGCGTGGGACGCCGGCGTGCGCGGCACGCTCGCCGTGGCGGGCGACGCCATGCGCGGCGAGGTCTATCCCGGCATCTACGAGCTCGACGACGCCAGCGCGCATCGCACCTTCCCGGCCGAGACCGTTCTCAAGGCCGGCGCCTGCGTGGCCGAATGGGCGGAGCGCGCCGACGCGGCCGACCTCACGCTCACAGGCAACGGCCTGGCCAAGTACCGTGCGCGCTTCGAGGCCGCGGGCCTCGCGTCCTTCTCGCCCGAGGAGGCGTGGTACCCCGCGGGCGAGGGGCTGCTGCGCGCTGCCGTCGAGGCCGGCGTCTTCGGCGAGCAGCCCGGCGACCCGGCGCTCGTCCTGCCCATCTACACGCGCCTCTCCGACGCCGAGGAGGCGGAGCGCACGCGTCTGGGCCTCAAGAAGCCGGCGTCCGTGGAGCTCACCGGCGTCGATGACGCGCTCGCGGGCATCCACCTGCAGCTGCGCCCCATGACGGTGAACGACGCCGCCGCCGTGGCCGCGCTCGAGGCGGCCGTCTATGAGGGCGCGGCGCACACGCCGTGGACCGAGAGGATGTTCTACGAGGAGCTCTCCCAGCCCGGCCGCAGCTGGTGGGTCGCGCACGACCAGGGGGCCGTCATCGGATTTGCGGGCGGCGTGCTCGCGGGGGCGGACTTCGAGGTCGAGGAGGTCGTCGTGGACGCGGCGCGTCGGCGCGAGGGCATTGCCACGCGCCTCGTCGCCCGCGTTGCCTACGACGCGCAGATGCTCGGCGCGCAGACGATCTCGCTTGAGGTGGACGAGAAGAACGAGCCGGCCCGCGCCCTCTATGGGGCGCTCGGCCTCGTGGAGGAGGGCCGTCGCCCGGGCTACTACGGCGCCGGCCACGACGCGCTCATCCTGCGCGCCTCGCTGCCGCTGGCTGCGGACGCCGTGATCGCGACCGGCCGTCCCGAGCCGGCACCGTCCATCCGCCCGTGGCCGATCGTGCCCGGCGAGCGCACTCCTGAGGCTGAGGCCGCGCTGGCGGCCGCCGGCCCGCTCATCCTTACGATCGAGTCCTCCTGCGACGAGACCGCCATGGCCGTGACCGACTCCCACGGCGTGGTGTGCGCGAGCGTCGTGGCCACGCAGATCGACTTCCACGCGCGCTTCGGCGGCGTGGTGCCCGAGATCGCCTCCCGCAAGCACACCGAGGCCATCGTCGGCGTCTTCGAGGAGACGCTCGCGCGCGCCGGCGAGCGCTTCGGCGTGGACACGCTGGCCCCGTCCGACCTCGCGGCCGTGGGCGTGACGGCGGGCCCGGGCCTCGTGGGCGCGCTCGTGGTGGGCGTCGCTTTCGCGAAGGGCCTCTGCGCGGCCGCCGACCTGCCGCTCATTGCCGCGCATCACCTCGAGGGCCACCTCATGGCCAACCTCTTCGAGACCCCGGATCTCGAGCCGCCCTTCGTGGCGAGCATCGTCTCCGGCGGCAACACCATGCTCGTGCACGTGCGCGCCTGGGGCGACTACGTCCTTCTCGGCGCCACGATTGATGACGCGGTTGGCGAGGCCTTCGACAAGGTGGCCAAGGCGCTCGGCCTGGGCTATCCCGGCGGCCCCGTGATCTCAAGGCTCTCGGCGCAGGGCAACCCCAAGGCCATCCACTTCCCGCGCGCGATGATGCACAGCGGGGACTACAGCTTCAGCCTCTCCGGCCTCAAGACGGCCGTCATCACCTACATCGAGGGCGAGAACCGCGCCGGCCGCGCGATCAACCTGCCCGACCTGGCGGCGAGCTTCGAGGCCGCGGTCATCGACGTGCAGGTGGCCAAGGCCGTGACCGCGGTGGAGGAGACCGGCGTCTCCGACTTCTGCGTCGGCGGCGGCGTGGCGGCCAACCCGGGCCTGCGCGCGGCGTACAAGAAAGCGCTCGAGAAGCGCGGCGTGCGCGTGACCGTGCCGCCCATGCGCGCCTGCGGCGACAACGCGGCGATGATCGGCATCGCGGCCCTGAGGAGCTACAGCGCCGGGTCCTTCTCGCCGTCTACGCTGGATGCCGATCCCAACGCCGCCCTGGGCACCTGGGCCACCCCCGACGCCCCGGTCCCTCCCACCTGGGAGTGATTCAAAAGGGGACAGACCCCTCTTGAAGCATTTTTCGGTGCGATAGGCGCGGGGCGAGAGGCCCGTTCGCTCGCGGAAGAGCTTCCCAAAGTGGCTTGGGCCCGCAAAGCCCGTCCGAGCCGCGACGTTCTCCACGGGAAGCCTGGTCGCACGCCCACCCGTTACGGCGGTGTTTCCCACGATGGTATCAGCTCGCGGTTCTTCTCGTCCCGGGGTATTCTGCCCACGTGCGCGTAACTTTCTCGCATTAGGTTGCAAGGGGGAGGGGAATGGGTCCCCTCCGGTTGCGTCGCGCGGAAGGGGATTACCACAAAGGGAAAGGAACCACCATGAAGGCCACCCCGCACGTTCTTGTATCTGACAGAGTCTCTCGCCGCGACTTCCTGAAGCTCTCGAGCCTCGTGGCGGGCATGGGGGGCGTGATGGTCCTTTCCGGCTGCGGTCCCGCCGCGCAGGAGAGCGCCGATGACGCCGCGGACGCGGCCGACGAGCCTGCGGCAGACGCCGCCGGGGCGACCCTCGGCGACGGCAAGACCCTGCGCGTCGGCATGGAGGCAGCCTACGCCCCGTACAACTGGCAGGTCTCCGAGGAGTCCGACACCACCATCCCCATCGAGAACGTCGAGGGCGCCTATGCCGACGGCTACGACGTGCAGATCGCCAAGCGCATCGCCGAGGAGCTGGGCATGGAGCCCGTGGCCGTGAAGATGGAGTTCGGCGCGCTCGTCGACTCCCTGAGCAACGGTACCATCGACATCATCTGCGCCGGCATGTCCGTCACGCCGGAGCGCGCCGAGTCCGCCGACTTCACCGACTCCTACATCGACGACGAGGTCATCATCGTCGTGAAGAAGGACGGCCCCTACGCTGGCGCCACCAAGCTCTCCGACTTCTCCGGTGCCTCCGTCCTCGGCCAGAAGGACACCTTCTACGACGACCTCATCGAGGAGATTCCCGACGTCAACCACCTCACGCCTGTCGCCACGGTGCCGCTGGTGGTGGACGCCATCGAGAACGGCACCTGCGACGCCATCACGTTCTCCTCGATGTCGCTGCCCAACCTGCTCGAGAACTATCCCGACCTCATGAAAGTCGAGCTCGAGGAGGGCGCGGGCTTCTCCGACCCGAGCAACCCGGACAACGCCGCCATCGCCAAGGGCAACGACGAGATGCTCGACCGCCTGAACGAGATCATTGCCGGCATCTCCGAGGAGGAGCGCCTCGAGATGTGGCAGGACTGCATGGATCGCCAGCCGGCGTAGCGACCGTGGAAAAGTGCCAGGCACCTTTCCACACCCTAGTTTCATCCGAGCGGGGCGGGGGCCTTGGCCCTCGTCCCGTTCACGGCAAGAAGAACCGCAAGAACCGCAAGGAGCCCTGATGTCAAAACTGCGTGACTTCGTGACGCGCGACCATCGCTACGTGCTGCTGGGCACAAGCGTCGTGGCGTTTCTCGGCATGCTGCTCTCGAGCTCGCCGCGCCCGGAGCTCTCCTTCCTGGCGCGTGCCTTCACCGTCGAGCTGGTGATGTACTACGTCCTGGCCGCGTGGCTCGTGCTCTCGGCCGTGGCGCTGCTCTTCAAGCTCACGCACTGGCAGAGCTACGCCGAGATGGCGCCGTTCACCAAGCCCGCCGCGGCTCGCGCGCTGCGCGTGGGCTCCTACGTGATCTGGGCGATAGCCGCGGTCCTTCTCGTCGACCGCTGGGCCATGGGCCTGGCGAGCGCCTGGCGGGTGGCCGCCGCCGCGGACAAGATGCCCGACGACATGCTCGCCCAGGTGCTCTACATGTTCCAGCAGGGTCGCGACACCTACATCACCGGCATCGTCACCACCATCGAGCTGGCGGTCTTCGGCACGCTGATCGCGTTTTTCCTGGCGCTGCTGCTGGTCTTCGCGCGCATCATGCAGATCGACCGCTCCGACAACGACTGCGTTCGCTTCTTCAAGAAGATCGGCGTCTGGTTTGCCAAGCTCTACAGCACCGTGGTGCGCGGCACGCCGATGCTCGTGCAGGGCGTCATCATCTACTACGCCGGCTTCGCCGTGGTGAGCGGCTTTGGCCTCAGCGTCACCGAGACCAACGCCATCTGGTCGCGCTTCATCGCCGGCCTCGTGGTGGTCTCGCTCAACTCCACCGCCTACATGATGGAGGTGCTGCGTGGCGGCATCGAGTCGGTGGACAAGGGCCAGATGGAGGCGGCGCGCTCGCTCGGCCTCTCGCAGTGGCAGGCCATGGTGCGGGTCGTCTTCCCGCAGGGCATCAGGTTCGCCATCCCCGGTCTCTCCAACGAGCTCGTCATCAACATCAAGGACTCGTCGGTGCTCTCGGTCATCGGTGTGTTCGACCTGGCCTTCGCCGCGTCCACCGTGGCGGGCATCTACTACAAGCAGCTCAACGCCTACCTCGTGGCCGCCGTGTTCTACCTGATCATGACAGCGATCGCGTCGTGGCTGCTCGGCAAGTTCGCGCACCGCTTCAACGTCAAGGCCGAGACCATGGGCAGCACGTCCGACCAGCCCGTGAAGGTGGAGGAGTAAGCCATGAGCGAGAAGAACGACAGCTCCGCCGCCGAGCCGATGGTCCGCATCGAGGGCCTGCGCAAGAGCTTCGGCGACCTCGAGGTCCTGCGCGACATCAACCTCGACGTCATGCCCGGCCAGGTGGTCACGATCATCGGCGCCTCCGGCTCCGGCAAGTCGACCCTCTTGCGCTGCATCAACCTGCTCGAAACGCCCGACGCCGGGCACGTCTGGTTCCACGGCGCCGACCTCGCGGCAGAGCACGTGGACGTGAACCGCCTGCGCGAGAAGATCGGCATGGTGTTCCAGGGCTTCAACCTGTTCAGCAACATGAACGTGCTCGACAACTGCACGCTCGCGCCCGTGACCCTCAAGAAGATGGGTAAGGTCGAGGCCGAGGAGGTCGCGATGCGCCACCTCGAGTCGGTGGGCCTTGACGACTTCGCCCGCGCGGACGTGAACAACCTCTCCGGCGGCCAGAAGCAGCGCGTCGCCATCGCGCGTGCCCTCTGCATGCAGCCCGACCTCATGCTCTTCGACGAGCCCACCTCCGCGCTCGATCCCGAGATCGTGGGCGAGGTCCTCGAGGTCATGCGACGCCTCGCGGCCGAGGGCATGACGATGGTCGTGGTCACGCACGAGATGGCCTTCGCGCGCAACGTCTCCGACGAGGTCGTCTTCATGGACAAGGGCGTCATCGCCGAGAAGGGCGCGCCCGAGAAGCTCTTCTCCGCGCCCGAGCACCCCAGGACCCGCGAGTTCCTCTCCCGCTACCTCGAGGGGTAGCGAGGGCAACCATACATACCTACCTGTTTTGGGGTGATTTAGCCTCAGATTAAGGGGGTGTGTATGGTCGCCTTTGATACGATGGGCTGAGGACAGCGAGAGGGGGCACCATGCAGGACGGGTTCGTCAAGGTCGCGGCGGTGACGCCGGAGGTTCGCGTCGCGGACGTCGCCTTCAACGTGGATGCGTGCGTGGCCGCCGCGGAGCGCGCCTGCACCGAGGACGGCGCCTCGGTCGTGGTGCTGCCCGAGCTCGCCATCACGGGCTACACCTGCGAGGACCTCTTCTGGCAGGACGCCCTGCTCGACGCCGCCGAGCGCGGTCTGGCGGACTTTGCCGCGCGCACCGAGGACCTCGACGCGCTCCTGCTCGTGGGCGTGCCCGTGCGCGTGAACGCCAAGCTCTACAACTGCTGCGCCGTCGTCTCGTCCGGCACGATCGTGGGCGTGGTCCCCAAGCGCCACATCCCCACCTACAACGAGTTCTACGAGGGGCGCCACTTCGTCCCCGGCACGGCGGACGTTGTGCCCATAGACGTGGCGGGCCAGCTCGACGTCCCCTTCGGCATGAGCCAGCTCTTCGCCTGCGAGGAGCTGCCGGAGCTCGTCGTTGCCGCGGAGATCTGCGAGGACCTCTGGGTCCCGGAGACCCCGTCGATCCGTCACGCGCAGGCCGGCGCCACGCTCGTCTGCAACCTCAGTGCCTCCAACGCCCTCGTCGGCAAGGCGGACTACCGTCGCGAGCTGGTGCGCGGTCAGAGCGCCCGCCTCGTCTGCGGCTACGTCTACGCTAGCGCCGGTACGGGCGAGTCCACGCAGGATCTCGTCTTCTCCGGCCACGACCTCGTGGCCGAGAACGGCCGCCTGCTCGCGGAGGGCGCCCCCTTCGGCGACGGCCGAGCGCTCAGCGAGGTCGACGTGCGCCAGCTCGCCGCCGAGCGTCGCCGCATGTCCACGTTCCAGACCGTCGCCAACGCCGCGCAGCTTGACTACCACGTGGGCCGCTTCACGCTCGACGTGCATCACGTGCATCTCACGCGCTGGGTCGACCCGCACCCCTTCGTGCCGTCCGACGCTGCCCGCCGGGCGGAGCGCTGCGAGGACGTCTTCTCGATCCAGGCCCATGGCCTCGCCAAGCGCCTCGCGCACACGCGCTCGAGCAAGGCGGTCATCGGCGTCTCCGGCGGCCTCGACTCCACGCTCGCGCTGCTCGTGGCCGTGCGCGCCTTCGACCTTCTCGGCCTGGATCGCAGCGGAATCATCGCGGTCACCATGCCCGGCTTCGGCACCACCGACCGCACGCACGACAACGCCACCCAGCTCTCCGACGCGCTCGGCGTTCAGCTGCGCGAGATCGTGATCGGTCCCGCCGTGCGCCAGCACTTCGCCGACATCGGGCACGACGAGTCCGTCCACGACGTCACCTACGAGAACGCCCAGGCCCGTGAGCGCACGCAGATCCTCATGGACGTGGCCAACCAGGAGGGCGGCCTCGTCATCGGCACCGGCGACCTCTCCGAGCTGGCGCTGGGCTGGGCCACCTACAACGGCGACCACATGTCCATGTACGCCGTCAATGCGAGCGTGCCCAAGACGCTGGTACGCCATCTCGTGCGCTACGTGGCCGACACCTGCGGAAATGCGGCCGAGAAGGACGTTCTTCTCGACGTGCTGGACACACCGGTCTCCCCGGAACTTTTGCCCGCCACGGGCGACGGACAGATCGCGCAGAAGACGGAGGACCTCGTCGGGCCCTATGAGTTGCACGACTTCTTCCTCTACGAGGTCCTGCGTCGCGGCACCAACCCGGCCAAGGTCTACCGCCTTGCCCGCCACGCGCTGGGCGGGACCTACGACGACGAGACGATCCTCTCCTGGCTCAAGGTCTTCTACCGCCGCTACTTTGCTCAGCAGTTCAAGCGCAGCTGTCTGCCGGACGGCCCCAAGGTGGGCTCGGCGGCCGTGAGCCCGCGCGGCGACCTGCGCATGCCGTCCGACTCCTGCTCCGCCCTCTGGCTCGCCGAGCTCGAGAGCCTGTAGCGTAAGGCGGCCGTGCAGGGCGGCCTACCGCACGGTGAAGACGTACTCGATGTGGTCGTTGCCCGAGAAGCCCTGCTCATAGGTTGCGCTGATCGCGTAGCGGCGCCCGGGCTCGACCTCAAACGTGAGGGCTCCGTCCTTGAAGGTCGAGCTGACCTCGTCGCCCACCGATTCGGCCGCGTCAATCGGCGTCCGCAGCCGCCAGAGGAGGGGCGAGTCCGCCAACGAGCCGGCGGCGAGCTCCTCCTCGTCCCAGCTCCGCACGTACGCCCAGAGCGGCTCCTCGTCAAAGCGCACGGTGACGGTCGACCCCGCCGTGACCGAAACCTGCGCCAGCTCGTCGGCGTGCCATTCCTGTGGGTCGATCTGGCGGAGCTCCTCGATGCGCCTCTCGCTGCCGTTCATGTAGCTCCAGGTGTAAGTTCCCAGGGTCAGCGGGACGGCGTCGTCCTCCCCGGATACTAGGGCCTGCGCCCCGGGGACGTTGGCCTCGGGGTCGTGCGCGCCGCTGCGCGGAAGTGTCACGCAGGACGCAAAGGTGGCAACGAAGATGGCCAGAATCGCCGCTATCGCGATGCCACGAGATGCCTTAGGTTTCATACGCGCCTCGCTTCCCAACAAAAGCCGCGCAAACGTGCAAAAGTGGCTGTCCTCATTGTACGGCTACTCCCCCTTGCACGCTGGATCTATCGGACAGTGAAGGCGTAGGTGGCGTGGCCGGCGTAGAAGGTGGCGAAGAAGGCGTAGCGATACCCCGGCTCGACGATGAATGTGCCGCCCTCCACCTCGACCGGCTCACCCTCGACATCAAGCGCGCCCTCGCTCCAGCGAGAGACCACAAGCTCCGTATTCTTCACGTCAAAACTCACGGTGACCTCGGTGGGCCCGTCCACGCGTACGTCGGGCAGGCTGTCTACCTCCAGCTGGGTGGGGTGCGGCCGTCCGCGGTCACGGTCTGCTTCGAGCCGCCCTCCTCGTAGGTCCAGGTGTAGCCGTACGTTCCGAGCATGACGGACGTTGCGGCCAGCTCCGTCGTGTACTCGAGCGAGGCCAGCGGCGGCTCGGACGGGTCCTTGGGCTGCCAGATCTGCGCCACCAGCTCGTCGTACTTCTCGCCGTCGCCAAACGTGACGACCATCGCCGTGCTCACGAACTCGTCCACCGTGGCCTCCTCCTCGGCAGCGGGCTCCTCCGGGGCCTCCGCGACCTGCCCGGACGCGCAACCAGCAAAGGCGAGAAGCGCGACCAGGGCGAGAAGTGCGCCGCACGCGAGCGTCGTTTGCCTCATGGGCTGCTCCTTTGTCGGTCGTGCCCATGCTATCAGAGTGTGCGCCAATTGCCGTGCGCGCCCGCGCCTCAGAAAATCTAAGTGCGAGTTGGAAGATTTTTTCTAGCGAGGTGGTATAAGTCCGCGTTGCTGGGTATTATTTTGAGCGTTGGCTATGGCGGCGCGGCACCCGCGTCGCAGACGTGCCCCCGGGCACAAGAAGGAGGTTCTTGAACATGACTCTCAAGCCGCTTGGTGACCGCGTCCTCGTGAAGCCCGCCCCCAAGGAGGAGAAGACCTCGTCCGGTCTCTACATCTCCAGCGGTGCGCAGGAGAAGCCGCAGCGCGGCCAGGTCGTCGCCGTGGGCGCCGGCAAGGTGAACGACAAGGGCGAGCGCATCGCCATCGACGTCAAGGTTGGCGACGAGGTCTACTACGGCAAGTTCGGCGGCAACGAGGTGAAGATCGACGGCGAGGACTTCCTGCTCCTGCGCGCCGACGACATCTACGCCGTCATCGAGGACTAACGCTCGCCCAAAGCGAGAAGAACCGCAAACTTGGAGGAACAAGAAATGGCTAAGGACATTCTTTTCGGCACCGACGCTCGTGCCAAGCTCGCCAAGGGCGTGAACACCCTTGCTGACGCCGTGACCACCACCATGGGCCCCAAGGGCCGCTACGTGGCCCTGCAGCGCAGCTACGGCGCCCCCACCATCACCAACGACGGCGTCTCCGTTGCCAAGGAGATCGAGCTCAAGGACCCCATCGAGAACATGGGCGCCCAGCTCGTGAAGGAGGTCGCCACCAAGACCAACGACGCCGTGGGTGACGGCACCACCACCGCCACGCTCCTCGCCCAGGTCATCGTCAACGAGGGCCTGCGCAACGTGGCCGCCGGCGCCAACCCCATCGCCATCCGTCGCGGCGTCGACAAGGCCGTGAACGCCATCGTCGAGGAGATGCGCAAGAACGCGCAGGAGGTCTCCACCAAGAAGCAGATCGCCTCCGTCGGCACCATCTCCGCCTCCGACCCCGAGATCGGCGCCAAGATCTCCGACGCCATGGAGGTCGTGGGCAAGGACGGCGTCATCACCGTCGAGGAGTCCCAGACCTTCGGCATCGACATCGACACCGTCGAGGGCATGCAGTTCGACAAGGGCTACATCTCGCCGTACTTCTCGACCAACAACGAGACCATGACGGCCGAGCTCGACTCCCCCTACATCCTCATGACCGACCAGAAGGTTTCCAACATCCAGGACATCCTGCCGATCCTCGAGGCCGTCCAGAAGCAGGGCGCGCCGCTGCTCATCATCGCCGAGGACGTGGACGGCGAGGCCCTGGCCACGCTGATCCTCAACAAGCTCCGCGGCGTCCTCAACGTCTGCGCCGTCAAGGCCCCCGGCTACGGCGACCGCCGCAAGCGCATGCTCGAGGACATCGCCATCCTGACCGGCGGCCAGGTCGCCATGAAGGAGCTCGGCGTCCAGCTCACCGACGTCACCGCCGAGATGCTCGGCCGCGCCAAGTCCGTCAAGATTTCCAAGGACGACACCACCATCGTCGGCGGCGCCGGCTCCAAGGAGGCCATCGACGAGCGCATCGCCCAGATCAAGGCCGAGTACGACGTGACCACCTCCGACTTCGACAAGGAGAAGCTCCAGGAGCGCCTCGCCAAGCTTGCCGGCGGCGTGGCCGTCATCAAGGTCGGCGCTGCCACCGAGGTCGAGCTCAAGGAGATCAAGCACCGCATCGAGGACGCCCTGCAGGCGACCCGCGCGGCCGTGGAGGAGGGCATCGTCGCCGGCGGCGGCGTGGCGTTCCTCGAGGCCTCCAAGGTGCTCGACGGCGTCGAGACCGTCGACTCCGACGAGAAGATCGGCGTCGAGACCGTCCGCAAGGCGCTCGAGGCGCCCGTGAAGACCATCGCCAACAACGCCGGCTTCGAGGGCTCCGTCGTGACCGAGAAGATCAAGGCGCTCCCGGCTGGCCAGGGCCTCGACTCCGCCACCGGCGAGTACGGCGACATGATCGAGATGGGCGTGCTCGACCCCGTCAAGGTCTGCCGCGTCACGCTGCAGAACGCTGCCTCCGTGGCGTCGCTGATCCTCATCACCGAGGCGACCGTCTCCGACGAGCCCAAGAACACCAGCATCGAGGAGGCCATCTCCGCGGCGGCGGCCCAGGGCGGCCAGGGCGGCATGTACTAGGCTCGCGCCTGAACTAACCTGACTCGGCGAGTCCCCCGGCGTTCCTTCGAGAAGTGCGCTTTGCGGAACTTCTCTCCGGAACACCGGGGGACTCTTCTCGTTAGTTTGGGCCTTGGAGGCCTCGGCCTGATGGGTTATGAGTCGAGAAGGACCTCGACAGAGAAGGGCCCTCCCGGTTCCAAGAACCGGGAGGGCCGGACCTTGCGGTCAGACGCTCTTCTCGCTAGCCGACGAGCGCCTTGGTGATGCTCGCCGCGGCGGTCTTGCCGGCGCCCATGGCCAGGATGACCGTGGCCGCGCCGGTGACGATGTCGCCGCCGGCCCAGATGCGCGGGTCGGAGGTGCGGCCGTCCTCGTCGGCGATGATGTAGCCCCACTTGTTGAGCTTGATGTCGCCGATCATCTTGGCGAACGGGTTGGCGTTGGTGCCGATGGCGGAGATGGCCACGTCGCAGGGGATCTCCTCGATGGCGCCCTCGATGGGCACCGGACGACGGCGACCGGACTCGTCGGGCTCGCCGAGCTCCATCTTCTGCACGCGCACGGCGCAGACGCAGCCGTCCTCGCCCTTCACGAACTCGAGCGGGGCCACGAGCGGCATGACCTCGACGCCCTCGGCCTTGGCGTGGTGGAGCTCCGCGCGACGGGCGGGCATCTCTTCCTCGGTGCGGCGGTAGGCGATGATCGCGCGCTCGGCGCCCAGGCGCTTGGCGGTGCGCACCGCGTCCATGGCGACGTTGCCGCCGCCGAAGACCACGACGTTCTTGCCGTGCTTGGTGGGCGTGTCGTACTCGGGGAAGTGGTTCGCCTTCATGAGGTTCACGCGCGTGAGGTACTCGTTGGCGAAGAAGACGTTGGGGAGGTTCTCGCCCGGGACGTTGAGGAACTTGGGCAGGCCCGCGCCCGTGGCGATGTAGATGGCGTCGAAGCCCTCGGCGAAGAGCTCCTCGGCGTCGGCGATGCGGCCGACGACGGAGTTGTACTCGAACTTGACGCCCATCTCCTCGAGGCCGTCGATCTCGCGCTTGACGACCGCCTTGGGCAGACGGAACTCGGGGATGCCGTAGACGAGCACGCCGCCGCCGGTGAAGAAGGCCTCGAAGACGGTGACGTCAAAGCCGTTGCGGGCGAGCTCGCCGGCACAGGTGATGCCGGACGGGCCGGAGCCCACGACGGCGACCTTCTTGCCGTTCTTGGGGGCCATCTTGGGCTTGGAGGCAAGCTCGGGCTGGTCGCCGAGGAAGCGCTCCAGCTGGCCGATGGCCACCGGGTCGCCCTTCTTGCCACGGATGCACTTGCCCTCGCACTGGTTCTCCTGCGGGCACACGCGGCCGCAGATGGCGGGGAGCATGGAGTCCTCGCGGATGATGTCCAGCGCCTCGCCGAACTTCTCCTCGCGGATCTTCTCGATGAACTTGGGGATGTTGATGTTGACGGGGCAGCCGTCAACGCAGAACGGCTTCTTGCAGTCCATGCAGCGCTCGGCCTCGGCCAGCGCCATCTCCTTGGTGAAGCCCTTGTCGACGGGACGGAAGTCGCACGCGCGCTCGGCGGCCGGCTCCTCGTTGTCCGGCGTGCGCGGGGACTTCATGTCGGGGACAAAGCGACCGTTTACCTGTGGCATGCGCAGTTCGCCTCCTCATAGGCCTTGAGGGACTGGCCCTCCTCGGTGAGATACGCGGCCTGACGCGCGCGCAGGTCGTTCCAGTCGACCTTGGTGGCGTCGAAGTCGGGGCCGTCGACGCAGGCGAACTTCGTCTGGCCATCGACCTCGACGCGGCAGCAGCCGCACATGCCGGTGCCGTCGACCATGATTGGGTTGAGCGACGCGGTGATCGGCGTGCCGTACTTCTCGGCCGTGAGGGCGGAGAACTTCATCATCGGCACGGGGCCGACGCAGAAGACCTGGGTGACGGCCTTCTCCTGGAGCAGGCGCTCGAGCGGCGCGGTGACCACGCCCTTCTCGCCATAGGAGCCGTCGTCGGTGGTGATGTGAATGTGATCGTCGGGCAGGAGCTCGCGGAACTGGTCCTCGAGGAGCAGCAGGTCCTTGGTGCGGGCGCCCATGATGGCGTGGACCTCGTGGCCGGTCTCGACCAGGTGCTTGGCAACGGGGTAGGCGATGGCCAGGCCGACGCCGCCGCCGATGACCGCGCAGGGGCCCTCGGCCATCTCGGTGGGGACGCCCAGCGGGCCGGTGACGTCCTTGATGGAGTCGCCCTCGTTGTAGGTGGACAGCATCTCCGTGGTCTTGCCGATCACCATGAAGATGAACTCGACCCAGCCCTCCTCGGCGTTCCAGCCCGCGAGCGTGAACGGGACGCGCTCGCCCGTCTCGTTGGCGCGCACCATCAGGAACTGGCCGGCGTGAGCGTGCTTGGCCATCCGGGGCGCCTCGATGCGGAACTTGAACACCTTCTCTGAGAACTGCGTCTTTTCGAGGATCTTGTACATTAACCGCACTCCTCTCCTGCATTCCCTCTCAAGGTTTGGCGGCCCTGTGCTGGGCCTTTCCAACACTCCTCATTGTACCCGAGTGCCGATGCATTCCAACATCCGTGCGGCGAGCGGCGTGAGCCGGTGACGAGGCAAAGGGGACGGTTTCATTGGTCTCACGCCTACAGCGTCTGCTCCACGAGGTCGGCTGCGCGCTCGACGGTGAGCTCGAAGTCCTCCAGGAAGGTGCCCTTGAGCTCGCGCAGCACGTAGTCGGCGACCTGCATGCGCCCGGGCGGCCGTCCGATGCCAAACTGCGCGCGCGCAAAGTCGCGGCTTCCGAGCTTGTCCGCGATGGAGCGCAGGCCGTTGTGGGCGTTGAGCCCGCCCCCCAGCTTGAGCCTGACCTCGCCCGCCGCCAGGTCGACCTCGTCGTGGACCACGAGAATCTCCTCCGGCCTCACGTGGTGGGCGCGCGCCAGCTTGGAGAGCGGTCCGCCGGAGGTGTTCATGTAGCTCATCGGCTTGGCGAGAAGGACCTCGTGCCTCTCGCCGTCCTTGTCGCTCACCGTGATCGACGCCACCTGCGCGCCGGCCTCGGACTTCCAGTAGCGCACGCCCCGGCGAGCGGCCACGGCGTCGATGGTGGCAAAGCCGGCGTTGTGCCGAGTCCGGGCGTACTCGGCGTCCGGGTTGCCGAGGCCGCAGACGATGCGGATGGTGGCGGGTTTTGCGGCTTGGGGCATGGTGGTCCTCTCTGCGGCCTGCGTGCATCGGTTACGTACACTACCACGGCGCGCGGGCCGAACGGGCTCAGCTGCCGAGAAAAGCGGGGTCGCCCGAAGACGGCCCCGCGCCACATCAAACATTTCTGTAAATTGGGGACTGTCCCCAATTTACGGACTAGATCTCGGCGCCGGTTCCGCCGAAGATCTCGGAGACGGACTTGCGCATGTAGACGCTGTTGATGGCCTCGGCCAGCTCGTTGGCGACCGAGACGGTCTTGATCTTGGAGCCCGGCTTGTCAGCGGCCTCGCAGGGGATGATGTCGGTGACCACGCACTCGACGAGCGGGGCGTCCTGCAGGCGCTCGATGGCGGCGCCGGAGAAGATGCCGTGGGTGGCGGAGACGTAGATGTCGCCGGCGCCCATCTCCTTGAGCTTGCGCACCGAGCCGCAGAGCGTGCCGGCAGTGTCGATCATGTCGTCGTTGACGATGCAGGTCCTGCCCTTGATGTCGCCGATGATGCCCATGACCTCGGACGCGTTGTGTTTGGGACGGCTCTTGTGGGCGATGGCGACCTCGCAGCCCAGGTAGTCGGAGAGACGCTTGGCGACCTTCGCGCGACCCATGTCGGGGGAGACCACGACGGTGTTCTCCCAGTCGAGGTCCTTGGCCTTGAAGTAGTCGCCGATGAGGTAGAGGGCGGTGAGGTGCGTCACGGGGATGTCGAAGAAGCCCTGGATCTGGCCCTGGTGCAGGTCGACGGTGATGACCTGGTTGACGCCGGCGGCCTCGAGGAGGTTCGCCACGAGACGCGCGGTGATCGGCTCGCGCGAGGACGCCTTGCGGTCCTGACGGGCGTAGCAGTAGTGCGGGATGACCGCGGTGAACTTGGAGGCGGAGGCGCGCTTGGCGGCGTCGGCGACCACGAGTGTCTCCATCAGCAGGTCGTTCACGTTGGCGCCGGAGAGGGACTGGATGAAGAAGACGTCGTCGCCGCGGACGGACTCGTCGAAGCGGGCGTAGATCTCGCCGTTGGCGAACTTCTCGATCTTGAGGCCCTGCAGCTCGAGGTGGAGGATGTCGGCGACCTTCTCCGCAAGGGCGGGGTTGCCGGTGCCGGAGTAGAGCTTGATCTCCTTCTTCAGCGACATGGGCTCGCTCAGGTTCTCGTACATCTAGGCCTCATCTCTCTTGAGTCTCTCGAGTCGCCGCGAGGCGAACCCCTCTACGATGCGCTGCTCGCTGCGCTCGATCGCGAGCGCGTCGGCAGGGACGTCCTTGGTGATGCAGGAGCTGGCTCCGGTTATGGCGCCGTCGCCGATGGTCACGGGCGCGACCATCATGGTGTCGGAGCCGATGAAGACGTTGTCGCCGATGACGGTGCGGCTCTTGTGCACGCCGTCGTAGTTGCAGGTGATCGTGCCGCCGCCGATGTTGACGTGCGCGCCCATGGTGCAGTCGCCGATGTAGGAGAGGTGCGGCACCTTGGAGCCCTCGCCGATCACGGAGTTCTTGATCTCCACGTGCGTGCCCACGTGGGCGCCCGCCAGCACGTGCGCGCCGCCGCGCAGGTAGGCGCGCGGGCCGCAGGTGACGCCCTCGTCGATGGTGACGTCCACGCCCACGGTCTCCTCCAGCGTGACGTCGTCCGCCACGGTGCAGTCCGTGAGGCGCGTGTTGGGGCCGAGCACGCACTCCTCGCCCACGCTCGTCCTGCCCCAGAGCATCGTCATGGGGAGGAGCACGGTGTCGCGGCCCACGGTGACGTCCGGGCCCACCCAGGTGGTCGCCGGGTCGAGCATGGTGACGCCGCCCTCCATGAGGCGCACGTTGATGCGGTCGCGGGCCATGGCGGCGAGCTCGGCCAGCTGGACGCGGTTGTTGGCGCCGAGGCCCTCGCGGTAGTCGTCGCAGTGGAGCACGGTGGTAGCGTGGCCGTGGCCGCGCAGGATCTCCACCATGTCGGGGAGGTAGTACTCGTGCTGGGCGTTGTCGTTGCCGATCTCGCCCACGTGGGTGGCGAGAAGGGCGCCGTCGAACGCGTAGCAGCCGGCGTTGCACTCGACGAGCGTCGCGCTCTGCTCGGGCGTGCAGTCCTTCTGCTCCACGACGCGCGTCACGGTGCCGTCCGCAGCGAGCTCGACGCGACCGTAGCCGAACGGGTCGGGCGGCGTCATCGTGAGGATCGCCGCGGCGTGGCTGCCGTCCGCCACCGCGTCGGCGAAGGCGCGGACGGTGGCCGGCTCGATGAGCGGCAGGTCGCCGTTCAGGATGACGACGGGGCCGGAGTCGACCCCCGTGGCCTCGAGCGCCACGCGCACGGCGTGGCCGGTGCCCAGGCGCTCGGCCTGCTCGACGCACTCGACGTCCTTCTCGGCGGCAAGATGGGCCCGCACCTCGTCCGCGCCATGTCCCACGACCACGATGATGCGCTCGGCCCCGGCCTCGCGCGCGGCGCGCGTGACCCAGGAGACGAGCGGTCGGTCGAGGAGCTTGTGCAGAACCTTGGGGTGGCGGGACTTCATGCGCGTTCCCTCGCCGGCAGCGAGGACGATCGCGGTCATGGGCATGTGAGGCCTCCAAGCGATGCGTGAGTCCCGGAATCATTACAGGAACATGATAGAGCGGGGCGGCGGTGGCAGGGGTAGTAGGATTCGAACCCACATTGATGGCACCAAAAACCACTGTCCTAACCATTGGACGATACCCCTGTGCCGCCGGCGCCATTGTATCAGGAAGGGCCGCGGCTGGCTCGCGCGCTCACGCTTCGTCGCGGCGCCGCCCGGCCGAGGTGCTGAGAAGCGCGTCAACGAGCGCCTCGTCGCGGGGGTCCTGCGAGCCAAGGGGGAGGCCGCACGCCTCGAAGAAGTGGCTCCCCGCGAACTGCCGGGCGCGAAACGAGTCGTGCGCGCCGTCGTCGAGGTAGCGAACGCGGCTGCGGCAGTCCGTGGTGCCGCACGAGAGCACGCCCTTCTCGGCAACGTAGTCCTGGTAGACGGGGGAGTCGCTCCAGAGGATGATCCCGGCCACGTTCTCCAGCTCGTAGGACACGGCGTACTCCTGCCAGGCGATGCCGCGCAGGCGCACGTAGCGGTCGAGCAGCGAGGCCATGCGCGAGACGCGGCGCAGCGTGGAGCGGGCGTCTATGAGACGGCTCTCCTCGGCCGAGAAGAGCCCCAGCTCGCGCATGCGCGCCACGGCGCGCTCCCGTCGCGCGGCGTCGAGAAGGACGGCGGGGACCGTGAGTTTCATGGACTCGTCACCGAAGAGCTCGATGGCCGAGTGGGTGTCCCCCGGGCCCGCGGGCAGGGTGGTGCGGAGGATGAGGGAGTCGTGCGCGTGGCTCACGTGGCAGGTTGCGCGCTGCTGCGCGAAGGCCGACCGCATGGCCCGCACGTGCTCGGCGACCTCCTCGCGCGAGGCGGCGTCGCGGTCGCGCCCCATCCGGTAGAGGTAGAGGTCGAAGAGGGGCAGCGGGCGACCGTAGGCGTCGGTCGCCGGATAGAACACCGTGCGGTGGCCGAACTCGGCGATCTCGCGACGCCTGCCCGTTGCCTTGCCATAGAGCTCCACGAGGGCGGCGCCGGTCGCGGGCCCGGACGTGGAGCCCTCGCGAATCTCCACCACGCCGTCGGCGATGTAGGGCGGGAAGTCCCCCTCCTCGACCCGCACGACCACCACGCCGCGGGCGTCGTCAGCGGGGTCGGCGACGAAGCGCACGTCGAAGGGGGGCGCGGGAGAGACGTGTCGGCGGCAGAGCTCGCCGATGGTCTGGCCGAAGTCCGCCCGCTGGCGTGGGACCGGGCAGACGGCGTGGGTGTCGTCCGCGACGCCGATCACGAGCCAGCCCCCGCGGGAGTTCGCGAAGGAGGCCACGATCTTGGGGATCTTTCGCTGGACGGAGGCGTTGTACTCCCGCTTGAACTCGAGGACGAATCCCTCGTCGAGGTCGGCGAGCTGGGGGAGGTCGTCCCACGTCACGTCAGCGAGGCGCTTGGGCGCGCCGTTGGCATCGCGAAACGGGCTGAACATGGGCCCTCCTCACGTGTGTGGAAGCGTGGCGTGACGACGTCCGCCCGTCCCGGGCCGCTACAGCTCCAGGCGGTCGAAGGCGGCGCAGATCGCGTCGAGGAGCAGGACGGCGAAGGTCTGGGCGTCGCTCATGGTGAAGGTGGCAGCGCCCACGGGGAGCTCGATGCGGATGACCCTCGGCGTGGTGTCGGAGCTCTGGATCGCCGTGCGCAGGCGCAGCGGCAGCGTGTCGAAGCCATCGAGCGAGAGGTTGCCCACGCCCGCCGCGACGTTGTCCGGCAGGGGGTCGGCGGAGAGCACGATGAGCACGCGCGTCTCCGGGCTCGCGGACTCGGCGGCATCCACGAGCTCGAGCGCGCAGTCGTCGACCGTGGCGTGGGCGAGGTTCCAGATGCGCCCGGCCACGTTGCGGGAGATCGGGTCGTCGGCGGTGATGGCGATCCCGGCGTCCTCGAGCACGCTCGCGGCGCGGGCGAAGCCCATCATGCCCTGGGGGTGCGGCCCCGCGGCCGGCTTGCCCGCCCAGACGTGGCGCAGGCGTTCGACGGCGTCGAAGGTGTCGGGGAACGCCATGCCGTCCGCCAGCGCGCCGATGCTCTCCTGGAAGAGCTTCACCGCGGCCTCCGTGTGGACGCCGTAGACGCCGTCGGGCTCGCCGCAGGAGAATCCGAGCACGTTGAGGCGCTCCTGGAGCTGGCGCACGTCGTTGCCGTGGAAGTTGGGGAGACGCAGGTAGAGGGTTCTGTCGCCCAGCCGGTAGCCCTCGTCGACAAGGACGGACCAGGTGGCGGTGTCGACGGCGTCGCCGAGGGAGAGGCCGTGGTCCAGGCGGAAGCGCGCGACGGCGGTGGCAGTCGAGCGCCCGAAGAGCTGGGCCTTCCGCTCGTCCTCCTCGATCGCATAGCCGAGCGACGTGAGCCGCTCCTGGATGTCCTCGACGGCGACCCCGGTCGCCCCTTCGTGAATCGCTTCCATCGTCTCTCCCGGTTGGGTTGCGCGCCTAGCTCGCGCGTTCCACGAAAAAGTCTGCCATAGAGCATAGCAGCTCGGTTGCCTCGTCCGAGATGCCGCCGGTGCGCGCCAGGTCGCGCGCGCCGGCCTTCGCCTCCTCGGCGCGCTCGCGCGCGAGGGTGCGGCACCTTTCGAGGCCGCCGCCGAGCTCGATGAGCTCAACCGCTCGTTTCAGCTCGCCCGCGTCCGTTGTGTGCGCGTCGAGAAGGGCCACGAGCTCCGCGCGCTCCTCCGGCCCCAGGTGCGCGAGGGCCCAGACCACGGCGAGCGTGCGCTTGCCCTCCGTGACGTCCGTGCGGAGGTCCTTGCCCTGGGCGTCGCCGTCCCCCACGAGGTTGAGCAGGTCGTCCTGCAGCTGGAAGGCCGCGCCCGCGGCGAGGCCCACGGCGAGCAGGCCGTCGGCCGTCTCGCGCGAGCCGCCGCCCGCCAGCGCGCCCACGTGCAGCGGCATCGCGGAGGAGTACCAGGCGGTCTTGCTCGTGACCATGTAGAGGTAGTCGTCCGGCGTCACGTCCCAGCGGCCGTCGCGCACCCAGCCGAGGTCCAGCGCCTGACCCTCCAGGGTGTGGCGCTCCATGAGCGCGAGGTCGGAGAGGACGCCCAGCTTCCGGGCGTCGTCCAGGCGACGATCGCCGAGCACGACCTCAAAGACCTGGGTGAGCGCGAGGTCTCCGGCGTTTATCGCCAGTCCCGTGCCCTCCACCCGGTGGAGGCACGGCTCGCCGCGGCGCAGCTCGCCCTCGTCGGCGATGTCGTCGTGGACCAGGGCGGCGCTCTGGAAGAGCTCCACGGCGACGGCGCTGGAGAGCGCGTCCTCCGCGCTCCCGCCCACGGCCTCCGCGCCGAGGAGCGCGAGCACGGGACGCACGCGCTTCCCGCCGGACGCGGTGAAGCGCGCGAGCGGGTCGTAGAGGTAGCGGCTCAGGTCGGCCGCCGCGGCGCCGTCCGTGAGCGGGGCTGCCGCGGCATCCGTCAGCGCCCGCTCCACGAGGGGCAGGCGCCGACCGAGGTAGTCAACGAAGGGGCTTGCCATGTTCTTCTCGTCCCGCCTAGCCCTCGTAGCCGTCGGGGTTGTGGGACTGCCAGTTCCAGGAGTCGCGGCACATGTCCTTGATGTCGAACTTGGCCTCCCAGCCCATGAGCTCGCGGGCCTTGGAGCAGTCGGCGTAGTTGGCCGTGACGTCGCCGGCGCGACGGGGCTCGATGACGTAGGGGATCTCGTGGCCGCAGGCGGCGGAGAACGCCTCGACGATCTGCAGCACCGAGGTGCCCGTGCCCGTGCCCAGGTTGAAGATCTCCACGCCGGTGCGACCGTTCATCCAGCCGAGGGCCGCGACGTGGCCGGCGGCGAGGTCGACCACGTGGATGTAGTCGCGGACGCCCGTGCCGTCGGGGGTGTCGTAGTCGTTGCCGAAGACGTGGACGGCGTCGCGCTTGCCGATGGCGGTCTGCGCGACGTAGGGCACGAGGTTGTTGGGGATGCCCTTGGGGTCCTCGCCCATGAGGCCCGAGGGGTGTGCGCCGATGGGGTTGAAGTAGCGGAGCAGCACGACGTTCCACTCCGGGTCGGCCGTGTGGAGGTCGGTGAGGATCTGCTCGATCATCCACTTGGTCCAGCCATAGGGGTTGGTCGCGGGCTTCTTGGGGCTCTCCTCGGTGAGCGGCAGGGAGTCCGGGTCGCCGTAGACGGTGGCGGAGCTGGAGAAGATGATGGACTTGCAGCCGTGCTCGCGCATGACGTCCACGAGCGTGAGCGTGTTGCCGATGTTGTTGGAGTAGTACTCGATGGGCTTGGTCACGGACTCGCCCACGGCCTTGTAGCCGGCGAAGTGGATCACGCGGCTGGGGTGGTGCGCGTCGAAGATCTTGGCGAGCGTGGCGCGGTCGTTGACGTCGGCCTCGTAGAAGGTCATGCGCGCGGCGGCGTCGTCACCCACGATCGTCCTGATGCGGTCGAGCACCTTTACGGAGGCGTTGGAGAGGTCGTCCACGATGACGACCTGGTAACCGGCCTGGAGCAGCTCGACGACGGTGTGGCTGCCGATGAAGCCGGCGCCTCCGGTCACGAGCACGCAGGTCTCGGCGGGCGCGATCTTCTCACTCATGGTGGGTCCTTTCCCCGTTGCTCACAGATGCTTTCGTCCACTTTTTAGTATACGTCGGCGAGGCACGGGCGCGCGCGGGCTCGCGGCGGACGGTTGAGTCCGGGCGTTCTGGTACCGTCTTCGTGACGGAGGGAGCGCCATGGGCGAGAAGGGCATGCGGTCGCGGGTGCTGGCGGCGCTGCGGGCGC
Organism: Atopobiaceae bacterium; assembly: GCA_030525685.1. GTDB lineage: Bacteria > Actinomycetota > Coriobacteriia > Coriobacteriales > Atopobiaceae > Thermophilibacter. The sequence goes on along the minus strand of JAUNEG010000005.1, from coordinate 13,381 downwards.
GCGGGCTTCTCGCCGCCGACGGCGCGACCACGACCTTCGGGCAGCCGGCCTGGCGCCCGGTTCCGGCGGGGCACGAGCCGCAGACGCTTCTCGGCGCCGGGACGCTGCAGCGACGGCTGGTGGAGTGCGCGCTGGTCACGCCGGCCATGGGGGAGGACCTCTGCGCGGCGTGCGAGCCGCGCTGGGGCTGGCTGGGCGGCATCGCGCTGGCGTAGGGGCGCGGGTCGGGCGGGCTTGGATGGGCCTGGACGGGTCCGCAAAACGAGGGGTTTCTCCGCTCGAGATCCACGGCTGTCCCGGAATCGGCGATGTTCCCCGAGCGTGCGTCCTTCTCGTCCCGGAAATGGCGACCTTCTCCGGCTGCGTGGTGCGCACGTCCCGGAAACGGCGACCTTCTCCGCGTCGGGGGCCACCTAGGCGGAGAACCTCCCTCTTTTCGGGACGAGAAGACCTGCCAGGCGGAGAAGGTCGCCAATTCTCGGACGCCCCTTTCGCCAAGGCGGAGAACATCGCTGTTTCCGGGACGGCCGCAGCACCAAAGTGGTGAGCTCCGCCGATGCGACCCGGCCTGCGGCGGTAACCCCAGCCAGTGTCAAAAGTCGAGAAATGCGTTCCGCTTCCGCCGGCGCGAGACTAAACTTGTGTGTGGCGTGAAAGGAGGCCGGCGATTGCCGGCCCGCGAGATAGGAGCATCCATGGCCGAGGACGCCAAGCAGTACGCGCTGGACAAGCACAGGGAATGGCAGGGCAAGGTCGAGGTGATCACCCGCGCGCCGATCACCACGCCGGAGGAGCTGGCCGTGGCCTACACGCCGGGCGTCGCCGAGCCGTGCCTCAAGATCTCCGAGAACGTGGAGGACTCCTACACCTACACCCGTCGCGGCAACCTGGTGGCCGTGGTCACTGACGGCACCGCGGTGCTGGGCCTCGGCGACATCGGCCCCGAGGCGGGCATGCCGGTCATGGAGGGCAAGTGCGCCCTGTTCAAGACCTTCGCGGACGTGGACGCGTTCCCCCTCTGCGTGCGCTCCAAGGACGTCGACGAGATCGTCCGCACCGTCGAGCTCATCGCCGGTAGCTTCGGCGGCATCAACCTCGAGGACATCTCCGCGCCGCGCTGCTTCGAGATAGAGCGCCGCCTCAAGGAGTGCTGCGACATCCCCGTCTTCCACGACGACCAGCACGGTACCGCGGTCGTGACCTGCGCCGCGCTCATCAACGCCTGCCGCCTCACGGGACGTGCGCTCTCCGACGTGCGCGTAGTCTTCTCCGGCGCCGGTGCCGCGGGCATCTCCATCGCCAAGCTCATGCAGCGCATGGGTGTCAAGGACGTCATCATCTGCGACCGCACGGGCGCCATCTACGAGGGCCGCGAGGGCCTCAACCCCGAGAAGGCCGAGATTGCCACCTGGACCAACCGCGAGGGCGTGAAGGGCAGCCTCGCCGACGCCGTCAAGGGCGCCGACGTCTTCGTGGGCGTGTCCGCCCCCGGCGTGCTCACCCAGGACATGGTCCGCACCATGGCCGCCGACCCGATCATCTTCGCCTGCGCCAACCCCGTGCCGGAGATCATGCCGGACGAGGCGCTGGCCGCCGGCGCCGCCGTCGCCGCCACGGGCCGCTCCGACTTCCCCAACCAGATCAACAACGTGCTCGCGTTCCCGGGCATCTTCCGCGGCGCCCTTGACGTGCGCGCGTCCGACATCAACGACGACATGATGGAGGCCGCGGCCTACGCGATCGCCGGCCTCGTGGACGACGAGCACCGCGCCGCCGACTACATCATCCCCGGCGCCTTCGACGAGCGCGTGGCGCCCGCCGTCGCCGCCGCCGTGGCCGAGGCCGCCCGCACCTCCGGCGTCGCCCGCCTCTAGGTGTGCAAAGGGGGCAGGCACGTTTGCACGCCGGCCGCCCCGACGCTCCTTCGCGAGAAGGGCGTCGGGGCGGTTTTCTTACGCCCTCTTAAGGAAGTGCATCACGAGCGCCACCATCACGTCCTTCTCCTCCGGCTCTGACTCGGCGATGAGGATGGTCATGGCAACGAGCGCGCTGTCGTGGATGGCCTTCTCGCCCGCCGGCGTGAAGAGCGCCCGGTTGCGATCGAGGAATACAGGAAGACCGCCGCGGCGATGCGCTTGTTGCCGTCGAGGAAGCTGTGGTCCTTCACCACGAAGCAGAGCAGGTGAGCCGCCTTCTCCTCGAGCGTGGGGTAGAGTCGCGCCCGCCAAAGCTCTGGAAGACGTTGCCGATGGCTCCCTTGAACGATCCGTCCTTCTCCACGCCAAAGAGCGAGCTCTCCCGGCCGAAGCGCAGGGACTCGATCACCTCGCGGCACTCCTCGTAGGTAATCTCGCGCGTGGCGGGCGGCCTACTCCGTGCCCATGTAGGTGCCGATAAAGACCGGCAGGTCACAGCGTAGGTCCATGATGAGGTAGACAAAGGGCCGGTCGAGGATGACCTCGTGGTACTCGATGGGGTCGCCGGGGGCAGCGGCGGCGTCCATCGCGATGACCGTGGCCGCCGCGGCGCGCGTGCCCTCCTCGTTGACGTCGATGAACGTCTTGTGCAGCACGCCTCCCACGGCGAGCGGACCCCGGTCGGAGGTGCCCATGCGAGAGAAGTCCGCGAGGTCGGGGTCAAAGGCGTCCGTCATCCCGAGCGCCCGCAGCGCGTCCCCGAGCTCCGCCTCGTAGGCGGCCGTGAACTTGGGGAGCCCAATATCAGCGCCAGCGCCCTCCACGGGCGTGAGCAGCTCCTCCAGCGCGCTCCCGTCGAGGCTCGCAAGCAGCTCGTCCACGGTCACGCCCTCGGCGGGCAGCAGCCCCACGAAGGCGTAGTCGTAGCCCTCGTACGGCTTGACGAAGCCGGTCGCCAGCTCGTTCTCCAGGTAGCTGTCCTCCGTCGAGCGCATCATCGTGACGTCCCGTTCGGTGCCGTCCTCACGGGTGAACGTGTCGGGCGAGACCAGCTCGGAATCGAAGGGGTCCTCCCAGCCGCCTTCGAACGCAAGCGCGTTCACCAGGAGAAGCTGCGCGTCTTCGGAGATCCGTTCGAGCATGCTGGGAATCATCTCGTGGGTTTTCTCGCTGATCCACGCGTTGACGTCGGCCACGGTGGAGTCGTCGAAGGGCGCCGAGAAGACCTGCGCCCCGAGGCGCTCGCCGCACGTCTCGAGGAAGTCGTCCTCCACGACGAGGCCGTCTGAGTCGCGCAGCCAGACGGAGTTGGCAACGGAGAGCGGACCGTCGTCGACCAGGGCCCCGTAGGCTTGGAGCAGGTCCGTGAGCTCGCCCACGCTCATGCCCGTGACTTGCTCCATCTGCGCGAGGGTCTCGCCGTCGGCGCCGTTTTCCGTCATGGCGAGCGCAGAGAGCACCGAGAGCGGGGAGACGAGCGCGTTCTCGCCGTCGGCGCTCTGTCGCAGCAGGTCGAGGGCGAAGTCGTAGGTGTCCGTCCCCTCTCCGGTCTCGAGCGAGGCGGCGTCTGCGGGCTCGATGCCGGCGGTGAGCTCCGTTGCCGTGAGGTTGTTGCCGCCGCACCCGACGAGCAGCGAGGCGGCAACGAGGGCAGGGGCGGCGACTCCGAGGATGCGGCGGATCATGGCGTCTCCCTTCGTCGGGAAGTCTGCCCCCATCTTACCCGTCCGCGGCGCACGCCTGGTCATCGCGTCGGTTAACGATCACGATGCCCGCGCTCACCAGGGCGAGCGCGACGACGGAGACCGCGGGGCTCACCACGTCGGTCTCGCCGAGAAGGGCGGCGGAGAGCAGCACGCCAAAGACCGGGTTCATGAATCCGAAGACCGCGACGCGCGAGACGGGGTTCGCGGCCAGCGCGACCGACCACAGCGAGTAGGCGCCTGCGGAAATGAAGCCCAGGTAGGCGAGAAGCGCAAGCGCGGAGAGCGGGTTCCCGGCGTCGGCGGGGGCGATTCGTCCGCCGAGGGCGAGCCCTGCCGCGAGCAGCACGGCGCCGCCGAGGACGAACTGCCAGCCGGAGAGCAGCACGGGATCGTGGTCGCGCGAGAAGAGCTTGGCGAGGTTGCTCGACGTGGCGGCGGCGACGGTGGACGCGAGCACCATGCCCTCGCCCGCGAGCGTGAAGCTGAGGCCGCCGTCCTCGCCCGCGACGTTCACCAGCACCACGCCGGCAAAGCCGACGACGCATCCCAGCACCTTGCGTCCCGTAAGCCGCTCGAAGCGGAACACGAGCGCGGCCAGCAGGACGCAGAGAAACGAGTTGCTCGCCTCCAGGATTGAGCTCGTCACGCCCGCGCAGTTGGCCAGTCCCACGTAGAAGAGGATGTACTGCAGGATCGTCTGGAAGGTCGCGAGCGCGGTCACGTACGGCAGGTCACGCCGCGCCGGCACGAACGCCCGGCGCTGCGCCACGCTCATGCCCGCGGCCACCATGAGGCCTGCGATCACGAAGCGCGTGCCCGCGAACACGAGGATCGACGGGACGTCCGCGGCGTCGATTGCGAACAGCTCGTAGCCGATCTTCACGCACGGGAACGCCGAGCCCCACAGAAGGCACGATGCCAGACACGCCAACACCACCCCCGGCGTCGTGGCGATGAATGGCTTGGGCTGGGAATCACTCACAACAGAAACTACCTCGACATTTTACGAGCTGCGTCGGCGGTCGCAGGCTTTCTAAGCGGGAGTTCCGCGAAGCGCACTCCTGCGTGAAAGCCTGCGACCGCCTACCCGACGCTACTCAGTGAAATAACCCACGCCGCCCTCGATGAGGGGCTGGTATGCGTTGCCCGGCACGTTCTTGTAGAGCCCGGCGCCGGAACGCTCGGTGTGGCCCATCTTGCCCAGCACGCGGCCGTCCGGCGAGGTGATGCCCTCGATCGCAAGCACGGAGCCGTTGGGGTTGACGTCGAGCGACATGCCCGGCACGCCGTCCTCGCCAACGTACTGCGTGGCAACCTGACCGGCGGCGACGAGCTTCTCGACCATCTCGGGGGAGGCCACGAAGCGTCCCTCGCCGTGGGAGATCGCGATGTTGTGGACGTCCCCGACCGCGCACTTGGAGAGCCACGGGCTGAGGTTGCTCGCCGCGCGCGTGCGCACCAGACGGCTCTGGTGGCGACCGATGGTGTTGAACGTGAGCGTGGGCGCGTCGGGCGTGGCCTCGACGATGTCGCCGTAGGGCACGAGGCCCAGCTTCACCAGCGCCTGGAAGCCGTTGCAGATGCCCAGCATGAGGCCATCGCGGGCCTGGAGCAGGTCGCGAATCGCCTCGGTGACCTCGGGGGCGCGGAAGAACGCGGTGATGAACTTGGCCGAGCCCTCGGGCTCGTCGCCGCCGGAGAAGCCGCCGGGGATCATGACGATCTGGCTCTCGCGGATGCGGCGCGCCAGCTCGTGGGTGCTCTCGGCGACCGCCTCGGGCGTGAGGTTGTTGATGACGAAGACGTCCGCCACGGCGCCGGCGCGCTCGAAGGCGTGGGCGGTGTCGTACTCGCAGTTGGTGCCCGGGAAGACCGGGATGACGACGCGCGGGCGGGCGACGCGGACCGCCGGGGCGGGGCGAGAGACCCCTGCGCTCGCGACGTCAAACGAGACGGCCTCGACCTTCTCGCCCCGGGCACGGTACGGGAACACGGACTCCAGCGCACCCTCCCAGGCCTCCTGCAGCTCGGCCAGGTCGAGGCGCTCGTCGCCCGCGACCAGCTCGTAGGCGTCCGTCGTCGTGCCGAAGAGGGATGCGGTGACGCCCGCGGGCAGCTCGGGAAGCTCGGCGTCGTCGGCGAGCTCCAGGAGGAAGCTGCCGTAGGACGGGCAGAACAGGGCGTCGGCGCCAAAGGCCGGGGCGACCTCGATGCCCAGGCGGTTGCCCACGCACATCTTGAAGACGGCCTCGGCCACGCCGCCGTAGCCCATCGTGGAGGCTGCGAGCACCGAGCCCTTCTCGACCAGGCTCTCCACCAGGCCATAGGTGGCGAGAAGGGCGCTCGGCTCCGGCGTGAGCGCGTCGTCGGCGTAGTCCGGCACGAGCACGGCCACGCGGTGGCCGGCGGCCTTGAACTCGGGGGAGACCACGCGGCCGACCTTGCCGAGGCCCGTGGCGAAGGACACGAGGGTGGGCGGCACGTCCAGGTCCTCGAAGCTGCCGGACATGGAGTCCTTGCCGCCGATGGAGCCGATGTCCAGGTCGACCTGGGCCATGAGGGCGCCGAGCAGCGCCGCCGTGGGCTTGCCCCAGCGGCTGGGGACGTCGCGCAGGCGCTCGAAGTACTCCTGGAACGTGAGGTAGAGGCCCTTGTGCTCGAAGCCGGTCGCCACCATGCGGCTCACGGACTCGACCACGGAGAGGTACGCGCCGGTGTAGGGGTTGGCGCTCATGAGGTAGGGGTTGAAGCCCCAGGCCATGCCGGAGCACGTGGTGGTCTCGCCGTCGACGGGGAGCTTGGCGACCATGGCCTGGGTGGGGGTGAGCTGGGTGCGCCCGCCGAACGGCATGAGCACGGTGGCGGCGCCGATCGTGGAGTCGAAGCGCTCGGAGAGGCCCTTGTTGGAGGCGACGTTGAGGTCGGTCACGAGGGAGCGCATCTTCTCGGAGAGCGTCTCGCCGTCCCAGCCGCGCTCGTACTCGGCGGGCTTCTCCACGCGCACGGAGGTCGCCTTGGGGGCGCCGTTGGACGAGAGGAACGCGCGGCTCACGTCGACGATGGTCTTGCCGCGCCAGCTCATGCGCAGGCGGGGCTCCTCGGTGACGGTGGCCACGACGGTGGCCTCGAGGTTCTCCTCGCGGGCGTAGCGCATGAACTCGTCGACGTCCTCGGGTGCCAGCGCCACGGCCATGCGCTCCTGGGACTCGGAGATGGCGAGCTCGGTGCCGTCGAGGCCCTCGTACTTCTTGGGCACGAGGTCGAGGTTGATGTCCAGGCCGTCGGCCAGCTCGCCGATCGCCACGGAGACGCCGCCCGCGCCGAAGTCGTTGCAGCGCTTGATCAGGCGGCACGCGTCCTCGCGGCGGAAGAGGCGCTGGAGCTTGCGCTCGATGGGCGGGTTGCCCTTCTGGACCTCCGCGCCGTCCTTCTCGAGGGACTCGACGTTGTGCGCCTTGGAGGAGCCGGTGGCGCCGCCGATGCCGTCGCGGCCGGTGCGCCCGCCGAGAAGGACGATCTTGTCGCCCGGGGCGGGGCACTCGCGGCGGACGTGGGAGGCCGGGGTGGCGCCCACGACGGCGCCGATCTCCATGCGCTTGGCCACATAGCCGGGGTGGTAGAGCTCGGAGACCTGGCCGGTGGCCAGGCCAATCTGGTTACCGTAGCTGGAGTAGCCGGCGGCGGCGGTGGTCACGAGCTTGCGCTGCGGGAGCTTGCCGGCCATGGTCTGGGACACGGGGACCGTGGGGTCGGCTGCGCCGGTCACGCGCATCGCCTGGTAGACGTAGCTGCGGCCCGAGAGCGGGTCGCGGATGGCACCGCCGATGCAGGTCGCCGCGCCGCCGAAGGGCTCGATCTCGGTCGGGTGGTTATGGGTCTCGTTCTTGAAGAGGAAGAGCCAGTCCTGGTCCTCGCCGTTCACGTCCACGGTGACCTTGACGGTGCAGGCGTTGATCTCCTCGGACTCGTCCAGCCCGGTGAGCTGGCCCGTGTGCTTGAGGTACTTGGCGCCGATCGTGCCCATGTCCATGAGGGTGACGGGGCGGTCCTCGCGACCCAGGCGGGCGCGCATCTCCAGGTAGCGGTCAAACGCGGCTGCCACGACCTTGTCATCGAACTGGATGTGCTCCAGGAGCGTGCCGAAGGTGGTGTGGCGGCAGTGGTCGGACCAGTAGGTGTCGATCATGCGGATCTCGGTGATCGTGGGGACGCGGCCCTCGCCGGAGAAGTACTCCTGGCAGAAGGTGATGTCCGCGAGGTCCATGGCAAGACCCAGGCCGTCGATCATGGCCTGGAGCTGCTTCTGGTCGAGCTTGAGGAAGCCGTCGAGCACCTCCACGTCCGCCGGCTCGGGATAGCTCTGGCGCAGGGTCTCGCGCTCCTCGAGGCTCGCCTCGCGCGCCTCGACGGGGTTGATCACGTAGTGCTTGATCGCCGCGAGCGCCTCGTCGGTGCAGGTGCCCTCGATCACGTAGACCTTGGCGCAGCGCACCGTGGGGCGCTCGCCCTGGGAGATGAGCTGCACGCACTCGGCGGCGGAGTCGGCGCGCTGGTCGAACTGGCCGGGCAGTGCCTCGACGGCGAAGACGCGCACATCCTTCTCGCCCTGCGCCGTCGGGAGCTCGCGGTAGGTGACGTCCACCTGCGGCTCGGAGAAGACGACGGGCACGCAGCGCTCGAAGAGCTCGTCGCTCAGGCCCTCGACGTCGTAACGGTTGATGATGCGCAGGCGCGCGTCGGGCGCCAGCCCCTCGGAGACGACGTTTGCGAGCTCGGCCAGGAGCTGCTTCGCCTCCACGTCAAAGCCCGGCTTCTTCTCCACGTAGATGCGAGAGACCATGCGCTGCTACCTCCGGTGTGTGCACGGGGTTCCATAGAGGTCTCCATTCTACGGCAAACGCCAGACATGCGTCCCGTGGGGCCCGTCGGTGTTCCTTCGAGACGTGCGCTTCGCGGAACTTCTCTACGGAACACCGACGGAGCCCTTGGGGTCGAGGGGCTGTCGCGTGTCGTAGACCTCTATGGAACCCCGTGCCGTAGGCGGACGGTGCAGTGATTAACCGAGGAGGGCGAGCGCGAGGACGAACGCTGTGGTGAGGGCGGCGGCTAGGAGATCGCGGCGGCCGAGGCGCTGGTCGTGGTAGTGGGTGCGGCCCGACCCGCCCTCGTAGCAGCGGGCGTCGAGGGCGCGTGCCAGGCCGTCGGCATGCCGAAGGCCGCTGGCGAGCAGCGCCACCACCACGGGGACGATCGAGCGCACGCGCCGCGTCGGGCCGCCCTCGTCGAGGCCGCCGCCGCGCAGGGCCTGAGCGTCCATGATCGCGGACGCCTCGTCGGCGAGCGTGGGGACGAAGCGCAGCATGAGCGAGAAGACCATGGCGATCTCGTGCCCGGGCAGCCCGATGCGCGAGAGCGGGGAGAGCAGCGAGTCGAGGGCGTCCGAGAGCTGCGTGGGGGTGGTGGTGAGCAGCACGAGGGAGCCCAGGACGAGGGCGAGGGAAAAGCGAATGGCGTAGAGGGCCGCCGCCCAGACGCCTCCGGTGGTGACGCTCACCGGCCCAAGGGACAGCAGCGGGTCTCCCGTCCGGACGAAGACCAGGTTGAAGAGCGAGAGCACGACGAGAAACACCACGAGCGGGCGGACGGAGGCGAGGACGCGGCCGCCTGGCACGCGCGCCGCGAAGAGGACGGCCAGGACGAAGGTCGCACCGGCTATGAGCTGCGGGGCGTTTGTGATGCAGAAGATCGCCACCAGTGCCGCGAGCGCACAGAGGAGCTTGGCGCGGGCGTCCATCCGGTGGACGGGGGAGTCGGCGGCGTAGTACTGGCCGATGTCGATGCGCAGCGCCATCAGGACTCGCCCCCTCGGATCGCGGCGACGAGCTCGTCGGTGGTGAGGGGGTCGCCCAGAGAGGGCCAGCCATCCCGCTCGAGCGTGCGGGCGACGCGCAGCGCGCGCGGTATGCCGAGTCCGATCTCGGTGAGGCGCCGTTCGTTCCCGGCAGAGAAGACCTCCGTCGGCGTGCCGTCGACGACGACGCGCCCCTGGTCGAGCACCATGACGCGGTCCGCCCGCGCGGCGTCCTCCATGCTGTGCGTGACCTGCACGAGGGTGACGCCGACCCCGCGCAGGCGGGCGAGCACGCTTCTCAGCATCGCACGGCCGCGGGGGTCAAGGCCGGCGGTCGGCTCGTCGAGCACGAGGATGCGCGGCTCCATGGCGAGTATGCCGGCGAGCGCGCAGAGCCGGCGCTGCCCCCCGGAGAGCTTGAACGGGGACGCCCCACGCCGGGCGGCCAGCCCCACGAGCTCGAGCGCCCTCGTCACGCGGCGGTCCACCTCATCCGCGGGAAGCCCGAGGTTGCGCGGTCCGAACGCCACGTCCTTCTCGACCGTCTCGGCGAAGAGCTGGCGCTCCGGGTGCTGCATGACATAGCCGACGAGTCGGCGCGCCCCCCGGCGCCCGCGCCTCGTCGAGGTGTCATTGCCGCGTACCAGGACGCGTCCCTCGTCGGGGACCTCGAGGCCGCAGATCAGCCGCAGCAGCGTGGACTTTCCGGAGCCCGTCTGGCCGACGATTGCCGTCGAGGTGCCGGGGACGACCTCGAGCGACACATCGCCGAGCGCGCGCGAGCCCAGCCGGTACGAGAAGCTCGCGTGCTCGACCTGTAAATCGGGGACAGTCCCCGATTCGCACGCTTTTTTGACGCGGGGGCGCGATGGCATAAAACCTTTCTGTGAATTGGGGACTGTCCCCGATTCACAGACGAGGGTGGGCTCGTCGCAGGTCCAGGGGAGGCCGAGCCGCTGCGAGAGCCGCGCCGCGAACGGGACCTCAAGGCCGAGCTCGACGAGCTTCTCTCCGTGCGAGAAGACCTCCTCCGGGGTGCCCTCCAGCGCCACGCGCCCGTGGTCGAGGACGATCATGCGGTCGGCCTCGAGGGCCTCCTCCATGAAGTGGGTCACGTGGGCCAGCGCGGTGCCCGCCGCGGCGAGCCGTCCCATGACGCGCACGATCGCCGAGCGCCCGCGCACGTCGAGCAGCGACCCCGGCTCGTCCAGCACGAGCACGGCCGGCTCCATCGCCAGCGCGCCGGCGATGCACACGCGCTGCCGCTGGCCCCCCGAGAGACGGGACGGGTCCGCCTGCGCGTAGTCCTCCATGGCAACGCGGTGCAGTTCGCGGGCCACGCGCGCGGCGATTTCCCCACGAGGTAGGCCGAGGTTCTCCGGCCCGAAGGCGACGTCGTCCTCCACGACGCTCGTGACGATCTGGTCGTCCGGGTTCTGGAAGACCAGCCCGAGCGAGCGCCGCGCGCGACGGTACGCCTCGAGGTCGGGCCGGCCGTCCGCGGACACGCGCTCGCCCACGAGCTCGACCTCGCCCTCGTCGGGGGCGAGCAGCCCGCAGATCACCGAGGCGAGCGTGGACTTGCCGGAACCGTTCGCCCCGAGCACGCAGATCCGCTCGCCGCGGCGCAGCTCGAGGGAGACGTCATCGAGCGCGGTGACGCCCCCCCCGTAGAAGAGGCTCACGTGCGAGAGCCGCACGAGCGTGTCCGTCGACGGCGTCACGACCTTCTCGCCTGCCGACTCCTAGCGGTTGACGAGCGCGGAGACCGGCCTCTGGACGAGGGCGGTCACGACGCAGTTGAGAATGATCTTGAGCAGGTTGAACGGCAGCAGGATCGGCACGATCATGGCGATGACCTCGGCCGTGGAGACCGCGGTGTAGAGCGGCGTCACGACGATGTTGCCGAGGATGCACGCGGCGAGCGAGACCACGCCGCCGACCGCCATGCCCGCGGCAAGCCCCCGCGTCCCGCCCACGCCGCGCGCGACGAGGGCGGCGGGCACGCAGAGCGCCACGCCGGCGAGGATCGCCATGAGGTGGCCCCACACGTTGAAGCTGAAGAGCGTCTTGAGCACCCAGGGGAGCACGGCAACGATGGCTCCGGTGGCGGGTCCGTAGACGAGCGCGGCGACGAAGGCGACGATTCCGGACGGGTCGTACATGAGCCACGGCGCGGGCGGGAAGATGGGAACCTCGACGAAGGTGAGGACGAACGCCAGGGCGCAGAGCAGCGCCGTCGTGGCGATCCGCTGGGTGGACCAGGCTCCCCCCGACGTGGTGGAGTGGGAGTCGTGCGAGACGTGCGTGCGCGTGGGAACGGCCATGAGGCCCTCCGTTTCTTCCATCCGGACTGTGACCGTTGGTCCCGGAATCGCACCGGGTCAGCCGCCTTTTTGCGGTTCGCGGACTGGGGGCGCCGCTCACGGCCGCCCGTCACCGCCAGTGGGGACTTTCACCCCGCCCTGAAACTGACGGTGCCAGTGTAGCACTTTGGGGTCGTGCCGTCGCTGCTATACTGGGACAATCTGATGTGCGTCGAAAGGAAAGCATGCCCGAGAGCGAGAGCCCCCGAGAGCCCCTCGAGTGGCGGCTGCGCGCCATCGTGGGCGAGGAGAACGTCCTCGTCGACGAGCCCATGAGCGAGCACACCACGTTCAAGGTGGGAGGCCCGGCCGATCTCTACGTCATCCCCGAGAGCTTCGACGAGCTGCGCGAGGTCCTTCTCGCCTGCGACGAGGCGGGCGCGCGGCGCTTCCTGCTCGGGCGCGGGTCCGACCTGCTGGTCTCCGACGAGGGCTATCGCGGCGTCATCGTCGCCGTGGGCGACGGGCTGGTGGGCGTCTCCGTGGACGGCACGCAGATGACCTGCCAGGCGGGCGTCGACCTGCGCGAGGCCTCGGAGATGGCCTGCGAGCTGGGGCTCTCCGGCCTCGAGTTCGCGTGCGGGATTCCGGGGTCGGTCGGCGGCGCGTGCTTCATGAACGCCGGGGCGTACGGCGGCTGCGTCGCCGACGTGCTGGAGAGCGTGCGCGTGCTGCTCCCGGACGGGTCGCAGGAGGCCCTGGGGGTGGACGAGCTCGACCTCGGCTATCGCCGGAGCCGTGTGGCGAGCGAGGGGCTGGTCGTGCTCTCCGCCACGTTCGGCCTCGAGAAGGGCGATCCCGAGAAGATTCGCGCCACGATGGACGACCTCACGCACCGGCGCGAGGAGAAGCAGCCGCTGGAGATGGCGAGCGCGGGGAGCACGTTCAAGCGCCCCGAGGGCCACTTCGCCGGCAAGCTGATCATGGACGCCGGGTTGCAGGGCTATCGCGTGGGCGGTGCCGAGGTCTCCCGCAAGCACGCCGGGTTTGTCGTCAACACGGGCGGCGCCACGGCGACGGACGTCCGCGCGGTGATCGAGCACGTCCAGGACGAGGTCGAGCGTCAGTTCGGCGTGCGCCTGGAGCCCGAGGTGCGCTTCCTGGGCTAGGGCTGCGGGCGCGGGTTAGGAATCCGCTTGCGTCCCCGTGTGGAAGCGTGTCCGGGTTAGAAATCCCGGCGCGTCCCCCTCTGAAGTATCGTTTCAAGGGGGACGCGCCGGGATTCTTAACGCGCATGGCGAGAAGGGCGGGGACGGGTCGCGTTTTCCTGCGCGCGCGGCGAGAAGAACCTCGGCACGTCGTTCTTCTCGCTAGTTCTTCAGCGAGTTGAGCGGCGCCGGGAAGCGGCCGCCGCGGTGCGCGAAGACCGACCCCGCGAACCGGTTGACGGGCATGACCGGCGCGGAGCCGAAGAGGCCGCCAAACTCGAGCATGTCGCCCTCCGCCCGTCCGATCGCCGGGATGAGGCGCACCGCCGTGGTCTTGGTGTTGATGACGCCGATGGCCATCTCGTCGGCGATGATGCCGGCGATGGTCTCCACG
>JAUNEG010000045.1 GCA_030525685.1 Atopobiaceae bacterium | reverse complement strand
CGCAGCTCGTAAGGTTTGCGGATGCCGCCGGCCACGAGGGACCGATCGACAGGGACCTCGCCGTCTCATGGGCAACCTCCGGGAAAGGGCACTCGCGCAGATACGAGGCGAGTCGCTACGAGCAGGCCAGAAGGGTCGCCGACTTCTCGAGGGCTCTTGACCCCTCGCTCCCGACGCTGCCGCCGGGCATACTGGGGAGGGAGAGGGAGCGCGTAACGCCGTACATATTCACCGACGACGAGGTGTCGACGCTCATGTCATGCGCCTCGAGGCTCTACTTCTCGCACGACCCGCTGCGTCCGCTCGCGGTGAGGACGTCAATCGGGCTTATGCGCGCATGCGGTCTCAGGCCCAGCGAGGTCATCGCCCTCGAGGACGGCGACCTCGACCTCGATGCAGGCACGATCGCCGTGCGCGACTCGAAATTCGGCAGGACCAGGGTGCTGCCGTTGCATGCCAGCGCAGTCTCCGCCCTCGCCGACTATCGCGCGGAGAGGGACTCGGCGCGCCCGGACCGAACATGCACCAGGCTCATCGTCGGCGACGGCGGCAGGGAGGTGAGGATTTGGACGCTCGACGGGGTGTTCGAGTCGCTGCGCATGTGCCTGCTCGACAGAGGGCAGGTGTGGGAGCGGCGCCCGCCACGCCTGTACGACCTGCACCACACCATGGCCGTGCGCACGCTGCTGCGCTGGCACGAGGAGGGCCGGGACGTGAACGCCCTGCTACCGGTGCTCTGCAGGTACATGGGCCACGAGTCGATCTCGGAGACCTACTGGTACCTCACGGGCACCCCAGAGCTCATGGAGGTGGCCTCCGGGGCGTTCGAGTCGCACTTCGCCGGTCTCTTGCCGTCAGACGGGACGCTGCCATGAGCGCCGCCGGCAAATCTTTCGCCTGGCTGGTCGAGCACTTCTTCCTCAGCTGGTTGCCGACGGCCAGGAGGGCCTCGCCGCACACGGTGGAGAGCTATCGCGACGCATTCAAGCTGCTTCTCATGTGGGCGTCGTCCACGTTGGGGGTGGGGCCGTGTGACTTCTCCCTCGACCACCTGACGAGGGCGAACGTGCTCGCGTTTTGCGAGTGGCTCGAGGGCGAGAGAGGCAGCGGCGCCAAGACGGTCAACTGCCGGCTCGCCGCAATAAAGTCCTTCTGCTCCTACGCGTCGTACGAGGCGCCGGAGAGGCTCGAGCAGCTGCGGTCGGTGCGCGACCTGCCCCAGCGGCGCGAGAGGCGACGCGAGGTCGACTACCTGACTCCCGAGGAGGTTGGTTGGCTCGTCGACGCCTGCGACGGGAGACCGGAGGACGCACTTCTCATCGCCCTGCTTTACAACACTGGCTGCAGGGTCTCAGAGATGGTCGGCTTGCGTGCGCGTGACGTCTCCGGCAGCGGCGGGAGGCTCAGGCTGCACGTGCTCGGCAAGGGCCGGAAGGAGCGCACGATACCGCTTTGGGAGGACACCTCGGTGGCGCTCGCCAGGCACATCGATGCCCGTGCGCTCGACCCCGACGACTACGTCTTCCGGGGCAGGAACGTACCGCATCTCACGAGGTCGGGGATGCGCCACCGCATCGAGTCGGCCATGAGCCGTGCCTGCGCGGCACATCCCGAGCTCGCCGGGAGGAGGGTCGGCCCGCACACCTTCCGCCACTCGTGTGCCATGGCCATGCTGGCGGCGGGCGTCGACATCGCCTCCGTCGCGATCTGGCTGGGCCACGAGCACGTCAACACGACCCACAAGTACGTCGTGGTCGACATGAGAATCAAGGAGGAGGCCCTCTCGAAGGTCAGGAGGGGATGGGAGGTGAAGGAGCGTGCGCACTACTCTGCTAGCGAGGACGTGTTGGCACAACTCTAGACCACGTGGCGCTATGTGCCGAGCCGGTCGCGTATCCGCAGCTCAGGCCGCCACACGGCACATAGCGTCGCTCGGCACATATGAGAGGCTAATACGCTTCGTGAAGGAGAATTTTGCCGCCGGGCGCTCGTTCGACA
>JAUNEG010000025.1:13829-28932 GCA_030525685.1 Atopobiaceae bacterium | reverse complement strand
TCCGCGCTCTTCCCGCGCGCGGCGGAGCTCTTCCCGCGCCGCGGCCACTTCGCGGGCGGCGTGCGGGCGTAGGAGAGCGGGTCGCGCGAGGTGGGAACGCACGCCCGGGGATAATAGTATCTCGCCAAATAAATCCCAAGGAATGTGCGCCGAGCCCCCGATTGTGCGGGGGCTCGGCGTGACACTGCTAGCCCACAAAGATACCCGCTACCATACTATGTAGCTTAGCCACATAGTACCTGTCTAACAAATGGGGCGCAGCTCAGCAAAGGCACCGGTTCTTTTCATTATTCTGCAAAAAGCGGTGTCGAAAGATATCTGTCGCCTGTATCGGGCAACAGAACAACGATAGTTTTTCCTTCGTTTCCGGGACGCTTTGCAAGCTCGATGGCAGCATAGGTTGCCGCACCTGAGGAAATTCCGACCAAAACGCCCTCGCGCTTGCCGATCAGCTTTCCCGTGGCAAAGGCGTCTTCATTGGTTACGGGAATGATCTCGTCATAAATTTTTGTGTTCAGCACGTCGGGAATAAAGCCCGCACCAATACCTTGAATCTTATGAGCGCCCGCAACACCCGTGGAAAGAACGGCGGAGGACGCGGGCTCTACCGCCACGACCTTAATATTCGGATTCTTGGATTTGAGGTATTCACCTACACCCGTAACCGTACCGCCCGTGCCGACTCCTGCCACGAAAATATCCACCTTACCGTCGGTATCCTCATAGATTTCGGGGCCAGTGTTTTCTCTGTGTGCCTTGGGATTGGCGGGATTTACAAACTGACCGGGGATAAAGCTATTTGGAATTTCCTTTGCAAGCTCCTCGGCTTTTGCGATAGCTCCTTTCATTCCCTTTGCGCCTTCCGTCAGCACAAGCTCGGCACCGTAGGCTTTCATTAACTGTCGGCGTTCTACCGACATGGTTTCGGGCATTGTAAGGATGATTCTGTACCCTCGTGCCGCCGCAACAGATGCAAGTCCGATTCCGGTATTACCCGATGTGGGTTCGATAATGACAGAGCCGGGTTTCAACTTTCCCGATGCCTCTGCATCATCGAGAATCGCTTTGGCAATACGGTCTTTTACAGAGCCTGCAGGATTAAAGTATTCCAGTTTGGCAATGACCTTTGCTTTCAGATCAAATTTCTTTTCGATATGAGTGAGTTCCAGAAGCGGTGTTTTGCCGATGATCTGGTCGGCAGATGTATATATGTTAGACATAATCGTAACCTCCGAATTACTTTACTGCATCAAAGCCGTTTTGCAGGTCGGCTATGATGTCATCAATATGTTCCGTACCAATGGAAAGGCGAATCGTATTCGGCCTGATTCCCTGATCCTCCAGTTCTTCTGTGGAGAGCTGGCTGTGAGTCGTCGTTGCAGGGTGGATCACAAGGCTCTTTACATCGGCAACATTGGCAAGCAGAGAGAATATCTTAAGGCTGTCAATGAATTTGTGCGCTTCCTTGACGCCGCCCTTGATCTCAAAGGTAAAAATGGAACCGCCGCCGTTCGGGAAATATTTCTGATACAGCTCATTGTCGGGGTGATCGGACAATGACGGGTGATTGACCTTTTCCACCTGCGGATGATTTGCAAGAAATTCCACAACCTTTTTCGTGTTCTCTGCATGGCGTTCCAAGCGAAGTGACAAAGTTTCGATACCCTGCAAAAGCAGAAATGCTGCAAAGGGGGAGATGGTAGCCCCCGTATCACGAAGCAATACCGCACGGATATAGGTAACAAATGCCGCCGCACCGACTGCCTTTACAAAAGAGACGCCATGGTAACTCGGATTGGGGTCTGCAACAGCAGGATATTTGCCGCTTGCCGACCAATCGAATTTGCCAGAATCCACGATAATGCCGCCGAGGGTTGTACCGTGTCCGCCGAGGAACTTTGTCGCAGAATGGACAACAATATCTGCCCCATGCTCAATCGGGCGGATGAGATACGGTGTACCGAAGGTGTTATCAACCACAAGCGGAATACCGTGCTTGTGGGCAAGTTCGGCAAGAGCGTCGATATCAGGAATATCGCTGTTCGGATTGCCGAGCGTCTCGATATAGATAGCTCTCGTGTTATCCTGAATGGCCGCTTCGACTTCCGCAAGGTCATGAATGTTTACAAAACTTGCCGTGATACCGAAGTTCGGGAGTGTATGTGCCAGCAGATTATAACTGCCGCCGTAGATCGTCTTTTGTGCAACAAAGTGACCGCCGTTCTGACCGAGTGCCTCAAGAGTGTACGTGATAGCCGCTGCTCCGGAGGCAAGAGCCAGGGCTGCAACACCACCCTCAAGCGCTGCCACACGCTGTTCAAGTACATCCTGTGTGGAGTTGGTAAGTCTGCCGTATATGTTGCCTGCATCGGCAAGACCAAAGCGCGCAGCGGCGTGTTCACAGTTATGGAACACATAAGAAGTGGTTGCGTAAATCGGTACCGCACGGGCATCGGTTGCGGGATCGGGGTTTTCCTGGCCTACATGGAGCTGCAAGGTTTCAAATTTGTAGTTAGACATAATCGTAATTTCCTTTCGTTACTGAATGTATTTGCTATCGGGTTTATAAGTGACGATTACAAGGGCACATTCGTCCGAAACAGTAATTCTCTCTGACGAGTTTTTCAAAATAATTTTCCATAGGTAATTACCTGCCTTACAAAAAAATACCGGGAGACTTCGACGAAGTCTCCCGGTTGTAAGCGACTGTTATTCCGCCAAAGGTCAAGCGGAACAAGGGTTTGCTCTTGAAACGGAGACTACATCGGAAAGATGAGCGCAGCAAGTCTTGCACATGCAAGTACACATTCGCATCTCCATAATCACACCAGTGACGATATCGGTACGCTGCTTCATATTCGTAGTCTCCCTTCTTTGAGCTAGATACCTTGTGGGCGCGTATTATCGTAGCCGAAAAGCCTACCTTGTCAATAGGTAGATGGAAATTTTTCTTAAACAAAATTTTGATGTGATAATCCAAGCGTTTTCTATGCAAGATTCAGCAAGTCTGTAGTCGCATGAAAATACCGCCTGCAGGATTTTCCCACAGACGGTAAGTCAATCAGCTATCTAAAGGTTTATATTCGGTTGCGGTTTTCAAATAGGTTTCGGGATCCCCGTTCAAAATTTACTGGGGAGTAAACTCGCGCTTAGGAGAGTATTCCCTATGGCCTGCGACAACATTGCTTGATAGCAAGCAGCTGGGTTCAAAGCAGGACTTCGAATCGCTCAGAAATCTGTCTCAACGCCTCTTCTTTGGATTCTATATCTCGTGCATCATGCCAGAAACCACGTTTGCAACCTCGTTCGGGCTTTCGACATCGACGAGGAGCATCGCCTTGGCGCCCTCGTAGGAGATCTGCTCGGACGAGAACACGGCGCGGGTAGCGGGCGTGTCCTTGAGCAGGAGCCTGTCGTCGTAGACTCTCCCGAAAAGAACGCCCTCGCTGTATAGGAGGTATTCGCCCATCATTTTGCGATACGTGACGGAAGGCACGTCCCGCAGCAGGTCGAGAACGAATTCGAGGTATTCCTCACTGCTTGCCATGGCGGCTCTGCTCCTCCCATGCTGTCTTTTGCGGATTCCAGGTCACGCCATCTGCCGAGCCGGCAAGCACGGGATCGAAAAGCCTGCTTGCGAGTTCGACCGACGCGCCGATGCTTCGAAGCGAACGGGGCAGGCCCGTCTGGGAGCACAGCTTCTCGAACTGCCGTTCATGGGGCGCTCCCCATTCGTCCGGGATGCCGAACGTCTCAGGCAGGGCGATGCTTCGCACGGCGCCTTCCCGCAGCACATGCTCCTGCAGCTGTCCTCCGTCGATGGCGCACGTCACCGCGTAGACCGCGATGTCAACAAGGTCCTTCACGCGGGAGGAGGCCCTCCCGTCATGCCTCTCGACCAGTGCGCAGAGCTTGTCTGCCAAAGCGTTCTCGACGGTATAGACCGGATAGTCGCATACCTGTAACCCCTCGACTTCAATCCTGTCCGCAGGGGAGATGAGCTCTGCGCGCTCGAGAGGGACCTCGTCGATGACGAGGTCGATGGAGATGGGCTGCAGGCTCTTTGGGCCAAGCGCGGGCTGGAAGACGATGTGCAGCCCGCTCCGGTATTCGTCCTCCACTTTTATTGGATCTGCGGATGTAAGCGTGAACCGCATGTGGTCCCCGAGGTCGGCGGAGGCGAGTCTGTCCAGCTTCTCGAGAGCGCGATCGAGCGATTGCTCTCTGTAGAGCAGGTCGATGTCCTTAGTCGCGCGCGCGTCCACGGTTCTGGCAAGCATGCTCTGGCCGCCCTTGAGCACGAAGGCGTGATGCGGGTCGCTGAAGATACGGCAGAGGAGCCTGTGGAAATAGAACCCGGTCATGGCTCGACCCGTGTCGAGCGCCGATTGCCTGGCTGCCGCCTTTGCGGCCATCTCGAGCGCCGCCGGGGTCTTGTACCTCATTCAACACGCTCCTTATCGAGACGCCGTTCCATGAGCCCGCGGATCACCGACAGCGATTCCTGCACGCTCTTCCTCTCCGGCTGGTCGGCGACTATCTTCGCCAGACGGCCGTAGTCGAGGTCGTCTGCAGAGTTGAAGGCGTCTTCCACCAAAGACCATTCCTCGTCGTCGAGGCAGAGGTCGACGAGCGTTCGCTCGGGACGCGTAACGGGCAGCCCCTTGATCCAGCTCACGTCGTCCGGTTCGATTTTTCTGACGGCGAAGCTCGCCGAGTCCACGCGGGAGTTGATTCGCCGCGGTGCGTAGATGCGGTACGGCGACAGGTAGAAGTCGCCGAGGTTCTGCAGGCTCGCCGCGGTCGATCCGCCGATGGCGACTCCGTCCCAGGCGCCGGCTTGCATGCGCTCGTGAGTGAACGCAGCCGGAGCGGTCAGCTTCCAGAGGGCGGCGAGCTCGTCCGTGAAATCGCCTTGCGACCCGGCGAGCCTGTACGCGCCGTGCGCTATTCGCTCGGCCCGGCCGGAGGCCACGGCTTGGGACAGGGCGTTGCGCGTGATCCCGAGCCGTGCGGCTTGGGCCGTGGTGAAGACGCCTTCCGAGGCGGAGAGCTCGTTGAGCGCTGCTATGTGATTCGAATAAGTCATGTTGCAATTGTACGCTTTTAGCAGACATATGCAACCAAAGAAAAGGCAGACGCCGTCGCGATTCTTGTCAGGAGATGCAACCGGCCGCTATTAGATGGGCTCCGGGCGCCAAGCTGGGCGCATATGGCTCGCCTCCTCTCAGAGAGGGCTTGCTTTTTGCGCGGGGGGGGGGGGGTATCATTTACTCGTCATATGAATATTTCATGTAGCGAAGTGGACTGTGCACGTCCCCGCCTTCTTTGTGCCGAATCCACGGATTCGCTTCGGACGGAGGTAGGAAATGAAGGAAGGAAGAGGAGGCCTGCGGATCAGGGCGCTCTGCGTCCTCATGTCGCTGCTCATGCTCACGCCAGCGCTCCCCGCGATCCAGACGGCTTGGGCCGACCCGCAAAAGACCGTAGGCGCCCGCGCCTCGATCGTATGGGAGGGCGACGGCATCGGCACGCCCGCTGAGACGGCCTCACGCCCCAAAAGCATCCCACTGGAGCTGCTCTACTCCGATGACGGCGGTGCAACGTGGCAATCCGCGAACCAGCCCAAGAGCGCCGTTGCCGGTGCAGACCCCAACAAATACGAGTGCGCTTGGAGCGACCTGCCCGCGCAGTCGAACAACGGCGCAAAGCGCTCCTACAAGGCCCAGCAGGCAGACGCGCCCGAGGGCTATGCTTCCTCTGCCGACGAGCCCGTTTTCGATAGCGGTGCTAACAGCTGGAACACGACCATCCATAACGCTTACAACGATAACTGGAACTACAAGGTCGACTTCCATTGGGATTCGGCCGACCCTGCTCAGTGGTACGACATCCAGGATGTGACGACCGCTCCCGCGACCCGCGAGCTCAAGGCCGTCTTGAACATCAGCACGCAGAAGAACTATCCTGCAGGCGCCCTGCGCGTCGAGCTTCCCTACAAGCCCTTTAAGGGCAGGAGCGGCGATACGTGGTACGGGATATCCGACATCGGCCTGGGCAAGGAGGGGCAAGAGTCGCCCAACCAGAGCCTTACCTGGAAGGTCGATGACAAGGGCACACCCGACGACCCTTCGGACGACGTCGTGGTCATCTACAACTACAAGCCCCTGAACGCGACCAACTTCACCGCCACGCTTTCCTACTCCGTCCCCAACACGCATGTGAAGGACGGCTCCTTTACCAAGATTGTGGCCAAGGCGAGCGGGCAGTACGACGGCCAGGCGCAGCCCGAGCTCAAGGAGCTCAAGCCCGTGACCTACTATCTCGACACGGGCCTCCAACAGCCCAGGGACCCGGACAAGCGGACCAAGCAGCTTATCTACGAATGGAATGAGAACCAGCATGGCAAGAAGCCCGCAGACTTCGACATGGACAAGTACAACTACGTCCTCTACGAGATCGAGAATATAGAATGCATCGGCAACCAGCCCTACACCATGACCGTACGCGACCGTCCGAGCGACGGCGGCAAGGTCGTCAACGTGCTCTACAACACTTATTATGGGGCCCCCTTCGATGATTTAGCTACCGCCAACGTGGACGCCGAGGGACAAGCGAGCTGGTCCTTCGATTCCTACTATTCTTCATTTGAAAACGCCTTTATAAGCAAAGCCTACGCCTTCTGCGTCGTCGTGGCCTATCCGCGCGTGGGGCATCCCGACCCGCTCAATCCCGGTCAGACCACCTACGACGCCGAATACAAAAACGAGGTGTCCGTGGAGTACCGCGGCATCGACGAGGCGGGGCATGCCGAAGAGCTCGGGCTCGAAGACAAAAACGATTCGCGCGACACCCAGGCGGACACCACGACGAGCTGGCGCGACTACGAATTCCACTACGACGGCGACGCCTATGATTTCTCGAAGCGAGTCGAACTACACGACAAGGGCGCCCTCACCGTGCTGGAATACGGCGTAAACGTCGACGTGTCCTCGTGGATCAACGCGACCTATTACGGCTACAACTTTACGGACGGCTACCGCTACGACATCGTCGACGATGCGGTGATACTGGACGATACGCGCCTTGCCGAAGGAGACTACGAGTTTTCGGGCAAGCCGCGTCTGATGGTTACAGCCACGACCATCGACCGCAAGACCGGCACCGAAAGCTCCCTCCATCTCCCGGATGAGCCCTTCGTCTTGTACGGCAGGAAAGGCACGGACGGCGCGTGGGAGAAGATCGGAGAATCTGAAAAGGAGAAGGAGGGGAACATCTACTTTGATTTCCCCGATATCACGGGGCGCGGCTACACCGCCCTCAAGGTCAGCTCCCCCGAAGGGATAAAGGAGAAGAACAAGGTCACGCTACACGCGGTATACACCCTGAACGCGTCTTCCGAGAACGTCAAGCGCATCGTGCAAGAGCTTAATGACCGGAATGCCTCCAATACGCTCATGGAGAACATCGCCGCCACGGACCTCTACGTGAGCAAGGACGGCGTCTACGAATGGGCGAACCCCCAGGATAAGAGCGTGAACACCTTGGCCAAGGACTACGGGGTCGACGATGAGGACAAGAAGGCCTTCGGCAGCTACCGCTTCAGGAAGAACGACGGCGAATACCTTACGCGCCCCGCTCAGAGAAGCGAGATGAAAAAGATCGTAAGAACCAGCCCTGATGCGTCCGCCGAGGTTCTCAGCGCGCGCTACTCTCTCGTCGCCACCGAGAGGATATGGAGCACGGCTCTGCCGGATGACGTCTATCGGCAGGCATCCGCCGACGAGGCCGTCTTCTACGACCTGCTGCCGCGCGGGTTCGCCCTCGACCGCAGCAGGCCCGTCACGGCATACCAGCATGTTAGAGCTGACAACCTGAATAAGCGTCCCGGCTTCGATGAGGAGGTACTTACAAATAAACTCAATATAGTTGACTACGCAGCCACGGTCGCCGATATAGAGGTTGAGGATAACTGGCGCGGGACGGGCCGCCAGATGGTGAGCATAAAGGTCAAAGCCAATCCCACAAGCGATTCTGATCCTGCCGCGAACAAGGGAAACTGGAGTATATCAGACGGCCATGACGCACAAACCGGCTTCATAGTCGACTTCTACGCAGGAGCCGCCTACGCCTCGCTCGAGCAGGGGGCGACCGCCCACAACGTCGCCGCCTACCAGCGTACAGACAGGCGCGACATCGTCGGCGGCTATGAGGGCTATGGTTTTCCCACCCACGACGCGTCTGCCCTTCCCACCGACGACATTTGGCCGCTTGGAAAAGACGGTAAGCCGGCGCTTTCTGATGTGGACGGCGATGGCAAGACCGGCAGCCCCGACACGCTCTATGCGAGCGCTCCTCAGCAAAACCTGTTCTTGGAGACCATCGAGAACGGCCTTCATAAGAAGGTTCGCGGCGTGAGCCCCTACTACGCCGGCAGCGATCGCGTCGAGGTCGGCGGTGCCTATAGCTATGAGTTGAAGTTCACGACCTCTGAGCAGGGTGATACTTCTGATGTCGTCGTCTACGACGTGCTCGAGAACGCCGAGAACACCGAAGAGCACACCGGTGAGGCTGCGAGCTGGAAGGGTGCGCTCACATCCGTCGATGTTTCCCAGGCGGAGGCTCTCGGCATCGACGCGGTCGTGTGGTACACCACCGAGACGGGGCTTTCCTACAACGACGAGGACGCCTTGAGGATAGACAAGAACCCGGGCATCTGGTCGAAGACGCCGCCTGCTGACCTCAGCAAGGTCACGGCTCTCGCGATCGACCTTCGCTATGCCGAGGACGGCTCTAGCTTCGTGTTCAAAAAGCGTAAGACGGTGTTTGCTGGTCACTTGTATTTTGATGCGCCGGATGCTCTCATCGACGGGCGCCCGTACGCCTACAACCGCCCGGCTTACAGCTCGACGATTACCTATCCCGGCCAGTCCAGCCCGTATTCCGAGTTCAACATCGCCACGAGAACCACGCTCGAGCTCAGGCTCGACACGGACCTCAAGATCAAGAAGACCGCGACGGCCTCCGACGGCACAAAGGGTCCGCTTGCAGGCGCCGAATTCAGCGTGCTGTCGGCCGACGGGGCAACCGTCATCCAAGGTCCCACCGCAACCGCAGACGACGGGACGGTCACCTTCGAAGACCTCAAGCCGGGGACGTACCTGATTCGTGAGACCAAGGTTCCGACCGGCTATCAGAAGCTGATTGGCGACCTGACTCTAAAGATCGCCAAGGACGGCACCGCCACGCTCGACGGCCATCCGATAAGCGACGACCACAAGGGCATCGATGATCTTTCCGGTAGATGGATCCAGATCGACATCGACAACGAGCGTGTGGCCAGCCTTCCCACCGCAGGTGGACTCGGGGCATTGCCGTGGGTTCTAGCGGGGCTCGCCTGCTTGTGCCTGGGCGCGCTCGCCGCGCGCCGAACCCTGAGGTCCGGCAGATGGGTGCTTATCGACTAAGGCCCCCTTCATCCGGTCGCAATCCGGGGGCTCCCCGGTCGACATAGGCATTGCAGGAAAACGCAGAAAGGAAAACTGGAAAATGAGAACGCTTATACAGACACGAAAGAAGGTTACGGCGGCAGCCATCGCGCTCGCGCTCACACTCGCGCTCGCGCCCTCTGCGGCCTTCGCCGAGCCGGGCAGCCGCTACGCCTCGAACATCACGGTGGGCGGCCTGGACGCCGGCGCAACGGTGACCGCTTACAAGATCGTCGACTCCAAGGTCGACGCGAGCAACAACCTGGCCTACGAATTCATGACAGGTATCGACGAGGGCGCCTACAAGGCCCTGAAGTCGAACTCTCCCGAGATGAAGGCCGAAACGGGCAGGATCGCCGCGGGCATCCTGGGAGGCACCATGAACCCGCTTGAGACCAAGACCGAGACTGCGGCGGGCGACAGCGTCACCTTCCAGGGCCTCGACGACGGGCAGTGGCTCGTAATCGTGACCGGCACGGACGGCTCGACCAAGGTCTACCAGAACACGGTGGTGGACAACACGCCCAAGGTCGCGGGGGTCAACTACGAGGCCAACCCTCAGAGCGTGGACGTGAAGTCCGAGTCCGGCCCCACGCCTGACAAGAAGATCGACGAGGACGGCGGCGTTACCGAGACCCACAAGCATCAGATCGGAGACACGGTACCCTTCGTCATCACCGCCGCCATCCCGAACTACCCGTCGAACTACACCAACTACACCTTCGCCATCAGCGACGCGCCCTCCGACGGCCTCGTCGACGACGTCGACAGCGTAACCGTCCAGGCCAACGGCGTCGACGTCGCCAAAGACCCGGCAAACTACAAGGTCGATTCCGCCGCTACCAACGGCTTCAAGCTGACCTTCACCGAGGACTTCATCAAGACCCACCTGGGCCAGAACATCACGGTCAAGTACAATGCCGAGCTCACGAGCGACGCCTTCAAGACGGCCGACGGCGTCACCCACAACTCCATGACCCTCGAGTACAGCAACAGCCCCGACAGCTCGACCACGACCGAGCCGGTCGAGGACAAGGTGCACACCTACGGCTTCTTCTTTAAGAAGGTAGACAAAGACAAGGATGCGCTTGAGGGCGCCGTGTTCACGCTCTACGACGAAAGCGGAACGAAGCCCATTTTGGACGAGGACGGCAACGAGCTCAAGAGCACGTCCGACGAGAATGGCTACGTCTGGTTCGAGGACCTCGCCGACAACAAGACCTACATGCTCAAGGAGACCACCGTCCCCGCAGGCAAGCAGGCCCACCCGGACTTCACGGTGACCATCTCCAAGGACAGCGCCACGCTCGACAACCCGGCCACGGCGGACGTCACGGAGGCGAACTATCAGAAGACCGATATGGCCGATAACCAGGTCGTCGACCCTGACCAGCCCATGCTTCCCGTCACGGGTGGTCCTGGAACCATCATGTTGACTGCTGCCGGCGTGATCCTGATCGCGGGCGGCGCCGTCGCAGTGACGCGCTCGCGCAAGCGCGACAACCAATAAGCGCTTGGCCAGGGTTATGCCCGGACGACGAAAGCACGCACGTGCCTTCTCTCGGGCGGCGGAGGCTTTGCCCTCCGCCGCCCGTTTCGCGCGTCCGTCGCAAAATGCGCGCCTGTTGCGGCTCCTGCCCGCCATAGCCCTCGTTCTGGCCGGGGTCGCGCTTTTGCTCTACCCTCACGCGAGCAGCTGGCTCAACCAAATGGAGCAGGACGAGGTGGCGCGCATCCAGCAGGAGGCGGTGTCGAAGGCTCCCGAGGAGGACCTGTCCGCCGAGATGGCCGCGGCGCGCGACTACAACGCGCGCCTCGCAGAGGGGCGCGTGATCGTGAGCGACCCCTTCGACCCCGACGCCCCCCGCACGACCGGCGATGAGTACGGCGCGCTTCTGAACCTTGCCGACGACGGCGTCATGGCCCAGCTGGTCATCCCCTGCATAGAGGTGAACCTGCCCGTCTACCACGGCGTCGAGGGAGAGGGAATGGCGCACGGGACAGGGCATATGCCCTCCACCTCGCTTCCCGTAGGCGGCCCTTCCACGCACAGCGTCATCGCAGGTCATACGGGCCTTCCAAGCGCCAAGATATTCGACCGCCTCGAAGAGCTCTCCGAAGGCGACCTCTTCGTCATCCGCGTGCTGGGGGAAGACCACGCCTATCGCGTGAGCTCGACCGAGACGGTGCTTCCCGACGAGACGGAAAGCCTTGCCATAACGGAGGGCGAAGACCTGGTGACGCTCGTGACCTGCACGCCCTACGGAGCCAACACGCACAGGCTGCTCGTCCATGCCGAGCGCACGGAACTTCCCGAAGGATGGGGGGAGGAAGAGCTGGCTCTTGGAGGCGAGGTCGCGAAAACGCTCCTCGACCTTCGCGCGCCCGCGCTGGCGGGGCTCGCCGTCGGCCTTGCTGCAATTCTGGTCTGGGCGCTTGTAACCAGGCATTGTATCGCGAAGAGGGAGGAAGGCCGCCATGGGCGTCCCTAGAGGGTCTGTGATGCGCGTGACGGGCGCGCTCGCGATTGCGCTCGGGATCGCGCTCGTCTTCGGTCCTCCGGCATCGGAGCGCATCGCCCAGATCCAAGCCGATGCGCTCATCGAGAGGTCCATGGCGGCCGACCTGGCTCCCGCCTCCGACCGCCTTCCTGATTCCTCCCAGGGCCCTGCAGGCGCAGAGGGCTCGGTCGATGCCTCCGAAGCCGCCGCGGCCAAGCGCCCGAAGGACGGCGACGCCGCCTACGAGTACCTCGCGGACTACAACGAGAAGGTAACCGCCGGCGCGGCGGGTCCGGTGAACGATCCCTGGGGCATCGGCTCCGACCAGGAAGAGCTCGCGGACTTGGGCCTCGCGAACGGGATCGTCGGCTCGGTGCGCATAGACCGGCTCGGCGAGACCATGCCCCTGTACCTCGGCGCCTCCGCTGAGTCGCTGTCCCGCGGCGCGGGCGTGGTCGCGGGGACCTCCGCGCCCTTGGGCGGCGCAGGGGCCAACTGCGTCGTTGCCGCCCATCGCGCAGCATGGGCCGGGCTTCCCATGCTGCGCGACGTGGAGGACATGCGCGCGGGCGACCTCGTCGTCGTGGACACCCCCTGGGACCGTCTGGCATACCGGGTCGCGGAGACGCGCGTCATAGGCCCGGACGACATCGAGGCGCTTTCGCCCCAGGCGGGCCGCGACCTGCTCACGCTGCTGACCTGCCATCCCTACGGGCACAACGACCAGCGCTACCTGGTCTATTGCGAACGCTGCGGGGCGGAAGAGGAGGAGCTCGCGGGCACCGGCGCCGCAAAACCCGCTCCCTCCTCCTTGGCCCCGGGCGGCATGGCCCGGCTCGTCGAGCGGCTCACGGCTCCGAGCGACTCGATCGAGCTCGTCGTCGAGCGATGGGTCAGGTTCGCGGGAGCGCTCGCGCTTTCGCTCCTCGCCCTCGTGTGGGCGGCGCGCCGCATCCGCGATCGGCGCGACAAGGCATCGGGAAAGGGTCGTCGATAGACATGCGTCCGGAAGAGATATAAGGGTTCGGGAAAACGACTCCGATTCGGTTTGCAGCCCCGGCAGAGGACGAGACCTTTGTCCGGGGCTGCGGCCTTTCATCGGGCATCAAGCCGGCCGGGAAAGGGCGAATCCCCGACGCATCCTTTCGCCTCGGGCCTCGTCTTCGCCTGCCAGAGGCTTCCGTGGCTTGCAGTGGCTTGCCGAGGCCTGACGCGTCCCGCCGCTTTGATAGCACGCTTTTTTTCCTATAAGCCCCGAATGATGTTGAATCTTTTGAGTTTGGCCTCACTTATTCCAAAGAGACACCTTAGCTAGGAGCGTATATAACGAAAAGTGACCCGTCCAGTTGGGCGGGTCACTTTTTTGCAGCTTAAAGCTGGGACACGTTAAAAACAAGGCGCATGTACCGTAGTAGATGAGCTACGTCTGGTACTCGAGAGTTACGCTCGTGCTCCTCAGATCTAACGCTCGTTCTTGCGGCGCTTGAAAGCTGCACCGAGAAGTGCGGCAGCAGATCCAACAAAACCAAGAGCTGCGGCAGCGCTTGCAGGATCGCCTGTCTGAGGAAGTCCCTTCTTTGTCTCAGCCTTCTTCGCAGGCTTCTGAGCGGGAGCCTTATCAGATACGTTGGGGTTGGTCACCTTGTCCTTAGCGGAAGGATCCTTAACCGTCTTGCCGTTCTCGTCAACGATAGTATTCAGCTCTTCTCCGTCCTTTGCTCCGTCACCGTCGGTATCGTCCTCATTCGGATTGGTGTTGCCCGGCTTGCCGTTTGGATCGTACTTGTCATCCTTGAACGGGTTCTTGTCGCCGGATACCTCGTCGCCGTCGTTGACGCCGTCCTTATCGGAATCTGGATTGGTCGGATCGGTCGGATCGGGATTGCCGTCCTTATCCTTGTGATTCAGCTCGTCACCGTCATCGAGACCGTCGTTATCCGTGTCGGCCGTGTTCGGGTCGGTGATAGGCTCGCCGTCCTGGTCGGGATCGGTCACGGTCTTGCCGTCCTCGTCCACCTTGGTACCGAGCTCATCGCCGTCTTTCACGTCGTCATCGTCGGAGTCATCATCAAGCGGGTCGGTCGGGTCGCCCTTGCCGTCACCGTCGTTGTCGAACGGGTTCTTGTCGCCGGAGACCTCGTCGCCGTCGTTGACGCCGTCCTTATCCGAGTCGGGACTTGTCGGATCGGTGCCGATAGCATCGTCCTTGTCGATCACGGGGTTGCCCTTGTCGTCAACCACGGGTTTGCCGTCGTCGCCGATGTCGGTGCCGTGCTCCTCGCCGTCATCCAGGCCATCGCCATCAGTATCGGGAGCGTTCGGGTCGGTCTTGATGTCTTTCTCGGTCTTGTCGCTCACGCCGTCGCCGTCGGAATCAGGATTCTTCGGGTCGGTGTTGTCCTTGCCCTCATCGGTGTCCGGCACCTTGTCGTTGTCGTCATCCTTATCGGTGACGTCAGGATCTTTATCGCCGTCGCTATCGAGCATGACAGTGGCGGCCACGTTGTCCGTAGCAGCACCGGAGTCGCCGTAGGTCACCACCACAGGGATCTCTACGACTTCCTGATCTGCGCCGTCCTTACCGGCAGGAGCGACCGTCACGGACAGCTCACCGCTATCCTCGTCGATCGAGATGGTATAGCCGTCAGGAGCCTTGAAGCCGTCCACGATTGCGAACTTGGTGCCCTCAGGATACTCATCGCCATCGTTGGTCGGCTTGATCTTTGTGGTCTCGCCGGCAGCAACCGTGGTCTCTGCATAGGCAGGCTTCGGGTCAGCCACAACAGGAGCGGCCACCTGGTCGAGCACGAGGTAATAGGACTGAACGCCGTCTTCAATCTGCAGCACACCCTCAGCTGCTTTCAACTGCGCGGCATAGGTGCCCACAACCGCCCACTTGGGCAGGGTAACGTCAGAGTTGACAACAGTGAAGCCCTGCGCGGTCAGATCGTAGGCGTATGCGGAATCGCCACCGAGATCGTCAGTGAAGACGAACCAATTGTCAGCCTCAATCGTGCGCCCAAGCACATCGCCGTCCTGGGTAACTGTCATGGTGATGCCGGCGACCTCATCGGCGGTCGGCCTTCTCACCTCATCACCCTCGCGCACAAAGAT
>JAUNEG010000025.1:0-13729 GCA_030525685.1 Atopobiaceae bacterium | reverse complement strand
ATCAGCCAGGGTCGGATTTTGCGTATAGGTTGCGGTAATGGTCGTCTCGGCAGCGAACGTACCCTTCAGAGCCTTATCCCAACCATTGAAAGTCCAGCCCGCATCAGCAGTCACGTCAGGAGCCTTGTCGGTCAAATCAACCGTAGCCTCGGGGTTGACCATAAACACAGCGGTCTCGCCGTCAGCCAGCTTGCCGTGATCACCTGCAGCAAAGCTTACCTTCACGTAATCTTCGGGAACAACAGGAGGCTTGGTGGGATCTGGCACAGGAACAACGTCCGCCACGAAGTTCGCCGTAACGGTTACCTCCTCGGAGGAGTTGTCCTTGTAGGTCACCACCATCGTGACGTCTTTGGTGCCCTTCTTCTCGGGAAGGTCGCCCTTAACAGTAATCGACTTCACACGATCATCAGTAACAGGCTTGTCCTTGTCGTCGGTTACCTCAACGGCACCCTTCAGCGCATCGGTGAGGTCCTCGTCAGAGATGGACTCAGGAACGGTGATCTCGCCGCCCTCGGCCTTGAGAGTATCAGCCAGGGTCGCTGTTACCGTGACCTTAACAGTGACGGTATCGGTAGAGGGATTCTCTTTTGTGCTATCGGGGTAGGTGACGGTGATCTCGAAGGTGTACGTGCCTGCCTGAGCGGTATCGGGCACGGTGATCGCGCCGGTAGTGGCATTGATCGTGGCGCCGGCAGGAGCGTCAGCCGCGAGCGCGAAGCTCGTGCCAGTGAGCGGGCTGTCAGCTGCGGTTGGGCTGAGCTGCTCTTTCGCCTCGGTGAAGACATCATCGAAGGTCACGGGATCAGTGGTGATGGCAGTGCCCATGTTGCCGCTCTTGTCTGCCACGGCGTTTGGCTCGTACTGCTCGGCGTCCTTCTCATCAACATCGGCGATGCCGTCGTCATCGGAGTCATAGCCAAGCTCAAGGCCGAGGTTCGGCACGTTGCCGTCCACCTTGATGGTCTTGCCGTTTGCAAGCTCGGATGCCTTGGTCACAGCCCAGTTCTTGACGTTCTCGGTGACGGTCACCTCGTAGTCCGCCTGCCCAAAGTTGTGCAGGTCGAAGTTCTGCACGAGCGGAAGCCCGTCGGTTCCGCGCCAGGTGTCAGCCGTGCCGGAGGTCACCTTCACGTCGCCCGCGGTCAGGGTGACGGTGATGCCGGAGAGGTCTGCCCCGCCCTCGGCAGGGTCGCCCTCCTCGTTGACGATAAGCTCTTTGTGGGTGGCGTTGTCGCCATCGGAGGTGACCACGGTGGCTGTATCCTCGCCCTTGCCGATCAGCGCGATGCCGTGGGTCAAGTGCTGGGTGCCTTCAACCTCAGGGGTGTCTGGGTCGTCCGGATCGACCTTCTTGTTGGGGTCATCCTTCTCGCCGTCGTTTCCGGTGTCGGGATCAACAGGATCGGGATCGCCGTCACCGTCCTTGTCGTCTGCCACCACCATGAAGGAGTCGGCTGCGAGCATATTGCCAGCGTTATGCAGCTCAGCCACATAGACGCCGCCCTCAGCACCCTCGGGCACCACCCAAGAGTACGGGTCGACGAGATTGTCGATCGTGACGGGGATGTCGTCTCCCACCTGCTTGCCGTCGTGCATGATCTTGATCACGGTGTCAAGGTGCATGGAGCCGTCAACCTTGATCTTGACCGTGTCGCCCACGTTGGCAGGGTTGGTATTGGAGTAGTTCAGCACGTCGAGCGTGGCAAAGTCAGCCACGGAGATGCCAAAGTCCATATTGGCGACAACTTCGTTCGCGCCAGGATTAGCCAGAGGGGTCGGCTCCCACCCGGTGCCGTTCTCGTTGTACATCACAAAGCGAGGGCCGGCCACAAAGGCGCTGAAGGCAGGCTTGATCTGCCCGTTGGTGGGATCTTCTACCCACATGTAGAGATAGTCCCGATCAAAGGCGGTGTTTTCCTTGGTGGCGCGCAGCGTGTAGTTGCCATCCCCGTTGGTGTAGGTCCAGTAGGTGGCCTCGATGTACTCAGGGTGCGCCTTGATGAGGTCCTTGATCTTCTTGTTGGCGATCAGGCGCTCTGCGTTGGAGCCCACCTCGATCTTTTTGACTTCGGCCTTGCCCTCCTCGGTCAAAACCGTCATAAAGACCTTATAGCCCACGGCAACAGGGTCGCCAACATAGTTGACCGTCAGGGTGCCGGTGTCTGCCGCCTTGTCGCCGGTCTCAAAATAGACCTTGCCAGAGACGGAGTTCTTGTTGCCCGTAAGCGGCGTGGAGTCAAAGCCCTGAGTATCCTTGATGAGCTTTTCGCCCGTGGCCTTCATGTAGTTCTCGCCGGCGGGGTTGCCCAGATCGTCGATCTTCTCCAGCGGAAGCTCGGTCATGAAGATGCCGACCTTCTGCACGTTGACGCCAGCAAACTGGAACGCGCCGCCTGCGGTTGCCACACGCGTCCACTTGTCAGACCTGGCTCCGCCATAGCGCAGCGGCACGAGGACGTTACCCGTGTCGTGCTCAAGGGCGGGATCATAGGTGCGATACTGCGGCTCGCACCACACGCGGTAGAACGTGCCAGACTGCGCATTCCATGAGCGCACCTTGCCGTTCATGTCCACCTCGTCCGGCACCTCAAAGGCGTAGGTGCCGCGGGTGCTCTCGCGCTCGTCGTCCGACTTGCCCGAAAGCGTGTGGGTGACCGCGCGATAGACGGGGGAGACCCAGCCGTCAGTATCCCTCCACTGCATGTAGACCACGGTGCCGTCCGGCGCGCCTGGGTCTGAGTTGGAAGCCATATCACCTGAGGAGGCGGTGCCACCCATGATGACAACCGCCTTACCGGAGAGCGTGTGCTTCGCGTTGGTGAGGTCAATCGACTCATCGATGTAGCCGTTGGCGATGGCGTCGGCGTTGATGGCCCCAGAGACGTGATCCTTGGTGCCGTACTCGCCCGCCTCGCGGGTGGAGGTGGTGGTGTCGGGGGCCGCGGGCGCGGCGGCGGCACGGGTCTCGACCTCGACCGCCTCAGGCGTGGCCTCTGCGGCGTAGGCAGCCTCGGCGGGCGTGGTCTCTTCAAGAGACAGCGGTTCTGCCTCTGCCGGAACCGCAGACTCTTCTGCAACGGCTTCTTCTGCCTCATCCACTACAGGATCTGCTGCATCTGTCCCTGTAGCGTCGGCTTCTTCTGTGGGCGATGCAGACCCGTCCCCTGTACCTCCAACGCTAAACTCTGCTGCTCCATTATCAAGCGGAAGCTCTTGTGCAAGAGCTGTTCCCGGAGCAAAGAAAAGCAAAAAGCCCACCAGGCAAGAAACTAATCCAACGGACAGCTTACGTAGACCATAGGTGGGTTTTTTCTGATTGCAGCTCGCTCTTTTTGCTGCAATCAATGCCTGCATTTGCTTTTTTTCTTTCATGTGCTCTGTCATGACTCTCCCCTCGTTAAAGTTGCATAGCATAAGAACAAATAACTCCCAACGCGGCGATTCTAACACAATAATGCTAGTAGTTTTATCTCATTTTTTTTTTATCATCTTGTTGGCACTTCTTTTGCCGGATTTGTCTTGGTGAAAATACTGCCGTCTAAAAACTCATATGAATAGCAGGTCATTTGTCAAAATGTGCTACTTGGCTAAACATTAAATCTGTGCTTTTCTCCGCAAATTTAGAGTAGATTCTCTCTGAGAAAGAGAGTTCCCGTCTTCGGGATTTAGCACCTGACCCCTTCCGTCGACAACCAAATGCCGGCACCCTGCCGGGGGCCCTCCCAGCTGGCTGTCCCCGCGCCGGCCGCCGGCTTGACAGAATCCCCGCCAGACGGTCATTCTCATGGTGCTATGGTGCTGTATTAACTTTGGCCCTCGCCGTTTGGTGGAGGCCAAATGCCCCACAGCCCCGGCTCATGGTTTTGATGTGCCGCGGCCACGGATTAGGCGCAGCAGAAGGAGAACAGTATGGGGGAGAGGTCGATCTTTAGAAGGGTCGCGGCTTTCCTGGCCATCGTCGCGGCGGTGGTTGCCGTTGTGTGCGCGCTCGCGCCGGTTCCCGCTCGCGCCGCCGACAAGACGGTGCGCACGTTCGAGGAGCTTCAGCAGGCGGTTGCTGATGCGACCGACGACGCCGTCATCACCGTTGGCGAGGATATTGCTTTTGAGGGGACCGTTACCGTTGCCGCCGGTCAGAGCGTGACCGTCCAGGTTGCGAGTGATGACGTGACGCTCACCTGGCAGGAGGGTGCGCGTGGCAAGTCGTTCTTTGACGTTGACGCGGGAGGCTCGCTCACGCTTGACGTCAACATCGACGCCACCGCCCTCAGCATTGGTCCGGGCAGCAGCTACGTTGGCACCTTCGCCACCGTCAATGGCTCGCTCACTCTTGAGGGCGGCACCTACCAAAATGCCGTCTGCGAGTCGTTCGAGGCTGGATGCTTCCTCGTGGACGGCGAGGGCGCCACGATGACCATCAACGACGCCACGATCACCAAGAACCAGTTCACCAACCAGATAGGCGGCATCATCACCGTCCAGCGCGGCGGCGAGCTCACGATGAACGGCGGTGCCATCACGGACAACGTCTCCGCCCAGGGCCAGGTCAACAACTCCACGGTCTACGTCCGCGGCAAGAATGGCAACGCCACCTTCACGATGAACGGCGGCAAGATCTCCGACAACGCCGGCTTCATGGGCGGCGTCTTCGTCGGTGAGCGCTCCCAGCCCGACTACACGTCCACGGCGACGTTCACGATGAACGACGGCACCATCTCCGGCAACAAGGCGGGTTACTGCGGAGGCGGCGTTGCCGTCTGGACGTCGGGCAGCTTCTACATGAAGGGTGGCACCATCTCCAACAACCAGGCGCCTGTCGGCGGCGGCGTCGCCGCTTCTGACCTGTACAAGTTCATGGTGGAGAGCACGGGCAACGCCGATGCCATTCCTATTGAGGACTGGGGCGAGAAGTACAACTGCCCCGCTCGCTTCGAGATGACGGGCGGCACCATCACGGGTAACACCGCCGTCTACAACTTCCTCGAGTTTCTCGACAGCAATGACGGCGCCTGCGGCGGCGGCGTGTACGTTGGCTCCAACACCTGCTCCATCTTTGCCGGCACCATCTCCAACAACACCGCCGAGCGCCAGGGCGGCGGCGTGTACGTTGGCTCCACGCCCTACGTCCTCCACATGAAGGACGTCCTCGTGACCGACAACACGGCCTCCACCCTCGGCGGCGGAATGTGGCTCTGCCCGACGGGCGTCGCCCACACCTCCGTCTCCAACGGTGCCCTCATCTCCGGCAACTCGGCGACCTCCGCTGATGGCGCTACCGCCGGCGACGACATCGCGTCCGTTCCCCAGGAGGGGAGGACCGCCACGATCACGCTTGCGGATCGCGCGCTCGGCGGTGGTGCGGCCAACTGGTACGACGACGGCGCCGTGACCTCCACGAGCCCTGATGGCGTCGAGTCCGTCCTCGGCTACGCCGTCCCGGACGCCCCGCGCTACGACGGTCAGGGCGCGACCTCGGCCCATCCCGGGATCGTGGACGAGGACGGCCAGCTCGCCCTCAAGAGCGTTGCCTCCGATGATGCGGTGGAGCTCGCATCGAGCCTCGCCAAGGTGTTCATCACGGGCAACAGCGCCCAGCGTGGCGGTGGCATCGGCACCAACGGCGCCGTCGTGATCGGCCCCAGCCGCACGCCCGGCGAGGAGGTCGAGCAGACCTGGAGCCTCACCGTCAACAAGCAGTGGGACGGCGTGCCCGAGGAGTACCGCAAGCCCGTGAGCGTGCGCCTGACCGTGGGCTCCTACCAGCTCGACACCGTGGAGCTGAGCGCCGAGAACGGCTGGAGCGCCACGTTCGAGGGCCTGCCCGACCCCGACACCCTCGGAGACCTCACGATTGGCGTTGCCGAGGAGGGCGATGACTACGAGGTGACCTATGGCGACGTGGCGAGAGACGACGAGAACCGCACGCTGACGGTCAGCATCTCCAACGCCCCCAAGGCCGCGGAGAAGCCCAGCGCCCCCGTCGAGAATGAGCTCCCCCAGACCTCCGACCCGATGAGCGTCGCGTCGTCTCTCGCGATGGCGCTCACCGGCGTCGCCGCCGCTGCGGGTGGCGTCGCCTACCGTCGTATGCGCGGGTAAGTCCCGTCCGATATGTGCTTCGGCGCGGTCCGTCCTTCTCGGCGGGCCGCGCTTTTGTTGACGCTCCAAGAGGTTGTGCGCACCCCTTCAAAGGTTGTGTACGCAATTCAAATGCTTATCTGCAATCCCATTTGGAATAAGTGCAGGTCAGAGGCCTGGCGAGAAGAGCATCAGTATTGAAAGGGTGCGCACAACCTTCCGTTCCCGGCGATGCCGCGCGCACTGGCGTACAATCGTTCCCATGGATACGCTCTTTACGCACATAGAGAACGCGCGCCGCGACGAGAACGCGCCGCTTGCTGCCCGCATGCGCCCCACCACACTGGAGGGCTTCGTCGGGCAGGCGCAGGCCGTGGGTCCCGGCAGCTGGCTGCGGCGCGCCATCGAGCACGACACGCTCTCCTCGGTCATCCTCTACGGCCCGGCGGGTACGGGAAAGACCACGCTCGCACGCATCGTCGCCAACACCACGCACGCCGAGTTCGTCGAGGTCAGTGCCGTCACAGGCACGGTCAAGGACCTGCGGCGAGAGACCGAGGCCGCTCGAAGCAGACTCCTCTCGCAGGGCAGGCGCACCATCCTCTTTGTGGACGAGATCCACCGCTTCAATCGTGGCCAGCAGGATGCGCTGCTCCACGCCGTGGAGGACCGAACCGTCGTGCTCATCGGTGCCACCACCGAGAACCCCTACTTCGAGGTCAACTCCGCGCTCATAAGCCGCAGCCGCGTGGTGGAGCTTCGCCCCCTGGACGACGACTCCCTCCGCGAGCTGCTGCGCCGGGCCGTTGCGGGCGAGCGGGGACTGGCCGGCGCCTTCACCCTCTCTCCCGAGGCAGAGAACGAGATCGTGACCCTTGCCGGTGGCGATGGCCGTGCGGCCCTGACGTCGCTCGAGCTGGCAAGCCAGATGGTCGACGAGAAGGACGACGGCTCTCCCGCCACGATCGGGCGCGAGCACGTCCTCGAGGCCAACCCCCGCCGCGGACTCTCCTACGACAAGTCCGGCGACATGCACTACGACATAATCTCCGCCTTCATCAAGTCCATGCGCGGCTCGGACCCCGACGCCGCACTCTACTGGCTCGCCCGCATGCTCGACGCCGGCGAGGACCCCAAGTTCGTCGCCCGCCGCATCATGATTTGCGCCTCGGAGGACGTTGGCAACGCGGACCCGCAGGCGCTTCTCGTGGCGCATGCGGCGTTCCGCGCCACCGAGGTGATCGGCATGCCGGAGTGTCGCATCAACCTGGCGCAGGCCGCCACCTACCTGGCTCTGGCGCCCAAGTCCAACGCCGCAGAGGCCGGCATCGACGCCGCGCTCGAGGAGGTGCGTCGAGGGCCCCGCCGCGAGGTGCCGAGCCACCTGCGCGACCGCCACCGACCCGGCTCGGACGAGTACGGCCCCTACCTCTACCCGCACAACTACCCGGAGGGCTGGGTCGAGCAGCGCTACCTGCCCGAGGGCCTCGAGCGCGGCTGCTTCTACCACCCGAGCGGCCGGGGCTGGGAGGCCTGGCGCGAGGAGGCCATCGGCCGCGACCGCGCCGACGCCGCGGGCGGGGAGTAGGGGCACCGCCCTTCTCGCCGGAGGGCGCGGCGGCGATTGGGTAGAATGTCTATTTGGGCAGACGCCCTGTGAGCGACGTCCCGGGGAGGGGCAATGACAGACGCTATTCTTCCGATCGTCCTTATCGTGCTGGTGCTCGTGGGCATCTGGGCCGTGGCCGAGGTCGCCCTCACCATGCGCTCCGCCCGCCGCGACGTCGAGCGCCTCACCACCGCGGCCCGCGAGGTCGTGGAGCAGGCACAGCCCGCCGTCGCCAAGCTCGACGGCATCATGGACGAGCTCGAGCCCGCCGCCAAGCACGTGACCCCGCTGCTCGAGAAGACCGAGGTCGCCGTCGGCGAGGCCTCCACCTCCCTCGACCGCCTCAACGGGATCCTGGATGACGTCTCGTCCGTCTCGGGCGCCGCCTCGAGCGTCACCGGGGCCGTGAAGGGCGTCGCGGAGAGCGCCGCCAACGCGGCCGCGGGCGTGGTGTCGCGCCTGCGCGGCGCGGCGGCCCCCGATGCCGCCGCGCTGCTCGACGGTCGTGCCACCGAGGACGTCGAGGCCCCGGCACCCGCCGAGGAGCCCGCCGCGCCCACCCGCTACGTCGACTACGGCGAGGTGGCCCCCGCCCCCTCGAAGGCCGACGCCGCCGAGGAGGGCGAGTGATGACCGAGAAGCACGTCAGCCTGCGCGTCCCCGCGGAGGCGTCCTTCGCCCGCACCGTCCGCATGACCGCCTCCGCGCTCGCGGTGGCCGCCGGGATCGAGAGCGTCGAGGACGTCGAGGACGTCAAGATGGTCGCGGACGAGGGGTTCGTCTACGCCTGCGCCACCGCCCCGGAGGTCGTGGAGGTGCGCTTCTCGCTCGCCGCCGGCGAGGTCGCCATGGACTTCTCGCTCGGCGCGGCCGAGCCCGCAGACGATGCCGTCGACCTCGTGCGCGTGCTGCTCTCGGCGGTCTGCGACGAGTTCTCCCTCTCGGAGGACGGCGCCACGCTGCATCTGTTGCGCGCGACCGGCGGTACCGATGGCGAGTAGGGCGCGGGCAGAGCAGGTCTCGCCCCGGGCGAGGTCGCGCGTGCCCGAGGGGCGCGCCGCCTGGGACAAGGACCGCACGCGCGAGCTGTTCAGGCGCTACAAGGGGGAGGGCGACGCCTCGGCGCGCGACCAG
This sequence comes from Atopobiaceae bacterium, assembly GCA_030525685.1. GTDB lineage: Bacteria > Actinomycetota > Coriobacteriia > Coriobacteriales > Atopobiaceae > Thermophilibacter. Next base: position 4,905 of record JAUNEG010000025.1, on the reverse strand, counting down.
CTCATCATGAGCCACCTCAACCTCGTGCACTTCCTCGCGTCCAAGTTCAAGAACCGCGGCGAGCCGGTCGAGGACCTGGTCCAGGTTGGCACGATCGGCCTGATCAAGGCGATCGACCGCTTCGACCCCGAGCGCGGCCTCGAGTTCACCACGTACGCCACGCCCACGATCATGGGCGAGATCAAGCGCCACTTCCGCGACAAGGGCTGGAGCGTCCGCGTGCCGCGCCGCCTGCAGGAGCTCTCCGCCAAGGTCAACCAGGCCACCGACGAGCTCACCAACCAGCTGCAGCGCAGCCCCTCGGTCGCCGAGATCGCCGAGCGCCTGGACGTCACGGTCGACGAGGTCCTCGAGGCGATGGAGTCCTCGAGCGCCTACAGCTCCGTGCCGCTCGAGGGCGGCGGCTCGTCCGACGACGAGCCCACCTCGGTCATCGACCACTACGCCACCGAGGATGCCGACCTCGCCGCCTCCGACGACCGCATCGTCCTCGAGGAGGCCATCGCGGACTTCTCGCCGCGCGAGCGCGACGTCATCCGCATGCGCTTCGTGGACGGCCTCACGCAGGTGGAGATCGCCGAGCGCCTGGGCGTCTCCCAGGTGCAGGTCTCGCGTCTGCTGCGGCGCACCCTCCGGCGCATCCAGGACAAGATCGATCCCGACGGCCTCATGTGAGGCCGCCCCGGGCGTGCCGCCCGGACCCGAAAGGAGCCAGATGTCAGCCAAGCCCCGCTCGACGCGCTACGAGAAGTGGCGGCTGCGCGCGGTCGTCGCCTGGACGCTCGTGGGAGCCGCGCTCGTGTTCCTGCTCGCGGTCCGCGGCCTGTCCATCGTGGGGCAGGCGGTCGAGCTCCTGCTCGTGGGCACGATCCTGGGCTACGTCTGCAGCCCGGTCACCAACCGCCTCGAGGACCACAAGGTCCCGCGCGGGGCGGCCGCGCTGCTCTCCCTCGTGCTGGTCGTGACGGCGATCGTCGCCCTGGTGACCCTGTTCATGGGACCCTTCCTGCGCGAGCTCATCACGCTCCTGCGCAACGTTCCCTCCTACTTCACCCAGACGCAGGCCGCGCTCGAGACGTTCTGGGACACCTACGGCTCCGCGAGCGGCGGCAACGTGCAGAACGCCATCAGCTCCTTCGTGAACGTACTCGTCGACGCGGGCTCCCAGGTCGCCTCCGACCTCGCGCGCACGCTCTCCACCGGCCTCGTCACGAGCATCACCGACTTCGCCGGCCATCTCGTGACCGTCTTCCTCGCCATGATCCTCGCGTACTGGTTCGCGCTCGACTATCCCAGGATCATGCACGAGTTCGCGGTCATCGCGGGCCCCGAGTACGACGACGAGCTCGTGCTCAGCCTCGCCGTCCTCTCCCGCTCCGTGGGCGGCTACATGCGCGGCACGCTGATCACGTCGCTGGCCAACGGCCTCATGGTCGCCGCCGGCCTGTGGATCGTCGGCCACCCCTACGCGGGGCTGCTCGGCATCGCGACGTTCGTCCTGCACTTCGTCCCCGTGGTGGGCCCGATGCTCTCCTCGGTCTCCGCGGTCCTTCTCGCCCTGTTCGTGAGCCCGGCCTGCGCCCTCTGGACGCTCGTGATCACGGTGGTGGCCCAAAACGTCACCGACAACGTGCTCTCGCCGCTGGTCATGCAGTCCGCCGTCAAGATCCACCCGGCGCTGTCGCTCGTGGGCATCGTCGTCGGCGGCGCGCTGGGCGGGGCCGTGGGCATGGTCCTCGCCGTGCCGCTCACGGCCGCGATCAAGGGCCTCTTCGTCTACCACTTCGAGAGCCGCACCGGCCGCCAGCTGGTCTCGCCCGGCGGCGCCTTCTTCGGCGGCACCGCCTACCGCGACGACGAGGGGCGCCCGCGCGCCACCTTCGACGCGCTTGACGACGACACCTTTATCGCGCGCTCCCGCCTGCTCGCGGACCTCGCGCGCCTGCACGACCACGACGAGCTGATCGGCGACAAGGGCGAGAAGGACGGGCCGGCAGACAAGCCCGAGCCCGACAAGCCCGACCAGCCCGAGTCCGACAAGCGGGACGCGTAGCCCCGCGCTCCGCGGGAGAGCGCGCCGAAGGAGCTTTGTGGCCGCCCCGCGGCAACGCGGCCGCGCAGCGAGGCCCGCCGCCGCAGCTCGCGCTATACTAGGACGGTTGATTACGCGAGAAGGACCACCCGACTGAGGGAGACACATGAGCGCCGCCGACTACAAGACCATGACCACCGCGGAGATCCGCGAGGACTTCCTGCGCTTCTTCGAGGCGAAGGGCTGCAAGCTGTACCCGTCCTCGTCGCTCGTCCCGGACGACCCGTCGCTTCTGCTCACCAACGCGGGCATGAACCAGTTCAAGGAGTACTACCAGGGCATCAAGACCATGCCCGAGATTGGCGCGTGCTCCTGCCAGAAGTGCCTGCGCACCAACGACATCGACAACATCGGCGACGCCACGCACCTCTCCTTCTTCGAGATGCTCGGCAACTTCTCCTTCGGCGGCTACTCCAAGGCCGACGCCATCGCCTGGGCCTACGAGTTCATCACCGGCCCCGACCACCTGGGCCTGCCGCCCGAGCGCCTCTACATGACCGTCTTCGAGGACGACGACGAGGCCATCGAGCTCTGGCACGAGCAGGGCGTCCCCTACGACCACATCTCGCGCCTGGGCGAGAAGGACAACTTCTGGGCGGCCGGCCCCACCGGCCCCTGCGGCCCGTGCTCGGAGATCTACTTCGACCAGGGCGAGGAGTTCGGCTGCGGCGGTGAGCACTGCGGCCCCGGCTGCGACGACTGCGACCGCTACCTCGAGTTCTGGAACCTCGTCTTCACGCAGTACGACCGCCAGGAGGACGGGTCGCTGCCGGAGCTCCCGCACCGCAACATCGACACCGGCATGGGGCTCGAGCGCATCGCGGCCATCATGCAGCACAAGTCCACCAACTACGACGGTGACCTGCTGCAGGGCCTCATCGGCGTCGGCGAGCGCCTCTCCGGCCACACCTACGGCACCGACGCCGCCCGCGACCGCAGCCTGCGCATCGTGGCCGACCACGCCCGCGCCGTCACCTTCATGATCGGCGACGGCATCCTGCCCGGCAACGAGGGCCGCGGCTACGTCCTGCGCCGCCTGCTGCGCCGCGCCGTCTACCACGGCCGCCTCATGGGCGTCGAGGGCGCGTTCCTGGGCGCCTACGTCGAGAAGATCTGCGAGCTCATGGGCGACAACTACCCGGCCGTCGTGGAGAGCCGCTCGCTGATCGACGGCATCGTCGCCGCCGAGGAGGAGCGCTTCGGCGCCACGCTCGACTCCGGCGAGGAGCTGCTCGCCGCCGAGCTCGACAAGCTCGACGAGGGCGCGACGCTCCCCGGCGACGTGGCCTTCAGGCTGCACGACACCTACGGTTTCCCGATCGACCTCACGCGCGAGATCTGCGAGGCCGCCGGCCGCGACGTGGACATGGACGCCTTCGACGCCTGCATGAGCGAGCAGCGCGAGCGCGCCCGCGCGAGCGCCAGCCGCGACGCCTGGGGCACCTTCAACGACGTGTGGACCGCGCTCTCCGACCGCCTGGCCGACACGGAGTTCCGCGGCTACGACGAGGACGAGTGCCCCGCGCACGTGCTCGCGCTCGTCGCCGACGGAGCCGAGGTCGAGCGCGCCGAGAAGGGCGCCGGGGTCGAGGTCGTCCTCGACGTCACCCCGTTCTACGCCGAGATGGGCGGCCAGGTGGGCGACACCGGCACCCTCTCCACGGCCGCCGGCACGCGCCTGCGCGTCACCGACACCAAGGTCAAGGGCGCCCTCTACGTGCACGTGGCCACCGTCGAGGAGGGCGCCGTCGCCGTGGGCGAAGCGGTCCGCGCCCAGGTCGACGCCGGGCGCCGCGAGCTCATCCGTCGCAACCACACCGCCACCCACCTGCTCGACGCCGCGCTCAAGCGCGTGCTCGGCGACCACGTGAGCCAGGCAGGCTCGCTCGTGGCCCCCGACCGCCTGCGCTTCGACTTCACCCACTTCGAGGCCGTGACGGCCGACGAGCTCGCCCGCATCGAGGGCATGGTCAACGCCGAGATCTTCGCCGCCGAGCCGGTCGTCACCCGCGTCATGGGCATCGACGAGGCCAAGGCCTCCGGCGCGGTCGCCCTCTTCGGCGAGAAGTACGGCGAGCGTGTGCGCGTGGTCTCCACCGGCGAGTCCGACGCGCCCTTCTCGCGCGAGCTCTGCGGCGGCACGCACGCCAAGAACACCGCCGACCTCGGCCTCTTCAAGATCGTCTCCGAGGGCTCCGTGGGCTCCAACGCCCGCCGCATCGAGGCCGTGACCTCGATGGGCGCGATCGAGTACGTGGACGAGCGCCTGCTCGCCCTCGACGAGGTGGCCCACGAGCTCAAGTGCCGCCCGGACGACGTCGCCGCGCGCGTGGCCGCCCTCCAGGCGGAGCTGCGCGAGACGCGCAAGGCCCTCGAGGCTGCCACGACCGGTGCCGGCGCCGGCAAGGTCGCCGACGCGTACAAGGGCGCCGTCCAGCTGGACGGCTACAAGGTCGTCGTCGCCCGCATCGACGGCCTCTCCGGCAAGGAGATGCGCTCCGCCTGGGATGGCATCCGCGACGCGGCAAACGGCGAGCCCGTGGCCTGTGTGATCGCCTCCGCCACCCCCGACGGCAAGGTCGCCCTCCTCGCCGGCGGCACCGACGGCGCCGTCTCCGCGGGCTTTGCCGCGGGCTCCATCGTCAAGGACATCGCCGGTCTCGTGGGCGGCCGCGGCGGCGGGCGCCCCAACATGGCGCAGGCCGGCGGCTCCGACGCCTCCGGCATCGACGCCGCGCTCGACGCCGCTCGTGCGGCGCTCGGCATCTAGTGGATGCGGGTTCTCGCGCTCGACATCGGTGAGGTGCGCGTCG
>JAUNEG010000004.1:59367-129402 GCA_030525685.1 Atopobiaceae bacterium | reverse complement strand
CGAAGTGCAGGCCCGTGGTGGGCTCGTCCAGGATGTAGAAGGTCTTGCCCGTCTGGGTGCGGTGGAGCTCCTTGGCGAGCTTCACGCGCTGGGCCTCGCCGCCCGAGAGCGTGGTCGCGGGCTGGCCGAGCGGGATGTAGCCCAGGCCCACGTCGTAGAGGGTCTGGAGCTTGTTCTTGATGCGCGGGATGTTGGAGAAGAAGGCCAGCGCCTCGTGGACCGTCATGTCGAGCACGTCCGAGATGGACTTGCCGTGGTAGAGGACCTCCAGGGTCTCGCGGTTGTAGCGCTTGCCGTGGCAGACCTCGCAGGGGACGTAGACGTCCGGCAGGAAGTTCATCTCGATCTTGATCTGGCCGTCGCCCTTGCAGGCCTCGCAGCGGCCACCGGGGACGTTGAACGAGAAGCGCCCCGGGCTGTAGCCGCGCGCGCGACTCTCGGGCAGCGACGCGAAGAGCGCGCGCAGGTCGTCCCAGAGCCCGATGTAGGTGGCGGGGTTGGAGCGCGGGGTGCGGCCGATCGGCGACTGGTCGATGTCGATGACCTTGTCGATCTGGTCCACGCCCTCGAGCTTTCTGTAGGGGCCCACGACGCGCTTGGAGCGGTGCACGGCGTTGGTGAGCGCCGGCGCGAGCGTGTCGGTGACGAGCGAGCTCTTGCCCGAGCCCGAGACGCCCGTGACCACGGTGAGCGTGCCGAGCTCGATCTTAGCCGTCACGTTCCTGAGGTTGTTGGCCGTGGCGCCGGTGACCTTGATCTGCCCCTTGCGCGGGTTGCGGCGCTTCTCGGGCAGGCGGATCTGGCGCTCGCCGGTGAGGTAGGCGCCCGTGATCGAGTCCGGACAGGCGGCGATCTCGTCCGGCGTGCCGGCCGCCACCACGCGGCCGCCCAGCTCGCCGGCACCGGGGCCCATGTCGATGACGTAGTCGGCGGCGCGGATCGTGTCCTCGTCGTGCTCGACCACGATCACGGTGTTGCCCTGGTCGCGCAGGCGCTTGAGCGTCTCGATCAGGCGGTTGTTGTCGCGCTGGTGCAGGCCGATCGAGGGCTCGTCGAGGATGTAGAGCACGCCCATGAGGCCGGCGCCGATCTGCGTGGCCAAGCGGATGCGCTGGGCCTCGCCACCGGAGAGCGTGGCGGCGGCGCGGCTGAGCGTGAGGTAGTCCAGGCCCACGTTCACGAGGAAGCGCAGGCGGGCAAGGATCTCCTTGACCACGGCGCCGGCGATGAAGCGCTGGCGGTCCGCGAGCTCGAGCGCCTCGAAGAACGCGAGCGCCTCGCGGCAGGAGAGCTCGCAGGCCTCCCAGATGTTCTTCTCGCCCACCGTGACGGCGAGGATCTCGGGCTTGAGGCGCGCGCCGTGGCACGACGAGCAGGGCACCTCGCGGATGTACTTCTCGAGGTGCGTCTTCATGGTCTCGGAGGTGGTCTCCTGGTACTTGTCGAAGAGGATCTTGCGCACGCCGGGGAAGGTGGTGAACCAGTGCGTGTTGCGGCCGTCGCGCGTGAGGTAGTCGACGCGGATCTTGGCCGCCCCCAGGCCGTCGAGAAGCGCGGACTGGACCTTCCTGGGGAGGTCCCTCCAGGGCGTCTCCTCCGAGGCGCCGAGGTGGCGGCACGCGGCGGCGAGGACCTGCGGGTAGTAGTTGGAGTGCCCGAATATGCTGCCGAAGACGCCGCCCGCCACGGACAGCGACGGGTCCTCGATCAGGGCCTCGGCGTCGACGATCTTGCGGAAGCCCAGGCCGTCGCACTCGGGGCAGGCGCCGTAGGGGGCGTTGAACGAGAAGTCGCGCGGCTGGAGGTCGTCCAGAGAGTGGCCGTGCTCGGGGCAGGCCAGTGCGAGGGAGTAGCTGAGGAGCTCCCCAGGGTAGCGCTCGGGGTCGTCGCGGTCGGGCAGGAGGTAGAAGCCGACCTTGCCCTGCGCCAGCTTGGTCGCCTGCTCGACGGCCTCGGCGATGCGCCCGAGCGAGGTCTCGCGCACCACGATGCGGTCGACCACGACCTCGACGTTGTGGCGGTTCTTCTTCTCGAGGCGGATCTCCTCGTCGCCGAGGTCGCGGACCTCGCCGTCCACGCGCACGCGCGAGAAGCCCTCCCGGCGCAGGTCGTCGAAGAGCTTGGCGTACTCGCCCTTGCGGTCGAGGACGACCGGCGCCAGGACCAGCGCGCGCCGGCCCTGGGCGCGCTCGAGGACCTTGTCGGCCACCTGGTCGGTGGTCTGGTGCTCGATCACGCGCCCGCACTCCGGGCAGTGCGGCGTGCCCACGCGCGCGAAGAGCAGGCGCAGGTAGTCGTAGATCTCGGTCACGGTGCCCACCGTGGAGCGCGGGTTCCTGCTCGTGGTCTTCTGGTCGATGGAGACCGCCGGGGAGAGGCCGTCGATGCTGTCGAGGTCGGGCTTGTCCATCTGCCCCAGGAACTGGCGCGCGTAGCTCGAGAGGGACTCGACGTAGCGGCGCTGGCCCTCGGCGTAGATCGTGTCGAAGGCGAGGCTCGACTTGCCGGAGCCCGAGAGCCCGGTGATCACGACGAGCTTGTCGCGGGGGATGTCGACGTCTATGTTGGCGAGGTTGTGCTCGCGGGCGCCGCGGATGACGATCGCGCTCTGGGCCATGGTACCTCCTCGGAAGTGCTGGGTGAACCAACCTTTTGATTGTAGCCCGAGGGGGCCGGGGCATTCCTCCGGGAGGTGCGCTTCGCGGAACCTCCCTACGGAATGCCCCGGCCGGCACGATTACGAGGTTGGGCGGGCCGTCCAGGAAAACCCGCCCCGTGTACCGGTGGGCTGATGTGGGGGCTGAGAGAACCCGTCCCGTGTACCGACTTCGCGGCTGCGGACCGGTACACGGGACGGGTTCTCCGAACGGCGACGGGGGCTAGAGGCTCGCCACGATCTTCTCGGCGGCGAGGATGCCGTCGGTGGCGGCGCTCATGATCCCGCCGGCGTAGCCCGCGCCCTCGCCCACGGGCCAGAGGCCGCGCGTGGAGACGCTCTGCCCGTCGGCGCCGCGCGTCACGCGGACCGGGGAGCTCGAGCGCGTCTCCACGCCCGTGAGCACGGCGTCGGCCGCGTCGAAGCCGCGCAGCCTGCGCCCGAGGACGGGGACGGCGGCGCGCAGGGTCTCGACGATGTAGGGGGGCAGGCAGGGCGCGACGTCGCCCCAGGCCACGCCGCGCGGGTAGGTGGGCCGCACGCGACCCCCCGCGCTCGAGGGCACGCCCGCGAGGAAGTCCCCGACGAGCTGCGCCGGAGCGACGTAGACGCCGCCGCCCGCCGCGAACGCCGCCCGCTCGCAGGCGCGCTGCAGCTCCACGCCGGCGAGGGCGTCGTCGCCGGGCAGGTCCTCGGGGAAGACGTTGGCGAGCAGCCCCGCGTTGGCGTTCGTCCCCGCGCGGTCCGAGAGGCTCATGCCGTTGGTGCAGACGCCGCCCGGCTCGCTCGCGGCGGAGACCACGTAGCCGCCGGGGCACATGCAGAACGAGAACGCACTGCGGCCGGAGGGAAGGTGGCACGAGAGGCTGTAGGGGGCGGCGCCGAGCGCGGGGTGGCCGGCGGCGCTGCCGTAGAGCGCCCGATCGACGTCCGCCTGGAGGTGCTCGATGCGCACGCCCATCGCAAAGGTCTTGCGCTCCAGGACGACGTCCCGCGCGCGCAGCAGCTCGAAGACATCGCGCGCGGAGTGGCCGCAGGCGAGGACGACGCAGCCCGCGGCCAAGCGCTCCTCGCGCTCCGTCCCGTCGTCCGCGCGCGTCGCGAGCGTGACGCCCCGGACGGCACCGTCGGCGATCTCGAGGCCGGTCATGCGGCAGCGGGTGCGCACCTCGCCGCCCGCGGCCTCGATCTGACGGACGACCTCGGTGACGACACGGGGCAGCACGTCGCTGCCGACGTGGGGCTTCGCATCCCACAGGATCTGGCGCTGGGCGCCCGCGGCAGCGAGGGTCTCCAGGATCAGTCGGTGCGCGGGGCTCTTGGTGCCGGTCTGGAGCTTGCCGTCCGAGAAGGTGCCCGCGCCGCCCACGCCAAACTGGATGTTGCTCTCGGGGTCGAGCTCGCCGGTCTCGTCGTGGCGGCGCACGGCCTCGGCGCGGCGCGCGGCGTCGTCCCCGCGCTCCACGAGCAGGGGCTCCAGCCCGGCGCGGGCAAGCGAGAGGGCGCAGAAGAGCCCAGCGCAGCCGGCACCCACGACAACGGGGCGGGCCGAGGGGCGCGCCACGGGCGCGGGGAAGCCGAAGGGCCGCTCGTCCACGAGCCTGACGCCCTTGTCGGCGCGCGGGCGGGCGCCCGGCGCGAGCTCGGCGCGCAGCGTGAACGTGAGCTGCACGTTGCCGCGCTTGCGCGCGTCGATCGAGCGCCTGCGCCGCTCCAGGAAGACGACGTCCCCCTCGCGGACCCCCAGCCTGCGCGCGAGCGCGCGCCGGCACGCCGCGAGCTCGCGCCCGTCGGTTCCGTCCAGCGCGGAGAGCGGGACTCGTATGCCGGAGACCTCAATCATGGGTGTCCCATCTCAAGCGACCATGCACACCTCCCCATTTTGACGCATCCGCGGGTCGAAATGGGGAGGTGTGCATGGTTGGTCATGGTGTAGATGCCGCCGCGGTGCCGGCCACCAGGCCGCTCTTCCAGGCCCAGGCGAGGTTGAAGCCGCCGCAGGCGCCGTCGACGTCGAGCGCCTCGCCGCAGGCGAAGAGGCCGGGCAGGTCGCGGGCCCCCAGCGTGGCGGGGTCGAACCGGTCCGTCAGCAGGCCGCCGCGCATGACCTGGGCGCGCTCGGGCTCCGCCGGCCCGAGAACCACGAGGCGCAGGTCGCGGGCCGTCTCGAGCGAGTCGCCCAGCGCGCGGGAGACCACGGGGTCGAGAAGCCCCGCGCATCCGCCCGCGCATGCGGCGAGGCGCGAGGCGCGCTCGCCCTCGAGGCCGCCCGTGAGGTCGAGCGCGACGACGTCGCCGGGCCGGGCGAAGCGCGAGAGGTCGAAGACCGCGATGCCCGAGATCCCGTAGGGGCGGAAGAGCACCTCGCCCGTCTCCGCCGCCACCTCGCGCCCGTCGCGCAGGAGGCGCGCCGTCGCGTGCGCGCGGCGGCCGTCGAGCTCGTCGAGGGAGAGGCCCGCCGACGCCTCGCACGCGAGCGAGCAGAGCACCGGCTCGAAGGGCGCGCAGGCGAGCCCCAGCGAGCGCAGGAGCCCCTCTCCGCCCCCCACCGAGAGCACCGCGGAGCGCGCGCCAACCGTGCCCGACCCCACGCCCCCGTACGTCACGCGCCAGCCGTCTCCGTCCCTCTCGATGCCCACGACCTCGCGGGCGGGGGCCAGCGTGACGCCGGCGCGGCGCGCGCGGGCGAGAAGCACCTCGCGCACCGAGGCCGCCTGGCGCGAGAGCGGGTAGAGGCGCCCGTCCCCCTCCTCGGCCACGGCGAGCCCGCAGCCCTCGAAGAAGTCGAGCACGTCCGCACCGAACCGCTCGCCGCAGACCGCCTCGACGAAGCCCGGGTCGTTGTAGCGCCCCCACGCGAGCCGCGCATTCGAGAGGTTGCAGCGCCCGCCGCCGGTGGCGAGGATCGTCCGTCCGCACTCGGGCGCGCGCTCGAGCACCACCACGGACGCGCCGGCCTCGGCGGCCGCGATCGCCGCGGCAAGGCCCGCCGCCCCGCCGCCGACCACGCACGCGTCGCAGCTCCCGGGAACGCTCACGGCGGCCGCGGCAGCGAGCGCCGCCTCGCGGGCCTGCGACCTGGAGGTTCTTCTCGGCTTGCGCGCCAAGCTACTCGCCCTGGCCCCTCAGCGCGTCCATGAACTCCGCCGTGCGCACGACGGCCTCGACGGCGCCCGGCAGCAAGCCCTCGGGGAGCCCGCCCTCGAAGGTGCCCTCGTCGCAGGCGGTCGCGAGCGCAGCATCCATCGGGAGCTGGCCGAGTGCCTCCACGTCGAAGGCCTTGGCGGTCTCCTCCAGGCGGCTCGGGCCGTAGGGGTAGATCCTCTCGCCGCAGTGCGGGCACTCGACGTAGGCCATGTTCTCGACGAGGCCGAGCACCGGCACGCTCATCATGTTGGCCATGTTCACGGCCTTGCCGACGACCATCTGCACCAGGTCCTGCGGCGAGCTCACGATCACCACGCCGTCCACCGGCAGCGACTGGAACACGGTGAGCGCCACGTCGCTCGTCCCCGGGGGCATGTCCACGAGCAGGTAGTCCAGCTCGCCCCAGGCGGTGTCCTCCCAGAACTGCTTGATCGCGCCGGCGACCACCGGGCCGCGCCACAGCACCGGGTCGGTCTCGTTCTCGAGCACGAGGTTGGCGCTCATGACCTCGATGCCGCCCTTTGTCAGCACGGGGACGAGCAGGTTGTCCACGCCGCGGGCGCGCACGTCGGCAAGGCCCATCATGCGCGGGATCGAGGGGCCGGTGATGTCCGCGTCGAGGATGCCCACGCGGGCGCCGCGGCGCGCCAGCTCCACGGCCAGGATGCCGCACACGAGCGACTTGCCCACGCCGCCCTTGCCGGACACGACGCCCACCACGTGGTGGATGTTGGAGTAGTCGTTCTGAGCGAAGCCCGTCGGCTCCTGGGGCTGCTTCTGGCCGTGCAGCACCTCGTCGACCTCCTGGCGGAGCTTGTCCTGCTCGCTCTGGTCCATGTGACGTCCCTCCCTCGCGCCCTTGGGCGCATCTGCCAACGAGCCAATTCTACCCAAGCGGGCCCGCGATGGTTCATACTGGCGAGAAGAACGACGGCATCGAGGGAGGCGCACATGACGAGGGACGCGCAGGGCGAGGACTGGGGCCAGGGTTGCGGGGCCAACTGCTTCACGCTCGACGGCGACGGCTTCACCTGCAGCCAGGTACTCGACGAGCCGGAGGTGTGGCGCGTCGAGCTGCTCATGCACGACACGTTCCTCCCCTCGGTGAACGCCTTCGTCGTGCGCGACGGCGCCGACACGCTCGTGGTGGACACCGGCGCCCCCGACGAATTCAACGACACGCGCCTCATGCGGGCGCTGCTCGGCCTGGGGGTCGAGCCCGAGCGCGACCGCGTGACGCTCTTCTGCACCCACGCCCACCTCGACCACGTCGGGCTCGCGCGCGAACTCGCCGGGGCGGGCGCTCGCGTGCTCGTGCCCGAGGGCGTGCTCTCCGACATGCGGCGGCTCGCGGTCCCCGCGTGGCGCGACGAGATGGTCGCCCGCATGCGCGCCGAGGGCGTGCCCGTCGCCGAGGCTGTCGAGCTCGCCGACGTCATCTGGGACCACGCGGCGAACTTCGAGCGCCTGGGCGTGCCCTTCGAGACCGTGGCGGAGGGGGAACTGGTACGCTGCGGCCGCTGGGAGCTCGAGGTCGTGGGCACGCCCGGCCACACGCCCGGGCAGTGCGCCCTCTGGGAGCCGCGCACGCGCACGGCGTTTCTCGGCGACGCGGTGCTCTTCCTGTGCTCCACGTGCATCGGCTTCTGGAGCGTCGGCGAGGACCCGATCGGCGAGCAGATGGCGACGCTGCGCCGGCTCGCCGACCGACGCATCGAGCACGCGCTCATGGGCCACGGCCTGCAGGAGGGCGACGTCGCCGAGCGCTGCCTCGCCAACGCCGCCCACCACGAGCGCCGCAGCGCCCGCGCGCTCGCGGCGATCCGGGAGACCCCCGGCCAGACGGGCTTCGAGCTGGTGCCGGCGATGGGCTGGCGCGCGCCGTTCGAGCGCTGGGGCGAGACGCCCGCGCTCACGCGCTGGTTCCTCGTCTCGGAGAGCATCGCCCACCTCGACCACCTCGTGGCGACCGGCGCCGTGCGCCGAGAGGCCGACGCCGCCGGCGTGAGCCGCTACGCGGCCCTCTAGGCCGGAGGCGCGCCCTCGGGGTTGGAGAGCCGTGCCATCCGCTCCTCGAGCGGGACCATCCTCCCCTGCTCGAGCGCCGCGAAGTCCGGCAGCTCGAACTGAGGCATCTCGAACTCCGGCAGCCGCGGAAGCTCGAAGTCGGGCATGACGGTGCGGACGAGGAGCGCCAGGGCCCGCGTGATCTTGGCGCGCTCCTCCGGCTCCAGCTTGCCCAGCTCGCGCATCATGGCGGGCACCGTGGTCTGCCAGTTCTCGCTCAGCTGCCCGAAGGTGTCCTTCCCGCCGGCGCCGATCACCGAGAAGAGCGTGTCGACCAGCGCGGCCCGCTCCTCGTTGGGCATGCTCGCGATCCACTCGTTGAGCGTGCGGTCGACGAAGCGCGCGCCGCGCCCGATGCCCTCCGCGTAGACGAAGTCGGTACCCTCGACGACCCACGAGAAGGGGTTGTGCTGCAGCAGGCCGCTCGTGGACGAGTCGACCACGGCGTAGTCCTCCTGCCGCTCGAAGAGCATCCCGATGACGGAGGAGCGCGGCACCGTCTTGGAGAGCAGGTGGGCGCGGCGCAGCCATGCCGCGTCCGACAGCGCCTCCTCGGTGAACCCCGGGCCGTCGTGGGAGAACGCCCGGACCACCCGGCCGGCCACGTCGGCGGGGCAGCGCGCCAGGGCATAGGCCGCCAGGTTGCCACCCTTCGAATGGCCTCCCAGGTAGATGCCCCCCTCTATGGTGGGGGCCACGCGCTCCAGGTACGAGACGGCGGCGATCTGGGACGGGACGCCCGTCTCGAAGGCCATGTTGAAGTCCTCCTTCCAGCCCACGACCGAGCTGTCGGTCCCGCGGAAGGAGACGTAGGCGGCGCCGCGCGGCAGGCGCAGCGTGCAGGCGGAGAACTGCTTCTCGGCAGACTCGTCGAAGTCGTCGACGTAGCAGCAGACGCGCAGGTCGCGCAGGCGCGGGCTCGCCGCGACGGCGCCGAGCAGGCGCACGAGGCCCTCCGAGTCCCAGAGGTCCCGCGTCATGGCCTCGAACCAGTCCGCGCGGTAGAGGTCGACGAGGGGCATGCCCTCGGGGGTGCGCGCCGCGGCGGCCTCCTCGGGAAGGCGGAAGTACGAGAGGCACGACAGCACGAGGCTGTCCACCTCCCCCAGCGGGCGGTCGCCGAGGGGGTCGAACTCCCGGGCGAGGTACCCGAAGAGGTTCTTCTCGTCACGTGGGTCACTGGCTGCCATGCGTCCCGCCTCCCCCTGCCGACGGCTCCGTCACGTCCCTTTCCATCACTTCCGGCGCGGCCGGTAGCGGCGGCGCCTGGCATGGGCGCTGCCCTTGCGCGCCCCGGCCTTGAGGCGCGCGATCACCTCGTCGGCCGAGCCGCCCTCGACCCTCGTGCGGATCTCGACAATCTGGTCGCGCAGGCGCGCGGCGGTCTCGAAGTCCATGGCCTCGGAGGCGGCCGCCATCTCCTCCTCGAGCGCGTCGAGGACGTCTGCGACCTCGCCCTTGGAGAGCCCCGCCAGCTCGTCGGCGACGGAGCGCGCCGTCGCCTCGTCGTCGGGCTGGCGCTCCGAGAGGGCCTCGAACGCGCCGTGGCTGCCCGTGCCGTGACGGTCGCGCGTCTTGCCCTCGAGCGTGGCCTCGGCCTCTGAGATGAAGGAGGAGACGTCGGTAATCGACTTCTTCACCGTGCGCGGCACGATGCCGTGCTCCTCGTTGAAGGCCTCCTGCAGGGCGCGCCGGCGGTTGGTCTCCCCTATCGCCTCGCGCATGGAGTCGGTGATCGTGTCCGCGTACATGATGACCTCGCCCTGCGCGTTTCTCGCCGCGCGACCCATGGTCTGGATCAGCGAGCGGCGGTTGCGCAGGAACCCCTCCTTGTCCGCGTCCAGGATCGCCACGAGCGAAACCTCGGGGATGTCCAGGCCCTCGCGCAGGAGGTTGATGCCCACCAGCACGTCGATCTTGCCCACGCGCAGGTCGCGGATGATGTCCACGCGGTCGAGCGTGGCGGTGTCGGAGTGCATGTAGTTCACGCGCACGCCCTCGTCGAGCAGGTGGTCGGTGAGGTCCTCGGCCATGCGCTTGGTGAGCGTGGTCACGAGCACGCGCTCCTTCTTGGCCACGCGCTCCTTGATCTCGGAGATCAGGTCGTCGATCTGCCCGTTCACCGGGCGGACGTCGACCTTGGGGTCGAGAAGCCCGGTGGGGCGGATGATCTGCTCGACCTGCTGCTGGGTGACCGACTCCTCGTAGTCGCCGGGCGTGGCGGAGACGTAGATGAACTGGGGCACGCGCGCCTCGAACTCGTCGAAGCGCAGGGGGCGGTTGTCCAGCGCGCTCGGCAGGCGGAACCCGTGCTCGACGAGGGTGACCTTGCGCGAGCGGTCGCCCTCGTACATGCCGCGGATCTGCGGCACCGTGACGTGGGACTCGTCGATGATGCAGAGCATGTCCTTGGGGAAGTAGTCGATGAGCGTGTAGGGCGGCTCGCCGGCCTTGCGCCCGTCGAGGTGGCGCGAGTAGTTCTCGATGCCGTTGCAGTAGCCCATGGTCTCGAGCATCTCGAGGTCGTAGCTCGTGCGCTGCGCGAGGCGCTGGGCCTCCAGCAGCATGTCGTTCGCCTTGAGCTCGGCCACGCGCTGCTCGAGCTCCTCGCTTATGGTCTCGAGCGCGTGGGTGACCTTGGGGCGCTCGGTGACGTAGTGCGAGGCGGGCCAGATCGGGATGGCGTCGAACTCGCGCACCACCTCGCCGGTGACGCTGTCCACCTCGGCGATGAGCTCGACTTCGTCGCCGAAGAACGAGACACGCAGGGGGTTCTCCGCGTAGGGCGGGAAGACGTCCACGGTGTCCCCGCGCACGCGGAACGTGCCACGGGAGAGGTCGTAGTCGTTGCGGTCGTACTGGATGTCGATGAGCGCGCGGATGAGCTCGTCGCGCTCGAGGGGCTCGTCCTTGCTCACGTTGGGCGCGAGCCCCGCGTAGTCCTGCGGGCTGCCGATGCCGTAGATGCAGCTCACGGAGGCGACGACGATGACGTCGCGCCGCGAGAGCAGGCTGGAGGTCGCCTGGTGGCGGAGCTTCTCGACCTCCTCGTTGATCGAGGCGTCCTTCTCGATGTAGGTGTCGGTCTGGGGGACGTAGGCCTCGGGCTGGTAGTAGTCGTAGTAGGAGACGAAGTAGACCACCGCGTTGCTGGGGAAGAGCTCGCGCATCTCGCTCGCCACCTGGGCGGCGAGGGTCTTGTTGGGTTCCATGATGAGCGTCGGGCGGTTGAGCCGCTCGATGGTCTTTGCCATGGTGTAGGTCTTGCCCGAGCCCGTGACTCCCATGAGCGTCTGGTAGCGCAGGCCGCGCTCCACGCCGTCGGCGAGCTTGTCTATGGCCTGGGGCTGGTCTCCCGCCGGCTCGTAGGGGGAGACCACGGCAAGCGGCTCTCCGGCGCCCTCGCGCCCAAAGCGCACGAGCTCGCCGCCGACTCGCTCCGGGCCCCGGGCGTCGCCCTCTCCTGCCATCGCTTCCCCCTTCGCCGCCTCCGTTGCAACAGTGTACCCCATTTCCCAGAATGCAAACACGTGTTCTCATTTTGTCCGAACGCTCGGCTACAATCTGACCAGAGTCGAAGGGGGCCATGTGACGCATCCGAGAAAAACGACGGGCAGGAAGGTCTTTGGGGGCATCGTCATCGTCGTCGGAGCCCTGCTCGCAGTCTGCTCGATACTTTTCTTCATCGCGTTCGGCACCGGCGAGCGCGGCGCGGCGCGCACCGCCTGGCAGGGATGTCTCGCCGGAGTGATCTCCGTAATCTTCGGCACGGGTATCTTCGCCACCAGGCCGGAGCCCGGCGCGCGAGCCTCGCAGCCTGGCGCCGCCCGGGTCCCGGGCACCCGCCCCTCCCCCGGAAACACCGCGCTCGAGGGCATGATCTCACACAGCGAGGACGTAGGCGAGCTCAAGCTGTTGCCCGATGACGAGATCGTTGAGGCGCTCTCCCAGGCCGGACTGCCGACGGGCGAGGTGTCCAAGATGCGCCGGCAGACGCGCGACGCCCTCGTCGCCACCACCGACGCCGGAATCTTCTCCGTCGCTCACGCGCTTGCGAGGAGCCTCCACGAGCTCATCAGCGACGACACCCTTCTCGACGTTCGCCGCTCGCTCACGTGCCCGTGATGCCGTTCGGATAGCTGTCCTGGTATGCCTCGTAGGCCGCGAGCACGCGGCCCAGGTACGCGCGCGTCTCGGCGTACTCGACGTCCTCCGGGATCGTGCCGCCCTCAGAGATCCATCCCTGCACGGCACCGATGCCGGCGTTGTAGGCCGCGATGACCTCCTCCAGGCCGGAGAGGTGCTCCTGGAGGTAACCCAGGTAGGCGCAGCCGTACTCGATGTTCGTCGCCGGGTCCGCGAGGTCGTCCGGGTCATAGGCGTCGTCGTCGACGAGGCCGAGCGACACGAGGCTGTGCGCCGTATCCGGCATGACCTGCATGAGCCCGACGGCCCCGACGGGAGAGACCGCGCCCTCGTCCCAGCCGGACTCGCACTCTATCACCGCGCAGGCGAGCAGCGGGTCGACGCCGTGACGCTCGCACGACGCCTCTATCCGGTCGGCGTGGCGCACGGGGTGCAGCACGCGACCGAGCGAGGTCGGCAGAGCCACCACCGCGGCGACCACCGCGAGCACCGCCACGAGGGCGACCACGGGCGCCACGCGGTACCAGCGGGCGAAGCGCTCCCCTCCGCGCGCTCCGGCGCCCGGGCGCGGCGTCGGGCGGCGAGCCGGGCGCCGCGGCGTCGGCCTACGCCCAGCCATGCGCGTCCCACCAGGCGCGGACCCGCGCGACCAGGTCCTTCTCGTCCCCCGTGTTGTCGATCACGGTCGTCGCATGCGAGCGCAGGTACTCGTCGGAGGGCTGGAGTGCCACGCGCCGGTCGAAGTCCCCCACGTCCATGCCGCGCCCCCGCGCCCGCTCGCGACGCACCTCGAGCGGGCATGCCACCACCACGACCTCGTCGGCGAGGTCGACCATCGACTCAACCCGGTCGAGCAGCGGCACCTCCACCACGCAGCACGCCGGCTCGCGCTGGCCGCAGATGCCGGACGTGAGCATGCGGACGAGCATGGCGCGGATGTGCGGGAGCTCGATCCCCTCGAGCAGCGCGGCGGAGGAATCGTCGGCAAAGGTGCGTCTGGCGAGAAGGGCGCGGTCGAGCGCCCCGGTCTCGGGGTCGACGAGGTCGTCGCCGAACGCGGCGCAGACCTCCGCCACGCAGGGCTCGCCGGGCGCCAGCACGGCACGCGAGAGCTCGTCGAGGTCGATGCGCCACGCCCCGAGCCGCTCCAGCTCGCGCGCGACCGTCGACTTCCCCGACGCCGTCCCCCCAGCGAGAAACACCGTGTACACCCCGACCCCCTTCCTGGACCGTTGACCCATCATCGCACATGCGGCGGCCGCGCGCCGGCATACCCTCCCCGCTCGAACAGCTTCTCCGCACCTTCGGATGCGGAGAAGAACTCGCGGATGAGGGTGTGCCGATGCGCGTTCGAGCTCGTGGCGGGGCAACATACCCCAGATGCGAGCTCTGCAGGCGCGTTCTTTGCGCCGAAGCTGTCTGAGCAGATGGGGTGTGTTGCCCCGCTGGGCCTAGCAGGTCGAGACGTGGCCGCCCTCGACGCGCCAGAGGACGGGGTCCCCGAAGAAGGCGAGGTCGCGCTCGTCGTGGGTGGTCCAGAGGACGGTGCGCTCTGCTATGAGCGGAGCGACGAAGGCCATGACGGCGTCGACGGTCTTCTCGTCCATGCCCTTGAGCGGCTCGTCGAAGAGCAGGGTGTTCGCGTCGGCCAGCACGCAGCGCAGGATCGCCACTCGGCGGCGCTGCCCGCCCGAGAGCTCGCGCACGGGCCGCGCGTCGATCGGCAGGCCGCAGGCCTCCATCGCCTCCCGCTCCTCCGCGAGGAAGCGCTCGAGCGGCTCGTCGGGAAGATACCCGTGCGGCAGGCGGATGTTCGCGGTGGCCGTGAGGTTCTCGCAGAGCCGGTCCTCCTGGAACGTCATGCCCAGCCGCACGTCCGCTCCCCGCACGACCGCGCCCGCGTCAGGCCGCTCGAGCCCGGCGAGCAGCCTCAGCAGCGTGGTCTTGCCCGCGCCGGAGGGCCCCATGATCACGTGCGGGCGAAGCGGCTCGAAGCTCGCGCTCGCGCCCTCGAGGACGCGCACGGCGCCGTAGCCCTTCTCGACATCCCGGAGGGCGAGCGCGAGGTCGCCGCCCGTCTGCGATCCTGCGCTCACGGCCGTGCCTCCCATCGCCCCATCAGACGTCCCATGACGCGCTTGACGAGCGCCTCCAGCGCGACGGACACCACCACGATCGCAACGGTCCAGGCGAAGAGGTCCGGCGTGTCCAGGTAGACCTTGGCGTCGTAGAGGTGCTCGCCGATCGTGAAGTCCGGCAGGCCGATCACCTCGGCCGCGATGCCCGCCTTCCAGGAGAGGCCGAGCGCGAGCGTCACCGCGACGCGGAAGTACGGCAGCACCTCGGAGGCGTAGACCAGGCGCACGCGGTCCCAGCCGCGCACGCCGAAGACGTCGCACATCTCGAGCAGGCCGGGGTCGGTCTGGGAGATGCCCTCGAGCACGTTGGCGTAGACGACGGGCAGCGCCATGACGAGCGCGATCACCATCGAGAGGTGGCTCGACGAGACCCACAGCAGCACGAGGATCACGAACGACGCCACCGGCACGGCCTTCATGGCCCCCATCACCGGGGCGAGCAGCTCGCGGACCACGGTCGCGCGGCTCGCGAGCGCCGCGAGGGCCGTCCCGGCGACGACCGCGGCGAGAAACCCGACGCCGATGCGCCCGAGCGACACGCCCACCGAGGCCCAGAACTCACCGGTCGTCGCCAGCTCGGAGAGACGGGCCAGCACCTCGAGCGGGCCCACGAGGATGATGCGCGCGTCGATCGCCCGCGCGCCGAGCTCCCAGACCACGAGCCAGAAGGCGACGCAGGCGAGACGGACGACCCACGTCCGGAGCCGCCCGTCCTTCTCGGTGCCTCTCTCGCCCGCGCGCGCCAAGCCTAGGCGCCGTAGTAGAAGTCGTCGCCGGGAACGGCGCCGCCCACGGCCTCCGCGTTCTGGTCGGCGAGGACCGCGAGGTAGCCGGAGAGCTGCTCCTTCATGTCCTCGCCGGTCACGCAGACGATGTTGCACTCGGGCAGGGCCTTCTCGGCCACCTGGGCCGGCACGATGTCGTAGTCGCCCACGAGCTGCGCGGCGTCGGCCACGTTCTCGTTCACGAAGTCGACGGACTCGGCGTAGTGCGCCAGGAACGCGTCGACGGCGGCGGGGTTCTCGTCGGCGAAGGCGGAGCGGACGACGGCGACGCCGGTGATCATGGAGCTCGTCTCGTCACCGGTCTGGACGCGGTTCCACTCCTCGGTGAGGTCGAGCGCCACGCGGATCTTGTCGTTCTGCGCCTGGGCGGTGGTCACGAAGGGCTGCGGCAGCATCGCCACGGCCTCGCCCTCGGCGGTCGCGAGCGCCTGGACGCACTCGGCGTGCTCGCTCTTCCACTCGATGGTCACGTCCTCGCCCACGGCAAGGCCGTTCTTCTCGAGGACGTACTGGAGGCCGTACTCGGGCGTGGAGCCCTTGCCGGAGGCGTAGATCGTCTTTCCGCGCAGGTCCTCGACGCTTCCGACGGCGTCGCCCAACTCGCAGATGTAGAGCACGCCGAGCGTGTTGATCGCGATGACGCGGACGCCGCCCTCGGTCTTGTTGTAGAGCGTGGCCGCGAGGTTGGCGGGCACGGCGGCGATGTCGACGCCCTCCTTGGCGATGAGCGGCGTGATCTCGTCCGGGGCGGCGTAGATCTCGAAGGTGTAGTCGTTGTCCGCGAGGTTGCCGGCGTCGACCTCGCTCATGAAGCGCACGAGGCCCATGGCGGTCGGGCCCTTGAGGGCAGCGGTGCGCACGGCGACGGGTTCGGCGTCGGCCGCGGGCTCCTCCTCGGTGGCGGGCTCCTGGGCGGTCGTGCCGCAGGCGGCGAGCGCGAGCGACGCCGAGCCGGCGCCGGCAATCTTCAGGAACGTCCTTCTGTCAACTCTCATGGCGAGCCTCCCTGTCGTCGATATGCGATTAAGACGATAGCACTACGAGGCTGGCGCCGACCGCTGGTCGGAGCTAGGGGCGCCGAGCGGACCTACGAGCGGACCTCGAACTTGGTCCCGCACCTGGGGCACGTCACGCGCAGGCGGCCCTTGCCGCGCGGCACGCGGACCTTCTGGCGGCACGAGCCGCAGCGAACGTGCTTGTAGGCGCGCAGCTCGCCCCAGGCGGCGCGCGGGTTCTGCACCCAGGGGCGCGCGGGGCCGAGCGCCTTCAGGAACGCCTCGTTCTCACGAGCGCGGGCGCCGAGGTTTTTGGACTGGATCCGGAACATCGAGTACGCCACGAGCAGGAGCGCCGCCCAGCCGAGCCAGCCCGTGCGCAGGAACGCGTTCACCAACAGGACCACGATGGCCAGGTTCACGCAGAAGACGGCGAGGTCGTCCGGCCCCTGCCGGCCCCTCAGCCAGTCCGCGAGCTTGCGCTGCCAGTCACCTGCTGCCATCTCTCCCCCTTGGTCGCATATCAACCCTTTGCTGATGCCCATTCTTGGGCGTCGCTACACATGGCGGCAGGCGGCACGCCCCTTCCGGGTACGTACACGCCCCCTTTGGGTACGTACCCGGGGACGGAGTGTACGTACCCGGAGAGGGCCCTCCGCCCCAGGCCCGGCGAGAAGGACCTAGCGGCCCTCGCCCATCACGTAGGCGCGCGCCAGGCGCTCGGTCTCCACGAGGGCGTCCACGTGGCAGCGCTCGCGGCCGTGGGTGTTGAGGCACGCCATGCCGAAGGCGCCGCTGCGCAGGTCGTTGCTGTGGGTGTAGGCGCCGTTGGCGTCCGTGGAGTAGTGGTAGCAGACCTGCGTGGACCAGCGGCCCTCGGTGCAGGCCGCGCCGGCACAGGCGATCAGGGTGTTGGTGAGGTCCCAGTCATAGGGACCCTTGGCGTCGGAGCAGATGACAGCCACGGAGTGTTCGTCGGCGAGCGCGTAGTCGGGGCCGATGAGCGTGATGTCCACGGCCACGTACTCGGAGACCTCGGCCGGCACCCAGGACGCACCGTGGCCGATCTCCTCGTAGATGGGGAAGGCGAAGAGCGTGTCGTACGCGGGCTGCTCGCCGGTCTCCTTGAGCCAGCGCAGGACGTCGAGAAGGACGGCGACGCTGCCCTTGTCGTCGATGTGGCGGCTCACGATGTAGCCGTTGTCGAAGGCCTCGAAGTGCGGGTCGATGCCAATCATGGCGCCCTCGGTCACGCCGAGCGCGCGGACGTCCTCTGGGCTCTTGACGTCGGCGATGAGGCTCACGGACATGGTGTCCTCGGTGCGCGCGTCGGTCTTGGCCTCGGCCCACACGTGGACGGAGTGGTGGTTGCAGATGACCTGGCCGGCCACCGTGCGGCCGTCGCGGCAGTGGACGAGGCAGGTCTCGCCCTCGATGCTCGCGTAGTTGATGCCGCCGAGCTGGCGGACGCGCAGGGTGCCGTCGTCGTTGAAGCCGCGCACCACGAGGCCGATGGTGTCGAGGTGGGCGCCCAGGCACACGGCCTTCTCGGCACTCTTGCCAGGCACGCGCACGTAGGCCGTGGCCTTGTTGTCGACGGTCATCTCGTAGCCCATCTCGGCGAGGGTCTCGCGCAGCCAGGCGTGGACCTCGGGGTAGTAGCCCACGGGGCTCTCCACCTCAACGCACTCGTGGAGGGTGTCGGTCAGGTACTGGGGGTCGATCTCGTAGCTCAAGGGTCCTCCTTCGTCGTGGCGGGCACGCGCCCGCCAGGTTCTTCTCGCCGGGCTACTCTACGCCTGCGGGCGTGCATAGAGCGCCACGAGCTCCTGCAGCACGTCGACCATGCGCTCCAGCTCGCGCACCGGGACGAACTCGCGCACGCCATGGGCGTTGTAGTAGCCGGCGGAGAGGTTGGCGCACGGGAAGCCGCGGAAGGAGAGCTGCGAGCCGTCGGTGCCACCGCGCATGGGGACGCAGAACATCTCCTGCCCCGCCGCCGCGTACGCCGCGCGCGCGTTCTCGATGAGGTGGGCGTACTCCGGGCGGCAGATGACCTCGGCGAGGTTGCGGTACTGGTCCTTGAACTCCACGGAGATGGCGTCGGCGCCCATCTGCGCGTTCATGAGGGCCACCGCGTCGCGCATGATCTTCTCGCGGCACTCCACCTGCGCCCAGTCGTGGTCGCGGATGATGTAGTCCGAGGAGGCCTCCTCGCAGGAGCCCTCGATGCGCTCCAGGTAGAAGAAGCCGTCGTAGCCCTCGGTGAACTCCGGGCGCTCGGCGGCGGGAAGGAGCTGGTGGAAGCGGACGAGCGCCTCGGAGGCGTTGATCATCTTGCCCTTGGCGGTGCCGGTGTGGACGGAGACGCCGTGCGCGCGGACGAAGGCCTCCACGGCGTTGAAGGTCTCGTAGCAGAACTCGCCGAAGGGGCCGCCGTCGATGGTGTAGCCGTACGCCGCGCCAAAGCGCTCGAGGTCCAGCAGGGCCGCGCCGTGGCCGATCTCCTCGTCCGGAACGAAGGCGAGCGCAAGGCGCGGGTGCGGGAGCGTCGGGTCCGCCTTCAGGCGGGCGAGAAGGGCCACGCACTCGGCCATGCCGGCCTTGTCGTCCCCGCCGAGCAGCGACGTGCCGTCCGTGACCACGAGCTCCTGGCCCGCCATGAACTCGAGCTCGGGGTTCATCGCCGGCGAGAGCGTGACGGGGCGGCCGTCGCGGCCGGTGCCCAGGGCGAGCTCGCCGCCCTCGTAGCGCACGACGCGCGGGCGCACCGGGTCGCCCCAGGACTGCCAGGCGGTGTCCAGATGGCAGCAGAGGCCGAGCGTGGGCTGGTCCTCGGCGCCGGCGCTCGCGGGCCAGTGGGCCGTCACGTAGGCGTGCTCGTCAACGGTCACGTCCTCGGCACCGAGCGCGCGCAGGTCCGCGGCCACGACCTCGGCGATCTTGAACTGGGACTCGGTCGACGGCACGTGGTCGGCCGTCTGGGGGTTGGACTGCGAGGGCACCTCGCAGTAGCGGATGAAGCGGTCAAGCACGTCGGACATGGGGACTCCAATCGACGATGGTCCATTCGAACGCGATTCTCCCACAAAGGACCCTCACAAGGAGTGACAGGTTTCGAACGAATGAGGCCCTCAGGGACGCCCCGTCCGTCCAAAACCTGTCACCCACCTTAAGCGCTCAGAACCTGACAGATGACCCTGACACCTTTGTCATGATTACGCGCCGGAGAGGCCCGCCTCCGCCTCGGCGAGGGTGGCGGCCATGACGGGCTGGCGCTCCTCGGCGCTGAGCCCCTCGTCAAAGAGGTGGCACGCGCAGCGGTGCCCTGGCGTGACCTCGTGCATCTCGGGCGCGCGCTCGCCGCAGACCCTCATGCACTGCGGGCAGCGCGTGTGGAAGACGCAGCCCTGGGGCGGGTTGGTGGGGCTGGGGACGTCGCCCTCGAGGATCTTCTTGTCCTGGATGCGCTCGTGGCGGATGCGCGGGATGACGTCCAGCAGCGCCTTGGTGTAGGGGTGCAGCGGGTTGTCGAAGAGCTCCTCCTTGCTGGCGAGCTCCATCGTATGGCCGAGGTACATGACCATCACGGTGTCGGAGATGTGCTTGACCACCGAGAGGTCGTGGCTGATGAAGATGTAGGAGAGGCCGAACTCCTCCTGCAGCTCCTCCAGCAGGTTGATGACCTTCGCCTGGACCGAGACGTCGAGCGCCGAGACCGGCTCGTCGCAGACCACGACCTCGGGCTTGAGCACGATCGCGCGCGCGATACCGATGCGCTGGCGCTGGCCGCCGGAGAACTCGTGCGGGTAGCGGTACTTGTACACGAGGTCCAGGCCCACGGCCTTCATGATCTGCTCGACGCGGGCGTCGCGCTCGGCGCGCGTCTTGTAGGTCTTGGCGATGTCAATCGGCTCGGCGATGATGTCGGCCACCGTCATGCGCGGGTTGAGCGAGGAGTACGGGTCCTGGAAGATGAGCTTCATCTTCTGGCGGGCGCGCGTGAGCTCGTCGCCCTTGAGCGCGGTGAAGTCCTCGCCGTCGAGCGTGACCGTGCCCTCGGTGGGCTCGGTCAGGCGCAGGAGGCACTTGCCCGTGGTGGACTTGCCGCAGCCGGACTCGCCCACGATGGCAAAGGTCTCGCCGCGGTGCACCTCAAAGGAGGCGTCCTCGAGCGCGTGCACGTAGGCGCCGGTCCTGCCGAAGACGCCCTTCTTCACGGGATAGCGCTTGGTGAGGTGCTCGACCTTGAGCACGACGTCGGTCATATCGGCGTTTCTGCCCACGCTACTCACCCCACTTCTTGGAGTCGAACATCCAGCAGGCCACGGTGTGGTTCTCGTTGCCGTCGAGCGGCGCCGCGTGCGGGCACTCGCGCCGGCAGACGTCCTTGGCATACGGGCACCTCGGGTGGAAGGGGCAGCCCGAGGGCAGCTCGTCGAGCATGGGGACGTTGCCCGGGATGGCGTAGAGCTTCTCCACCGCGTCGTCGAGCGAGGGAATGGAGTTGATGAGGCCGATCGAGTACGGGTGCTTGGTGTTGGTGAAGAGCTCGGAGGCGAGCGTGTACTCCACGAGGTGCCCCGCGTACATGACGGCCACCCGGTCGGCCATCTCCGAGACGACGCCCATGTCGTGCGTGATGAGCATGACCGCGGTGCCCAGCTCCTCGCGCATGAGGTCGATGAGCTGGAGGATCTGCGCCTGGATGGTCACGTCGAGCGCCGTGGTGGGCTCGTCGCAGATGAGCAGCGCCGGCTGGCAGGCAAGGGCCATGGCGATCATCACGCGCTGGCGCATGCCGCCGGAGAGCTCGTGCGGGTAGCTCTTGAAGACCTTCTCGGGCGCGGGGATGCCCACGAGCTTGATCATCTCGAGGGCGCGCGCGTCGGCGTCCTTCTTGGACATCTTGGGGTTGTGCACGAGGATGCCCTCGCGGATCTGGCGCCCCGCCGTCATGACGGGGTTGAGCGAGGTCATGGGCTCCTGGAAGATCATACCGATCTTGCTGCCGCGGTAGGTGCGCATCTCGTCGCGCGTGAGCGCCGCGAGGTCCGTCCCCTCGAGCATGATCTTGCCGCCCACGATCTTGGCCGGCGGCTGAGGCAGAAGGCCCATGATGGAAAGCGCGGTCATGGACTTGCCGCAGCCCGACTCACCCACCACGGCGAGCGTCTCGCCGCGACGCATGACGAAGGAGAGGTTGCGGATGGCGGGCAGCGCCCCGTCCTCGGTGAACAGCGTCACCGAGAGGTCCTGGACGTCGAGAAGGACCTCGGCGCGGGCGGCCTGGTCGAGCGCCTGATCGGTGACCTCCTCGGCGACGTCGCGGAGCTCGGCGTTGACCGAGACGTTGGTCTCTGACATGGGTCCTCCCTCCTAGGAGCGCATCTTCGGGTCGAGGGCGTCGCGCAGCGCGTCGCCGAGCAGGTTGAACGCCATGACCGTGATGATGATGGCGATGCCTGGGATGACGCTGTAGTACGTGCTCGACTGGATGTAAGGCTGGGCGGCGTTGATCATCTGGCCCCAGCTCGACATCGGCGGCTGGACGCCGAGGCCGAGGAAGGAGAGCGAGGACTCGGACATGATGGCCGAGGGGATGCCGAGCGTGGTGGTGACGATCAGCGTGGAGACGCAGTTGGGAAGCAGGTGCTTCATGATGATGCGCCAGCTCTTGCCGCCGGACAGGATGCAGCTCTGGATGTACTCGGAGCCCTTGAGGCGCATGACGTCGCCTCGCACGAGGCGCGCCGTGGATGCCCAGCCCAGAAGGCCCAGCGCCACGTACAGGTTCACGAGGCCGGGGCCCAGTGCGTACATGACAACGATGGCGAAGAGCAGGAACGGGAAGCTCGAGAAGACCTGGATCACGAAGGAGATGACCGCGTCGACCTTGCCGCCGAAGTAGCCGGCGCACACGCCCGCGAGAAACCCGATGACAAGGGCGATGGCCTGCGAGACCACGCCCACGGAGAGCGAGACGCGGCAGCCGTAGAGCACGCGGGAGAGGATGTCGCGGCCGTACTCGTCCGTGCCGAAGAGGTGCGCGGCCGAGGGGGCCTGGAGCATGTTGGTAAGCTCCTGGGCGTCCGGGTCATAGGGCGCGAGCACGGGCGCCAGGATCGCGATGAGGGCGAGAAGGACGACGACGCCGAGGCAGAAGACGCCGACCTTGTTCTTCTTGAAGATGTTCCAGCTCACGGCCCAGTAGCTCGAGGCGCGGCGCTTCGCGGGGCCGCCGTTCTCGGGGCTGCCGGTGGGGACCCGGGCCTCGGAGGCGCGTTCGGCGACGTCCATGGCCTTCTGGACCTTGGGGCTGTTCTTGTCGCTCGTGAGGAGAGCCATTACTCAGCCGCCTCCTTCCCCAGTCGGATGCGCGGGTCGACGACGGCGTAGAGGATATCCACGATGAGGTAGACGGCCACGCAGATGATTGCGATGTACATGACGCCGCCCTGGATGAGAGGCAGGTCGCGGGAGTTGATGGCGTCGAGCAGGAGCTTGCCCATGCCCGGCATCATGAAGATCGACTCGATGAGGATCGAGCCCGTGAGGATCTCGCCGAGCTGCGTTCCCGCGATCGTGATGATGGGGATAAGCGCGTTTCTCAGGCCGTGGACGATGATGACCGTCCACTTGCGGACGCCCTTGGCCTCGGCGGTGCGCATGAAGTCCTGCGAGAGGACGTCGAGCATGCTCGTGCGCGTGACGCGGGCGATCGAGGCGGCGTAGCGCACGCCGAGTGCGATCACCGGCAGTACGAAGGCCTGCCAGGTCTTGATGCCCGAGAGCGGGAACCACTTGAGCGTGAGCGCGAAGACGATCTGGAAGATCACGGCCACCCAGAAGACCGGGGCGGAGATGCCCAGGATCGAGAGGGCCATGAGGGCACGGTCGGTCCACTTGCCGTGGTTGACGGCCGCGACGACGCCGATGACGAGCCCGAGCACGAGCGCGAAGACGTAGGCGAGGCCGGCGAGGCGAGCCGTGGTGAGGAAGGCCTGGCCCATGAGGGTCACCACGGGCTTGCTCTGCGTGTAGGAGGTGTCGAAGTCACCCTGCAGCATGTTGGTGAGCCAGCGCACATACTGCACGTGGACCGGGTCGTTGAGGCCCATCTGCTCGCGGATGCGCTCGACCGTCGCGTCGTCCGCCATCTCGCCCACCATGATGCGCACCGGGTCGCCCGGCACGATGTTCAGGACGAAGAACGTGATGGCGGAGATGGCAAAGACCACGCCGATCGCCAGCAGAATCCTCTTGATGAGAAAGCTTCTCACCGCCTGCTCCTTTCTTGTCGCTCGGGCGCGCCGCCCTACCCGCCCGGGCCGCGCGCCACGACGTGGGGCGCCCCGGCACGCGAAAGAGCCGTGCCGGGGCGCCCCCTCTCAGGACTTCGACTAGGCCGAGTAGTTCGGGTCGGACATGTCGATGTCGATGTCGAACATGTGATAGATCAGGTTGCCAACCTTGGCGTTCTTGACGTAGGACTTGGCGACGAAGGAGTTCTTCGGCCAGTACAGCGGAATCGTGGCAAAGTCGACGCGGGTGACGAGGTTGTCGGCCTGCTTGTAGAGGTCGGCGCGGACGTCCTGGTCCTGCTCCT
Source organism: Atopobiaceae bacterium (assembly GCA_030525685.1). Lineage (GTDB taxonomy): Bacteria > Actinomycetota > Coriobacteriia > Coriobacteriales > Atopobiaceae > Thermophilibacter. Next base: position 105,859 of record JAUNEG010000004.1, on the reverse strand, counting down.
GGCGCGCCTCGGTGACGAGCTGGTCGAACTCGGGGCTGTTGTAGAACGAGGACTTGCCCTTGGCGTTGTCGGAGAGGAAGTACGTGTAGAGGTGGTTGTCGCCGTCGGCGTAGAGCGGGAACCAGCCCACGGCCGTGATCTGGCAGTTGCCGTCGGCCCAGTCGGAGGACCAGACGCCGTTGTCCTCGATGGTGAGGTTGAGGTTGACGCCGATCTCCTTCCAGTAGCTCTGGACGACGGTCATGTACGTCTCGTAGAGGTTGGCGCGGATCTTGGCCTCGAGGGTCAGGCCCTCGGCGCCGGCCTCCTTGATGAGCTCCTTGGCGCGCTCGGGGTCGTACGGAATCACGGCATCGGGGTCATAGCCCGGGGTCTGCGGGGCGAGCCAGCCCATGGCGGGCGTGCCGGCGCCGGCGAGGACCGTGTCCACGAGGGCCTGGCGGTCGATGGCAATAGAGAGCGCCTCGCGGACGCGCTGGTCGGTGAGGCCCATGTCGTCGAGCAGGTTGAGGTTCACGAAGTGCACGCCGAGCGTCTCGTAGAGCGTGATCTGGTCCTTGACGTCCGGGTCCTCCTGGTACTGCTTGAGGAGGGTGGCGTCGAGATCGCACCAGTCGATGTCGCCGTTCTTGAAGGCGAGGAGCTTGGTGTTGTTGTCGTCGTAGTAGATGATGTGGACCTCGTCGAGGGCGGGCTCGCCGCCGTGGTACTCGGCGAACTTCTCCATGACGACCTCGGTGGTGTCGTCATTGGAGACGATCTTGTACTTGCCGGTGCCCACGCAGTCGGTGCCCCAGCCCCACTTGCGGCCCTCGGACTCGACCTTCTCGACGGCGGCCTGCGGGAAGATGTCCGCGTAGCTGATGCCGAGGTTGTTGACGAAGGAGACCATCGGGTACTCGAGGATGAAGGTGAAATGGGTGTCGTCCTCGACGGTCAGGCCCTCGAGCTCGGTGGCCTCGCCGTTGAGCATGGCCTCGGCGCCCTTGATCATGTCATACATGTAGGTGGACTTGGCCGCCGTGGCGGGCGTGAACATGCGCTCGAAGGAGAACTTGACGTCGTTGGCCGTGAGCGTGGAGCCGTCGTGGCACGTGATGCCCTCCTTGAGGGTGCAGCGCAGGGTCACGCCGTCGTCCTCAAACGTGGGGATCTCGGTGAGCAGGCACGGGACGAGCTCGTTGTCCTCGGTCCAGCGCAGCGGCGCCTCGAAGATACAGTCGGCGATCGAGGCGGAGCTGGAGTTCGTGGAGATCTGCATGTCAAGGCCGAGCTTCGGGTTGGACTGACCGAAGCGCAGGATCTTCTTGACGGAGCCGTCCTCGTTGGTGGCCGGGGCCGCGTCCTCCCCGCCGCATCCGGCGAGGACAGCAGTGGCGGTGGCAGCACCCGCGAGGGCAGCGCCCTTCAAGAAGCCGCGACGGGTGATCTTGTTGCACATTGGCATTCCTCCCTTGGGTTCCTAGCGCGCCGTCCTCCGACGCGAGTCTCCTCATTATGTGAGGCATGCTCTGGCAAAAGAAACTGTAACTTATAATTTACTTTGCTAGAGTCCACTGTCGCGGCCCCATAACCAGCTCGCAATCCAGAAATGACCCACGGGTCCGCCCTGCGTTGTCCCGTCCGGGATTGTGGCAATTCCGACAGCTTTGGCGTTTTCCAGTCCGGGGTTGTGGCAGCAACCGGACTGCTCGCCGCGTCGCGCCCTCCTTTCGTCCCTCCTTTGCCCCTCCCTTCGCCCCTCCTTCAGGGTATGTGCACTGATTCAGAATTAATGTGCTTCTCGACAAGCGCTCTACCTGCTGATTTGCGCTTACCACGCACAAAATCAAAGTTGCAACAGTGTACATACCCTCAAGGGGAGGGGGATGGTGGAGGGAGGGGCGACGAAAAAAGCGGGGCCACCCTCAGGTGACCCCGCTCCCAGACGCGTTGGCGAGAAGGACTACTCCTCGACGGTCTCCTCGGCCTCGACGGCCTCGGGCTCGGCCTCAACCTCAGCCTCGGACCGCTCGCTCTCGGGGAGCGGCTTGACCTCGACCTCGGTGCCGAGGGTCTCGGCGGCGGCCTTCATGGAGAGGGAGATGCGACGACGGTCGAGGTCGATCTCCATGACCTTCACCTGGACGGCGTCGCCCACGGTGCAGACCTGGGACGGCTGGTCGACGTGGGTCTTGGCCATCTCGGAGATGTGCACGAGGCCCTCGACGCCCTCACCGAGGTCGACGAACGCGCCGAAGGTGACGAGCTTGGTGACGGTACCCTCGACGATGGCGTCGACCGGGTACTTCTTGACGAGGGAGCTCCAGGGGTCCTCGGTGGTCTGCTTGAGACCGAGGGAGATGCGCTCGCGGTTGAGATCGACGTCGAGCACCTGGACCTCAACCTCCTGGCCGACCTTGACGACCTCGGAGGGGTGGTTGACGTGGTTCCAGGAGAGCTCGGAGATGTGCACGAGGCCGTCGATGCCGCCGAGGTCGACGAAGGCGCCGAAGTCGACAATCGAGGAGACGGTGCCCTTGAGGCGCATGCCGACCTGGAGCTTGGAGAGGATCTCCTGGCGCTCGGCCTTGCGGGCCTCCTCGAGGACGACGCGGCGGGAGAGGACGACGTTGTTGCGGTTGCGGTCCATCTCGATGACGCGGGCCTCGATGCGGGTGCCGAGGTAGGCGTTGAGGTCCTTGACGCGACGGAGGTCGACGAGGGAGGCGGGCAGGAAGCCGCGCAGGCCGATGTCGAGGATCAGGCCGCCCTTGACGACCTCGATGACCTCGCCCTCGACGGTCTCGCCGGAGTTGAACTTCTCCTCGACGGCGTTCCAGGCGCGCTCGTACTCGGCACGCTTCTTGGAGAGGACAAGACGACCCTCCTTGTCCTCCTTCTGGAGAACGAGGGCCTCGATCTCGTCGCCCATGGCAACGACATCGGCGGGGTTGACGTCCTTGCGGATGGAGAGCTCGCGGGAGGGGATGACGCCCTCGGACTTGTAGCCGATGTCAAGCAGGACCTCGTCGCGCTCGATCTTCACGACGGTGCCGGTGACGAGGCCGCCCTCGTCAAAGTCGGTCACGGTGCCGTCGATGAGGTTGCTCATCTCCTCGTCGGAGATGTCGTCCAGCGCGAAGATGGACGAGTTCTGAATCTCACTCAAAAGTGGACCCCTTTCGAACTTCGGGGCCCCGGTCGTCATGGTCGCTGCCTGCAGTGCCAAGTCGCGGCGTCTACGTGGAAACTTACATGCTCTCGGGGGCCGACAGATACGGTTGTGCGGGCCCTATGCCCACACGAACGATAGAGTAGCGTTTTTCGCGTATGATTTTCAAGCGCGGAGAACGGGTATTCCCTAATTTCCGCAAGACGTCGGCAAGAGGGACGGGGAGGTGGTGCGCGCGTGATCAGGGCGGTGCTCTTCGACCTGGACGACACGCTGCTGAGGCTCAACCTCACGGCGTTCATCGCCCGCTACGTGGCCGGCGCCTCCCGCCTGCTGGCCAGCGTCGCCCGGACGAGCCCCGTCGCGCTCGGCGTCCCCTACGTCCGCGCGTTTCTCGCCATGGACGCTCAGGACCGCGAGGACTCCCTCACCAACGAGCAGCTCTTCAACAAGACCATGCTCGAGACCTGCGGCATCCCGCTCGACGACCCGGTGATCGCCGACCTCATGACCTACTACGAGGAGCAGATCGTCCCCGGCTTCTCGGGCGGCGTCGTGGCGGCGCGCCCCGTGCCCGGCGCCCGCGAGGCCATCGACGCCGTGCATGACGCGGGTCTGATCTGCGCGCTCGCCACCAACCCCACGTTCTCGCTCGCGTGCGACCGCGCCCGGATGGGCTGGGCCGGCGTGGACGAGAAGGACTTCGCGCTCGTCTCGACGTACTCGAACTCCACGCGCTGCAAGCCGAGCACGCGCTACTACCAGGAGTTTGCCAACCAGCTGGGCGTGCGGCTCGAGGAGTGCCTGATGGTGGGCAACGACGCCGTCCGCGACATCGTGCGCGACGGCTGCGGCCTGCGCACCGCCTACGTCGGCCACGGCCGCCCGCGCGGCGCCGTCTGGCGCGGCCCCATGGAGCGGCTGGCCCGCGAGCTACCCGACCTCGTCGCCCGCCTGGACGAGCGGGACGCATAGCCGCAGCCGCCTCCGCTGCCAGAAATCCGGAGCCGCGCGCTCTTCTCGCCATGCGCGACGTGCCGGGCGCCCGTCAGAGGCTGTGAGCCGTCCCTACACCCAGAAGAGCATCTTGTTGTAGGTGGGCACGGGCCAGTAGTCGGCGCCGCAGATGCGCTCCATCGCGTCGACCGGGGCGCGCAGCGCGTCCATGGCGGGGAGCACCTCGTCGCGGTAGGCGTCGCAGCGCGCCTGCGGGTCCTCGACCTCGCGCGCGGCGACGTTTGCCTCCTCGAGCGCGCGCGTCGCCTCGTCGATCTGCGCGATCCCCTCGGTGAGCGTCCGCACGAGGTCCTTCTCGACCTTGGCGTCGATGCCGATCTCCGCCTTGGTGGCCACGCTCGTGGCGAGGTCGCCCGAGTAGTCGGAGAGCGCGGGCACGTAGAGGTGGCGCGCCATGTAGACCATCGTGTTGGCCTCGATGTTGAGGAGCTTGGCGTACTGCTCGGCCTTGGAGACGTAGCGGGCGTTGATCTCCGCCTCGTCGAGCACGTGGTACTTCTCGTAGAACGCCACGTTCTCGGGCTTGGTCATGCACGGCAGCGCGTCCGGCGTGGTCTTGAGGTTGGGCAGCCCGCGCCGCTCAGCCTCCGCCTCCCACTCCCCGGCGTAGCCGTTGCCCTCGAAGAGCACGCGCTGGTGGTCGCGCAGGGTGTGGCGCACCCAGCGCAAGGCGAGGTTGGTGAACTCGTCGCCGGTCTTGCCCTCGAGCTTGGTTGCGAAGCGGTCGCACTGCTCGGCCACCGCGGTGTTGAGGACCACGTTGGGGTCGGCCAGGTTCTGCTGGCTGCCGCACATGCGGAACTCGAACTTGTTGCCCGTGAAGGCGAAGGGCGAGGTGCGGTTGCGGTCCGTGGAGTCGCGCAGGAGGTCGGGCAGGGCGGGCACGCCCAGGTCCATGACCTCGGCCTCGTGGACCTCGGGCTCCTCCTTGTTGATCAGGGCCTCAACGATGGCGTGGAGCTGGTCGCCCAAAAAGACCGAGATGATGGCCGGGGGCGCCTCGTTGGCGCCGAGGCGATGGTCGTTGCCCGCGGAGGCCACGGAGGCGCGCAGCAGGTCGGCGTGCTCGTCGACGGCGGCCACGAGCGCGGCGAGAAACACCAGGAACTGCAGGTTCTCGCTCGGCACCGCGCCCGGCTCGAGCAGGTTCTTGCCGTCGGCGGAGAGTGACCAGTTGTCGTGCTTGCCGGAGCCGTTCACGTACTCGAAGGGCTTCTCGTGCTCGAGACAGGCCAGCCCGTGATGCGTGGCAAGGAGCTTGAGCTTCTCCATCGTGAGGAGGTTGTCGTCGACCGCGGTCGAGCCCATCTCGAAGATCGGCGCCAGCTCGTGCTGGGACGGGGCGACCTCGTTGTGCTTGGTCTTGACCGGGATGCCGAGCTTCCAGAGCTCGTCGTCGACCTCCTTCATGAAGTCGTTGACGGTCGGGCGGATGGCGCCGAAGTAGTGCTCCTCCAGCTCCTGGCCCTTGACCGGCTCGCAGCCGAAGAGCGTGCGCCCGCAGTAGACGAGGTCGGGACGCGCCTCGTAGTCCTCCTCCTTGATGAGGAAGTACTCCTGCTCGGGACCCACGGTGGTGACGACGCGCTTGGGCTCGCGGCCGAAGAGCGCGAGCACGCGCTTGGCCTGGGTCTCAAGCGCCACCTGCGAGCGCAGGAGCGGCGTCTTCTTGTCGAGCGCCTCGCCGGTGTAGGAGACGAAGGCCGTGGGGATGCAGAGGACCTCGTCCTTGATGAAGGTCGGGCTCGTGGGGTCCCACGCGGTGTAGCCGCGCGCCTCGAAGGTCGCGCGCAGGCCGCCGTTGGGGAAGCTCGAGGCGTCCGGCTCGCCCTGGACGAGCTCCTTGCCCGAGAAGGACATCAGGATCGTGCCGTCGTTGATCGGCGTGAGGAAGCTGTCGTGCTTCTCGGACGTGATGCCCGTGAGCGGCTGGAACCAGTGCGCGAAGTGCGTGGCGCCCTTCTCGAGCGCCCACTCCTTCATCGCGTGCGCGACCTCGTTGGCGATGTCAAGGTCGAGCGGCTTTCCGTCGTCGATGACCTGACGGAGCTCCTTGTACGTCGGCTTGGGGAGCCGCTCCTGCATCACGGCGTCCGTGAAGAGCAGGCTGCCGTACTCCTGCGAGACCCTGTCCTTGCCCATGCGCGCCCCTTCTCTCGGCGTCGTGGCTTCGTCGAGCATTCTAGCCGTCCATTGTTTCACAGCCGTTGCCCTCGCGTGAAGCTCGCGGAGGCGCTCCGTCGCAACTCCAACGCCATTTCACGGCGAGAAGCACGGGCGGCAGGTTGCGACGCCGACGGCCGCGCGCCACCCCGCCGGTTCTTCTCGCCTACAATCGAGGGGCGACCACAAGGAGGCCCCCATGTCTGACGCCACCCGCACCATCGCCGTCATCGACGGCAACTCGCTCATGCACCGCGCGTTCCACGCAATCCGCCAGCCCATGAACGCGCCGGACGGCCGCTCCACGAACGCCCTCTTCGGCTTCTTCAACATGTTCATCAAGATGGTGGACACCTTCCACCCCGACGGCGTGATCTGCGCCTTCGACAAGGGCAAGCCGCGCGTGCGCATGGAGATGCTGCCTCGGTACAAGGCCCAGCGCCCGCCGATGGACCCAGCGCTGCACGAGCAGTTCCCCATGGTGAAGGACCTGCTGCGCACGCTCGACGTCCCCGTGGCAGAGCTCGAGGGCTGGGAGGGCGACGACATCCTGGGCACCCTCGCGCGCCGCGGCGAGGCGGCCGGCTACGAGATGCTGCTGTTCACCGGCGACCGCGACATGTACCAGCTCTCCACCGAGCACGTGAAGATCGTCTCCACCCAGAAGGGCGTGAGCGAGGTCATGATCATGGACCCCGCCACGGTCGAGGACCTCTACCGCGGCATCACGCCGGAGCTCGTGCCGGACTTCTACGGCCTCAAGGGCGACGCCTCCGACAACATCCCCGGCGTGCCCGGCATCGGCCCCAAGAAGGCGGCGGCGCTGATCGTGCAGTACGGCAGCCTCGACGAGGTCATCGCGCACGCGGACGAGGTCAAGGGCAAGATGGGCGAGAGCCTCCGCGCGCACGTGGACGACGCCCTGCTCAGCCGCCGCGTGGCCACGATCCGCACCGACGCGCCGATCGAGCTGGACCTCTCCGACGCGCGCTTCCCCACCTTCGACCCCGCCGAGGTGGCCCGCGCCTTCTCCGCCCTGGGCTTCACCGGCATGACCACGCGCCTCGTGCGCCTGGCCGGATCGGACGCCGTGGCCGCGGCGAACGAGGCGCTCGGCGCGGGCGCGACGCCCTCCGCGACGGCGGAGCTCCCCGCGCCCCTCGCCGGCGACGAGGCCGTCGCGGCCCTGAAGGCGGCCCTCTCCGCCGGGGCATGGGTCGGCTGCGCCGTCGACGACGACCGCGCCGAGGGGGCGCTCTTCGGCCTCTCCCACGTGCTCTGGTGCGCGACGGACGAGAGGGTCATGCGCATCGAGGGCGACGTCGCGGACGTTCTTCTCGCCCGCCTCTTCCGTGAGGGGCGCGTGGTCTCGGGCGACGTCAAGGCACTGCTCCACGCGGTCTGCCCCGCGGACTCCTCCGAGCCCGCCGCCGTGGCCCCTCACGAGGTCGACCCCGCGCGGATCTTCGACGTCGCCGTCGCTGCCTACCTGCTCGACTCCGAGCGGAGCAGCTTCGAGCTCCCCGAGCTCGGCGAGGCCTTCCTGACCGAGCCCCTCCCCGCCCCCACCGACGAACTCCCCGCGGCGGCCCTCGACGCGGTCTGCGCGCTGCGCCTCATGGGCGTGCTGCGCGAAGGCCTCGAGAAGGACGGCTCCGCCGGCCTGTTCGATGACATGGAGATGCCGCTGCTGCCGGTGCTGGCGCAGATGGAGCGCGCGGGCCTCGGCGTGGACACGAGCGTGCTCGCCGCGCAGTCGGCCGAGCTCGGCGGCGAGGTCGCCGGCATGGTCGAGAAGATCCACGCGGCCGCCGGCGAGGAGTTCAACATCGACTCCCCCATGCAGCTCTCCCACGTGCTCTTCGACGTGCTGGGGCTGCCCACCTACGGGCTCAAGCGCACCAAGCGCGGCTACTACTCCACCAACGCCAAGGTCCTCGCCGACCTTGCCGCGGAGCACGAGATCGTGGCCGACGTGCTGGAGTACCGCGAGCGCTCCAAGATCAAGAGCACCTACCTCGACGCCCTGCCCGCGCTCGTGCGAGGCGACGGCCGCATCCACACCACGCTCAACCAGACGGTCACCGCCACCGGGCGCCTCTCGAGCTCCGACCCCAACCTGCAGAACATCCCCACGCGCTCGGAGCTCGGCCACCGCGTGCGCCAGGCGTTCACGGTGCCCGAGGGCCACGTGTTTCTCGCCTGCGACTACTCGCAGATCGAGCTGCGCCTGCTCGCGCACCTCTCCGGCGACGAGCACCTGATCGCGGCCTTCTGCGAGGGGCGCGACTTCCACGCCGCCACGGCCGCGCGCGTCTTCGGCGTGGCCATCGACGAGGTCACGCCGCAGCTGCGCAGCCGCGCCAAGGCCGTCAACTTCGGCATCGTCTACGGCCAGCAGGCCTTCGGCCTGGCCAGCTCGCTCAAGATACCGCGCGCCGAGGCGCAGGAGATGATCGACCGCTACTTCGAGGCCTACCCCGGCGTGCGCGCCTTCCTCGACGAGGCCGTGAGGTTGGCCCACGAGCGCGGCTACGCCGAGACGCTCTACGGGCGCAAGCGCCACATCCGCGAGTTCCAGCAGAGGAACCGCCAGCTCGTGGCCTTCGGCGAGCGCACGGCGATGAACCACCCCATGCAGGGCACCGCCGCCGACATCATCAAGCTCGCCATGGTGGGCGTGGAGCGGCGCCTGCACGAGGGGGGCCTGGCGTCCAAGCTCGTGCTGCAGATCCACGACGAGCTGGACCTCGAGGTCCCCGAGGCCGAGGTCGAGACCGTGAGCGCGCTCGTGCGCGAGACGATGGAGGGCGTGGTCACGCTCTCCGTGCCGCTGGTGGCCGAGGTCTCCTACGGCGCCAACTGGGCGGAGGCAAAGTGATGTCTGGTAATTGGGGACAGTCCCCGATTCACAGAATGCGCGTGGAGGCGTGGTCGGACGGCTCGTCGCGCGGCAACCCGGGGCCGGGCGGCTACGGCGCGGTCCTGCGCTACACCGGCCCCGACGGCGTCGCGCACGAGCGCGAGCTCTCCGCCGGCTACCGGCGCACGACCAACAACCGCATGGAGCTCCTGGGCGCGATCGCCGCGCTCGAGGCGCTTCGCCGCCCGTGCGCGGTCACGATGACGACGGACTCGCAGTACGTGGTCAACGCCTTCAACCAGCACTGGATCGCCGGATGGCAGCGGCGCGGCTGGAAGACCGCGAGCAAGCAGCCCGTGAAGAACGTGGACCTCTGGCAGCGCCTGATCGCGGCCTGCGGGCCGCACGAGGTCACGTGGGTCTGGGTGAGGGGCCACGCCGGCCACCCCGAGAACGAGCGCTGCGACGAGCTCGCCACGGCCGCCGCCGACGGCGCGGACCTGCTGGAGGACGCCGGCTTCGAGGGCTAGCTCTTCTCGCCTGACGCGGGTGCCTAGAGCACGTGCACGTCGTCGGCCGTGAAGCTCACGAAGGCCTCGTCGCCGACCTCGTAGATCTTGTGGTTCTTGGGGTTGAAGTCGGTGATCTTGACCAGCGTGTCGCCGACCATGACCTGGTAGTTCTGGTAGTTGCCCATGAAGCGCGAGAGCGTCACCTTGCACGGGAGCACGCCCTCGTCGGTGAGGTGTGCCGCCTCGGGGCGCAGCACGAGCACGCAGTTGTCGCCCACGGAGAGGTGGCCGACGTTCGCGACCTCGACGGGATGCCCCTCGATCGTGGCCACGCCGGACTCGCCGTCCTTCTCGGAGAGCGTGCCGCGCAGGAAGTTGGACTCGCCGATGAAGTCGGCCACGAACTCGTCCACGGGGTGGTAGTAGACCGTGTGCGGGTCGCCGATCTGGTCGACGACGCCCTTCTTCATGATGATGATGTTGTCGGAGAGCGCCATGGCCTCGGACTGGTCGTGCGTGACGTAGATGGCGGTGATGCCGGCCGCCTGCTGGATGCGGCGAATCTCGTTGCGCATGTCCACGCGGAGCTTGGCGTCGAGGTTGGAGAGCGGCTCGTCGAAGAGCAGCACGCCCGGCTCGATCACCAGCGCGCGGGCGAGCGCGACGCGCTGCTGCTGACCGCCGGAGAGCTGGTTGGTCATGCGGTCCTCCATGCCCTCCAGGCCGACGAGCCTGAGAATCGAGTGGACCTTCTCGGAGATCTCCTCCTTGGGCAGCTTGCGGAGCTTCAGGCCGTAGGCCACGTTGTCGAAGATGTTGTAGTGCGGGAGCAGCGCGTAGCTCTGGAAGACCATCGCTGTGTCGCGCTTGTTGGGCGTGAGCTCGTTGATGGGCTCGCCGCCGAGGTAGACCTCGCCCTCGTCCGGGCTCTCGAAGCCGGCGATCATGCGCAGGATCGTGGTCTTGCCGCAGCCGGAGGGGCCGAGCAGCGTCACGAACTCGCCCGGGGCGATGTCGATGTTGGCGTCGTGGACCGCGTAGAAGTCCTTCTTAGTCTTGGGGTCCTGGTAGATCTTGGAGACGTGCTCCAGGCGCACGCCCTTCTTCTCCTTGGCCATGACGTTATGCCTCCTCGGTGTACTTGCTGGTTCCAAAGTGCTTGATGGCGAGGTTCATGAGCAGGACCGAGCCATAGGTGATGACGATCAAGATCGTGGCGAACGCGCACGCGATGCCGTAGGAGCCCTTCTCGGCGAACTCGTTGATCTGCACCGTGATGAGGAAGAACTGCGGGGTCACGAGCAAGATGATCGCGGAGATGGCCGTGATCGAGCGCACGAACGCGGTCACGAGGCCGGAGAGGAACGAGTCCTTGATCAGCGGCAGCGTCACCGTGCGGAACACCGTGAAGCTGTCCGCGCCCATGTCGTAGGCGCTCTCCTCGATCGACTTGTCGATCTGCCGCAGCGCCGAGATGCCCGAGCGCGTGCCCGTGGGCAGGGAGCGGACGATGAAGACGATCACGAGGATGGCCGCCGAGCCGTAGAGGCCCTGGAGGAACCCGGTGCGGAAGACGCCCGCGGAGAAGCCGCGGATGAAGCCGACGCCCAGGACCGTGCCCGGGACGGCCATGGCGAGCATCGAGACGAACTCGATGAAGCCCTTGCTGCGGAAGTTCCGCTTGACCACCAGGTAGGAGATGATCATCGAGAGCAGCGCCGTGAGCGGCGAGGCTATGAGCGACAGCACGAAGGAGTCGCGGAACGCCTCGAGGCCATGGTAGCGCTCGAAGACCTGGATGAACCACTTGGGCGTGAGCGTGAAGTCGTAGCCCCAGGTCTTGAACAGGGCGCCGAAGGGCACGCAGACGTACATGATCACGACGAACAGGGCGATGACGCCGCACAGGATGGTGAGCGGCAGCGTCACGGAGCGGTCGGCGATCAGCATGCGGGCGCGCGAGGCCTTGCCGGTGAGGGTGGCCGTGCTCTTGGCCTCGAGCACGTACTTCTGCACGATGAACATGAGCAGCGTGATGCACAGGAGCACGACGGCCATCGCGGCCGCGCCCTCCTTGTCGTAGGCGCCCGTGATCTGCAGGTAGATCGTCGTGGCGAGCGTGTCGTAGGAGCCGCCGATGATCATGGGGTTGGCGAAGTCGGCGATCGACTCGATGAAGGTGACGAGAAACGCGTTGCCCAGGCCCGGAAGCACGAGCGGCAGCGTGACGGAGGTGAAGACCTTCCAGCGGGAGGCGCCCATGTCGCGCGCCGCCTCCTCGAGCGACGGGTCGATGTTCCTGAGCAGGCCGCGTAGCATCATGTAGCACACGGGGAAGAACGTGAGCGTCTGGACCACGAAGATGCCCCAGAAGCCGTAGACCGAGTTGTCGTAGATGCCGAGCAGGTAGCGCGTGATGATGCCGGCCTTGCCGAAGAGCATGATCACCGAGAGGGAGAGCACGAACGGCGGCGAGACCACCGGCAGCATCGAGACGACCTTGAAGAGGCCCGAGAGGAAGCGCGTGCGCAGCTTCACGTAGACCTCGACGTAGGCGAACAGCAGGCCCACCAGCGCGGAGGCCACGCTCACGAGCAGGCCGACGGAGAGCGTGTTGGTGATGGCCGTGGTGAAGGTGTGCATCTCGAAGACGCGCTGGAAGACCTCCAGGCTCGGCCCGCGCCCGGTGATGAAGCTGTCCACCAGGAGGATCGCCAGCGGGTAGAGGATGAACAGCGTGAGGAACGCGATCAGCACCACGATCGTGGTGACCATGATGGGATCTGCCAGGAGCTTCTTCCTGTCAAGAGAGGCACTTTGCGATCTTGCCATAAGCGGGCCTTCCTCGTGTGGTTCCGACGTGCGAGCGCCAGGCGGATAATCGTGCACCCGCCCGGCGCGATGTTGCTCACGTGAACGTGTCAACGTGGGACGAGAAGAACCTCAGGCCTTACGCGTCCTCGGTCTCGAAGCGGTCGTCGCCGCCGCCGAGGGCCTCCATGACCTCCGCGACGTAGGTGTCGGTGTTGGCCTTGGCGTCCTCGAAGTCGTAGTCCATCGTGTTGTCCGGGTCGAGGCCGAACTCAGTGGCGATCTCGGGCTGCTCGGCGTTGTCGATGACCAGGAACTGGTAGGAGCCGTTCTGGGCGGCGAGCTCGACGCACTCAGGCGAGAGGGCGTACTCGATCCAGAGCTTGGCGGCGTTGGGGTGCTTGCAGCCCTTGAAGATGGCCGTGGCGCCGACCTCGCAGGAGGTGCCGGAGGACGGGACGACGAGCTCGATGTTCTCGTAGCCCTGGTCCACGATCTGGAAGATGCCGTCGTGGAGGAAGCCGAGGCCGATCGTGCACTCGCCGGTGCCGATGTTCTTGGACGGGCCGGAGCCGGACTTGGTGTAGACCTGGACGTTCTTGTCGAGGTCGACGAGGAACTGGATGCCGTCGTCGTGGCCGTACTTCTGGATCATCGTGTTGACGATCAGCTTGGCGGTGCCAGCGGTGTTGTAGTTGGAGGACCAGATCAGGCCCTTGTACTGCGGGTCGGTGAGGTCCGCGAAGTCAGCCGGCGGGGTGACGCCCAGGCGCTCGACCTCGTCCTTGTTGTACATGATGCCCAGCAGGCCGGTGTAGATGCCGTACCAGTTGCCGTCGGCGTCCTGGTACTTGGGTTCGGTGATGTGACTGGCGTTGGCGGCGGCGTAGGGCTCGAGCAGGCCCTCGGCGGTCACGACGTTGTACGGGTCGGTGGTGCCGCCGAACCAAACGTCACCGGAGGGGTTGCCGTTCTCCTCCTCGATCTTGGCCTGGACCTCGCCCGTGGAGAGGCGCTGCTGCTGGACCTCGATGCCGAAGAGCTCGCTGAAGTGATTGCAGGCGGCCGCGAGGTAGTCCTCCTCGCAGGAGCCGTAGACGACGAGGGTGCCCTCCTCCTGGGCGGCCTTGATGAGGTCCTCGGAGGCGCCGACGCTGTTCTCGGCGACCTGGCCGTCGGCGGCCTGCTGCGCGCCACCGCCACCGCCGCACCCGACGAGGCCCAGACCGGCGACCGTGGCGGCGCTTGCGGCGATGAAGCTCCTACGAGAGACGTTAGCCATAGCTTGTTCCTTCCCTTCGAGCCGCCCCGCGGACGCGGGGCTCATTCCCGCCCTCCTTTATAGTTCGCTTACGGTTTGCCTGCGAAACGTTTCCGGCAAGCGGCGGATGTAATGGGCGGACGGCGCGCCTCACGTGCGCGTCGTTGCTCATGCGAGCCGCGGGGCGTGGTCCTTCTCGGCGTCTCCCCCGACCCGGTGATGCGCTACCCTAGTGGTGCTGCCGAGAAGCACCGCGCGTCGGAAGGGAAGCCCATGCCCGCGCTCATCACGCACCACATATTCGGCGAGGACATCGCCTCCGAGCTGCCCGCCGGCCTCGTCACCGGCGAGGAGGAGCTGATCGCGTTCCTGCTGGGCAACCAGGGGCCCGACCCGCTCTTCGCGCGCTTCTCGACGCTGCCCGCGCGCGTCTCCGCGTGCCGCGAGCTCGCGGCGAGGATCCAGTCTGGTCGCGTCACGAGGTCGTTTCTCGCCGTGCGCGAGGGCGTCGGCCACCTCCCCGTCACCGACGGGCGGATCGGGCGGGCGTTCGCGCTCGGCCTGCTGGGGCACTACGCGCTCGACCGCGCGACGCACCCCTTCGTGATCGCGCAGGAGCGGGCGATCTCGGCGGCCGGGACCGGCCTCGCGGGCAGCGAGCGCGAGGTGCACGCGGTGATCGAGTCCGACCTGGACTCCTGGATCCTGTGGGAGAAGCGCCGCGCCACGACCGAGGAGCGGCCCGCCGCCGGCAACCTCATGCGCACGCCGCGCACCGAGCGCGTCGCCGGGGCCCTGCTCTCCCAGGTCGCGCTGGCGGTCTACGGCACGGTCGTCGGTCCGCGCGAGTACGGCGCGGCGGTGCGCGACTACGAGCTCCTCTACCGCGCGGTCGAGCCGGCGGGCTCCGTGCGCGCGCGGCTCCTGGGCGCGGCCGAGCGGCTCGTGCGCCCGCACTCCCTCCTGGAGGCGTCGGCCCACTACGTGCGCCGCACGGACGAGTGCGCCGCCGCCAACCTCGAGCGACGCGCGTGGCGCCACCCCTTCACGGGCGAGGTCCGCACCGACACCTTCGCCGACCTCTTCGACGAGGCCCGCCTCGCCTACCCGACGCTCGCCGAGGCGTTCGTGCGCGGTGACGGAGCCCAGCTGCGCGAGCTCGTGGGTGGCGTCAACTACGAGGGGCGCCCCGGCTCCGACGACTGACGCGCCACACGGCTCCGCGCGGGTTAAAACGACCGCATCGTCCCCGTTCTTCTCGCCGCGCGGGTTAAAACGACCGCATCGTCCCCCTTTTTCGAGGCGTTTGGAGGGGGACGACGCGGTATTCCTAACCCGAACGGGCTCTCGGAGGGGGACGACGCGGTATTTCTAACCCGGGCCGCCGCCCGCCCCTAGTCCAGCTCCTTGGCGCCGGTCCAGAGCTGCCAGTACTCGCCCCGGGCGGCGAGAAGCTCCTCGTGCGTGCCGCGCTCCACGATCCGCCCGTGCTCCAGCACCATGATTGCGTCGGCGTTGCGAACCGTGCTCAGCCGGTGCGCGATCACGAAGACCGTGCGCCCCGCCATGAGGGCGTCCATGCCGCGCTGGATGAGCGCCTCGGTGCGCGTGTCGATGCTCGAGGTGGCCTCGTCGAGGATCAGCACCGGCGGGTTTGCCACGGCCGCCCGCGCGATGGCCAGGAGCTGCCGCTGGCCCTGGGAGAGGTTCGCGCCGTCTGCCACCACGGGCGTGTCGTAGCCGCGCGGCAGGCGCGAGATGAAGCCGTCCGCGCAGGCCAGACGTGCTGCCGCGCGCACCTCCTCGTCGGTGGCGTCCAGCTTGCCGAAGCGGATGTTGTCCGCGATCGTCCCCGCGAAGAGGTGCGTGTCCTGCAGCACGATGCCCAGCGAGCGGCGCAGGGAGGCCTTCTCGATGTCGCGCACGTCGATGCCGTCGTAGGTGATCACGCCGGAGCGCACCTCGTAGAAGCGGTTGATGAGGTTGGTGATCGTGGTCTTGCCCGCGCCCGTGGAGCCCACGAACGCGATCTTCTGGCCCGGCTTGGCGTAGAGCGAGAGGTCCGCGAGCACGATCTGCCCCTCCTCGTAGCCAAAGTCCACGTGGTAGAACTGCACGTCTCCCTGGAGCGGCACGTGCTCTCCGCAGATCTCCCACGCCCAGCCCGCGGCACCGGCGGCCGCGCGGGCAGCCCCCACGTCGTCCGCGTGCACGAGGCGCACCTCGCCCTCGTCCACCTCGGGCGCAAGGCGCATGACCGAGAAGATGCGCTCCGCACCGGCGAGCGCCGTGAGCAGGAAGTTCCCCTGCTGCGTGAACTGGTTGAGCGGCGCGGCCGCCTGCCGCACGAAGACCAGGTAGCTCGCGAGCGAGCCCACGTCCGTGAGCCCGCGTACGGCGAGAAGCGCGCCCAGCACGCACACGATCGCGTAGTTCACGTAGCCCACGCAGACCGTCACCGGCACCATCGTGGCCGCGTAGGACTGCGCCGTGGTGCCCGCCGCCCGCAGGCGCTCGTTGAGCTCGGAGAAGCGCGCGAGGTTGGCGTCCTCGTGGTTGAAGACCTTCACGACCTTCTGCCCGGCGATCATCTCCTCCACGTAGCCGTCGAGCCCGCCGAGCTCAGCCTGCTGGCGCGAGAAGAACCTGCTGCTGCACCCGCCCGAGAACCGCACGTAGAGCGCGATGGCCGCGTCGCACGCGATCGTGACCAGCGTGAGGCGCCAGTCCAGCACGAGCAGCAGCACGAGCGTCCCCACGATCTGCACCGCGGCCTGCACGAGGTTGGCGAAGCTGTTGTTGAGGGCCTCGGAGACCGTGTCCACGTCGTTGGTGAAGTAGCTCATCACGTCGCCGTAGCGCGCCCGGTCGAAGAACGAGAGCGGCAGCCGCTCGATGTGCGCGAAGAGGTCACGGCGGACGTCAAGTACCACGCGCTGCGCCGCGCGCACCACGAGCTGCGTGTAGCCCGCGGCCGACGCCACGCCCACCACGTAGATCACGGCGGCCACCGCCACGCCGCGGGCAAAGGCCGCCCGGTCGCCCTCCCCCACGGCGTTCACGACGGGCTTGATCATGTACGTGCCGAGCAGGTTGGCCAAGCCGGCCAGCGTGACGAGCGCGGCCACCGCGAGCATGAGCCAGCGGGCACGGCTCATGTAGGACAGGAGCTCGCGCAGCGTGGCGAGAAGGTCGTGCGGCCGCGACGGCGCGGCGTTTCCACGGGCGGGCATCTAGGCCACCTCCCCGCTGATCCCAGATCCCACC
Source organism: Atopobiaceae bacterium (assembly GCA_030525685.1). GTDB lineage: Bacteria > Actinomycetota > Coriobacteriia > Coriobacteriales > Atopobiaceae > Thermophilibacter. Next base: position 88,811 of record JAUNEG010000004.1, on the reverse strand, counting down.
TGGGACTCGTAGATCTCCTGGTAGATGGGGTCGGTGGCGAGAAGCTCCTCGTGCGTGCCGCAGGAGTGGACGCGCCCGTCGTCGAGCACCACGATCTTGTCGGCGTCCATCACGGACGCCACGCGCTGCGCGATCACGATCTTCGTCACGTCCGCGAGGTGCGCGAGGTTCTCGCGGATCGCGGCGTCCGTGGCCATGTCAACGGCGCTCGTGGAGTCGTCCAGGATGAGCACGCGCGGGTGCCTGAGCAGGGCGCGCGCGATGCAGAGGCGCTGGCGCTGGCCTCCCGAGACGCCGGCGCCGCCCTGGCCGAGCACGCCATCCAGCCCGCCGATACGCTCCAGGAACTCGTCCGCGCGGGCGAGCCGGCACGCCTCGAGCATCTGCCCGTCGGTGGCATCCACGTCGCCCCAGGCCAGGTTCTCTCGCACCGTGCCGCTGAACAGCACGTTCTTCTGCAGCACCACCGCCACGGCGTCACGCAGGGCCGCCAGGTCGTAGGCACGCACGTCGTGGCCGCCCACGCGCACCGCACCCGAGGTCACGTCGTAGAGCCGAGCCACCAGCTGCACGAGCGTGGTCTTGCCCGCGCCCGTGCCGCCGAGCACGCCCACCGTGGAGCCGGCCGGGATGCCCAGACAGACGTCCGAGAGCACGTCCTTCTCGGCATCCACCGCGTACTTGAAGCAGACGTGGTCGAAGACGACCGAGCCGTCCGGCACGACCGCTATCGCGTCCGGCGGCGAGGTGAGCGTGGGCTCCTCCTCCAGTACCTCGCTCACGCGCTCCACGCTGGTCACGGCGCGGGCGAGCATGAGGAAGACGTTTGAGATCATCATCAGCGAGTTCACGATCTGCAGGACGTAGCTCATGAAGCCCGTGAACGCGCCCACGGTGAGCGTGCCGGCGAGGATCATCTGCCCGCCGAAGAGCAGGATTGCCACGCTGGTCGCGTACATGGCGCCCTGGAGGATCGGGACGTTCAGGACCGCGGCGCGGAAGGTGCGCGTGGCGGTGTCTGCCAGGTGCTCGTTCACGGTGGCAAAACGCTCGGCGACGTGGCCCTCGCGGACGTAGGCCTTGATCACGCGGATGGCGGCGAGGTCCTCCTGCAGGGCGTCGTTCAGCTGGTCCATCGCGCGCTGCAGAACGCGATAGCGCGGCGCCACGCGCGCGACCACGGAGAGCATGGCCACCGCGAGCAGCGGCACGACCACGCAGAACACCACGGCGAGCTCCGGCGACATCACGAAGGCGTAGACGATGCCCGCCACGAGCGCCGACGGGCCGCGCACGAGCGGGCGCGCGCCCGTGACGAGCGCGTTCTGCACGACGGTGACGTCGGTGGTGAGGCGCGTCACGAGCGACGACCCCTCGAAGTCGTCGATGTTGGCGAAGGAGAAGGTCTGGAGGTGCGCGTACTCCGCCGCACGCAGGTTGGCGCCCAGGCCCATCGCGGCGCGGGCCGAGAAGCGCGCGTAGGCCAGGCCCAGCGCGAGCGCGGCCGCCGCGCACAGGAGCATGAGCGCGCCGTTGGCGAGAACCACGTGCAGGTCGGCGGCCATGATGCCCTGGTCCACGACCTGCGCCATGAGGATCGGGATGAAGAGCTCGAGCGAGGTCTCCGCGGCGACGCACAGCACGGCCAGCAGGAAGTCCCGCCGATACGGCCCCAGGAACCGCGCTATGAGTCGCACGCCCTCCAAGCCGCCCCCCTACCGTCGCCTTACACCGTTATAGCGCAACGGGCGGACGAGAAGAGCGGGCCCGCCGCCGCGATCGCGCGGAGACGGGCCCGGAGCGGACGTTCTTGTCGCCGGCGCTACAGGAGGCGCAGGCCGACCTCCTTGAGCTGCTTCGAAGAGACCTCGCTGGGCGCCTCGGACATGAGGTCGCTGCCGGAGCTGGTCTTGGGGAACGCCATGACGTCGCGGATGGAGTCCTCGCCGGCGAGCAGCATGCACACGCGGTCGAGGCCGAGGGCGAAGCCGCCCATCGGGGGCGCGCCGTACTCGAGGGCGTCCATCAGGAAGCCGAACTGCTCGCGGGCGCGCTCCACCGAGAAGCCCATGAGCTCGAGCATGTCGAGCTGCATCTGGGAGTTGTGGATACGCATGCCGCCGCCGCCCGCCTCGCAGCCGTCCATGACGAAGTCGTACGTGGCGGAGCCGATGGCCAGCGGGTCGGCCTTGATCTTCTCGACGTCGAGCTCGGTCGGCAGGGTGAAGGGCTGGTGCTCGGCCTCGTAGCGCTTGGTCTCGTCGTCCCAGTGGAAGAGCGGGAAGTTGACCACCCAGAGGAAGTCGTGGCCCTCGCGCGGGACGTTCAGCGCGCCCGCCATGTGCAGGCGCATGCCGCCCAGGATCTCGTCGGAGGTCTTGCGGTCGGCCACGGCGAACATCACCAGGTCGCCCAGCTCGACGCCCAGCTCGGCCTTGAGGGCCTCCATCTCCTCGTCGGAGAAGAACTTGACGATCGGGCTGTTCACGGAGCCGTCCTCGCGGAACGCGATCCACGCGAGGCCCTTGGCGCCGAACTCGGCGGCGACGTTGGCCAGCTTGTCGATCTGCGCGCGCGGCCAGGCGCCGGCGCCCTTGGCGTTGATGGCCTTGACGTACTGGCCGTCGGTGGCTGCCGCGCTCGCGAAGAGCTTGAACTTGGAGGCCGAGAAGATCGAGGTCACGTCGTGGAGCTCCATGCCGATGCGGGTGTCCGGCTTGTCGGAGCCGTAGGTGTCCATCGCGTCCCAGTAGTCCAGGCGGCGCAGCGGCGTGGGCATCTCGACGCCCATCTTGGCGAAGGCGTCCGCCAGCACGTCCTCGAGCGCGCCCATGACGTCGTCCTGCTCGACGAAGCTCATCTCGATGTCCACCTGCGTGAACTCGGGCTGGCGGTCGGCGCGGAGGTCCTCGTCGCGGAAGCACTTGGCGACCTGGTAGTAGCACTCAACGCCGCCGATCATAAGGAGCTGCTTCAGGAGCTGCGGGGACTGCGGCAGCGCGTAGAGGTGGCCGGGCTGGGTGCGGCTCGGCACGAGGAAGTCGCGCGCGCCCTCGGGCGTGGACTTGAAGAGCGCGGGGGTCTCCACCTCGAGGAACTCGCGGTCGTGCAGCGCCTGGCGCAGCGCGAAGGTGAAGTCGGAGCGCATCTTGAGGTTGGCCGTCATGCGCGGGCGGCGCAGGTCGAGGTAGCGGTAGCGCAGGCGGACGTCCTCGGAGGTATCCACGTGGTCCTCGATCTGGAAGGGCGGCGTCTTGGAGGAGTTGAGGACCTCAATCTGGTCGATGAGGACCTCGACCTCGCCGGTCGCGAGCTTGGGGTTCTCCATGCCCTCGGGGCGCTCGCGCACGACGCCGGCGACCTTGATCGGCCACTCGGAGCGGATAGTCTCGGCCGCGTGGAACGCCTCGCCGCCGGAGTGCTCCGGGTCAAAGGAGACCTGCGTCACGCCGTCGCGGTCGCGCAGGTCGACGAAGATGAGGCCGCCGTGGTCGCGGCGGTGCCAGACCCAGCCGGTCAGCGTGACCGTCTGGCCGATGTGGTCGCGGCGCAGCTCGCCACAGGTGTGGGTGTGCATGGTGTGGGAGTCCATCTGCAAAGCCTTTCTCGTCCTGCCGCCCCGTGCCGTACGGGCGGCGCCTTCCGGATGGCCGCGACGCACGTAGACGGCGCACGTCGCAGCGGGGGTGATTGTACTACGGGCAGGCCGGACGGCGCGCGGGCGTAACCGAAGCACAATAATCGCGCCGGGCGCGCGACATCAAGCAGCCTGCTTACAAAAACGGGGTAGTTGCAGGCCTGCGCGGAATCTGTGCTTACGGTTTGGGGGTTGTTGTAGGTTGGTGCGACCCCCGACCGGATGCCGCTGGCACGCCAACAGGCGCTTTGCCGGCGAGAGGTTCTTCTCGCCGCCGCGTGACCTACAACGACCCCAGTTTCTTAAGCGCCGCCAAACGGACGACCTGCAACAACCCCGTTTTCGTAAGCACGCGTGCCCCCTCACGCGACGCGGGTTAGAAATACCGCGTCGTCCCCCTCTGAGAGCCCGTTCGGGTTAGAAATACCGCGTCGTCCCCGTCGAAACCGCGCGGGAAAGGGGGACGAGCCGGTATTTCTAACCCGCGCGGCGAGAAGAACCTCGCGTCGGCGCGCGTGCTACCCTCTTCAGCGGCCAACCGAAGGAGCACCCATGCGCGCCTACGAAACCGTGGTCTTCGACCTCGACGGAACCCTGCTGAACACCCTCGAGGACCTGCACCTCTCCACCAACGCCGCCCTCGCGGCAAACGGGATGCCCGAGCGCAGCCTGGAGGAGGTGCGGCGCTTCGTGGGCAACGGCATCCGCAAGCTCATCAGCCGCGCCGTCCCCGCGGGCACCGACCCCGCCGCCCAGGAGGCGGTCTACGAGAGCTTCCGCGCGCACTACGCCGCGCACTGCGAGGACCACACCGGCCCCTACCCCGGCATCCCGGAGATGCTTGCCCTCCTGCGCGCGGCCGGCGTGCGCCTGGCGGTGGTCTCCAACAAGGGCGACTTCGCCGTGCAGGAGCTCATCGCGCGCCAGTTCCCGGGCGCCTTCGACGCCGTCCTCGGCGAGTGCGAGGAGCGCGGCATCCGCAAGAAGCCCGCACCGGACATGGTGAACGCCGCCCTCGAGCGCATGGGCGCGAACCGCGCGGGCATGGCCTACGTCGGCGACTCCGAGGTCGACGTCCAGACCGCCGCCAACGTGGGGTGCCCCTGCGTCACCTGCTCCTGGGGATTCCGCACGCACGAGGAGCTTCTCGCCGCCGGCGCCACCACCTTCGTGGACACGCCCGCCGAGCTGGAGCGCGTTCTTCTCGGCACCGCCGACTGAGGGCGCGGCGCGCCGCCCGCTGGCCGCTCGGCAGACGCTCGCCTAACAATCTGCAAACGTGCGCATAACCGTCGGCGCCGCGGGTTATAGTCTTGCTAACGTCCGTTTGGCCTCCGACGAAAGGGGATCGCCATGGGAAAGAAGGCAGCCGAGGCTCTCGATATCGACTACGAGGGTCTGGTCGAGTACCTGCACTGCAACCACTCCGTCTACATGAAGATCGGCTCCAGCGTCTATTACCTCACGGATTGCAACTACGAGTCCTGGCGCGCGCAGGACACCAGCCGTCGCAACGAGAAGAACCACTTCGTCGACTGCTCCGAGCTCGTCCCCACGGTTGACGAGTTCCTCGCGCTCCCCTTCGTCAACGGCCAGACCATCAAGGACGTCTTCGACCACGCCACGTTCTACGCCTCGCTCGAGGGCGAGAAGGACGCGTAGGTCCAAGCTCACGCGCACATGCTGCGGGGCCGGCCCCACCTGGGCGCCGGCCCCGCTTTTTCATGCCGAAGCGCGTCGCGCGGAGCGCTACTCGCCGAGGGCGGCGCGGCCGTAGGCGTCGGCCGCGAGCATGGCGGCCGCGACCTTCTCGGGCGTGACCTCGAAGGGCATGTTGCCGAGGGTGTCGGTGGGCGCGCAGGCCAGCTTGGCCACCTCGAGCACGCGCTCGTAGCTCGCGTCCTGAACGCCGAGCTGGGCGAGCGTCACCGGCAGGCCGACCTCGACGCAGAGGTCGAGCACCTCGTAGAGCTCGTCGGCGTTCTCCAGGACGAGCTGCGTCAGCGTGCCGAAGGCGACCTTCTCGCCGTGGTAGCAGGAGTGGGTCTCGGGCAGGGCGGTCATGCCGTTGTGGATGGCGTGCGCGCCGGCCAGACCCGCGGACTCGAAGCCCAGGCCGGAGAGCAGCGTGTTGGCCTCGATGACCTTCTCGACGGACTCGGTGCAGGCGCCGGCCTCGAGCGCGAGCTTGGCCTTCACGCCGTCGGAGATGAGCGTCTCGTAGCAGAGCTGGGCGAGCGCCATGGCCGCCTCGGTCACGTGGCCGCCGGCGCAGGTGGTGGCGTCGGAGCGCTTGCAGGCGCGGGCCTCGAAGTAGGTGGCCAGCGCGTCGCCCATGCCGGAGACCGTCAGGCGCACCGGGCTCTTGGCGATGACGTCGGTGTCCATGAGGACGAGGTTCGGGTTCTGCTTGAAGAACTGGTACTCCTTGAACTGCCCGTCATCGGTGTAGATGACGGAGAGCGCCGAGCACGGGGCGTCCGTGGCGGCGATCGTGGGCACGATCACCACGGGCGCGTCAACGGCCGCGGCCACGGCCTTGGCGGTGTCGAAGATCTTGCCGCCGCCCACGCCCACGACCACGTCGGCGCCGCACGCGCGCAGCACCTCCACGAGGCGGTCGATCTCGGCCTGGGAGCACTCGCCGTTGAAGTTGTCGTAGGTGCAGGCCACGCCCGCGTCCTCGAGGCTCCTGGAGACCACGTCGCCGAAGCGGCGCAGGCCGCCGGCGGAGATGACCACGAGCGCGTGGGCGCCGTAGGCCTTGGTGTAGTCGCCGAGGCGGGCGAGCTCGCCGGGACCCTGGACGTACCTGCTCGGGCTGATGAAGACGCGTGCCATGCGGAACTCCTCTCGCTTGGTTGCGGACGATGAGATGGTACCCCGCGGCGAGGGCGCCTAACACGGGGCGCGGGCTACCCGCGGGCGAGCATGGTGCGCGAGGTGAGGTAGGTCACGAGGAAGTAGCCGCCATAGAGGGCCACGACGAAGGCCACCGTCCCCGCGAGCGCCGTCCCGATCTGGAACCCCGTGAGCAGCGCCACGATGTCGTTCACCACGCTGAGCGCCACCGCCGCGTGCGCCACGGCCACGACCAGCGGGAAGAGGAAGTACACGCCGATCTGGGCGAGAAGTGCGCGGTCGATCGTGCGCTTCTCGGCGCCGAGCTCGGAGAGCACGCGGTAGCGGCCCACGTTGTCCGCCGCCTCGGAGAGCTGCTGGAGGGCGAGCACCGTCGCACAGCACACGAGCAGGACCACGCCGATGTAGATGGCCAGGTACATGACCACGACGGTGGTGCCGCCCGACTGATCGAGCAGGCCCTGGGCGGTCGTGCTGTTCCAGACCGGCCAGGCGTCGAGCGTGGAGCCCTGGCCCATGACGTCGCCGTAGGCCTCGTCGATCGCGGCGACGGCGTCCGGCTCCACCTCGGTGCGCTCGCCCGCGTACATGAGGTTCACCGCAGTGACGCTGGGGCCGGAGCCCGCGGGCACCATGTCGTCCGGGACCACGAGGGCGCCCGAGACCGTGCCGCCGGCGCTCGTGTCCGAGAAGAGCAGGTGCACGAGCGGCTCCGCGGCAAAGCGCAGCGTCTGGCCGCCCACCTCGACCTCCGGGTTCTGCACGGTCACGGCGTCCCAGAGCTCGTCGAGGGACGAGAGGTCGTTCCAGAGCAGGCACTCGCCGTCCGCGAGCGCCACGGTCTTCTCGCCCGCCATCTGCGCCAGCGCGTTGTACGCGGAGACGGGAACGACAGTGAGGCGCTGCGCAGTGTTGCCCTGCGTCAGCATCATGGTCTGAACGGTGGCGTTGCCGGTGAAGTCCGTGTTGGCAAAGAGCTCCTCCACCGTGGTGTCCAGGAGCGGGTTGCCGGCGGCGTCGTAGGTGTACTGGTTGACCTGGACGGCGTCGCGGAAGAGCTCGTCGTAGTTGGGGATGTCCGCGCGGAGACGCGCGATGGCGTCGTAGCCGTCCGCCGCGGCCGGACCGTCCTTCTCGTACGGGGCGGCGTCCTGCACGGCCATGCTCATGGGGTAGCTTATGAGCGACATGTCGTAGACCGTGCCCACACGCAGGCTGTCGTTCATGCCCGTAGCCACCGAGAAGCCCGTGCACACGCCGCAGATTGCCAGGAAGAGCATCGCGCAGACCAGCGAGATGGAGAGCCATGCGGTGTTGATGCGGCTGTTGAGCTGGCGCATCACGAACATGTTGAGGCCGGAGAGATAGGCGCGCGGGCTCGCCTGGAGCGCGCGCAGGGCAAAACCGGAAATCGAGAAGAAGAAGAGCAGCGTGCCCACCGTGACGAGTCCCGTGGCGATGGCGAAGTACGGGCCCTCCTCCAACATGCCGTGCTCGAGCAGGACCTTGTACGCCACGCCGATGAGCACAAGCGACGCGAGGAAGAGCACGACGGAGAGCGGAAGGCTGCGCAGACGGACCTTCTCGCTCACCTTGTCCGCGTTGATGAGGTCGATGAGCCTGTAACGGCTGACCGTGGTCACGTTGAAGACGAGCGTCACGAGGAAGATGCCCGCGAAGCACGCCACCGTGGAGAGCGCCGCGGCCGGCGAGAACGCAAAGACGAAGCCCCTGATCGTGGCCTCGAAAAGCCCCGCTGTGACGTACATCATGACCTGCGAGAGCGCGAGGCCCAGCAGCAGGCCCACGCCGAGCGCGACCACGCCCACGACGAGCGTCTCTATGACGATGATCCAGGAGACGTGGCGGATGTCCATGCCGAGCGTGAGGTAGACGCCGAACTCCCGCTTGCGCCGCCGGATGAGGAAGCGGTTTGCGTAGACCACGAGAAACCCGAGGATGACCACCACGAAGACGGAGAGGCCGGAGAGGATGTCCGTGAGCGTCTGCACAATGCGGCGCTGGTCCTCGCCCATCTGGATGACGGCGGCCTGGTCGGTGATCGAGCCGAAGGCGTAGAAGACGCAGACGCCGAAGACCAGCGTGAGGAAGAAGACCGAGAAGTCCCTGAAGGACTTGCGGACGTTGCCGAGCGCGATCCTAGCGTACATCTGCGCCCTCCCCTCCCAGAAAGGACACGACGTCCATGATCTCGTTGAAGAAGGTCTTGCGCGTCTTGGTGCCGCGGACGAGCTCGTTCCAGACGCGGCCGTCCTTGAGGAAGAGGGCGCGGCGCGCGTAGCTCGCGGCGAAGGAGTCGTGCGTGACCATGATGATCGTGGCGCCGGCGTCGTTGAGCTCCTCGAGGCTCTCCAGCAGCAGGCGCGAGTTGCGCGAGTCGAGGGCTCCGGTGGGCTCGTCGGCGAGCACGAGCGAGGGGTCGGTCACGATCGCGCGGGCCGCGGCGACGCGCTGCTTCTGGCCGCCGGACATCTCGTGCGGGAACTTGTCGAGCACGTCGGCGACGCCCAGGCGGCGGGCGACGCCGCCCACGCGGGCCGCGACCTCCTTGGCGGGCGTGTGGTTGATCGTGAGCGCCAGCGCGATGTTCTCGCGCGCGGTGAGGGTGTCGAGCAGGTTGGAGTCCTGGAAGACGAAGCCCAGGCGCTCGCGGCGGAACTTGGAGAGCTGGCCCGGGCGCAGGGCGGTGATGTCCTGGCCGTCCACGTAGATGTGGCCGGAGGTGGGGCGGTCGATCGTGGAGATGCAGTTCAGGAGCGTGGTCTTGCCCGAGCCGGACGGGCCCATGATGGCGACGTACTCGCCGGCGGCGACGTCGAGCGAGACGCCGTCGAGGGCGCGCGTGACGTTGTCGCGGGTTCCGTAGAGCTTCTCGACGTCCCGGCAGGACAGGACCGGCTGGGTGGGTTGGATGTGAGCGGGTGCCATCGCGGCTCCTCTCGTCTGGCCTTCTGGTACACGACCATACTCGCCCGGCGAGAAGGACGCTGCCATCGAACGGGCTTACCGCTCCCTTACGCTTTCGCAAGGTTGTGAGGCGGCGAATCCCGCCCGCCGCCGATTAGCGTACAAAATCAAGCACGACTTTCTATATCCGCAGGAAAAAATAACGCACCTGTACGATTTTGCGCGTTATTTCGAGGGACAGCGCTAGGCGCGGGCGGCGCTGTCCGGGAAGGCGAGGTAGACGGTGGTGCCGACGCCCTCCTCGGACTCGAGCCACGCGCGCACGCCCATCTTGTCGCAGAGCTCGCGCACGAGGTAGAGGCCCATGCCGGTGGAGCGCGCGAAGCGGCGGCCGTTCTCGCCAGTGAAGCCCTTGTCGAAGACGCGGCCCACGTCGGAGGCCGGGATGCCGATCCCGTCGTCGGCTATCGCGAGCACCGTCTCCCAGGCGTCGAGGCCGGTCTCGCGCCGCTCCGCCCAGATGCGGACGCGGCCCTCCCCGTCCTTATCGCCCCGGTACTTTGCGGCGTTCACGAGCACCTGGCCGATCACGAACGACAGCCACTTGGGGTCGGCGCGCACCGCGAGGTCGAGCTCTCCCAGCTCCGGCGCCACGTGCGCGTCGATCAGCGTGCGGGCCTTGTGGCGCAGCGCGTCGCGCACCACCTCAGCCAGCACGACCTGGCGAATCTGGAAGTCGCGGTCGAGCGAGGTGCCGCGCGAGTAGTAGAGCGCCTGCTCCACGTAGCCCTCGATCTGGTCCAGCTCGGCGTCCATGGACTCCGTGGCCGGTGAGGGGTTGTTGCGGGCCACGAGCCGCGCCGCTGCGATCGGCGTCTTGATCTCGTGCACCCAGGTCTCCACGTACTCGCGGTACTCGCGGGAGCGGCGGCGCGCCGCGGCGATGCGGTCTCGCATGGCGCGGGACTCGCGGTCGAGCGCGTCGTAGAGGAGCTGGCCCTCGGGAAAGGAGGGGCGCTCGGTGAGCTCCGTGGCGAGGTAGGTCTCGTCCAGCGAGCTCAGCATGTCCTCGAGCCGCCGGTAGAACGCGCGACGGTGCAGCCAGTCCAGCAGAAGCGCCGCGGCCGCGGCGAGCACGAGCACGCCGCAGACGAAGGCCACGGCCGGCACGTCCATGCCGTACACGACCATGACCAGCGCGGCGAACGCGAGCGCCACCGCTCCCACGGCGAGCGGCGCCAGCCGGTCGGCGATGTAGGCGCCAAAGCCCACGCTCTTCTCGCCCCCTACTCCACCAGGTAGCCCATGCCGCGCTTGGTGCGCACGAAGTCCTCCACGCCGATCTTGGCGAGCGTGGAGCGCAGGTGGCTCACGTTCACCGTGAGCGTGTTGTCGTCCACGAACTCGTCCGAGGCCCAGAGCTCCTCCTGGATGCGCTGGCGGCTCACCACCGCGCCGACGTTGCGCATGAGCAGCGCGAGGATGCGCAGCTCGTTCTTGGTGAGCTCGGTCGTTCGGCCCTGGTAGCTCACGCTACAGCGCGCCGTGTCGAGCGTGACGCCGGCGTGCGCGAGCTCCGCGGAGGCGGCGCCCTCGCCGTAGCTGCGCTTGAGGACCGTCGCCACGTGGGCGAGAAGGACCTGGTCGTTGTATGGCTTGGGAACAAAGTCGTCCGCGCCGAACGAGAGCGTGAGCAGCTCGTCCATGTCGTTGTCGCGGGAGGTCACCACGACGATGGGCACGCTCGAGCGGCGGCGCACCTCGCGGCAGACGTAGGTGCCGTCGACGCCGGGCAGGTTGAGGTCGAGAAGCACCAGGTCGGGCGCCGCGGCCAGAATCTGTTCGGCGACGTCGTCGAAGGTCGCGAGCGCCGTGGCCTCGTAGCCGTTGCGCGCGAGCAGCACACAGAGCTCGTCGCGCAGTCGCGCGTCGTCCTCAACCACGAGCAGTCGTCGCATGGGTGCTCCCTCCGTCGCCTTTCTCGCGAGAATACCACAGGGCCGCGTCGGTGCCGGGATGTCGGGCTGGCTGCCGCCGGCCGTCCCGGAATCGCCGGGGTTCCGCAGCTTTGCTCACGCGCCGTCCCGGAAATGACGGGTTTCCGCAGGCCGCGGTCCGCGCTGTCCCGGAATCACCGACCTTCTCCACACGGCGTCCCAGAATTGGCGGGGTTCTCGCGCCAGAGACCGCCCGCAACGGGGAACATCGCCATTCTTGGGACGAGAAGGACCATCACGTGCGGAACCTCGCCTTTTTTGGGACGGCATCGGCCGCCAGCCGGGGAACCTCGCCTTTTTTGGGACGGCATCGGCCGCCAGCCGGGGAACCCCGCCATTTCCGGGACGCGACGCCTGCGGCACACCACGTCACGGTCGCGTTACGCGCGCGACGGCGGGCCCTTCTCGCCTGCGAAGGCGGACTATGATGTGGGGGCCGTGCAACGAGACCCGAAAGGCACCCATGACCATCGTCGACATGCTGCGCGCCAACGCCGAGAAGTACCCGAGCGAGGTCGCCCTCGTGGAGGTCAACCCCGAGCGGCGCGAGAACCGCCACATCACCTGGCGCGACTACGACCTGGTGGAGACCACCGACGACGAGCCGTTCCGCCGCGAGATGACCTGGTCCGTCTTTGACGAGAAGGCCAACCGCTTTGCCAACCTGCTGCTGTCCCGCGGCGTGCGCAAGGACGACAAGGTCGCCATCCTGCTCTACAACTGCATCGAGTGGCTGCCGCTCTACTTTGGCGTGCTCAAGTCGGGCGCCACGGTGGTGCCGCTGAACTTCCGCTACTCGGCCGACGAGATCGAGTACTGCCTGGACAAGGCGGACGTTGACATCCTCGTCTTTGGCCCGGAGTTCATCGGCCGCGTGGAGGAGATCGTGGACCGCATCCAGGCGGGCCGCCTGCTCTTCTTCGTGGGCGACGACTGCCCCACCTGGGCGGAGAGCTACCGTGAGCTGGCGAGCCTGTGCTCCTCGGCCGACCCGCGCGTCTCGCTCTCCGAGGACGAGGACGCGGCGATTTACTTCTCCTCCGGCACCACGGGCTTCCCCAAGGCCATCCTGCACCACCACCAGAGCCTCACGCAGGCGGCCGAGATGGAGCAGGCGCACCACCACCAGACCCACGACGACGTGTTCCTGTGCATCCCGCCGCTCTACCACACGGGCGCGTGCATGCACTGGCTGGGCAGCCTCATGGTGGGCGGCCGCGGCGTGCTCCTGCGCGGCGTCTCGCCCAAGACCGTGCTGGAGACCGTCTCCAACGAGGGCTGCACGATCGCGTGGCTGCTCGTGCCCTGGGCGCAGGACATCCTCGTGGCGCTCGAGGAGGGCACGGTACGGCTGGACAACTACCGCCTGGACCAGTGGCGCCTCATGCACATCGGCGCGCAGCCCGTCCCGGAGAGCCTGATTCGCCGCTGGCGCGAGGTCTTCCCGAACCACGACTACGACACCAACTACGGCCTCTCGGAGTCGATGGGCCCGGGCTGCGTGCACCTGGGGCTCGAGAACATCGACCACGTGGGCGCGATCGGCGTGCCCGGCTACCGCTGGACATGCAAGATCGTGGGAGAGGACGGCGCCGAGGTGGCGCCCGGCGAGGTCGGCGAGCTCTGCGTGCACGGTCCCGGCCTCATGGAGTGCTACTACAAGGACCCCGAGGCCACGGCCGAGACCCTCGTTGACGGATGGCTGCACACCGGTGACATGGCGCGCCAGGACGAGGACGGCTTCTACTGGCTGGTGGACCGCAAGAAGGACGTCGTCATCATGGGCGGCGAGAACATCTACCCCGTGGAGATCGAGGACTTCCTCATGGGGCACCCCGCGATCAAGGACGTGGCCGTCATCGGCCTGCCCGACGAGCGCCTGGGCGAGATCCCGGCAGCGGTCATCGAGCTCAAGGCGGGCGCCGCGCTCACCGAGGACGACGTCACGACGTTCTGCAAGAAGCTGCCGCGCTACAAGCGGCCGCGGACGGTCATCTTTGCGCCCGTGCCGAGAAACCCGACGGGCAAGATAGAGAAGCCGGCGCTGCGCGCCAAGTACGGGGCGGACGCCCTCGTCGCGCGCGAGACGCGCCGCTATGAGACAAAGGGGACAGGTTCCTTTGTCTCATTGAGAATTATATGAGACAAAGGAACCTGTCCCCTTTGTCTATCGAGAGGAGAGACATGGACAAGCACCTCATGTCCGGAAACGAGGCCATCGCCCAGGGCGCCTGGGAGGCCGGCGTTGCCGTCGGCGTGGGCTACCCCGGCACGCCGTCCACCGAGACGCTCGAGGCCCTCGTGCGCAAGGACGACGTCTACTGCGAGTGGTCTCCCAACGAGAAGGTCGCCTTCGAGGTGGGCCTCGGCGCCGCCATCGCCGGCGCGCGCTCGCTCGTCACGATGAAGCACGTGGGCGTCAACGTGGCCGCGGACCCCTTCATGGCGGCCGCGTCCACCGGCGTGAACGCCGGCCTCGTCCTTCTCGCCGCGGACGACCCGTCCTGCTACTCGTCTCAGAACGAGCAGGACTCCCGCTTCTACGCCGCCTTCGGCCGCATCCCCTGCCTCGACGTCGCTGACTCGCAGGACTGCTACGAGATGGCCCGCGCCGCCTTCGAGCTCTCCGAGCGCTTCGACACACCGGTCATGCTGCACGAGACCATGCGCATCGCGCACACCCGCACGCTGGTGGCGCCGTCCGGCGCGCGCGAGACCGTGGCCCCGCGCGGCTACGCCGACGACATCCCCAAGTACGTCATGATGCCCGCCAACGCGGTCAAGCGCCGCGTGGTCGTGGACGAGCGCCAGGCCGAACTCGAGGCCTACGCCGAGACCTGCCCGTACAACTTGGTCGAGCGCCGCAGCGAGAAGATCGGCGTCATCTGCGCCGGCGCCGTCTACCAGCACGTCCGCGAGGCGCTGCCCGAGGCCTCCACGTTCAAGCTCGGCCTCGCCTGGCCGCTGCCCGCCCGCGCGCTCGCCGACTTCGCGGCGTCCGTCGACGCGTGCTACGTCATCGAGGAGGCCAGCGACTACTTCTCCTCGCGCGTCCGCGCCCTCGGCATCGCGCTGGCCGAGCCGCCCGCGGCACCGCTCCCCGTTGCGGGCGAGCTCAAGCCCCAGGTCATCCGCGCCTCCTTCGGCGTGGAGCAGCCCGCGCACCTCGACGCCGCCACGGACCTCCCGCCGCGCCCGCCGGCGTTCTGTCCCGGCTGCCCGCACCGCCTCGTCTTCTGCGAGCTGCGCCGCCTCAAGGCCATCGTCACCGGCGACATCGGCTGCTACACGCTCGGCGCCGTCGCTCCCTACGGCGCGTGCCACACGGTCATCGACATGGGCGCCTCGCTCTCCATGGCGCACGGCATGGAGCTCGTCGGCGCCACCGAGCGCACCGGCCGTCCCGTCGTGGGCGTCATCGGCGACTCCACCTTCGCGCACTCCGGCATCACGAGCATGCTCGGCACCATCTACAACGGCGGCACCGGCACCCTCTGCATCCTGGACAACCGCACCACGGCCATGACCGGCACGCAGGGCAACCCCGTGAACGGCGTCACCCTCACGGACAGCTCGCACAAGATCGGCCCGCTGGACAACCCCACCGGCAAGGCGCTCGACCTTCTCGCCCTGTGTCGCGCGATGGGCGTGGAGGACGTGGTCGAGGTGGACGCCCAGGACCTCCAGGCCGTGCGCGCCGCCCTCAAGGCCGCCGTGGCCAACACCGAGCAGCTCTCCGTCATCGTCTTCAAGGCGCCGTGCCGCCTCGTCGACCGCAGCCGCGGCAAGCAGCCCACCATCCGCGACTGCCGCGCGTGCGGCCAGTGCATCAGGATCGGCTGCCCCGCCCTCGGGCGCGCCAAGGACGGCACCGCGGTCATCGACCCCACGCAGTGCGTCGGGTGCGACCAGTGCGTCCAGTCCTGCCCGTTCGGCTGCATCACGAAGGAGTAAGCAATGGCTGATACCGAGAAGAACGGCGCCGTCGTGGACGGCACCAAGACCATCCTCCTCGTGGGCGTGGGCGGCCAGGGCACGATCCTCGCGGGCAAGCTGCTGGCGACGGTCGCCGCCGGTGCCGGGCTCGACGTCAAGGTCTCCGAGATCCACGGCATGAGCCAGCGCGGCGGCTCCGTGAGCACCGTCATCCGCCTGGGCGAGCACGTCTCCACCATGGTCTGCGACGACGGCTGCGCCGACGTGGTGGTGGCCTTCGAGGCCGTGGAGGCCCTGCGCGCCCAGCACTACCTCGCCGAGGGCGGCAAGATGTTCGTCAACGACGAGGAGATCACGCCCGTCTCCGTGAACACCGGCAACTTCACGATGCCCGAGCGCGTGGACGAGCGCCTGCGCGAGATGGGCGCCCACCTGCTGGACGCCGGCGTGATCGCGCGCGGCCTGGGCACGCCCCGCTCCACCAACGTGGTGCTCGTGGGCGCGCTCTCGACGGCGCTGCCCTTCGACGCCGAGCTCTGGCACGACGCCGTGCGCGCCTGCGTGCCGCCCGCGACGGTGGAGGCCAACCTCGCGGCCTTCGACGCCGGGCGCGACGCCGCGCTGCGCGGAGAGGCCCGCTAGACGCCACGGCGGGAGGTCCTTCTCGCCCGCCCTTCCAGCCCGGACACGACGAGACCCCGGCCGCCGCAGCGACCGGGGTCTTTGCGTCCTGGTGGGCCGGCGCGTCCCCCGACCACGCCGACCCGTCTTTTCGGGGGGTGTACAGAGATACTACCCTATTTTTCCTGCCCGTATTCCGCTGAGAAGGCGCGCCGCTCTCCTCCCCGAACAAAACCGACCGCCTGCGTACTTGTTGCCACGGTACGGGGCGCGTCACGATACTGTAAGGAATAATCTGTTCGCTACGACCTTTCGGTGGTGATACTCATGGGACAGTACGTCGTGGTTGAGAACGAGGGCCGCTACTGCTTCAACCTCTGCGCCTCCAACGGGCACATCCTCATGTCGTCGATCATCTTCCCGTCCAAGGACGAGTGCCTGCACGGCATCGAGTGCGTGCGTGCCTCCGCCGGAGACGCGGAGATCGAGGACAGCACGATAGACGCCTTCGATCGCGAGGAGACGCCCAAGTTCCGCATCTACGAGGACTTCGACGGCCACTACTTCTTCCGCTACATCACGCACGAGGCCGGCGACATCGCACGCTCCCACACCTACGAGCACAAGGAGAGCCTCCTGCGCCGCATCGAGCGGACCCGCGCGGAGTGCGACTCCTCCCTCGCGGCTGACGAGAACTAGCAGCGCCTCCTGCACGACCCGACTCGGCACGCCCCGGACGCCCCCGACCACGTCCGGGGCGCCCTTGTGACGGGGTTGGCCGCGGTCGGTCGTCCCGGAATCGGCGGGGTTCCGCGGATGGCCTGGCGGGGCGTCCCGAAATCGGGAAGTTTCCCGCGCGGCGAGAAGAACGGGTCCCGGAATCGCCGGGTTTCTCGCCCGCGCGTCCCAAATTTCGCGAGGTTCCCGTGCCTGGACGCCATGCGCCCGGAGAAGGTTCCCGATTTCGGGACGAGAAGAACGTCGGACGCGAGAAGGTCGCCAATTCCGGGACGCACTCGGCGGCCAGCTGCGGAACCTCCCGGATTCCCAGACAGTGCCTTCACCGCGGACCAGCAAAGAAACGGAGCTGACGTGGACATGACGGGCGCGAGGCTCACGGAGCTCGTGGAGGCCGCCGGCCGCGCGGCCAAGATCGCACCGGGCGAGCTCGTCGGCGTGCTGGCGGGCCTTCCGCGGCTGGACGCGCCGGAGCTCGTGGTGGGCTTCGATGCCTCGGACGACGCCTGCGTGTGGGACCTCGGCGACGGCCGCGGACTCATCGCGACGACGGACCTCTTCCCGCCCATGGTGGACGCCCCGTTCCTGTTGCTCGAGGGGGCCGTGACCGCCACCGGCGGGGGCTTCACCCCGCGCTCGGACCGGGGCTGGCACTACCGCACCCCCGACTGGGTCGCCGCCTGCGGGGCGGCGGGCGCCGCCAGGTCGATGTCGAGGAGGGGGCACTCGCCGGGCAACGCCGCCGCCGAGGGCCTCTTCGGCGGGCTCAAGGCGTTCGGCGAGGGCGGCGGGACCGTGTACGACACCATCAGGGGCCGCAGGGAGCGGCTCGGGCTGGCCGCCTAGGCCCCAGGAAAACGTCCGCATCCCCTCCTCGCATGCAATAAAATCGACGGGCATTTCATCCGTCCCGATACGATGCGCCGTAATGAACCTGCCCGGAACCAGCTCTCCTCAACGACCGCATCTATACGTTGTCTGCTGACTCCGAAGCTCAACCTCATCAGAAGAGGGCTTGTCTGACATGCGCCGAGCAAGTTCCCCAAACTCGCCTGACCTGAGGCTCTCTAGGCAGTCCTCCTTGCGGTAGGAAAGAGGCCCGCACCCCGAATAGAACTGGCGCTCCCATCCACAAGCTTCGCAATACACGCCTGTGCCACTTCCCATAGAGCCACTCCTCTCGCTCGGAAACTGACCTTGCACCAAGAATAGAGTGAGGACCAGACATCAATTACCCCATGCCGTGCAGGCCAGAGGAGCTTAGGCGCAGACGTTAGCCTCTTGACGCCAGGGAAGCCTTGGCCATATCACACCGCCCGTCCTTCTCGACCTACCACACCGTGGCGCCGAAGGGACAGAGCGCGAGCTTGGCCATCTTGAAGAGCTGCAGGCCAAACGGGATGCCGACGATGGTGCAGCAGAAGAGCGAGCCCCCGAGCGCATAGCCGATCGCCGTCCACAGCCCCACGAGGACCACCCAGAACACGTTGGCGACGAGCGAGGGCGTGCCCCCGCCGTACGTGATCGTCTTGCCGAACGGCGCGAGCGTGAGCGACGCCATCTTGAACGCCTGCCGACCGAGGGGAATGCCGATGATCGTGAGGTAGCAGTACGCGCCGACGAGAAGGAATGCGAGGGCCGTCACCCAGCCGCCCGTGAGAATCCAGATGATGTTGAAGATGACGCCCAGGCTGCCCACGGCCCTCCCCCTTCGGTCTCGCTACGGCAAATCGTAGCATATGGGAGCGCGCTGGGGGGCACGGGGCTTCTCGGCTAGCCCCTCTCCCGACCCGCCTCCGGCAGCCAGCGGTGCCGGAGGATGCGGTTGAGCGCGTCGGTCAGGACGGGCGCGGAACACGCGACGGTGACGGCCGCCGAGAGTGCCAGGATCATGAGGGTGCCCGCGACCGGGTCGAGAAGGACGGACCGCTCGTAGAGGGACGTGCGGAACGTGAGCCAGGCACGGACGAGTCGATGGCCCACATAGATGCCGAGCGTGCGCCGACCGAGCGTGGCGAGCCGGGTGGGGCGAGACGGGACGAGCCTCAGCACCGCAGCGGAGAGCACGAGCGCAAGGACGGCGGCCACCGTCTTGCCGAGAAGGTCAAGCGGCAGCGCGCGGTAGGGGTTGTCGCCGTAGACCATCTGGAAGAACCAGTCGTAGGCATGGGCGTCGAGCACGCGCGCGAGAACCACGACAGCCGAGATGGCGACGGCGGCGTCGAGCGTCACGCGGACGGGACGCGAGCGACTCTCCTTGAGGTCGACGACGCTCCCGACGGGACAGTAGAGGCCGGCCGCGAACCACGGCAGGAACGCGAGCGCGCGACTGACTGCCAGCAGGCCGTCGGAAAGGTCGACGAAGCCGCTTGCGTACGAGAGTGCGAGCGCGAGCACCATGCCCCGCCTCCAGCCAAGGCTCGCGAGCAGGGGCGCCGCCGCATACCAGTACGCCATCGCGAGCAGGTACCACGGGGCGGACGTGAACTGCAGGAATGACGCCAGGGTGACGTCAACCTCGTTGATGAGCAGGAGCGCAAGCTGGAAGAGCGCGGCGAGAAGGGCGAACGAGAGGATGCGGTTTGGGTTAACCCCCCGCCGTTCGATTTTGGCGTGTTTGGCAAAGAGCCCCGAGACGAAGACGAACAGCGGCATGTGAAAGAGGTAGATGACGTCGAAGAGGCAGCTTATGGCAGGGTTGTCGTTGTGGACGGGATGCGCCACGTGCCCCACCACCACGAGGATGATGAGCAGCCCCTTGATGTTGTCAAAGAGCGCGATGCGTCCCGCGCCCGCCTGGTCCCGTTGCTGCATCGCGCCCCCGCGCCGCCCGGCAAGACGACAGCATTCTAGCGCTTGGGCGGACGGACGACGCGGTTCTTCTCGCCGTCCTTCGGAGGGTATGTGCACTCGTCTCAGAGGGTATGTGCACAGTTGCATAATTTGTATTGCTTCCCAGTTTGCAATTTCGCAGGTAGGAGGCCTGTCGACAAGAACATCAAACTAGCAACGGTGTACATACCATCGGTAGGGGGTGCAGACACCCTCGATGGGAGCGCACGGACGGTAGCCTACGCCGGGTACTGCTCGTCCGAGACGGGCTCGAGCCACTCGTTCGTGCAGTTCTCGCCCGGCGCCCCGAAGGCGATGTGGGAGAACCAGCTGTCGCGCGCGGCGCCGTGCCAGTGCTTGACGCCGGCGGGGATCACCACGACGGTGCCCAGCGTGAGCTCCTGCGGGTCCTTGCCCCACTCCTGGTACCAGCCGTGACCGTCGGTGCAGACGAGGGTCTGCCCGCCGCCCTTCTCGGCGTGGTGAACGTGCCAGTTGTTGCGGCATCCCGGCTCGAAGGTCACGTTGGTAAGGCCGACGCCGCACTCGTCCGAGCTGGTCAGCGGCTTGAGATAGGACTGGCCCACGAAGTACGCGGCGTACGCGTCGTTGGGCACGCCCAGGCCGAACATGGGCGAGAAGGACGTGCCCTCGCCGGCGTCGGCCTCGTCCCCGTAGACCTTGAGGGCCACGTGGAAGGCCGCCCACACGTTGGGCCAGCCGGCGTAGAACGCCTCGTGCGTGAGGATCTCGGCCATCTCCTTGCGCGTGACGCCGTTTGTGTGCGCTGTGACCATGTGGTACTCGAACGAGCTGTCCACCATGCCCCTGGCCACGAGCGTCACCACGGTCACGACCGAGCGCATCTTGAGGCTGAGCGCGTCCTAGCGGCTCCATGCCTCGCCGAGGAGCACGTCATCGTTGAGCTGCGCGAACTTGGGCGCGAGCTCGCCCAGCTGGTCGCGGCCCGCCGTCTGCTTGACTGCCATGTCGTTCTCCTCTCCTTTGGACGTCCGGCTGCGGGCGCCCGTTTTTCTCGGCTAGTGGGTTGCGTTGGGATTCGTGGTGCCGGCGAGGGGCTTCTCGCCGGGACGTGCCGCCGAGCCCACGAGCTCGTGCGCGACGTACGGCTCCTCCAGGTAGGCGACCTCCTCGGGCGTGAGCGCCACGTCAAGCGCCGCCACCGCATCGTCCACGCGCGTCGGCGACGAGCAGCCCACGATGGGCGCCTCCACGCCGCGAGTCCAGTGCCAGGCGAGAGCGATGCGCGACATGGGCACGCCGTGCCTCTCGGCCAGCTCGGCCACGCGCGCGACGATGGGCATGTCGCGCTCGCGGTCGGCGTCGTACTTGTTGCGCATCGTGGCGTCGGTCGTCGAGCGCTTGGACGCGGAGTCCCAGGTGGGGCGGCACAGGTGCCCGGACGCGAGCGGGCTGTAGGGCGTGAGCGCCATATCGAACTGGCGGCACACAGGGATCATCTCGCGCTCGTCCTCGCGGTAGAGCAGGTTGTAGTGACACTGCATGCTCGTGAACGGGGTCCAGCCGTTCTTCTCGTTTGATGTTACAAATGAACCGTTTCCTTGTAACGTTACAGCTCCAGGCCGGCGGCCCAGTCTGCCGCCTCGTCACCAGCACCAGCCGAGAAGCGCGTGCCCTCGACGACGGTCTTGCCCGCCGCCGCGAGCGCGGCGACCACCTGGCCGTAGATGCCGTTCCTCTTGATGGAGCCGCCGCCATAGACGAGCTGGACGGTGGGGCCAAAGTCCGCGAGCTCCGTCGTAAGGGCCTCCGTGGCGTCCTTGCCAAAGATGAGCTTGGTGGGGTTGTGATAGGTGAAGTTGCCGAGCATGCATGCTCCCTTCCTCGTAGGTTGGCCTCATCATAAGTGACGTTATTTCGCTTATTTCTGGTTTCGCTGCGGTATACTTTGCGCAGCAACCGTACGGAGGAGTCATGGCCGAGTTCATCAGGGCGAGAAGCCCCGAGCAGAAGGGGCAGCGTCTCGACGAGATCAAGGGCGCCGTCCGCCGCCAGTTCGCGGAGCGCCCCTATCACGAGATCACGCTCACCACGATCGCCGAGGAGCTCGGCTGGTCGCGTGCCAACCTCTACAAGTACGTGACCACCAAGGAGGAGATTTTCCTCCTGCTCACGGCCGACGAGTGCGACGCCTACTTCGAGGCTCTTCTCGCCGCCCTGCCCGAGGGGCGCGAACTCTCGCCCGCCGAGGCCGCTGACGCCTGGGCAGACGTCGCCGCCGCCCACCAGGAGTACTTCCGCCTGGGCGACCTGCTCACCACCATCGTGGAGACCAACGTGACCGTCGAGCGCCTCATGGACTTCAAGCGCGGCTACTACGCGCACGTCGACGAGGCGCGCGAGCGGCTGCCGCAGGTCCTGGGCATCGAGCCCGAGCGCGTGGAGCCGCTTCTGCTGGCAATCTACTACCACGCCACGGGCCTCGTCAGCTCCTGCTGGGGCAACCCGCTCATCGCCGAGGCGCTGAGGCGCCTGGAGATCGAGCGCCCCGAGACCGACTTCCGCGCGGAGATGCGCGACTTCATCGCCATGTGCCTCGAATACCGCACGCGCTAGACACTGCAAAACTCTCGCTCGTGATGAAAGATCTGCCGAGTGACTGCAAAACTCTCGCTCGTGATGAAGCTTTGCGCCCATTTCGAGCGTCCTTCGCTGAGCCCTGTGAGAAATCCCCAGTTGAGTATATAATAGTTTAAATCAATTGCCTCCCTAGTCCGATTTTCCTTCATCACGAGCGGCAGTTTTGCATACAGAAGCGCCGTCTTTCATCACGAGTAAGAGTTTTGCAGAGCACAGAGTCGGCGCGCGCAGGACGACGCCGCGTCACTCGGCGAATTCCGCCACATGCCACGACGAGCCTCGCCAGGCGGGGTAAAGTAACCTCAACGACCGCCTCCGCGCGCAGAGAAAGGAGCACCCATGGACGAGATCCTCGCCTACCTCAAGGAAAACCCCACGTACTTCCTAGCAACCGTGGACGAGAAGGGCGACCCGCAGGTGCGCCCCTTCGGCACCATCGCCAAGTTCGAGGGCAAGCTCTACATCCAGACCGGCAAGGCCAAGGCGGTCTCCTACCAGATGCTCGCCCACCCGCGCGTGGCAATCTGCGCGACGGGCGCCGACGGCTCGTGGCTGCGCGTCGAGGCCGACGCCGTGCTCGACGACCGCCTGGAGGCACGCGAGGCCGTGCTCGCGGAGTATCCCGAGCTGCAGTCCATGTACGCCGCGGACGACGGCAACTGCGAGGTCTTCGCGCTGGAGAACGTGACCGCCACGTTCTGCTCATTCACCAAGGAACCCTACACGATTCGCTGGTAGCGCCCTCGGCTACTCCCCAAACGAGAAGAGCGCCCTGCCCGCGCCCGCCTCGCGCCATGCGGCGAGCGCGGCGAGGCGCTCCGTCGTCGACGCCGCGAGCGGCTCCGGCAGTGCGTCCGGCGCGAACCAGCCCACCTCGAGGCTCTCGTCGTCGGCGACGCGCGGCTCGGCGCTCCCGCCCTCGGCGAGCCGGCAGACGAACATGAGGTCCAGGTACTGCGTCCGGTCGCCGTTGGCGTAGACGGTCTCGTGACGCTGGGCGCGGACGCGCACCAGGTCCGTGGGCACCACGTCCACGCCCGTCTCCTCCGAGACCTCGCGGATTACGGTGTCCGCCGGCTCCTCGCCCGGCTCGTTGATGCCGTAGACGAGCGCCCACTCCCCCGTGTCCGAGCGCCGACCGAGAAGGACGCGCCCCTCGCCGTCCTCCACGTAGGCGGTCACGCCGATGAGCCACAGCAGGTCATGGCCGATCTTCTCGCGCAGACGGAGGATGAACTCGGGCGTTGCCATGGCGTCCCCTAGTTCAGGCGGTCACGGTCGCGACGGTCGGGGAACTCGACGCGGATCTTGCCGCCGCGCACGAAGAACCAGATGGCCACGATCACGAAGATCGCGGGCAGCATGGAGAGCGCGCCGGCGACGATGTTCACCAAAAACGAGATGACGAGCGAGACGACAAACGCGACGATGAGCAGCGCGACGAGCGCACCGATGATCTGCATGGGAACCTCCCGGGACGACTGGGGCAATTGTACCCCGTCGGCGCGTCACGCCTCGGCACGACTCCCCACGTGCAGGTAGCGCACGCGATCTCCCAGCTCATCGCGCAGCAACGAGAAGACGTCGGTCCCGGTGCAGTGGAACGTGTGGTAGGTCGCCCGGCGCGACGCCATCTCCCGGGCCAGGTTGCGTGTGAGCCCCGCGTCCTCGACGGTGCCGCCGCTCGGGTCCATGAGGTGGAAGCCCGCGACGACCGCGTCAAGCGGCGCGCCCGCGAGCTCCTCCGCCGCGTCCATGAGGTTGAGAATGCCGCCGTGAGAGCAGCCGGAGACCAGGGTACGGCGCGCTCCCGCACGTAGACGGGTACGTCGCGACCTGCCGCCGCGCACACGGCGAGAAACGCGGAGCCCGCCGCCGTGGTCGTAGTGCCCGTGGCTGAGCACCGCCAGGTCCGCCGACGTCACGTCCATGTCGAGCGCCCGCGCGTTGGCGAGAAACGCGTCGTCGGGCCCCATGTCAAAGAGGACGCGCCGGCCGTCCTCGAGCTCCAGCCACAGGCTGAGCCCGTGCCGCGCCGCAAGGCGGCTCGACGGCGTGCTGTTCTCCATGAGCACCGTGACGCGCATGACGACCCCAAAACTGGTCCGCTACGCGCGCGGACCCCCTTTAGGCAAGTTTTCGCCAACGCTCGCCGAGCGCACGCCCTTCTCGCCGAACGAGGGGTATAACGCAGGTAGACGACAGCTTCGAGACGAGGGAGGCAACCATGTACTTCAGAAACATCCTGGTTCCCTACGACGAGTCCGAGCACGCGCGGAGCGCCCTGCACATCGCGCTTGGCCTGGCCGGGCCCTATCCCGAGGCGCGGGTCAGCGTGGTGACCGTCATACCCTCCTCGACCCTGCCCGACCCCACGCTCATGTCCAGTGCGGCATTCGACACGCCCTGCGCGATCGGCGACCCCGAGACCTACGAGCGCATCATGGAGTCCGTGGCAGAGAACGCCCGCAACGACGCGCGCGAGGTGATCGAGCAGTCGCGCGACGACGCCCAGTGCCAGATCGTGGCGGACGCCGCGATCGCCTCGTCGCCGACGGAGGGCATCGCGGACTACGTGACCAGCCACGACATCGACCTCGTGGTCATGGGGCGGCGCGGCCTCGGCGCCCTGCGCGGCATGATCGGCAGCGTCAGCTTCGGCGTGCTGCGCTCCGTCGACGTGCCGGTGCTCACGGTCAAGTAGCCCCTGCGACAGAGGGTCCATCGGCCCGCGGCGCCCCTCCCCCAGGCGCCGCGGGCCATGTCGTGAGGCGATACGACATCGGCGGGCGCTCGCCCGGCTTTGTCCGACCATACATTCCCATCTGTTTTGCGCCCCCTCACGCCCAAATCCGACGGGTGTGCATGGTCGGCTCGGGGCTCGACGCGCTCGGCGGGGCGACGCCGGTCCCCCTGGAGCACGCCACGCAGTTCACGCTCGACGAATACGAGGGCGGCTTCCGGCTCGCGAGCCTCGCCAGCGGCGACCGCCTGCTCGTCGTTCCCGAGGGCGCTGACGTCCCGGCAGACCTACCCGCCGACGTGGCAGTGATCCAACAGCCGCTCGCCAACGTCTACCTGGTCTCCACCGGCACGATCTGCCTCGTGGACGCCATCGGCGCGCTCGACGCGGTCTCCGTCTCGTCCGTGCGTGCGGAGGACTCCCCCGTCGAGGCGTTCACCGAGCGCCTAGAGGACGGCACCGTCACCTACGGCGGCCTCTACCGCACCCCCGACTACGAGCTCATCGCCGCCAGGGGCTGCCCGCTCGCCATCGAGAACACCAACATCGACCACGTGCCCGAGGTCCGCGCCAAGCTCGAGGAGCTGGGCGTGACCGTCCTCATGGAGCAGTCGAGCCGCGAGGAGGATATGCTCGGGCGCCTGGAGTGAATCAAGCTCATGGGCGCGGTCTTCGGCCGCGAGGACGAGGCCGCGGAGGTCTTCGAACTCGCGTGCCATCGCGACGTTTACGCGCGCGTCGCAGATGTCACCGAGCTCATCCTGGACGCCCTTCATGCGCGCGGCCTCGACACCGGCGCCCTCCCCCAGCAGGGAACCAAGGCGCTCCGCGACGTAGCGTGCGCGCTTGGCCTGCTTGCGCAGGGTGTGGACGGCATCGGCATCCGCACGGTCCGCGGTGGCAGACCCCTCGTCCACGACACGCACCAGCTCGCGGAAGAGCGCGGGGACGTCGGCCCGCGCGACGCCCTCCTCGCGCACGCGGTCGCGCCACGGGACTCGCCCCACGCCGCTGCGCACGCGACGGAGCGCCCGGCGCGCATGACGCCCGCGCATCACGTCCACCACGTGGTTGCGCTCGAGCTCGCGCAGGCAAACGACCCTCTCGTCCAGCTCAGCGCAGGGGACGTCCCGCTCGCGCAGCTGCCGAAGCAGCACGTCGTACTCGCGCAGGCGCGACGTCTCGACGACCACAGATCGCAGGTCGTCTTGGAGCAGTCGGTGGCGACGACGCTTGAGCAGCGGGGAGACAAACGTCAGCAGGCTCCTCAGCGTGCGAATGGAGATGCGCAGCTTGTGGACGGTCTCGACGTCGTCCGGATTGGCGAGAAGCGCACCCAGCCGCCGGTCGACCTCGTCCCAGGCGACCTCGGTGGAGATGGTCTCGGCGCCCGTTGCCATGCTCGTGAAGTCGATGCTGGCGGTGAAGGCGCCGGCGCGGCCGGTCGAACCCTCCAGCGCGGACGGCGGGGGGCCTCCGACGCGACGTCCTTCTCGGCCCTTTTGCTTCTGTCCCCGGCCGTCATTAACGGTCGAGCGCGGCCCTCTTGGCGCGCGACGCGCAGACGATGGCGACGAGCGCGGCGGCGACGTAGATGGCGTTGATCCAGACCGTGCCCTGGCCGCCGGTGACGATCAGGACGATCTCGGCGACGTTCACGAGGGCGACGATGGCGGCAAAGACGATGAAGCCGCCGAGGTGGGCGGGGTTGTTCGCGCCGCGGGCGCCCGTCACGCCGGTGACGAACTCGAAGACGGCAGCCACGATCATGATGACGGCGGCGGTCTGAACGCCCGCGTCGCGCGCGCCCATGAGCATGACGACGCCCATCACCGCGGAGGCGAGGCCGATGAGCATGATGAGCCAGCTGAGACCCTTGACGACCTTGCACTCTGAGGACATGAGAGCTCCTTTCGGGCGCACACGGCGCCGACGTGTCCTGTAATCTGTCCAGTATACCGATGCGCGCCGCCCCGCGGCGTTGCCGGCACATCTTGCGCGGGAGGTTGACATGACCAGCATCGCCATCGTCACCGGAGCGTCGTCCGGCCTGGGCGCGGAGCTCGTGCGCCTGCTCTGCGCAGGGAAGTTCGGCCCGGTCGACGAGGTCTGGGCCGTCGAGCGCGCCCTCATGCGCTGAGGTCCCGCCCCCTCCACCCACTCGCGAAAGGACCCGTCATGGCCGAGAAGCACGTGCGCTGGGGAATCGTCGGTGCGGGCAGGATAGCCCACCGCTTCGCGCGCAGCCTCGCGCACGAGCGGCGCTCGGAGCTCGTCGCCATCAGCTGCCGGTCCGCCGGAAGGGCGGCGGAGTTCGCGGCGGAGCACGGGGTGCCGGAGGACGGCGTCCTCTCCGACGAGGCGCTCGGCGGGGTCGCGGGCGCCGGGCACGCCGCCCTTCTCGCCCGCCCGGACGTCGACGTTGTCTACGTCGCGCTGCCGCCCGCCCTGCACCTCGCGTGGTCGGCTGCGGCGCTGCGCGCGGGCAAGGCCGTCCTCTGCGAGAAGCCGCTCTGCTCGGGCGTCGAGGAGACGGTGGCGCTCGTCGGCGTCGCCCGCGAGACGGGACGCTTGCTCATGGAGGCCACCAAGACGCGCTTCGAGCCCCTCTACCGGCGCGTGCGCGAGCTGGTGCGCGAAGGCGCCATCGGGCGGCTCGTGCGCGTCGAGACCGGGCTCTGCAGCGACATGGGAGACCGCGTGGCCAGCGGCGCGGACTACCTGTCCGACCCCGTGGGCGGCGGCAACCTGCTCGACTCCGGCATCTACTGCGCCGCGTGGCTCGACGACTACCTGACGGGACCGATCGAGGTCCTCGGCGCCCGCGCGCGCTGGGAGCGCGGCGTGGACACCTTCACCGACGCGGAGCTGCGCGCCGGCGACGTGACGGCGCGCCTGCTCACCGCCTGCGACCAGGGGAGCCCGCGCGAGGCCGTCCTCACGGGGACGGAGGGGCGCATCGTCGTGGACGAGATGCACCGGCCCCAGCACGCGCGCCTGGAACGGGACGGCGAGAAGCCCGTCGAGCTCGACGTCCCCCACCCCGTGGACGACTTCTACGCCGAGCTCGAGCACTTCGTCGACCTGGTGCTCGCGGGGGCGCCCGAGTCCCCCGTCATGCCGCTCGCCACCTCGCTGCGCTGCGCCGAACTTCTCGCCGCCATTCGCTCCGAGCTCGCGTGAGGCGCCCTGGAGCGCCCGGGCCCTCTCCGATGGATTGAACCCGGTTCCCGGAGCGCGCGAACCCGCTACCCTAGAGGGGCACACGCGCCGCAGGCGCACGACGAAAGGAACCACATGGACATCCAGGCCATCATCGCTCAGGTCTCCGCCGCCCTCGCGGACGCCCCCGAGAAGCTCCAGGGCCTCCTCTCCAACCCCAAGGGCGTCATCGAGGAGATCACCGGCATGGAGCTTGGCGAGGACGACCTCTCCCAGATCGTCGACGGCGTGAAGGACGGCATCGCCAACGGCAGCCTCGACCTGGGCAACCTCGATCTCGGCGACATCGCCGGCAACCTCGACGGCCTGCTCGAGAACAGCCCGCTCGGCGGCATCGCCGACAGCCTCGGCGGCCTCTTCGGCAAGAAGTAGGAAAGCCGACAAGAGCTTGAGAGGAGGGGCCGCCCGCGGGTGGCCCCTTTTCGTTACCTCAGGAGATAGGCGGAGACGATCTCCGCGTAGTAGGCGGTGTGCGGCGCGTCGGTGGAGTAGTAGCGCTCGCGCAGGTCCTCCGGGAGGCGCGACTCGTCCTGCTCGTCCTTGTAGAGCACGCGGCACTCCAGCGTGAGGGGAAGCTCCTGAATGGCGGGGGCGGCCACCTCCTCGCCCTCCACGAGCGTGAGGCCGAGCTCGGCAACCTTGTCCATGTCGCGGCCGCTCTTGGAGCCACAGACCGCCAGGATCTCGCGGACGCGCCGGTCGTAGTCCTTCTCACCCGTGCGCACGGGCACGCTGACCGTGAACTCGCCGCTCTTCTCGATAAGTCCGTAGGTGAAGCGGCTGCTGCGGACGTAGGCCACGAAGAGCTGCTTGCCCCACTCGACGCCCAGCGTGCCCCAACCGATGGTCATGGGG
Organism: Atopobiaceae bacterium; assembly: GCA_030525685.1. Lineage (GTDB taxonomy): Bacteria > Actinomycetota > Coriobacteriia > Coriobacteriales > Atopobiaceae > Thermophilibacter. Next base: position 59,818 of record JAUNEG010000004.1, on the reverse strand, counting down.
TTGGCGCGGCCGTCCGAGCTCGCGGTGAGCAGCACGCCGCTCGGCAGCTCTCGCAGGATGGTGGGTGCGTACTCGGTGACGTCGATCTTCTCGCGCATGCGGGCCTCCCGTCCGACGGTAGAATCCAGATGACCCGATTATAGGAGGGAGACCGTCATGAGCAGCCTCGAGAACGTCCGCGTGTTCACCCAGAGCGCCATCCGGATCGAGGGGGCGGCGGGAACGGTCGCCTACTTCGACCCCTTTGCGCTGACCGACGCCGAGGCCGCGCACGACGCGGACTTCGTGAACGCGCTGCGGCCGCGCGTCGTGGCGCCCACCCACTACGGCAGTATCGTCGGCACCTACGCCGACTTCGACGCCTTTGCCGCCGCGGTGGACCCTGCAATCGAGGTCATCCGCAAGCTCGAGCGCTGAGGCCTCCGCGGGACGTGCGCCCCTCCTGCGGAGC
>JAUNEG010000004.1:12097-59353 GCA_030525685.1 Atopobiaceae bacterium | reverse complement strand
GGGTATGTACACCGCCCCGCAGGGTATGTACACAATTCAACTTTTAATACTACGTCCTTCTCTGCATTTGCCCAGGTAGATTGGTTGCTTCGACCAGTATCAACCTTTCAAGTGTGCACATACCCTATGCGTCAGAGCGTGTAGAACTCCGCGAGGTCGGCGCCCATCGCCTCGAGCGTGGGCACGTCGACGTAGGCCATGTGGCCGCAGCCGTAGAGCCTATAGCTCATGCGCTCCTTGAGTGCGGGCGGCAGGAACAGACAGGACATGTCGTGCACCACGTTCCAGTAGGTGGTCGCCGCGTCGTAACGGCCACCGAGGATGAGCAGGCGCATCGTGGGGTTGCGCTTCATGGCCACGGCGATGTCGTAGGTGACGTTGGGCGCGGTGGCGGGCTCCTCCGTGCCGGGCTCCTCGTGCGTCCAGTTCCAGGCCACGCCCACCTTGCTGTAGTTGCTCACGAGGTAGGTGGGCGCGCCGGCAAAGCCGATCTCGTCGAGGTGCGCGCGGAAGGCGGCGTGCCAGACGCTCTCCACCGCGTCGTCGGCCGGGTCCTCCGCGGCGAAGAAGGCCGTGGAGCCCTGGACCGGCAGCGGTGCGGCCGAGGTGAAGCGCATGTCCAGGCGACCGGTGACCAGGCCTTCGTCGGCGAGCAGGCTGCGGCGGAAGGTGTCGAGGTCCACGCGCAGGTTGCAGCGCTCGATCTGCTCGGCGGGAAGGCCGATCAGCTTGGAGATGCGCCGCGCCACGGAGGTCTTCTCGCGCGCGGGCAGGCGGTCGCCGCGCAGCAGCGCCGGGGCGTAGACGCGCTCGGTGAAGTCCATCGCGTCCTCGAACCACTGGACCTCGTCGGCGCCCTTGCCGGCGCGGCCGAAGTAGCGGGCCGTCGCGGCGAAGGTGGGCAGCATGCCCAGGTAGTAGAGGTCCTCGCCGGGCAGGGTCTGCACCCAGTCGAAGATCGCGGAGAGCATGACGACGCCGCGGACGGGCACGTTCTTCTCGCCCAGCACGCGCATGAGGACGGCGTTGCGAATCGTGCCGTACGACTCGCCGAAGAGGTAGACCGGCGAGCCCCAGCGGTGGTTGGCCGTGAGCCACGCGACGATCGCGCGGGCGAAGGCGTCCGCGTCGCCGTCCACGCCCCAGACGGTCTTGGGGTCCACGCCCTCGGCGATGGCCGAGTAGCCGGTTCCGAGCGCGTCCAGGAAGACGAGGTCGCTCTGGCGCAGCAGCGTGTGGGGGTTGTCCTCCACGCGCGCGGGCAGCGAGAGGTGCGCGGTGCCGTCCGTGGCCACGCGGCGCGGGCCGATGCCGCCGAGGTTCACGGGGACCGACGAGCTGCCCGGGCCGCCGTTGTGGCAGAAGGTCACGGGGCGGGCGCCCTTCTCGCCCTCGGGCTTGGCCACGTAGGAGAGGCTGAACATCTTGCCGATCAGCGCGCCGGTGTCCGTGCGGACGTCAAGATGGGCGGCCGTGGCGGTGTAGTCGATGCGCTGGCCGTCCGCCTCCCACGTGAGGTCCTTACGTGCCGCCTCCGGGAGGTCCAGGCGCTTCTCGGCCGGGGCCGTGATTACCTCGTCCGTCGTCTGGGCTGTCTGCTGCTGGGCGCTCTGCTCGTCTGCCATACTACCTCCTGACGCCGTGTGCCTGGCCACATGGTAGCGCTATCGCGGGAGGCCAACATGTACGGAAAAGCCGAGACGCTGGGGCTGCTCGACCGTGAGGGGATTGCCTACGAGCTATACGAGCACGTGGCGGTCTACACCGTCGCGGAGGCCGTGGCCGCGGGCATCCCCCATCGCGAGCTCGGTGCCAAGAACCTCTTCCTGCGGGACGACAAGCGCCGCGCGTACTACCTCGTCTGCCTTCCGGACGAGAAGAACGTCTCGCTGCGAGAGATCCGGGAGCACCTGGGCTCGCGGCGGCTCTCGTTTGCGAGCGAGAAGGACCTGCGCGCGCTGCTCGACCTGGTGCCGGGCGCCGTCACGCCGCTCGGCGCGCTGAACGACGCCGAGCTGCGCGTGGAGGTCGTGCTCGACCAGGCGCTCGTCGATGCCGAACGCCGCCACGGCGTCAAAGTCGAAGCCCGCGAAGCACGAGCGGAACACCTCGCGCCTGTGCAGCATCATGGTCCAGTTGAGCCCGCACTGCATGACCTCGAGCGAGAGGAACTCGAACTGCCCGCGGTCGTCGTGCAGGGGCACGCCCCACTCCTCGTCGTGGTAGCGCAGGCAGAGCTCGTCGGTGGTGTCCCAGTCGCAGTAGGACATGCGGTTCCCCGCTCTTCTCGGCAGGAGGCGGGTCTATTATCTGACAAACGAGAGGAGCGGCACATGACCACCGGCTTTGACATCGAGCGCTTTGTCCGAGCGCAGGACGGCGGCGTCTACGAGCAGGCGCTCGCCGAAATCCGTGCGGGGCGCAAGCGGAGCCACTGGATTTGGTTTGTCTTTCCGCAGGCGCGCGGGCTCGGGCGCAGCCCCATGGCTGAGCGATACGGCATCGCCAACCGTGAGGAGCTTGACGCATACGTCAACCATTCCCTGCTCAGGGCACGCCTGCTCGAGATCTCGCGCGCCCTTCTCGCTCTGCCCGGGAGCGACCCCGCGGCCGTCCTCGGGGACATCGATGCGCTCAAGGTCCGCTCGTCGATGACGCTCTTCGAGCTCACGGGCGCGGACCCCGTCTTCGGTGCCGTGCTGGACAAGTACTACGGCGGCAGCCGCGACGAGCTCACGCTGCGAATCGTTAGCGAGGCATGGGGGCGTGGCCATGAGTGACGAATCCTTTGAGAGCCTCATGCGGGCAGCCGTCGAGGAGAACGAGTGGCGCTTTGGCGCGGAGGCGCGCAGGCGCTACGGGGACAGTGCGGTCGACGCCAGCAACCGCAGGTTCATGGGCATGAGCGAGCAAGAGTGCCGGTATTGGCAGAAGCTCGGCGAGCAGATCGTCGAGGAGCTGACCGAAGCCGTGCGCAGGGGATACCACCCCTCGAGCGAGACGGGCGCACGCATCTGCGAGCTCCATCGCGAGTGGCTCGGGTTCACCTGGCCGAGCTACACGCCCGAGGCGCATCGAGGTCTCGCCGAGATGTACGTCGCCGACGATCGTTTCCGCAGCTACTACGACCGCGAGCTGCCTGGCTGTGCCCAGTGGCTCCACGACGCCATCGTCGCCCACACGTAATGCGAGAGGTTGGATAGCGGCTCCGAGCCCCGTGTTCATCGAGTCTGTAGTTTTTCGCGTCTGACACGAATACAGACTCGATGGACAGGCGCTCTACCTGCGAATTCCCGAGCGTTCGCCGAGTCTGTACTCGCTGGATGCCCAAAAAAGTACAGACTCGGTGACTACGACGCCACAAGGGGCTATCGCTCCACATCCCGGATGGCGGGGATCGCCCAGGTCACGCAGGCGAGAAGGACCATCGCGCCGCCAGAGCCGAAGAACCACTCCGGCGCGCCCACGTCGAGCCGCACCGCGAGCACCGCCGCCGAGACGGAGAGCGCACCCACCACATCCAGCGCGATCATGGCCGTGAGGCCCCAGAGCGGGTAGATCACCGCCGCGATGGCCGTGCCGAGGATGGAGCCGCCGGACTGCACCGCCTGCGTCACGCCAGCGAGGCGCGTGAGGTGCTCGGCAGGCGCCACGAGCGGCGTGAGCACCTGGAAGGCCGGCGTGTGCAGGGAGCTGCCGATGGCGCGCACGAAGAGCGCGGCCATGACCACCCACACGGGCAGCGCCCCCGTGAGCGAGACCGCGGCCACGACGGCGCTCACCGCGGCTATGAAGAGGTCGGCCCCACGAGCGTGACCCTGAGCGGCAGGCGGTCCACGATGGCCCCCGCGAAGGTGCCAAAGAGCGCGAGCGGCAGAAAGCCCGCGAGGGACGCCAGCGAGAGCATGCTCGCCGAGTTCGTGGTGAGCGTGATGTGCCAGACGAGGCCCATCTGCAGGATGGAGCTCGTGAGCACGGAGACCAGCTCGCCGCCCCACACGCACGCGAGCTTGACCTTCCAACCGCTCCCCTCGTTCAGTGCACTCCCTCTCTGGTAATTGGGGACGGGTTCATCTGAGCGCCCTCCAGTATGCCACGGCAATCTGCGTGCGATTGCGCAGGTGCAGCTTGGCCAGGATCGAGCTGATGTGGTTGCGGACGGTGCCCTCGCCCATATAGGCGGCCGCGGCCACCTCGCGGTTGTCGAGGCCCTCGGCGATGAGCGCCACGACCTCGCGCTCGCGGTCCGTGAGCTGCGGAAAGATTGACGAGAGGTTGGGCTTCTCGGCTGTCGCGCCGGACGCTCCGGCGGCGGCGCCCGCGCCGAGCGCGACCGCGCGCTCGAGCACCTCGCCCTCAAGGACGCTCCGTCCCGCCATGACCGCGCGCAGCGCCGGCGCCACGCCCGCCACGTCCTGCTTGATGAGGTAGCCGGCCGCCCCCAGGGAGAGCGCCCGCACGATGTACTCGTCATCGGAGAAGGTGGTGAGAAAGACCACGCGTGGCGGCTGCGACGCGGCGAGGATCTGCCCGGCGGCGGCCAGGCCGTCCATGCCGGGCATCTGGATGTCGAGAAGGACCACGTCGGGCGCGGCCTCCGCCGCCAAGCGCACGGCGTCGGCCCCGTCCGTCCCGCAGCCCGCGACCTCGATGTCCGGCTGCGCGTCCAGCACGATCCTGAGCGACTCCACCACCACGGCGTCGTCGTCTGCGATGACCACCCTCATGCCTCTCCCCTCGAGCGTGCAAAAGTGACGGTCTCCTTTCCACGCGGGACGCTGGCGAAGACGGTCCAGCCGCCGCGCTCGCCGGGGCCGGCGCGGAAGGTGCCGCCAAGCGCCCGCACGCGCTCCTCCATGGAGGCGAGCCCCATGCCGGAGCCGTCGCCGTGCCCGGCGCCCCCGCGCCCGTCGTCGCTCACCGTGAGCCGCCAGAGAGCGGGATGCTCCACGAGCTCCACGCTCACGTGGCGCGCGTCTGCGTGGCGCAGCACGTTGGAGACGGCCTCGCGCACGACCGCCGTGAGGCAGCTCGCCACGGCGGCCGGGGCCTCCCCCGCCTCCACACGCACCGAGGGCGCGAGCGGCGTCCCCGCGCAGGCGTGCTCCACGACGGAGCGCACCTGCACCGAGAGGTCGCACGCATCGTCACGCAGGTCATGCACGCTCGCACGCACCTCGTCGAGCGCCGCGCGCACCGTGTCCGCCACGGCCGCGAGGCCCTGGGCCACCGGCTCCCCGGCGTGCGCCACGCGGTACGCCTCCGCCTGCACGACGGCGCGCGTGAGCAGGTGGCCCACGTTGTCGTGAATCTCGCGGGCGATGCGCGCCCGCTCGGAGAGCGTGGCCAGACGCACCTCGTAGTCCTGGGCGTCCAGGAGATCGCGGTTGCGCGCCTCGAGAGCGAGCTCGCGCTCGCGCAGGTCGTCTGCCTGGCGCAGGTTTGCCGCGCGGTCGGCGAGCGTCCGAGCGGTGCGACGAGCGAGGACGACCGCGATGACACCGGCGCCGAGTGCCGCGGCGGCAACGTCCGGCGCCAGCGCACCCCGCCAGAGCCCAGCAAGCGGCGGCACCGCAGCCGCGACCGCAAGCCCGGGCGCGCGGCGGGCTAGATCGTAGACGGGCAGCGCGACAAAGGCGGCTCCCACGGGCAGGGCCAGCGCCACGAGGCAGCACGCGACGGCCGGCGCCACCGAAGCGCGCCCGGGCAGCAGCTCGGCAAGAAACGCGCAGGCCAGCGCCACGAGCAGCGCACCCACGCTCACCGGGGACGTTCCCAGGAGGGCGAGCGGCACCGCGCAGCACGCGAGCACGATGAGCTTGTCTGCGATCCGTTCCATGCGGCGATTCTAGCAGGGGCACAGCCGTGACGCGGCGGGCACCGCCAGAGCGTGCCCATCAAGAGGGCGCCCCACCGCCCGCGGACCCGTGACAAAACTCACTTCCCGCCGCGGGCGCCCTCCCGTAGGCTGGGGCCACGATCGGAAGGAGAGACCATGCCAGCAGCACCCACGCGCGAAATCGTCGGCGTCACCGGGCTCGTGAAGCGCTACGGGGAAACCCTCGCGCTCGACCACCTCGACCTGCACATCGCCGGCGGCGAGATATTTGGTCTTCTGGGCCCCAACGGCTGCGGCAAGACCACGGCCATCAACTGCATGCTCCAGCTGCTCACCTACGACCGCGGCACCATCGAGCTCTTCGGCGAGCCCATGACGCCCGCGCGCTACGACCTCAAGCGGCGCATCGGCGTGGTCCCGCAGCAGCTGGCCGTACTCGACGAGCTCACCGTCCGAGAGAACGTGGACGCCTTCTGCGCGCTCTACGTGACGGACGCCCACGAGCGCCGCCGCCTGGTAGACGAAGCGCTCGACTTCGTGGGCCTCGCCGACCACGCGCCCCAGAGGCCTCGCAAGCTCTCGGGCGGACTCCTGCGCCGCCTCAACATCGCCTGCGGCATCGCCCATCGGCCCGAGCTGCTCTTCCTCGACGAGCCCACCGTCGCCGTGGACCCGCAGAGCAGAAACGCCATCCTGGACGGCATCTGCCGCCTGCGCGATGCGGGGGCCACCGTGGTCTACACGAGCCACTACATGGAGGAGGTCGAGCAGATTTGCGGGCGCGTCATGATCATGGACGCCGGGCGCTCGCACGCCGAGGGCACGCCCGACGAGCTCAAGCGCCTCATCGACGTGGGCGAGAAGATCGTGGCGGAGCTCGCGCCGCCCACCGAGGAGACGCTTTGCGCCCTGCGCGCGCTCAGCTGCGTAAACCGCGTCTCCTACGCGGGCGGCGAGCTGCGCGTGGACTGCGCCCCGACCCCGCATGCCCTTCTCGACGTGCTCGAAGCGCTCGCGGCCACGGGCGCCGAGCTCGGCCGCGTGTGGTCCGAGCCGCCCACCCTAAACGACGTCTTTCTCGAGCTCTGCGGCCGCGAGCTGCGCGATTAGGGAGTGCACCATGTCGGCACTTCTGAGATGCGACCTCATCCAGGTCCTGCGTAACCGAGGGGTCATCATCTGGGTGATGGCCTTCCCCATCATTCTTGCGACCATCTTCTCCTTTGTCTTTGGCGGCTACCAAACCGACGCCGCGCGCGTCGAGGTGGGGCTCGTGGAGCAGGGAACGCCCGAGGCAGCGGCGCTCGCGGCCGCGCTCGACGCGCTCGCCAAAGGCGACGATGCGCTCCTCACCGTGCAACGCTTTCCCGGCGAGAAGAATGCGCGCGACGCCACCCTTGCCGGAGACGTCTGCGCCTATGTCACCACAGACGAGGACGGCACCCCGCGCATGTGGGTCTCCCCGCAGGACGCGGGCACCCTCTCCCAGGCCGTCGTCCAGCTTGTCCTCGACCGCTACCAGCAGGTCTCCGCGACCCTTGCCACCGTGGCCGAGAAGGACCCGGAGGCCCTGGCCTCCCCCGACGCCGCCGCGGCGCTCGCGGACGCGCTCGCCAGCGACGACGTCCTCACCGAGCGGCTCTCCGTCCTACGCGCCGAGTCCGACGGGTTCCAGCGCTACTACTACGCGATGCTCGGGTTCTCGAGCCTCATGGGCGCGCAGGTGGCCCTACTGCTCGTCACCTCCAAGCGCGCCGACGGCTCCGAGGTGGGCGCGCGGCGGCAGGTCTCTGCCACCGGCCCCGGCCGCCAGCTCGCCCCCGCGTTTCTCGCCTCGTGGCTCGTGTGCCTTGCCTGCCAGCTCGTGGCGCTCGCCTACATCCGCCTTGTCGTGGGTGTCTCGCTCGGCGGGCGGGAAGGGCTCGCCGCCCTCGCCTGCGCTGTTTGCGCACTCGTGAGCTGCGCGATCGGCGCTGCGGTGGGCGCGCTCCCAGGCGTCCCCACGCAGGCAAAGGACACCCTGCTCACCATCCTCACGATGGCTCTCTCCGTGCCGGCCGGCCTCTTCGGCACGCCCTCGCAGGAGCTCTCCGACTGGCTCTGGGCACACCTGCCCTGGGTCCAGGCGATAAACCCTGCCGCCCAGGCCGGCGAGGCGTTCTACCGGCTCACGTTCTACGACTCGCTTGCGCCCTTCGCCGCCTCCGTGGGCGCGCTCCTTGCGATCTCCGTGGTTCTTCTTGCCATTGCGGCACTCTTCATGAGGAGGCAGCGCTATGCACGTCTTTAGGCTCACCGGGCGCGTGGTCCTGCGCCATCGTCTGCTCATCCTGATCTACGTGGGCATGATTGCCTGTCTGGGGTTTCTCATGGCGTCCTCGGTGGGCGGCCGCGCCACGAGCTACGTCACCGCGCGCCCCACCGTGGCCGTAATAGACCGCGACGGCTCCGAGCTCTCCCGCGCCATCGCCGAGGCCGCGCTTGCGGACGGCGAGCGGGTCGAGCTGCCCGACACCGCCTATGCCCTGCAGGACGCTGCCGCCAAGGGCCTCGCGAGCTACGTGCTCGTGATTCCCGAGGGCTACGGGGAGAAGCTTATGGCCGCCGCGCGCGAGGCCGGCCCCATGCCCGCACTCGAGACCGTAACGAGCTACCGGGAGACCTCCGCAATCCTCATGGACCAGCGCGTGCGCTCCTACGCGCAGCAGCTCTTTGCCTTGCTCTCCCAGACGGACGCAACCACGGGGGAGGCCGTGGCCTGGACGGGCGCGGCGCGGGGCGCGCAGGCGAAGGTCGGTCTTATCGAGACCGAGACCACGGGGCTTCCGACCGGCTACCTTGTCTTCATGCAGTTCTCCACCTACGCGCTCTTTGGCGGTGTGGGCATTCTCGTGGCGACCGGCCTGCGCTCGCTCGGGCGCGAGCAGCCGACCCGGCAGCGCCTGCTCGCCGCGCCAATCGGCACGGCGGCGTGGGGAGCGCAGGTCGTGCTCGTGTGCGTTGCCGTGGGTGTCTTCGTGTGGGCGGTGCTCGGGACGCTGGGGTGGCTCTGGTGCCGGGAAGACCTGACGGGCGTGGACCCGACGCTCGTGCTCCTGGCGCAGCCGCCGCTGCTCGCGCTCTCCCTCGTGGGAGCCGCCTTTGGGTACCTCCTCTGGGAGCTGGGTTCGGGCGGCGAGGTCGTCCATGCAGCGGGCAACATCGGCTCGATGGTGCTCACGTTTCTCGGCGGCGCCTGGGTCCAACAGGCAAACATGGGCACGGTCGTGGCGGCAGTGGGTCGACTCACCCCCATCTGGTGGGTCGTGAGCGCGCTCACGCGGGTCTACACCGCACCTGCGGTGAGCGGGGCGCTGGTGGCCGAGGTCGCGGGGTCGTGCGGGCTGGTGCTACTCTTCGCCGTGGCCATCGCTGTCTCCGGCGCCGCGATCGGCCGCGCGCGGGCGCGAGGGTAGACGCGCGGCCACTGTTGGAACACCTGCCCCGCGAGCACGCGCCGGATACCCTCCGAGCTCGAGATGTCCTCGAGCACGGCTATGAGCTCGTCGCTCTGGTAGTAGTCGCCACGCCTGCGCGAGCCCAGAGGGCGCAGCATGCCGTATCCGCATGCCCGCTGAACGAGCGTGGAGGCGGCACGCGGGGTTATTCCCAAGTTCTCCGCAACATAGGCAACAGTGACCACGGGCTGCTCCGCGAGCAGCACCGGCAAGCGCCAGATCGCCGAGCCCGCGCGCTCGGAGATCGACGAGCGCCAGCCGTTCATGACATCATCTATGCGCTCGGCCACGCGCCGGCCGACGACGAGGGAGAGCTCCAACGCGCCCGTCACGCTCTCGATGATCGGCAGTAGCTCACCTTCCTGATAGGACCGTATAGCAGACATGTAGCCGTCGACGTCGTGGAGCAGGCCCGCCGAGATCGGGAGCGTCGCATGGCTGAGGACTCCCTCGCGCCTGAGGATGCGATGGAGAAGGGCGCGGCCCGTGCGCCCGTTGCCATCAATAAATGGGTGAATGGTCTCGAGCTGGGCATGGGCGATTGCCGCCTTGGCGATGGGCCCAACGTCATCACGGCCTACAAAGGAGACCAGATCCTCGAGGCACGCGGCGACCCTCTCCGGAACAGGGGGCACAAAGAGCGCCCCATGCGGACTATATGCGGTCCCGCCGACCCAGACCTGCTCGTCCCGCATCTCTTCCTTGGTCAGGTTCACGAGCCAGTCTGCCTCTCCGAAGGATTCCCTGAGCTCGGCAAGGCGTTCCATGGGGCCTTGGGCAGCGAGTGCCGGTGCCGCCTCCGGAACCTCGCCCGTGCGCGCGATGTTCTCCCAGACCACCTTGATGACCTCGGCCGGCGTGGACCCGGCCGCGCACGGCGCAATTCCACCAACCGACGGTAAGCAATTTGGCAGTTTTCGCGGCAACCGAAGGGCGCCCGACGGTTGCTCCCGCAGGTAGATGGACCTGTCGGCCGTGCATCCTTCTCGACCACAACGAGACGGACTTCTTTTTTTCTCCTGGGTAGACTGACGGTAACGGCACGACCGAGGAGGTGTCCCATGAAGAAGCGTCTCATCAGGGCCGCGATCGTCTACGGCGCAGTCTGGCTCGCCTGCCTTGCCCTGTACTGGGGTAGCCTCGCGACGGGCGCCCTCGGCGGAGGATGCATCATGGGCTACGTGATTCTGACGTTCCACGTCGCCCTGCCAATCGCCGGCGTCGTGGCGGCGTTCATGGTCGGCCGCGCAGCCGGGCTCGGGTGGTGGCGCCTCGCCGCGCCGGTCGCGATCGCCGTCCTCTACGTGCTCCACTCCGCGGCGACGTTCAGCCTCTCGAACGCCCTCGGCCTCACCAACATCGCACCGGCCGACCTGGCCACCTTCATGTACGGCCTCATCCCCGCCGCAATTGGCCTTGCCGTCGGCTGCGCCACCTCGCGCCGAACCTCGCCGCAGCCCAAACTCTGACTTATGTACGAGCGCCCCGTCCTTCTCGGCTGGCGAGAAGGGCGGGACGACTCGTTTACCTGCACAAATATGAATTGGAATCAGAAGACGATGTCGAGCGCTCGTACATAAGTCAGAGTTTGCGCGGGGGCCGGCGCGGGGGCGGCGCGCCTAGAACGTGACGTTGCCGAACTCGGAGAGGTGCAGGCCCTCGTTGTGCTCCTCGGCCCAGTTGAGGTTCCACGGGCTCGTGAAGAGCAGCAGCTTGCCGCCGCGCATGTCCTCCACGCGCAGGGTCTCGCGCGTGAGGTTGAGGCTGCGCATGTCGACCTCGCCGTCCTTCTCGTCAATCCAGCGGATGAGGCTGTAGGGCAAGGGCGAGCGGTACACCTCCACGTGGTACTCGCTCTTGAGGCGCTGCTCCAGGACCTCGAGCTGCAGCACGCCCACCACGCCCACGATGACGCGCTCCATGCCGGCGCCGAACTCGCGGAAGATCTGGATGGCACCCTCCTGGGCGAGCTCCTCCATGCCCTTCACGAACTGCTTGCGCTTGAGGGTGTCCACCTGCTCGATGCGCGCGAAGTGCTCCGGCGCGAAGGTGGGGATGCCCGCAAACCGCACGCGGCGGCCCACCTTGCAGAGCGTGTCGCCGATCGAGAAGATCCCGGGGTCGAAGAGGCCCACGATGTCGCCCGCGCACGCCTCGTCCACCGTGGCGCGATCGTCGGCCATCATCGCCGTGCCCGTGGCCAGCTTGATCTTGCGGTCGCCCTGCACGTGGAAGGCGTCCATGCCGCGCACGAAGCGCCCCGAGCAGATGCGCAAAAAGGCGATGCGGTCGCGGTGGCTCTTGTCCATGTTGGCCTGGATCTTGAAGACGAAGCCCGAGAAGTCCGGGTCCGTAGCCTCCACGGGCTCGCCCGTGAGCGCATCCTCGTGCGCGCCGGGAGCCGGCGAGAGGCGCAGGAAGTCGCGCAGGAACGGCTCCACGCCGAAGTTGGTGAGCGCCGAGCCAAAGAAGACCGGCGTGAGCTTGCCCGTGCGCACGGCCTCGAGGTCGAACTCGTGGTCCGCGCCGTCCAAGAGCTCGATGTCGTCCATGAGGGCGCGGTGGTTCTCCTCGCCGATGAGCTCGTCAAGGGCAACGTCGCCGAGCTCCGCCTCCACCTCGGCCACGCGCTTGGTGGCGTTGGCGCGGCCGTCGCCCTCGAAGGCGAGGACGCGGCGGCTCGCGCGGTCAAAGACGCCGCGGAACGTCCGCCCGTTGCCGATGGGCCAGTTCATGGGGTAGGTCCCGATGCCCAGGACGCTCTCGATCTCCTCCATGAGGTCAAAGGGGTCGCGCGTCTCGTGGTCGAGTTTGTTCACGAAGGTGAAGATGGGGATGCCGCGCAGCGCGCACACCTTGAAGAGCTTGACGGTCTGGGCCTCCACGCCCTTGGCGCCGTCGATCACCATGACGGCGGAGTCCGCGGCCATGAGCGTGCGGTAGGTGTCCTCGGAGAAGTCCTGGTGGCCGGGGGTGTCGAGGATGTTCACGCAGTGGCCCTCATAGGTGAACTGCAGGACGGACGAGGTCACGGAGATGCCGCGCCGCTTCTCGATGTCCATCCAGTCGGAGACCGCGTGCTTGGCGCTGGCCTTGCCCTTGACCGAGCCCGCGCTCTGGATGGTGCCGGTGTAGAGCAGCAGCTTCTCCGTGAGCGTGGTCTTGCCCGCGTCCGGGTGCGAGATGATGGCAAAGGTGCGGCGAGAAGAGATCTCCTCCTCAAGGCTTGGCATGTGGTTCCTCCGTGGCAGTTGGTTTGAGCCCAGCTATTGTAGCTGGTATGATGACAAAGGTGACAGGGTAAACTGTCATGAACTTCCACGTGAGGAGATTCCCATGAGCCACCGCCACCGCATCGCCGTGCTCGCCCTCGTCGCCGCGCTGTCCCTCTCGCTTGCCGGGTGCTTTGGGCTGGGAGAGAAGGTCGACGAGGCCCAGAACCTCGCCGACTCCCTCACGGACATGGCCGAGAACGCCACGGAGGTCGCGCAGACGCTCGGAGACATCGACTGGGGCAAGACCGTCCGCGCCGTCGTGCGCGACGCCGCGACCGGCGAGGAGCTCGCGGAGATCACGGACCAGGCGCAGATCGAGGAGCTCTTCTCGCCCCTCTCGCAGGTGAACGGCATGGCGCCCACTCCGGACGCGCCGGAGGAGTGCGTCGTGGAGATCTGGGAGCCCGAGACCATCAAGCTCGGCCAGTCGGCGGACGACGTGAGAGAGTACAAGGGCCTTGAGGTCGTCACCTACGAGGGTTCCGACGTGGTCACGCTCACCGTGGTGCCCATCGACCTCTCAATCAACCTCACAAGCGGGGGCGGCGTCGCCGAGGCCATCCGCGAGCTCGCGTAAGCCCGCCTCGACCGGCGAGGGCCGGGCAGGCGGGGCCCGCGCGCCCACCGCGCCACTGACCATGGGCGTGGCCCGGCGCCCCGTGGGCCCCAGCCCGCGGGGCGCCCGGGTCCCATGGGCCGCGAAGGGTCTCCAGAGCGGCGCTTTGCGGACGAGCTGCCATCTGACCCGAACGATGCCGGCCCAGACGGGACGGCGTCGGGCGGAAGGCGCGGAGCCCAAGGTGCCATGTCCAGAAAACGCGCAGCTCAGCCACTATGGATGTTACGAAGGGACTGTCCCTTCGCAACATCGTTGAATTCGGTTTCCGCCAAAATATGGTTGATACCGAAATCGGTTTCTGCCAGAAATGGATTCCAAAGGGACCTATTCTCTTTTGAATCACCACTCCTCAGCGAGCAGAAAATCCGTAAGGTGCAGATGTCGAATACCGTTTTGAGATCGGTTAATCGGGTCGAGCGTTACCACGTATTTCGAGAAGTTATCCGGAATGCCATCAAACGATCCGAACTCTCGCTCGACGGTCTTCTCACTTGCAAGAAGGTAGGCGACCTGCACGTAAATCCTTTCGGAACCACGTTCGGCAACAAAGTCAATCTCCTTGGTACCGTTACGACCAACGTAGACGCTATACCCACGTCGCGCGAGCTCGCAGAACACCACGTTCTCAAGGACGAGGTCTATGCGAGCCTCGTTTGATCCGAACAGTGCCTCTCGAATCCCGACGTCGGTGAGGTAGACCTTCTCCTCACCCCGAAGGATTGCCTTCCCCTTCACGTCATAGCGCTTCACACGCGACAGCAGCTTAGCGTCGCTCGCCGCATCGAGATAGCTGTACACGCTGTCTCGCGACACGCTCTGCCCGGCCTGCTTCAGCGTGTTGACGATGTTGTCCACCGAGTACGTGGTCCCAATTTCAGAAACGAAGTAGCGCAGCACGCGCTGGAGCTGCTCCACATTGCGGAACCCTCTGCGTGCCACGATGTCCTTCAGAAGTATCGAGTTGTACACGTCCCGCAGGTAGGAGAGCGACGCTTCACGCGCGTAGGAGATGTGGCTGAGAAAAGGAAGGCCGCCGAGCGTGAGATAAAGAGGGAGCGCCTCATGAGGTGAGCCTTCCGTCGCAGCAAGCGTCTCACCAAACGAGAAGGGCATCACCTCGACGGTAACGTAGCGCCCGGTGAGCAACGATGCGAGCTCGCTCGACAGGAGCTTGGAGTTCGAGCCCGTGAGATAGATGTCACAGTCAAGGTCAACGCGAAATGAGTCAATGGCGCGCTCCCACGAGGGAACTTCTTGGATCTCGTCGAAGAATAGATAAACCTTCCCTGAAACGCCATTGGCTTGGCGCATGACCTCTCGGTAGAGGCTCTGGTATCCAGAGGCGGCCTCTTCCCATATGAGCGACTCAAAGTCCATGGAGAGAACGTTTTGGGAGGGAACCCCCGACTGCTCGAGCTGCTGCTTCACGGCATTGAGGATGGTGCTCTTGCCGCTTCGCCTCATTCCGGTGAGCACCTTGATGACGTCTTGCCCGATAAACGGTTCGATTGCTTTGAGATAGTGCGGTCGCTCAATCATGGCACCCTCCAATCCGTAGTTTTTATCGATTGTAACCGATAAAAACTATGGATTAAGTAATTTTGTCGACCATAATCGATAAATGTTGACTCGCATGTATAGACTGCCTCATGGGTCAAAAGCGGGCAGTCTCCTTTTGACCCACGCTCGCGGGGACAGGCCCGTGAAGTCGGAGAAGGCGTGGCAGAAGGCCGAGGGGCTTGGGTAGCCGAGAAGAACGGCGACCTCGACGACGGTATGAGCCCCGTCCTCGAGGAGACGGCACGCGCGTTCCATCCGCAGCTCGCGCGCATATGCGCCCACGCCCTGTCCCGTCTCGCACCTGAACGCGTCACAGAGCCGTGACCGGCTCACGTAGAGCCTACGGGCCAGTTCGTCGATAGAAGGCGGCGCTCCGCCCTCCTCTACGGCAGCCGACAAGAACCTCTTCGCGCGACTCACCAGCTCGCTTTCGTCTTGGCCAGCGTCTTTCCCGTCCGCCGCCAGAGACGCCATGAGGAAGGTGACGGTCGAGAGAAGCCCGAGCGACCCGCCGGGACCGAGCGGCGGGTCCGCGGGTATGTTGCCGAGCGCATGACGAATCACTCCCTTGGCCTCGGGACCCCAAGCACCGTCAAACGCCGAGAAGAGCCCGCCGAACTCCCCCGGATAGCTTCGGTCCAGCTCGTCGAAGAAGTCGAGCAGACAGATGATGGAGCGGGAGCGGTAGACGTGACCGGCGAGCAGGTGACTTGAGAGCGAGCGGGGACCGTACTCGACGAACGTGGCCACCTCGTCCCGTGGATGCCGTGCGCCACCTCCCGCACCGACGAACCTGATCGGGAGACCGCAGTCCCGCGAGCACACAACCGCGTCGTCCCCCATCGTGCAGGCGCAGGCGTACGGCCCGAGCGACCCCTCGACGAGCGGCATGTCCTCAAGCGGAGTGACGTCGTGACAGAGCACGAGACAGTGCGGCGCCGGAGCGCAAAGCCACATCGAACCTGTCGCCACGGAGCCGCGCGCCTCGCCCAACCAGATGCCGCCCCGGCGCTCGAGACGCACGCCAAGCTGCTCGACCTGCGGCTCGAAGAGCGCAACGAGCTCGCGGGGAATGTCTCCCATGCCCGTCATCTTGAGGGTTCGTCCGCCTCCCTTGAGGAATCGTCCAAGGTTAGTTAACCAAAGCTAACAAGTAACGACTCCAATGATACGGTGCGGCGGAATACCAATCAAGGCACGAGGGCAAGGAGGCTTCGATGTCTGACTCTCAAGCAAACAAGGCGAGAGGCGCCCGCAACAAGGGCGCCGTGAGCCGACTGCTCGCCTTCGCCGGTCCGCGCAAAACGCTCACGTACCTGGGCTGCGCGCTCTCGGCCGTCTCGATGCTCGTGAGCTTTGGCCCGTACGTCTGCATCTGGCTCGTAGCGCGCGACCTCATCGCCGTGGCCCCCAACTGGGGCGCGGCCACTGGCATCGCCGCATACGGCTGGTGGGCGTTCGGCCTTGCGGCCGCGAGCATCCTCATTTACTTCGCCAGCCTCATGTGCACGCACCTCGCGGCCTTCCGCTGCGCGTCCAACATGCGCAAGCGCACCACGGACCACCTCATGCACGCGAGTCTGGGCTACTTCGACACGCACGCGAGCGGCGCGCTTCGCCGCGTCGTGGACGGCTGCGCCGCCGAGACCGAGGGGCTTCTCGCCCATAAGCTCCCTGACACCGCAGGCAGCATTGCCATGATCGTCGGCATGCTGGTGCTGTTCTTCGTCTTTGACTGGCGACTCGGTCTCGCGTGCCTCGTTGCGGTGATCATCTCGCTCGGCTGCATGTTCTACATGATGGGCGGGCGTGGCATGGACTTCATGACGCGCTACATGGAGTCGCTCGTCAAGATGAACAAGACCGGCACCGAGTACGTGCGCGGCATTCCCGTGGTCAAGGTGTTCCAGCAGACGGTCTACAGCTTCCGTGCGTTCCATGACGCCATCGAGGAGTTCACGCGGCTCGCACAGGACTACGCCGTCACGTGGTGCCAGACGCCGCAGTCGCTCTCGCTCACCATCATCAACGGCGTCGCGATCTTCCTCGTACCGGTGGCAATCCTCGTTGCGCCCGGCGAGGGCGACTTCGCGCGCTTTCTGGCCAACTTCGCGTTCTACGCGATCTTCTCGGCCGTGGTCCCCACCGCCATGACGCGAGTGATGTTCATGTCCGAGGCGTTTCAGTCCGCTGCGGACGCGGTCTCGCGCGTCGAGGAGGTGCTGGCTGCGCCCGTGATCTCCGCCCCCGCCGTACCTCGCACGCCCGCGGGCAACGCCATCCGCTTCGAGGACGTATCCTTTACCTACGAGGGCGCGGACGCCCCGGCGCTCGACCACGTGAGCTTTGAGGTTCTGGCCGGCGCGACGGTGGCGCTCGTGGGCCCCTCCGGCGGCGGCAAGACCACGGCGGCGAGCCTCGTGCCGCGCTTCTGGGACGTGGACTCGGGCCGCGTGACGCTTGGCGGGGTGGACGTGCGCCAGATGGACCCGCACGACCTCATGGACCGCGTGGCCTTTGTCTTCCAGGCCAACCGCCCCTTCCGCCAGACGATCCTGGAGAACGTGCGCGCCGCGCGCCCCGAGGCCACCCGCGAGGAGGCGCTCGCCGCCCTTGACGCCGCCCAGTGCGCGGACATCCTGGAGAAGCTGCCCCAGGGCGCCGACACGCTCGTGGGGACGGGCGGGACACACCTCTCCGGCGGCGAGGTGCAGCGCCTCATGATCGCCCGCGCGATTCTGAAGGATGCTCCGGTGGTGGTGCTCGACGAGGCGACGGCCTTTGCCGACCCGGAGAACGAGGTCAAGATTCAGGCCGCCTTCAAGCGACTCGCCCGCGGGCGCGACGGCTCGCCGCGCACCGTCCTCATGATCGCGCACCGCCTCTCCACGGTGCGGAACGCGGACAAGATCGTGGTGCTCGACGCCGGGCGCGTGGCCGAGCAGGGCACGCATGACAAGCTGCTGGCGGCGGGCGGCCCCTACGCCCGCATGTGGGCCGACTACGAGAAGTCCGTGAGCTGGCGCATCACGAGCGCCGCGGAGGTGGAGTAGATGAGCATCCAGGAGAAGTACGCCCTCACCGACGAGGGTATGCGCAACGTCAAGCTCGGCGCTGTGTGGACGGCCGCCTCGAACCTCGTGGTCTTTGGCGGAGTAGGCGCCCTCTACCTGCTCATGAGCGAGCTCGTGGCACACTTTACCGAGGGCGCGCCGCTGCCGAGCCTCCTCCCGTACGCAGCGGGCCTCGTCGCCTTTGCCATCGCGCTCTTCGTGACGGAGTACTGGGCCTACTACTACCAGTACGGCGTCATCTACAAGGAGAGCGGAAGGCAGCGCATCAGCCTCGCCGAGCGCCTGCGCAAGCTGCCCCTGGGCTTCTTCGGCCGTCGCGACCTCGCCGACCTCACCGAGACCCTCATGACCGACGTCAAGACCACCGAGCACGCCTACAGCCACGTGCTGCCAGAGCTCTATGGCGCCTATATCACGCTCGTCGTGGCGGCCGTGTGCCTGCTCTCCTTTGACTGGCGGCTCGCGCTCGCGTCGCTCTGGAGCTGCCCGGTGGGGCTCGCGATCCTCTTCGGCGCGCGGCGGGCCCTCCAACCCATGATGGAGGCTACGCGCATGCGCGGCCTCGCCACCTCGGAGGACATCCAGGAGGCGCTCGAGTGCGTGCGCGAGGTGCGCGCGACCAACCAGGAGGAGCGCTACCTCGAGCACATCCACTCCGATGTTGACGCCGCGGAGCGCCAGGCCGCCCGCTCGGAGATCGCCTGCGGCATCGCCGTCAACGGCGCCCAGATCGTGCTGCGCCTGGGCCTTGCCACCACGGTGCTCGTGGGCGCGGCGCTCATCCTGGAAGGGTCGTGCACGTTCATGACGTTCTTCGCCTTCCTTGTGGTGGTGAGCCGCATCTACGCGCCCTTCGACCAGTGCCTCATGCTCATCGCCGAGCTCTTCTCGGCCAAGACTGCCGCGGCGCGCATGAAGGGCTTCTACGAGGAGCCGCTCGCACAGGGCGGCGAGAAGTACGAGCCTGCCGGGCACGATGTTACCTTCAAGGACGTGTCCTTCTCCTACGATCGCGGCGAGAAGGTCCTCGATGGCGCGACGTTCACGGCGCGCGAGGGCGAGGTCACGGCGCTCGTGGGACCCTCCGGTTCCGGCAAGTCCACGTGCGCGAGGCTGGCCGCGCGCCTGTGGGACTCCGACGCGGGACGCGTCACCGTGGGCGGCGTGGACGTGGCGACCGTAGACCCCGAGGTCCTTCTCGGTGACTTCTCCGTGGTCTTCCAGGACGTGCTGCTCTTTGATGACACGGTGATGGGCAACATCCGCCTGGGACGGCGCGGCGCCACCGACGAGGAGGTGCTCGCCGCTGCACGCGCCGCCAACTGCGACGAGTTCGTGAGCCGCCTGCCGCAGGGGTACGACACGATGATCGGCGAGAACGGCGCGAGGCTCTCCGGCGGCGAGCGCCAGCGCATCTCCATCGCGCGGGCGCTGCTCAAGGACGCACCTGTCGTGCTCCTGGACGAGGCAACGGCGTCGCTCGACGTGGAGAACGAGACGCAGGTCCAGGAGGCGCTGTCGCGTCTGCTCGCCGGCAAGACCGTCATCGTGATCGCCCACCGCATGCGCACCGTCATGAGCGCAGACAAGATCGTGGTGCTCGAGGACGGCCGCGTGGCCGAGCAAGGCACCCCGGAAGAGCTTCTCGCCGCGAACGGCCTCTTCGCTCGCATGGTGCGCCTGCAAACCGAGAGCGCGGACTGGTTGCTATGATCCAAAAGGGGGCTGTCCCTTTTTGGATCATGGACAATATGTTAGTTTTAGTTTACTCTATGCTCAACAGAGTTAGAAGTAACTAACTATTGGAGGCGTATGGGTCAGGGAATGGACATCTGCCTTGCCGTTGACGCCAGCGACGCCTCGCCCCAGGAGCATCTTGAGGCGAGGTTCGTGCGCTGTCTCGTCTGTCAGGCGGGCATCGTGCTCGCGGGGCGCAAGCCTGCCGCAGTCTTTGGCTTCCGGATGCCGCCCGACGATTCCGCACACCCGGCCTCCATGCGCCGCCTTCATGTAAAGACCCTCATAGGAACCTACGCGTGGCACCTCCGACGCTTCGGCGTGCGCGTTTCCCTGCTGGGATGGCGAGAAGGGCGGGCCATGCTGCTCATCTGGCGTCCGCGAAACATCCGGCTCCTCCTTTCCGGCGTAGGCGTGAGGCCGTTTCTCGCCAAGAACCACCTCCCCTCTCGCAGCGGAGTACTCATGAGGGAGCTCAGGCGCCGCCTGCGCGCCTACTACGGCAACGGAGCCCCCTTTCCCCACGAGATCGGCTTTGTCCTCGGCTATCCCATCGAGGACGTCGACGGCTTCATGTCGGACGGGGGCCAGGGGGCGCGGGCGTGCGGACGCTGGAAGGTCTACGGAGACGTGGACGAGGCGCTGCGGCGCTTCAAAGAGCTCGAGCACGAGGAGCTCAAAATCAAGAGGCTCTACTCCGAGGGAACGCCCCTGCGAGGGCTTCTCCGGATGGCAGCGGCATAACAGGGGCGGCTGAGCCCGCACGACGGAGGGAGACTTCCATGAGCAAGAACATCGCAATCGTGTACTGGACGGGAACGGGCAACACTGAGGAGATGGCCCATGCGCTCGAGGCGGGCGTCGCCGACGCAGGGGCGGAGGCTCGCGTCGTGCCCGTCGCGGACTTCTCAGCGGAAGATGTGCCCAACTATGACGCGCTCGCCTTTGGCTGCCCCGCCATGGGCGCCGAGGAGCTGGAGTCCGACGAGTTCGAGCCCGTCTGGGAGGCATGCCGCGACGCGCTGGGCGACAAGCCCGTGGTGCTGTTCGGCAGCTACGGCTGGGGCACCGGCGAGTGGATGGAGACCTGGCGGGCAGACGCGGAGGGGGCGGGCGTGAACATGGTCTGCACCGTGATTGCCAACGAGGCCCCCGATGACGATGCCGTCGCCGAGCTCGAGGCGGCTGCAAGGAGCCTCGTCGAGGCGTGATGGCTCAAGCTGAGGCCCCGGAGCCGAGTGAACTCCGGGGCCATCTGACGCCCGCCATGGATGGGAGGCGCATTTCGCTCAGTACATCCACCTCTCCGTTGTCACCAAGGCGGGCAAGAAGAACTGTATGACGATGTGGACGCAGCGTGCCGCAGCCGGCGCGCTGCGTCCTCTTTGGCGGGTGGAGCGACCTCGTCTTCACGATCATGTTCGTCGCGATGCTGGCGTTCGTGTTCGTGGTCATCTCATGACAAGCGGCCAGCGTCATCCATACTACGGAAGCAGCCGCTCCATCTCCGTCCACGAAACGAGCTCCCCCATCCGCGTGAAGAGGCACTCCGCGCCACCATATACCACGGCCTGCCGCTTGGCGTCGAGCTCCAGGCGCTCGCCGGCAATGCGGTTGAGCGTCTCGAAGTAGCGGCTGCGATACGTCGCGGAGGACTTGCACTCCACCGCTCGGGCAACGTCTCGCCCCCGCTCGATGAGAAGGTCTACCTCCTGCTTGTGGTCGTCTCGCCAGAACGAGAGGCGCGGCGTCCTTTTGCGCGCGTACAGACGCTTCGATACTTCGGCAACGACCGCGCACTCAAAGAGCCGACCTGTCGCCTCGTCCTCATACAGGTCGTCGGCGGATTCGAGCCCCATGAGATGCGCCGCCAACCCAGTGTCATGGAAATAGAGCTTCGGTGACTTCACGAGTCGCTTCGTGCGGTTTGAATAATACGGGCGCAGCAGAAACACGATGTGGCTCGCCTGGAGAATGGAGAGCCATTCGCGGGCCGTGGTGGGTGAGATGCCACAGTCGGCAGCCAGCGAACTCACGTTAAGCAGTTCCCCGCACCGCAGCGCGCAGAGCTGCAGGAAGCTTTGGAAGCCGGAGAGGTTTCTCACGCCCAGCTCGGAGCGGACATCGCGCTCGAGATACGTCTGCACGTAATCGGGAAAGAAATCCCGCGGATCGCGGACGGCATCGTACAGGCGCGGGTACCCGCCCCTGAACAACCACTCTTGTAGTGTCGACGGCATTTTGCCCGACGCGGCAAGCTCGAACTGAGAAAGCGGGAGAAGGGTGAACAGCGCGACCCTGCCCGCAAGCGACTGGCTGACAGATTTCATGAGCAGGAAGTTCTGAGAGCCCGTGATGACAAACTGCCCGAGCTGTCCCGACTCGTCGACGACTCCCTGCAGATACGAGAAGAGCTCCGGAACACGCTGCGCCTCATCAAAGATGACGTGCGACCCATGACGTCTGAGAAAGGTCACCGGATCATCCTCGAACGAACTCCGGACATCAGGATTCTCGAAGGATAGGTACTCATAATCGGGAAAGGAGCTCTTGGCAAGGGTGCTCTTGCCGCTCTGCCTGGGACCGGTAATCGACACGATGGGATACTGCTCGGCGAGCTCGAGTAACTTTGCTGCCATCTCACGCTCGATCATGTTGGCCGTCTTCCCTAGGCGTTTCCCTGGGCGTTCACCTAATACTGAACGATTATCGCACATTCTACTAGTCAATCTCCGCATATTCTGGTGGCCTATTGGCGCAATTCGCTGAATCTGCCCTGATTGCCGCGACACGAATGGTGGAGATCCAGGGCGAGAGGTCGACGCAGTCGGGCGCCTCCCCCTCGAGCACGTCGCAGTTCGCGGTCACCGCCATGAGCGGAGTGACGAGGTCGTGCGCGGCGGCCTGCGCATGCGGTCGGCGCGGAAGTCGAACGTGCGGCGTCTCTCATACGAGTGGCTGGCGGGGCTGCGCGAGATCCGCATCGACCCGGAACGGGCGTTCTTCTCGTCCTATTTTGATACGCAACGCCTTGCATCTGCCGTAGCGGTGCTCGGACGCTTGCTCATGGGCGACCCTCGAGCGCCTCGAGATAGACCCCGGGATGCCACAAGCTCGCCTCGCCGTGCCGCCAGCCAGGGTGCTCGACAAGCGTGCTGCCCGGCATGGCCTCAGCCAGGGCGCGCGCCGAGCGCACCATGATGCGGGGCTCCCTGCCGCCGACAAGAATGGTGGCCCGCGCCCCGCAGCCCGCGAGCTCGGGCCTCAGCCGGTAGGAGCCGTTCGCCCGCATGAAGGCGATCATGTCCCGCTTTGATATGGCGCAGCTGTCACGGTAATAGGACTCGTAGAGCTCCTCGGGGAGATGGAGGCTCGCGAACTGCGCCCGCGAGAACCAGGAACGCCGCACGAGCGGGTGGCTCAGGGCGACGGCGGGCGCGACGAGGACGCGGACCAAGCGCGAGGGGAGCGCAAGCGCGCTCTCGATGACGGCGCGCCCCGCGATCTGCGGCCGCTGCGCAAGGGCCTCGAGAGCGACCTGCGCCCCGAGGGAGACGCCGCCGAGCGCGTCGACGCGCCCGCCGAGCGCGCGATCGATGAGGGCCGGGACCTCGATCTCATCCTGGTCCGTCTTGATCTTGAACGTGCCGTCCTCGGTGCGCTCGATGCCCGTGACCATGGCGTAGACGGTTTTGGAGCCCGCCGCCTCGGCGTGCCCCTGCATCTTGGTGCCGATTTCGGCACCCGAGATGTTCGGGATACCCGGGTAGTTGTCGATCTCATCCGAGGTGGCGATATTTTCACCTACATTACCGCCCGCCCACTGCAGGTAGAAGCCGTACTCATCACTGTCAGGATTTCCTTGAACAATGACTTTCGTATGTGTGTGGGCTGCTTGTCATTGTTTTTGACGGTGATATACGTAGCAACCATATAATAAGGTGATGAGTTTAGTTCAGCACGCGAATTGTTAAACGTGCGAAACACTCTCTAATTTCATCTTCAGAAGCTTGGCTTTTCATCAGAATCAACGTTTTCTCGCCTTTTACAAGAATAGAATAATAGTATGTTCCGTTCGGATACTTCCAGAGTTGCCATTCGTGACCATCTGTCACGCCAAGACTTAATTTTTCAACTTTTTCGTCCGAATATACTTGATCTATAAGTTCTTGATACTTGCTTGTACTATAAAAACCACCATCGGCTACAAGATGATTATTATGCTTTATGATAAAACCACCTAACTCACTGTTTTGATCGGATATAGTCCATCCATCATTAGTGATTAATTCAAGCTCCAGCTTATCGCCAGAACCGATCTCCATTTCATACGACTCATAGGTTTCGTACTCTTCTACTGCTGTGGAGGAGTCGTTATGCTGTGAACTATTCTCGTCAGATTGCTCTGCGGACATTGAGGTAGATACCTCTTCAGCGTTACCAGAACATGCGGTCAGCCCCAAAAGCAATAAAAACGGAACAAATAATCTCGCCCTTAATCTCGCCATTTTAACCATGTCATTCCCTGCCTTTCGTAGTGCCTAGTTGTTGTGTGCCAACACGTTGTTTACGTCTGACGGGTGACAAATAGGGAGGGCTCCCGCATGCCGTGAGTTGTCTGGGCTTACGGCAGAGGGGGCCATCCCATGTCACAGCATCCTAACGCAAGGCCCACCCCGCGCGGCCGGGAGCCGCTGTGCGGCCGGGTCGCCGGCGGCATGCGCGTCTCCGAGGCGGCGCGGCAGGCGGGCGCGGGCCGCCAGACCGCCTCGAAGCGGCTCGCCCGCGCGAGGCGCGGCGAGCCGATGTCCGACCGCCCGAGCAGGCCCCGCAGGCCCGCCGGGCTGACGCCGCCCGGAGCCGAGGCGCGCGTCCTCGAGGCGAGGCGCTCGATGCTCCTCGCGCCGCTCGTCCCGTCCGCGGCCACGGGCGGGAGCGCCCCGGCGAGCCCCTCCGCGTCGACGCCAAGAGGGTGGCGAGGGTGCCGGGGGGCGGCGGCTGGAGGGCCGACCCCTCCTCGGCGCCGCGGGGCTCGGGGGCCGGGTGGGCGTGCCCGCACGCGGCGGTCGACGACCGCAGCCGGGTCGCCTACGCCGGGCTGCTGGGCGACGAGCGCGGTGCCACCTGCGCCGGCTTCGCCCCGCGCCGCCCGGCGTCCTTCGCCGCCCTGGGCGTGCGCGTCGAGCGCGTGATGGCCGACGTCGGGCCCGGGCGCCGCTCCCGCGAGTTCAACGACGCCCTCTCCGGCCGCGGCGTGGCCCACAAGCACACGAGGCCCCACGGCCCCTGGCAGAACGGCAAGGTGGAGCGCATGAACCGCACCATCGCCCAGGAGCGGCAGTACGGGCGGGCGTGGTCGAGCGAGGGGGAGCGGGCCGAGGCCCTGCCCGCCTTCGTCGAGCACCACAATTGGGGGCGTCCGCACAGCGCCTGCGGGGGCCTCCGGCCGTTCTTCTCGGCATGAGACGCTTTGGAACACGGGGCGACGCTTCGCGCGGAGCGCCGGGAGGTTATCGACAGGTTCTCGCGGGAATGTGCAAAACCGCTGGTGGCGACGCGTGCGCAGGCGTTCTTCTCGCTTATAGCATTAATTTAGCTGATTACTGAATTGCGAGCGTTCTTCTCACCCGGCGAAACTACCTCGCGCCCGCCGCCTTGGCCCGCTTCCAGACCTGATAGAGGATGTCCTTGAGCGCGAGCATGGCGTCGAGCTCGGAGTAGCCGTGTTCGGCCTTGAGCTCGTCGAGCATCTGGCGGATGCGGCGGGCGTAGAGGGGCACGTTGACCTCGCCCTGGCAGCGGGCGAGGATGGGGTGCCTCTTGGCCCAGGCGCTCCGCGACCTCCTCCTGGGTGAGGCCGGCGTTCTTTCGCGCATGGAACAGGCTGCTTCCGAGCATCATTGCTTGTCTCCTTTCTTCTACAGCTCTGACGACGACCATTCTCCCGGCCGCACAAGTCGGGAGCCACCAACGGAGGCTGGCATTTGCGCACGCATTCGCGACATGCGGGCGCTCTTCTCGGCATGAAACGCTTTGGAACAGGTGGAGACGAAACGCGCGGATGCGCCGAGAGGTTATCAACACCCCAGTAACTTACCATACAGTTATAGGCTATATTCAGCCGATTATTGTATACTCATTACAAGAGAGGAGACAGCATGAAGCTCATGGAAGCTCAACGTCGCTTTGCCCAACTTGAGCACGTCAAGAATGCGTATCGCTCTCGCGACATCGGACTTCTGCTCGAAGAGCGGGGAGAGAAGCTCAGGAGCACGATCAGACGTCTGACGGACGTCCGCATCATCGAGCGCGTGGCGCGTGACCTGTATTGGCACCGCACCACCGCATCGACTCGATACCGGCCTGTCGAAGAAATTGCAGCGCTGCTACGCATTGGCAGCACCTGCTATGTGGGGATGGAAAGCGCCGCGTCGCGCTGGGGAATCATCTCGCAAATTCCCGTAGACCGGCTCACGGTTGTGACGTCTGGACGGGAGGGCATCTTCCCCACCCCGTTCGGCACCATCGAGTTCATCCACACTGCCGCCGATGCGCTCGAAATCATAACAAACACGGTCGACGTCCCCGATAGCCCCCTGCGCCTGGCCACAAAGCGCTACACCGTCACCGGTCTCAAACGCGCTCGGCGCTCTCTTGACCTTATTGACGAAAAGGAGCTGGCGGATGAATAGAGATACGTTTCCTGCATTCGCGCGCGAAGTCGCGCGGCGACACCAGCTTGAAGCCCTGCTCCCCGTCGTAGAGAAGGAGCTTCTCCATTACGACATCCTTGCCGCCCTCGACACCTCAGGATGGCTGGACCGACTCGTGTTCCAAGGTGGCACCTGTCTGAGGCTGTGCTACGGAGGCGTGAGATATAGCGAGGACCTTGATTTCACAACCCCAGAAGAGCTGAGCGAAGTCGATCTCGCTGGATTTGCCGACGCACTGTCACGCGCGCTTGACGCGCAATACCATCTTGGCGTATGCGTCAAGGAGCCGACATCAATCAAGGCGTTCGACGGGGACGGTATGCTGAAACGCTGGCAAATCATTGTGAACACCGCCCCCGATCGACCCGATCTCCCCTCTCAGAGAATTAAAATCGAGATCGCGCACATTCCCTCCTACGATGTCGTGCCACGCCTCCTATCCGTCAACTATCCCGAGCTACCCCAATCGTTCGCCAACATGCTCATACGCTGCGAGAGCACCGACGAGATTCTTGCCGACAAGCTCATCTCGTTCGCCCACGCGACGCACACGCCTCGCTATCGCGACCTGTGGGACATCCCTTGGATTATCGGGGCTTGCGGATGGCGCGCCGCTGAGGTCGCGAACATGGTGAGACGCAAGCATGGGGACTACGGGTGCGCGCCGCGGCTACCGGAGCTTCTGGAGTCCGGGCGCGCGCGATCCATCGAACTGGCGACATCGGAGGAGTTTGTCCGCCAGATGCAGCGGTTCGTCCCGCACAGCTCTTTCGAAACCACGCTTGGCCGCAAGGGATACGCAGAGGCATTGGCGGCCCGTATCGAGGAAACATATGCCGTCACGATACGCGAGATTCAATCGTAAAGAATAACTATAGGCGACCGGGAGCGGGCAGCCAGCAACGCCGCGCCCCCCACCTTCAAGTGGCCCGCCTACTCCCCGTGGGCCACGCACTCGATGCGCATGGCAGCGTAGGCAGCGGGCGTGGCACGGACGGCGAGGGGACATCTGGGACGATTCTACCCGCAGCAAGACACGTAGATACGCGCAAGCATGGAGCGCGCGTGCTCGTAGCCAGACTGGTGCCCAAGCCGAAGGAGCCTGCGAGCTTGCCAACGCAGCAAGAGTTTCAGATATATCTTAAATCTATGACATATTCGTACATAGTTTCAGGTATACTCGAAACAAGAAGAGGAGGCCTACATGGACCTGCATCCCCGACGCATAGATCGTCCCCGCTACCAGCGCATCCTCGACTCGCTCCGCGAAACAGAGCCGGTCAAGGTGCTCCAGGGAGTCCGCCGCTGCGGAAAATCAACGATACTCGCCGCCTTTCGGGACCGGCTCCTTGCGGACGGCGTCGCGCCTCAGAACATCTTCTATCGCCGCTTCGACGAGTTCGGGCTCCCGCTCGAGCTGTCGGCGGAAAACCTCGTGTCGGACCTCCAGACGGCCTTCGAGGCGGCAGATCCAACCGTAACGATGTACGTCTTCCTTGATGAGGTCCAGGAGGTCGAGGGCTGGGAGCGCGTGGTCAGGCGTCTGCACACCCGTCCCGGCACCGACGTTTACGTCACAGGTTCCAACGCGCACATCCTCTCATCAGATCTGGCGACGCTGCTCTCCGGTCGTCAGGCAAGCGTGATGGTCCACCCCCTCTCGTTTGAGGAATACCTTGCGTTTCGCAAGGTATTCGACATGGATGGCTCCGAGGAAGCGGCCTTCGCTGACTACCTGCGCTTCGGTGGCATGCCCAGCCTATTCACGCTGCGAGACCGTTCGATCGAGAGCATCTCCCGCGAGCTCTCCTCGATCATGGACACCGTCGTCCTGAACGACGTTGCGCGCCGGCTCAAGCTGCGCGACGTCACCCTGCTCCAGCGCCTCATCACCTATCTTTTTGCCACGGCGGGCAACCTCTTCTCCACCAACAAGGTCGTCGGTGCCCTGGCGAGCGCGCGGAGAAAAACGAGCTCCGAAACCATCGATAACTACATCGATGCGCTTGAAAAAGCCTACGTCATCTCGGAGACATCGCAGACGGGGCTGCAGGGCAAGCAGCTCCTTGCGCCGCAACGCAAGTTCTACCCTGTCGACCAGGGGCTTCGGAACCTCGTGACGCACTTCTCGGCCGAAGACACGGGCTTCCAGCTGGAAAACGTCGTACACAACGAGCTCGTTCGACGGGGATACACCGTCGAGGTGGGGACGCTGAGGGTGGGCGAGGTTGACTTCGTGGCGAGAAGAAATGACGAGGTCGTCTACGTCCAGGTCTGCGCGACCATGCTCGACCCGGCGACACGCGAGCGCGAACTCAAGCCCCTGCGTGCCATCACCGACGCGTTTCCTCGGCGCGTGATAGCCCTCGACCAGTTTGGTCTCGGCACGACGGAGGATGGCATCCAGGTCGTTAACGCGATTGACTGGCTGCTAGGAAGCAGTGAGTGAGAACTCATGCACCACTTGCATTGCGGCGGTTCCGCCCGATCGCCCAGAACGCGAGCAGCGAGATGGCGCCGCCCGCGACGGCGATCCAGCCGCGCGGTGAGCCGAGGCCGCCCGTCGCGGCGCCGAGGGCGACGGCGCCCGCGACCCAGAGCGTCGGCAGGACGGCCGCCATCCACGCAGGGCGGGAGAGGAGCCCGAGGAAGAACGACCCGAGGAGCGCAGAGCCGACGGCGAGGCTGACCGCCAGGGTGAGGAGTGCCTACCCGTCGAGGAGGACGCCTGCCACCACGAGCACGCCGACGCCAACCGCAAGACCAACGAAGACCTGCAGGACGACCCGCATCCCCAGGGCAGCGCCGCTCGCGCGGGCGGCCGCCACGGGCTCGCCCGTGGCGGCGCCGAGGAGCTCGGCGGCGCTTCTCGCCTCTTCTTCGTCACCCCGCCCGCGCCGCGCCACCAGCGCGGCCACCGAGAACGCCAGCACCAATACCGCGAGCAGCAGGCGCAGCACCGGCTCCAGGTACGCGCGCCCCGCGACCGCCGTCACGGCGAGCGCCGTCACCACGACCACCTCGACCACGGCCAGCGCCACCGCGAGCACCCTCGTCCTTCGCTCGTCCTTCTCGACCATCTCGCGCATCTCGTCCGCGTCCCCTCTCACCATCTCGTCGATCGTGGTGCCGAAGAGGTTCGCGAGCAGGAGCATGCTCTGGACGTCGGGCAGGGTCTTGCTCGTCTCCCAGTGGCTCACCGTGACGCGGCTCACGTAGAGCCTCTGCGCCAGCTCGTCCTGCGAGAGCCCGAGCCGCTGCCTGCGCTCCCTGATCTGGTTGCCGACGTCCATGCGCGCTTCCCCAACTCTCGCAAACCTTTCGTTCACCTCGAACATAGCCGAGAGGCGTCCACGGTGCAGTATAAAGTGGTTTACAGGCCGTCTGATCTGCGGAGCAAGAGCTTCAATCCAAGTTGCGCTGTTAGAAATCGTTTGCCACGTGCAGATAGAGAGCGGCGGTGAGAGGAGTCACCCGTAGGGACTGTTCGTTTGGGCGGCCCACCCGCCGTTCGGCCCGCCGGCCTCAGCGACCTACCGCCCGATCTCCTCCAGCAGCTGCGCCACGCCCTTCTTGCCAAAGGTCACGTGCCCGCGACCATCCGCATGGCGGATGACCACGCACGGCACGCTCATGGCGCGGTAGCGATCGCGCAGCGCGCCGAAGTGCGCCACGTCGTAGGCCTCCGCCGTCACGCGCGGGCTGAGCGCGGCAATGCGCTGCGCGGCCACCACGGTGTCCGGGCACATCGTGCACGAGAGCGAGATGAGCAGCGTGATCTGCAGGTCCTCGGCGATTCCTTCCGCCGCGGCGCGGTCCGCGTCCGCGATGGGCTGCCCGGGACCGGCCGCGTTGTAGAGCCCGAGCACGAAGCTCGTGAACTCGTGGCCGCCCGGCACGCCGTGGAAGGCAAGGCCTGTCCACGCGCCGTCCTCGCGGCACACGCGCACGCAGGGCAGCTCCTCGGCGGGCAGCTCGCCCGCAGGCGCCACCTCCACGGAGAGCCTGTCCGTAAGCGCGGCCAGCTCCTCCATGTAGGCACGAAGCTCGGCCGAGACCGGACCATCGTCGAGGTGCAGCCGCAGGACGAGCGGGCGCTCCATGCGCGAGAAGACCGCGTCGAGCTGCTCCCTCATCTCCGGCGTGAGGAGCGACCCGTCGTCCCGGGCGGCCGGGCGCTCCCCCTTCGGCGCCTCGGAGGCGCGTGGGCGCGACACCGGCGCCTGGGGCACGAGGCCCGTGCGCTCCTGCGCGGCCTTGAGGTAGCGCTCCATGTCCGTCGCGGTCTGGGCGGCCTGCCCCACGGCCGTCGCCACCTGGCGCAGCGTCTTCACGCAGACGTCGCCCGCGGCAAAGAGACCGTCCGCCGAGGTCATCTGCCGCTCGTCGACGAGGACGTACCCGCGCTCGTCGAGCTCGGCTATCCCGCGCACGAGCCCCGTCGCCGGCGCGTAGCCCACAAAGACGAAGATGCCGAGGGTCTCGCCCGCCGGAGCCTCGTAGCTGGTCTCCTCGCCGGTGCGCGTGTTGCGGTAGCGCAGGCGCCGGAGCCCGATCTCGTCGCCGCCGGCCTCCACGAGCTCGGTGTTGTAGAGCACGTCGATCTTGGGGTGGCTCTTCGCGGGCTCGGCCGCGGCGGGCGCGCAGGTGAAGTCGTCGCCGCGCACGAGCACGGTTACGTGGCTCGCGTACTTGGTGAGAAAGACGCTCTCCTCGGCCGCGGCGAAGCCGCCGCCCACCACAAAGACCCGCTTTCCCGTGAAGAACTCGCCGTCGCAGGTGGCGCAGTAGGCCACACCGCGCCCGCGGAACTCCTCCTCGCCGGCAAACCCCAGGCGGCGCGGGCTCGCCCCGGTGGCGAGAAGGACCGCGAGGCAAGAGAGCTCCCCGCGCGAGGTGCTCACGCGCTTGACGTCGCCCGCCAGGTCGAGCCCCGTCACCTCGGCGAGCAGGAACTCCGCGCCGAACGACTCGGCCTGCCGTCGCATGGTCTCGGTGAGCTCGGCGCCGCTCGCGGAGAGGACGCCGGGGTAGTTCACCACCTCGCTCGTGATGGTAATCTGCCCGCCGAACGTCTCGCGCTCGACCACGAGCACGCGGTAGCGTGCTCGCGCGAGGTAGAGGGCCGCCGTGAGGCCGGCCGGGCCGCCGCCGATGATGACGGCGTCGTAGAGGCTCTTGGGGTCGGGTCGGGCCGCCACGTTCTTCTCGCTTGCGTTCTTCTCGCCCAGGTTCTTCTCGCTCATTCTTTGCTCCCTATGTACGAGGGCCGCGGCCGGATGCCCGGTCGCGGCCCTGTCCGAGTCTTCGCGCACAGCGCGCCTACAGCTGGCCCACCAGGTCGAGGCTGGGCCTCAGCGTCTCGGCGCCCGGCTGCCACTTGGCGGGGCAGACCTGGTCGCCGTGCTCGGCCACGAACTTGGCGGCCTGGACCAGGCGCAGCAGCTCCTTGGCGTTGCGGCCGATGCCGCCGGCCGTGACCTCGTAGACCTGGATGCGCCCCTCGGGGTCCACGATGAAGGCGCCGCGCTCGGCGAGGCCGTCGTCCTCGATCAGGACCTCGAAGTCGCGCGCGAGGACGTGCGCCGGGTCCGCCAGCATGGGGTGGCTGACCTTGCCCACGCGCTCGGACTCGTCGTGCCACGCCTTGTGCACGAAGTGGGTGTCGCAGCTCACGGAGTAGACCTCGCAGCCCTCGGCCTTGAAGGCGTCGTAGTTCTCCGCCAGCTCCTCGAGCTCGGTGGGGCAGACAAAGGTGAAGTCGGCGGGATAGAAGAAGAACAGGCTCCAGTGCCCGAGGGCGTCCGCCTTGGAGACGGTGTGGAAGTCGCCGTTCTGATAGGCCTGGACGGTGAAGTCGGAGATCTCCTTGTTGATGAGGGACATGCTTGGCTCCTTTGATTGGTGGCTGCCCGTTGGGGCTTGCTCAAGTGATACCCTGCTGGCCGCATTTCTGACTCGAGAGTTTGAAAAGGCTTACTTTTTGCCTACGCCACACGGTTTCTTCACAACCAGTGGCCCGCGCGCGTTTGGACGCCCTGGCGAGAAGAACCGTCCGGAAGCCGCCCGCTATCCCGCCACGTGATAGCCGGCGGCCTCGACGGCAGCCGCGAGCGCGGCGGGGTCGATCGGGTCCTTGGAGAGCACGCGCACGCGGTCGGGCAGGCTCGCGCGCGCCCACACGCCGCCGAGCCCGTCGAGCGCGGTCTCCACGGCCACGAGGCAGTGCTCGCAGTGCATGCCTTCGACGGTGAGGTCGAGGGCGTAGGGGTAGTGCGCCTCGTTGGTGTCCGACACCGTGGGGCGCACGACGCGCGCCTCTCCCCCGCCAGCGCAACCGCAGCCGCAGCCGCCCCGACGGAGCGTCCGCAGGTAGCGGCGGGCGGCGAGAAGGATGACCGCCGCCACGGCAAGGACGATGATGACGTTGATCATGGCAGCCTCCCCTTACGGGCCCGCGTTCTTCTCGCCCGCCGCTCACGCCTCGGCCGGCGCGCGGCGGGTCTTCACGCCGAAGCAGAAGTACAGGATGTGGAACACCCAGACGCACGCGAGGACGATCTGTCCCACGCGCACCTGGTGCATCATGACAAAGCCGATGGCCATGAGCAGGGTCACCGTGACCATCACGCGGATCTTGGTGGCCCAGTCCATGCCCTGGCCAGCCACGTAGCTCTCGAGGTTCCTCTTGTAGAGCCTGGTGCCGCAGAACCACGCGTGCAGCCGCTCCGAGCTCTTGGCAAAGCAGAACGCCGCGAGCATCAGGAACGGGAACGCCGGCAGCAGCGGCACCACCGCGCCCACGGCCCCCAGCGCGAGCCCCACGCAGCCCAGCGCAACGAGCAGCACCTTCTTCACCTTCATGTGTCCTCCCTGGAAAGTCGTCTCTTCTCGGCCGTGGTCTCGATGACGTGACGGACGGCCGTCACGGGGTGATGGAAGATCATGCGCGGGCCCGAGAAGCGCATGACCTCGCGAATCTTCTCGCGCATCTCCGGCCTGTAGCAGTGCACGCGGCAGTTGGAGCAGAAGGTCTTGGTCTCCATGAAGGGGCAGCGGTCGCTGCGCTGCCGCGCGTACTCCGCGAGCTCGGAGCACTCCGGGCAGAGCTCGCCCGCGCGCGTGCCGTGGCGCCTGCGACAGTAGAGCGAGATCATCTCGGAGACCATGCGCTTCTCGCGCCCGCGCTTCTTCATGACAGTCGCCCCCGGCACCTTTGTCATGAGAGCCTCCCGTTCTCAACGGAGACCACGGTGTCGGCGATGCGCATCGTGGACGGCCTATGGGAGACGAGAAGGACCGTCCGCCCGGCGCGCCCCTCGGCTATTGCGCGCAGGATGACGGCCTCGTTCAGGCTGTCAAGGTTGCTCGTGGGCTCATCGAGCAGGATGAACGGGGCATCGTGCAAAAAGGCGCGCGCAAGTCCCAGGCGCTGGCGCTCGCCGCCCGAGAGGGTGTCGCCGAGCTCGCCAACCGGCGTGTCGTAGCCCTCGGGCAGACTCATCACGAAGTCATGGACCGAGGCCTTGCGGCAGGCCGCCTCGATCTGATCGTCCGTGGCGTCGAGCCGCGCGATGCGCAGGTTGTTGCGGACGCTGTCGTGGAAGAGGTGCGTCTCCTGCGTGACGAGGGACTCCAGCGCGCGCAGGTCGGCCGTGTTCACACGCCGCACGTCGCGCCCGGAAACTGTGACGCTCCCCTCGTCCGCGTCCCAGAACCGCATGAAGAGGCGCAGCAGCGTGGACTTGCCGGAGCCGGAGCGCCCGGTGATGCCCACGATCCTCCCGGCGGGTGCCTCGAGCAAGACGTCTGTGAGCACGCGCTCGTCTCCGTAGGAGAAGCCCACGTGGCTCGCTGCGGCACCGTCGAAGCCCACGCGCTTCTCGCCCGTGACCTCCGGCGTGACCGGCTCCTCGTCCAGGATGGCGAGCACGCGCTCCCCGGCTGCGAGGGTGGGCTGCAGCGTGGAGCCCAGGCTCGCGAGCGCCACCGCCGGGCCAAAGGAGCTCATGAGCGCGAGAACGGGGATGAGGACGCCGTCAAAGCCCACGGCACCGGCGCGGCGAAGCGCCGCCGCAACGAGCAGCATGGCCAGGTCGCAGGCGAGAATGACCGTGTTGGTGAGCGCCGTCGCGCTACCGGTCGAGCGCTTCATGCGCTCCTCGTCCGCGGCGAGCGCGCGGGACCGCCCGTCCATCTGGGCGAGGCGCGCCGCGCCGGCGCCGTACTGCAGGATCTCGTCCAGGCCGCGCAGGCTCTCCAGCACGAAGCTCGAGAGCCCGCCCGCGCCGGCCCGGAAGCGCGCCCCGGCGTCCCCGGCAAGGCGCGCGGCGACGAGCGGGCACGCCACGCCCACGGCGAGGTACGACGCCGCAGCCACGACGGCGAGCGCAGGGTGGAAACTCCCGATGAAGGCGCAGGCGCCCGCGCAGAAGGTGAGCGCGATCGCGACGGGCGAGATGGTGTGCGCGTAGAAGACCTCGAGGAGCTCGATGTCCGAGGTGATGAGCGAGATGAGGTCGCCGCGGTCGCGCCCCTCGAGCTTGGCCGGGGCCAGGCGACGGAGCGCCCGGAACACGCGGTCGCGGACGAGCGCGAGCAGCTTGAACGCGATGAAGTGGTTGCACGCCTGCTCGCCGTAGCGCAAGAGGCCGCGCGCCGCGGCGCAGACGGCCATCGCCGCGACGAGGCCCGTGAGCGGGGCCGCTGCGCCCGCGTCCAGCACCGCGAGCACGCCATAGCCGCCGAGCACCGTGATCGCCGCCGCGCACGCATGGCCGAGAAGCCCCATGAGAATCGCCAGCACCATGAATCCCGTGAGCGGGCGCACCAGCCCCACGAGCCGAAGCATCACCCTCATGCGCATCCCCCCTCGTTCATGACAAAGGTGCCGGGGTCGTTTGTCAGAACACCGTAGTCCTCGAGCTCGCGCTGGGTCCGCCAGAGCGCGGCGTAGCGGCCATCCGCGGCAACGAGCTCGTCGTGACGCCCGCGCTCCACCACGCGACCGCCGTCTAGCACGAAGATCTCGTCCGCCCCCACCACGTTGGCCAGGCGGTGCGAGATGAGGACCACCGTCGCGCGCCCGGCCAGCCCGCGGACAGCCGCCATGATGGCGTCCTCGCTCTCCGCGTCCACGTTGGAGGTGGCCTCGTCAAAGACGTAGATGGGCGTCTCGTGCAAGAGCGCGCGGGCGATGGCCAGGCGCTGGCGCTGCCCGCCGGAGAGGTTGGAGCCGCGCTCCGCGAGCGCCGTGTCCAGCCCGGCCTCGCCGCGCAGGAAGGGTGCCAGCCGTGTGGCCTCGAGTGCGGCCCAGAGCGCGTCGTCCGTCGCCCCCGGCGCCGCGAACAGCAGGTTCTCCCGCACCGTCCCCTTGAAGAGGTAGCTCTCGTGGCCCACGTACGTCACGTGGGCGAGCAGGTCGGCCGCATCGAGCGCGGAGACCTCCACGCCGCCCACCGTGAGCGACCCCCGATACCCGCGCAGCCGCCCCAGCAGAAGCGCCGCGAGCGTGGACTTGCCGCAGCCGGACTCGCCCACCGCGGCCACGAAGCCGCCCGCCGGCACGTCGAGGCTCACGCCGGAGAGCACCTCACGCTCGCCGTCGTACGAGAAGCCCAGGTCACGGGCGCGCACCTCACACCGCGCGGGAAAGCTCTTCCCGCCCGCCGGGGGCTCCGGCAGGCCCAGCAGCCTAAAGATCTTCTCGCTCGCCGCCATGCCGTTCATGGCCACGTGGAAGAACGACCCCAGCTGGCGCATGGGAATGAAGTAGTCCGCCGCCAGCAGGATGATGGCCAGACAGCCTCCCAGGTCAACCGCGCCGGCAGCCATCTGCGTGAGCGCCACCGCCACACCGGCGGCCGCCCCGCCATAGGCCACGAGGTCCATGATCGTGATGGAGTTGAGCTGCATCGTGAGCACGCGCATCGTGATGCGGCGGAACCTCTCGGCCTGCTCGTTCATCTCGGCCTGCTTGAACTCGTCGGCCTGGTAGACCTTGAGGGTGGTGAGGCCCTGGAGGTTCTCCAGGAAGGTGTCGCCGAGCTCGGTGTACTGCCCCCAGTAGCGGCCGAGCAGCCGCTTGGCCCAGGTCTGGACCGCGGCGATGGCCACCGGGATGAGCGGCACGCACACCAGAAGCACCACGGCCGCCGGCGCGTTCACAAAGGCCAGGGCCACGAAGAGCGTGAGCGGTGCGAGCAGGGCATAGAAGAGCTGCGGCAGGTACGCGCCGAAGTAGGTCTCCAGCTGGTCGCACCCCTCCACCGCCACCTGCACGACCTCGGAGGTGCGCACCTCCTCGCGATAGCCCGGCCCCAGGCGCAGGAGCTTCTCGTAGATGCGGTGGCGCAGCGTGCGCTTGACTTCGCGGCTGGCGAGAAACCCCATGCGCACGGAGCCCACGGCGGAAAGACCGCGCACGGCTGCCGCCGCGACCACGCAGACGCCGAGAAGCACGAGGTCCTTCTCGCCCGCCGCGCCCGCCCAGAGCGCGGAGAGCGTCCGGCAGATGACGAGCACCATGCCCATGTTGGCCATAAGCGACGCCCACTGCAGGGCCACGCTCGCACCCACGTACCTCATGCTCCCCGGCACGATGCCGATGAGCCGCTTGTCGATCATCACGTGTCGTTGCCCCTCACGTCCGTTTCTGTCTGTTAGAGAGAGTAGACTATTTCGGGGCAATTGTTATCCATGAATAACTTTCAGACTCCTCTGCGCTGCGGCTGCAAGATATGATCTGTCGAACCTACGCGCAGGGGAGGGGCCTATGAACGCAGACGTCACAGGCTGGGAGCGGCTGCTCATCCGCTGATACTACGTCATGGGCCCGCTCCCGCGGCGCGCCTCGCCTGCATCCTCATTGTCATGGGCGAGCTCCTCTTCCTCAGCATGCTCGACGACCTCGTCTTCCACAACACCGGGCTGTACCTCGTCGGACTCTTCACCGCAATCGCCATCGTGATCGCGTTCACGGTCGCGACCAGCTACGCCATGCTTGCCTCGCGCTGCGACCTCAACAAGAAGACGTGGGGCTCCGTCGCCGCCAAGACAGAGGCCGCGCCGCGAGAACCCGTCCCGCGAGCGGCCCGAGGTGCCCTTCACCGCACGGGAGGATGGGAGCGGCCTCCTGCGGGCGCCCTGGGAGATCGCCGAGCCGCTCGGCATCTCGCTGCCCGACCACCGACGCTTCCTCCGCCGCGTGCTCGCGGTCGCGCTCGTCCTTCTCGCCAGAGGGCGCTTCCCGCCCAGGGTATGTGCACCCCGCCTTAGGGTATGTACACTATTGCAGAATTGATGCGGTACCATGCAATCGTGAAACCGCAGGTCAGCGCATTGGCGAGAAGTACATCAGGCTTTTAATCTTGCACATACCCTACGGATGGGAGGGGCGGGAGCGGCGGCGGACGCCGAGCGCGGCAAGCGCGGCCACCCCAGACGGATCAGCAGGAACACGAGCGCGTGTGAGACAGGCAGAACGCCGTTCTTCTCCATGACGAACCCCTCCCCTGGCGGGCTTTTGCAAGCTAGGTTGTGCGGATGGTCGCGCGGAGCCGGCGCTTACGCCGGGAAGCTCCGATGCGGGTAGCAGGCCACGCTGAACTCCCAGGGCACCGTGCCCTCCTGCGGCTGGTCGTACTTCTCGACAAACGCGCGCACGACGTCCTGGAACTCCCGCGCCGCGTCCTCCGTGAGGTGCATCACGCCGCTGAGCAGCTCGCCGTGGGCAAGGCCCAGCTCCTTCTCGCGCTCCACCGCGTCCGATGCCGCATAGGCGCGCAGCCCCGCAAAGACCTGCTGGTTGAGGTAGTCCACGAGGAACATCTTCTCCTCCTGGAGGTCCCCGTCCTCGTTGGCGCGCAAAGAGACGTCTGTGGGCACGGCCCGCCAGTAGCGCGCGGTTATGCCACGGATGACCTCGGTGTGGTCGAGCTCCACCAGACCCAGCGACTCGAGCTTCCTCATGTGGTGCGTGACCGAGGAGGCGGATATGCCCATGGCGTCTGCCAACTGCTTGCACGTGGCCGGCTGCGCGAGGACCTGCATCTCGTGCAGCAGGCGCTGACGCTGCGGGTTCATGTAGACGTCCAGCTGCTCGCGCGTGGTGATGCCCAGCGTTTTCCTGGTCATGGGACCTCCTTCTCCTATCGTTGCACGCTATAGTACGTTACATGTTCTGTAATGTAAACAGCCCGCGTCTCCCGTTGGAAGCGAGAAGTACGGGGTACGATGGTGCCAATGCACCCGCCCCGAAGGAGCCCCATGAGCAATCACGAAGCGCCCGCACCCGCGGAGAGCCGGAAGATCTCCGTCCTTCTCAAGGTCTACGGCGTCTACTGTCTGGTCACCGCCGCGGCCGTGCTCGTCCTTCTCGCGCTCATTGCGATCCCGCTCGCGCAGTACGGCGCGGACCTCTTCCGCGAGCGCCACGACGTCACGCTCACGATGACGCTCGTCGCCGTCCAGGTCGTCACGATGTTCCTGGCGTCGGTCGGCTACGTCGCCTTCGGCGTGCTCGTGCTCAAGAACCGCCGCCGGCACGTGGCGCAGATCGCCTATGCCCTGCTCGGCGTGGGCATCGCCAACCTGATCCTGGAGATCATGCTCAACGGCTACGGCGACAACCTCATCTACGACGGGGTGCGCCTCGTCGTCCTTCTCGTCATCTCCGTGACCGTCGACCCCACGCTGATCTCCGAGCGCCAGCTCCAGCGCAAGCTGCGCGACATGGAGACCGAGGAAGAGGCCGAGGCGGGCACGCTCGGCCGCGCCAAGGGAGACCGAGGCTTCATCGAGCTGGACTTCTTCAACCTGTTCTGGGTCTTCGTGGTCTGCTGCGTGCTGGGCCTCGCAATCGAGACCGTCTACCACATGGTCGTTGTGGACCCGGGCGTCTACCAGGACCGCGCCGGCATGCTCTACGGGCCCTTCTCGCCGATCTACGGCTTCGGCGCCGTGCTCATGACCGTGGCGCTCAACCGCTTCTATCGCGCGAACCCCGTGGTCATCTTCCTGGTCTCCGCCGTGATCGGCGGTCTGTTCGAGGCGGCGGTCTCCTGGTTCATGCAGGTCGGCTTTGGTGCCGTGGCCTGGGACTACTCGGGCTCCACGATCTTCGGGCTCTTCCCCGACCCGGTCGCCGTGCTCTTCCAGGGACGCACGTCGACGCTCTTCATGTGCATGTGGGGCGCGCTCGGCTTCGCCTGGATCAAGGTCTGCCTGCCGTGGCTGCTCAAGCTCATCAACCTCATCCCCTGGCAGGCGCGCTACTCGTTCACCACGCTCTGCGCCGTCCTCATGCTGGTGAACGGCGTCATGACGCTGCAGTCGCTCGAGTGCTGGTACCAGCGCGAGAGCGGCCTTCCGCCCAGCTCGCCGGTCGAGGAGTTCTACGCCGAGCACTACGACGACGCCTACATGGCGCACCGCTTCCAGTCCATGACGATCACACCCGGGGACTCCGCCCGCGGGTAGGGCACGGGCGCGGCGTCACGTCCTTCTCGCCCATACGCCCCGCCCGCACGTAGGAGCCTATGCCAGCTGGCACCATCCCGAATAACGTACAAAATCGTACCTGTACGTTATTTTTACCTGCGGATATAGAAAGTTGTGCTTGATTCTGTGCGTTAATCGGAGGCGGGGCCGTCCAGGTGGCCGCGCTGCGGGCGACCCAGTCGATGCGCGCCCACCAGGATCGCGACGCCGAGAAGGACGAGCGGCAGGCTCAGCAGCTGGCCCATCGTAATGGGGCCGAAGAGGTAGCCGAGCTGGGCGTCCGGCACGCGGACGAACTCCACCAGGAAGCGGAAGATGCCGTAGAGCGCGAGGAACGCGCCCATGAAGGTGCCCTGCGGGCGCGGCGGCACGCGGCGAGACAGCGCGTAGAGCACCACGAAGATCACGAGGCCCTCGAGCACGGCCTCGTAGAGCTGCGAGGGATGGCGGTAGACCGCGCCGCCCGTCTCGAACATGACGCCCCAGGGCAGGTCGGTCTCCTTGCCCCAGAGCTCGCCGTTCACGAAGTTGGCGCAGCGGCCGAAGAACAGGCCGATCGGCGCGCCGATGACGCCCAGGTCGCACACCGTGGGGATGGATATGCCCAGACGCCAGCACACCAGGCTGCCGCCCACGACGGCACCCACGAGGCCGCCGTGGAAGCTCATGCCGCCCTCCCAGGTGGCAAAGATCTCGAGCGGGCTCGAGAGGGAGAGCCCCGCGCCCCAGATGTAGAAGATCACGTAGAACAGACGCGCGCCGATGATGATGCCAAAGACCACGCCGATCACGATGGAGAAGACGTCGTCAACGGAAAGCCCCAGCTTCCAGCGCTTCTGCGTGCGCCACATCACGATGCCGGCGCAGATGAAGCCCAGCAGGTACGCAATGCCGTACCAGCGCACCGTGAGCGGGCCCAGCGAGAAGGCCACCGGGTCGAGCATGTGGTAGAGATCGTCGAGAAACACGTTCTTCTCCGCCCTTTCTTCTCGCCCCGCGCTAAAAGGCGGCCGGCTGGACGCGCGTCACGCCGGGGACATGCTCCATCAGGATGCGCTCGATGCCCTCGGACATGTCGAGGGAGGAGAGCGGGCAGCCGGCGCAGGCGCCCTGCATCTCCAGGGTCACGACGCCGTCGTCGGTCACGTCGATGAGGGCCACATCGCCGCCGTCGGCCTGGAGGCTCTGGCGGATGACGTCGAGGGTTGCGTCGAGAAGCGCGCGATCAACAGCCATGGTGTTCCTTTCGCTGGGCTGGAATGGTTCCGTGAGACATCTTACCCAATGGGCGAGAAGAGATGACCCGACGTGGCGCCCTTCATGCGAGGCTCGGGGCGGCGGCCGTCGCGGGCAGCCTCAAGGGCGCGGGCGACGCGGGCCACGGCGGCGGAGACCTCGTCGACACCCATGAGCTGACCGTCGACGAGCAGGCGGGTCACGCCGGCAGCGACGAGCTCCGGGACCTGCGGGGTGGCGTCGAGCGGCTGTGCGCACCAGATGCGCGAGCGCCCGTTGACGTCCGTGCGCACAGGCAGGAGGTTGCCGTCGATGTCGCGCAGGGAGAGGCGGCGAGCGCGCTCCGGGCAGCGGGCGCAGTCGTGGCGGCAGCGGCCGAGCGCCTGAAGGACGCAGTGCTCGCTCGTCATCACGCGCTCGCGGCCCAGGACCGAGAGGCCCACGGGCACCGGCGAGGTACGGGCGAGCGCGCAGACCTCCTCGAGCGTGAGCTCGGGCGAGAGCCAGACGCCGGCGGCACCCGCGGCCGCGAGCGCGGCCAGCGCGGACGCGTTGTGGACGGGTATGCAGGAGCGCACCTCGGGCAGCGCGCCGCGCTCGGCGGCGAGGGCCAGCTCGGAGACGTTGCCCACGGCGACGGGCTCGCCGGCCCGCACCCACGGGTCCAGGCGAGCGTGGTCGGCCTCGCGGCAGACCTCGTCGAGCCAGGGTATGACGCCGTCCGGCCACGAGCCCCGCGTGAGGTCGTCGGCGGACGCGTAGACGCGCGTCGCCCCGGCGGCGAGCGCGGCCTCGGCACACTCCGGCGTCGTCACGACCACGCACACCTGGGTGTTTTGGGGGTCGTTCGGGGAGAAAACCGACGGGTGTGCATGGTCGGGCTCTCCAGCAAAGAGCTCACGATCGGCATACGGTGCGAGCAGGGACTCCTCCAGGAGGCGGCACGCCTCGGCACGGACCTTGTGCACGGCCGAGAAGGACATGCCGCAGCCGGCGTCGAGCGAGACGTCCCAGCCCACGGGCTCGAACGCACTCTGCCCCATGCGTCCCACGTGCTCCACGAGGTCCGCCTCGGCGACCGGTCGCGTGCGCGCGGCCTCCACGACGAAGCCCTCGGCGTGCGCGGCGGCAGCGCCGTCAGCGCACTCGAGCTCGACCGCGAACGGCTCGCCCAGGCGCGCCGTCACGCGCACCAGCACCGGCCGGCGGCGCACGACGTCCTTCTCGGCCACGCGCTCGGCATCGTCGAGCGCCGCCTGAGAGCGGATCACACGCACGAGCGAGCCGGCCTCCATCGGGCGGGCGGCGCGGCAGGTGATGGTCTCCCCCGCCGCCGCGTCGGCCGCCGCATGCGCGGTCAGGAACTGCGACGGGTCGTCGACCGGGCGGATCTCCAGCAGGTCGCCGGCGCCCACCGGCTCGTCGAGAAGGACCTCGACGTCGGC
Organism: Atopobiaceae bacterium; assembly: GCA_030525685.1. Lineage (GTDB taxonomy): Bacteria > Actinomycetota > Coriobacteriia > Coriobacteriales > Atopobiaceae > Thermophilibacter. The sequence continues at coordinate 16,858 of JAUNEG010000004.1, read as the reverse complement.
GCGCGTGACGCGCCGCATGCGCTCGCGACCGCCGTTGCCGCCGCCGCGCCGCACGAGCGCGTCCTCGAGCGCTCGCGACCCCACGACGCGCCCCACCAGCTCGCCGCGGTTGTTGGAGCGCTCGTAGCTCATCATGTCGTTGTCCGAGCCGCCCCAGAGGTAGCTCTCGGTGAAGTCGCGGTTGAACGCGCGGCGCAGGCGTCGGTCGCGGGCCGCGCGGGCGGCGTCCTCGTCGCGTCCGTCACGCAGGGCGTCGAGCGCGTCGCGATAGGCCGCCACGACGGAGAACACGTAGTCGGGCGCCTTCATTCGACCCTCGACCTTGAGGGAGCCCACGCCGGCGTCGCGCATCTCGCGCACGCGGTCGACCGTGCGGTAGTCCTTCGGGCACAGCAGCCGTGTGCCGCCCACGCCGCGGCTCGTCTCGGGGATGCCCTGCGTGGCCACGCCGGGGATCTCGAGCACCTCGCCCCTCTCGTCCACCAGGTCGTACGGCAGGCGGCACGGCTGGGCACAGAGGCCGCGGTTCGCCGAGCGGCCGCCCCGCATCGAGCTCATGAGGCACACGCCCGAGTAGCAGAAGCACAGCGCGCCGTGGCCGAAGCACTCCAGCTCCACGCCCTCCTCGGCGATACGGGAGATCTCCGCCAGGGAGAGCTCGCGCGAGAGCGTCACGCGGTCCACGCCCCAGACGTCGCGGCACCACGCCACGCCGCGCGCGTCATGGACGTTCGCCTGCGTGGAGACGTGGGTCTCCACCTCCGGCCACCGGCGACGGATCTCCGCCATGAGGCCCCAGTCCTGGATGATGAACGCGTCGGCGCCGAGCCCCCAGGCGCGGCGCACCAGCTCAAGCACGCGCGGCAGCTCCTCGGAGGACACCGCCACGTTCACGGTCACGTAGACGCGCGAGCCGGCCAGGTGCGCACGACGGCACGCGGCCGAGAAGGACTCGTCGTCGAAGTTCCCCGCACCGCGGCGGGCGTTGAAGTCGCTGCCGAGGCCGCAGTAGATGGCGTCCGCCCCGGCTGCGAGCGCCGCGTTGAACGCCGCGGGCCCGCCGGCAGGCGCCAGCAGCTCGGGTACGCCGTGCCCCTCCAGGAACGTGGTCCTTCTCGCCATCTGCGTCCTCTCTGCCAAAACGGGTTTGGGTTCGAAAAACCGGGCCTCCGACGGGCAGCTCGCGACAAAAGGCCAGTTGGTGCTCGTCCGCCCCCGTAAGATTGAACCCAAACCCGATTTGGGTTTGGGTTCGAAAAACGCGACGCGTCTCGTGCCGCTCCGACAAAAGCCCAGTTGGCCGTCAGCAATGACAGGCCTTGGGCCCGAATCGCGAACCCAAACCCTCGATGCCGACCCTAGACCAGGCGCGCCCAGCGCTTCTTGCCGGACTGGACCGTCGTGCCGGCCGAGAAGAGCGCAGCGTCCACGTTGTAGCACTTGGGTGCCACGGCCTCGCCGTTGATCTTGACGCCCCCGCCGTCCACGAGGCGACGCGCCTCGCCCGCGGACGTGGCGATGCCCACCTCCACGAGGAGCTTGCCCAGGTAGACCTTGCCCTCGTCGTTGACCTCGGCCACGCTCACGGGGAACTCCGGCATGTCCTCGGGAGCCTCGGCGCGCTTGAACTGTGCGTCGAAGGCGGCGCTCGCCGCGGCACCGGTACCCTCGCCGTGGTAGAGGTCCACGATGTTGGCGGCCAGCTCGCGCTTGAGCGCGTACGGGTCGGCGGAACCGTCCGCGAAGGCGGCGTCGATGGCGTCGAGCTTGTCCATGTCGGCCGTGGAGCAGAGGCGCCAGTAGGGCGGCACCAGCTCGTCGGTGATGGACATGACCTTGCCGTACATGTCGGCTGGCTCGTCGGTGAGGCCGACGTAGTTGCCGTAGCTCTTGGACATCTTCTTGTGGCCGTCGGTGCCCACCAGAAGCGGCATCGTGAGGGCCACCTGCGGCTCCATGCCCATGGCGCGCATGAGGTCGCGACCGGCGAGCAGGTTGAAGATCTGGTCGTTGCCGCCCATCTCCAGGTCGGCCTTCACCACAACGGAGTCGTAGGCCTGCAGCACCGGGTAGATGAACTCGTGGAGGGCGATGGACTTGCCCTCGGCGTAGCGGTTGTGGAAGTCCTCGCGCTCGAGGATGCGGGCCACGTTGAACTGGCTCATGAGCTTCAGCATCTCGGCGAGATTCAGGCCCTTCAGCCAGTCGCCGTTGTGGACGATCTGGGTCTTCTCGGGGTCGAGCACCTTCATGGCCTGCTCGACGTAGGTCTTGGCGTTGGCCTCCACCTGCTCCTCGGTGAGCGGCGGGCGGGTGGAGTCGCGGCCGGACGGGTCGCCGATGAGGGCGGTGCCGTTGCCGATGATGAGCGTCACGTCGTGGCCCAGGTCCTGGAACTGGCGCATCTTGCGCAGCGGCACGGCGTGGCCGAGGTGCAGGTCCGGCGAGGTGGGGTCGACGCCCAGCTTGATGTTGAGCGGCGTGCCCTTCTCGAGCTTCTTCTTGAGCTCCTCCAGCGGCACGATCTGCATCGTGCCGGACGTGATCACCTTGAGCTGTTCGTCAACTGGCAGCAAGTCTCTGTCCTCCACAGGGTCTTCGTCTCTCCAAACCGCCCGCGGGCGGCGGCACAGCAAACTAGCATAGTATAATGACGAATAACTGTGGACGGAACGTCCCGGACAAGGAGTGATAGATGGGAATCAGAACGCGTCGGGCGCGGTCGCACTCGAAGACCCACTTCGTGGGCTTCAGCCTCGCGGGGGCGCTCGGCTTCATCGCGCTTCTCTGCGTGACGCTGGCCCTTTCGCTGGGGGCGGTGGTCTCCACCTGGCTCCAGGACCTGCCCGACTACACCTCTGCCGACGCCTTCCTCGTGGCCGAGCCCACGCGCGTCTTCGACGCCGACGGCAACGAGGTCGTGGCGTACTACCTGCAGAACCGTCGCTCGGTCGAGCTCGACCAGATCTCCGACTACGTCAAGAAGGGCACGATCGACACCGAGGACAAGCGCTTCCACCAGCACAACGGCGTCGACCCCGAGGGCATCGCCCGCGCGGCCGTGGGCCAGGTGTTCGGCAGCGGCGCGCAGGGCGGCGGCTCCACGATCACCCAGCAGCTCGTCCGCTGGACGGTCCTCTCCGACGAGCAGTTCGAGAACTCGCTGCGCCGCAAGGTCCGCGAGGCCTACATCGCCATCCAGATGGAGAAGACGTACACCAAGGACCAGATCCTCAGCATGTACCTCAACACCATCTACTACGGCAACGGCGCCTACGGCATCGAGGCTGCCTCAATCACCTACTTCGGGAAGGGCGCCACCGACCTCACGCTGAACGAGGCCGCCACGCTCGTGGGCATCCCCAACTCCCCCACGTACTACGACCCCTTCGTCAACTACGAGAACTGCAAGAGCCGCCGCAACCTCGTCCTCTCGCGCATGCTCGAGGCCGGCGACATCAGCCAGGAGGAGTACGACGCGACCGTCGCCGAGGAGATTCCGCTCAACCCCGGTGAGCTCACCGACTCCGACAGCAAGTACCCCTACTTCACCGACTACGTGCGCAACCTCCTGCTCCAGGACTTCTCGTCCGACACGATCGCCCAGGGCGGCCTCAAGGTCTACACCACGATCGACCCCAGCATGCAGAAGGCCGCCGAGAAGGCCGTGAAGAACCGCATCGAGGCCGCCAACAACGACGATGTGAACGGCGCCCTCGTCGCGATCGACAACTCCAACGGCTACATCGTGGCCATGGTGGGCGGCACGAACTACGGCAACGACGCTGATGCCGGCCAGAGCACCATCAACCTCGCCACGAGCCGCAACCAGACCGGCTCCAGCTTCAAGGCGGTCGTGCTCATGGCAGCCCTGAACGAGGGCATGAGCCCCAACACCAAGATCAACTGCCCGTCCACGATCCAGGTCACGCCCACGTGGGCCCCGAGCAACATCTACAAGGCCAGCTACGGCGTCATCACGCTCCAGCGTGCGACGGCCGTCTCCTCCAACACGGGCTACGTGCAGGTGGCGGAGGCCATCGGCATGGACAAGGTCGCCGACATGGCTGCCAAGCTCGGCATCGACTCTCCCATCGAGCCCGGCCTGTCCTCGGCGCTCGGCACCTCGCCCATCTCCCCGCTCGAGATGGCCGAGGCCTTCTCGACGATCGCCAACGGCGGCGTGCACCGCAACCCCGTTGCCATCACCAGGATCGAGGACCGCAACGGCAACGTGGTCTACGAGCACGAGGACTCCTCCGAGCAGGTCGTCGACTCCGCCATCGCCGCGGACGCGATCGAGGTCCTGAAGACCGTCGTCACGCAGGGCAGCGCCACGAGCGTGAGGAGCTACTTCACCCACAACCAGCGGATCTTCGGCAAGACGGGAACCGCCGAGAACTGGTCAAACCTCTGGTTCTGCGGCTCCACCCCGCAGATCTCCTGCGCGGTGTGGGTCGGCAACCCCAACGCCAGCAGCAAGAGCGTCCGCTACAAGGGCGCCGTGGCGACAACCGCCAACACCGCGATCCCGATCTGGGGCAACTTCATGGACGACGCCCTCGAGGGGGTCGAACGTGGCGATTTCCCCAAGTCCGACCACAAGGCGGAGTACAAGTCCAACGGCTCCTGGACCTTCCTCGCCACCTCGAAGGGCTCGAACTCCGAGAAGGACGACGAGGAGAGACCCGAGGAGGAGGCGCCCGAGACCGAGGAGCCCACGACGACGACCGAGCCGGAGACGCCTCCCGAGGAGGAGAC
>JAUNEG010000004.1:0-12087 GCA_030525685.1 Atopobiaceae bacterium | reverse complement strand
GAAGTGTCCGAGGCGGGCAGCTCGAGCGCCGTTTGGTACGACAGCCCGGCCTGCGGTTCAATCCACGCGAACGCCCACCGCTCGGCGCGGCGGCCCACCCCGGCGAAGCGCCAGAAAAACCCGCCCGCGAACCCGAGCCCGAGCAGCCCGGAGACGACCAAAGCCAGACCACCTGACCCCGGCCCAACCCCACAGAGGCCCTGCCGCGCGGGCGCCGCGCCCCGATTGGGGGCGGCGCCCGCTTTCGTTGGCGGCGCGAGGGGACGTATCATGCGATAAGTGGCTTTCTGCGAAACGCACGTCATGGAGGAGCTATGACCTACAACGATCACGGCGGCCGTCCCCGCCAGGACTCCGGCTCGCTCAGGGGACCCTCGCGCCCGCACGGCCAGGGCGGCCGTCCCCGCGTGACGCCCCAGGGCACCTACCACGGGCCGCGCGGGACGAGGTCGCGCGCCCAGGGTCCGCGCCGCTCCTCCGGCCCGGGCTACCCGCTCCGCGCCCGCAGCATCAACTTCCAGAGCGGCCGGGCGCGGCGTCTCACCGCCAACGGCCGGCTCCTCATCCTCGCCGCCATCGCCCTTCTCGTCATCATCCTGCTCGTGGTCGGCATCTCGAGCTGCGTGAGCAGCTGCAGCTCCGGCCAGGGCGGCGAGACCAACCCCGCCGACGCCCGCGTGGCCGCCGGCGTCCCCGAGGAGCTCACGAGCTCCTTCACGACCGAGCTTAACCAGGGCGAGAAGCTCGCCCAAATCGCCGCCAACGCCGGCGCCTACGAGAATCAGGGACTTCTCGAGCTCGCTCTCTCCGAGCCCTCCGCCATCGACTTCGTCGCCGCCTACCCGGATGCCGAGAAGACCGCGCAGCCCTACGAGGACACCGTCGAGAAGGGCACGGTCCCGCAGCTCGTCTGCTGGGACGGTCGCTGGGGCAACGTCGACTACGCCGGCGGGCCCCTCGCGCTGACCGGCTCGGGCCCGGTCGCCCTCTCGATGGCCCACATGGCGCTCACCGGGACCGCCGACCAGACGCCCGACAAGATCGCCCAGGCCGTCACCGAGAAGGAGCTGGCGAGCGGCGACTCCTACATGTCGGGGAGCTTCCTGACCGATTCACTCGGCGACCTCGGCCTCGCCTGCTCCACGTACACCTCCAAGGAGGACAACCTCACCCAGGTCCTCAAGGACGGCGTTTACGTGCTCATCGAGACCAAGGCCGACACCCTCTCCGCCTCCCCGCACTGGGTCGTCGTCGTGGGGACCAACGCCGACGGCTCGCTCAAGGTCTACGACCCCACCTCGCCCGACGTGAGCGCACACCCCTGGGACCCCGCCACCGTGGCCTCCTGGGGCGACCCGATCTACGAGCTGAGCGCCGCGAAGGTCGACGAGGAGTAGCCCCCGCTGCCGCGCTCCCTTCTCGCCGAAGCTAGCGAGGCAGACGCATCTCGTTGCGTCGCTTGAGCGCCCTGAGGTCGTCGAGACGCCGGATCGCCTCCTCGCCCATCCGGGCCGCAACGGCAACGACCAGCGCATCCACCAGAGCGACGGCGCTCGTCATCGAGTGATAGTCGCATGGGTCACCACGGTAGGCCGTCAACGTGACGTCGGCGGCAGGCTCAGACGGCAGGACGCGGCGTCCTCGGCAAGGACGATCTCATACTCTCCCGCCTCGACCTGTGCGAAGAGGTCGTCGTAGGTCGTGCAGCGCCGTGCCATGCGCGTGACCACGCAACCATACTGGAACGCCTGGTGCGTGTCGCTGCCGGAAATCACGGGAATTCCCAGGCGCTCTCCGAGGTCGTGCGTGAGCCGTTCGGCGCGCCCGCGGTCGCGCGCGAGGTCCTTGCCGTTAAGGTCTATGAAGTCGAGTCGCGAGAGCCGCTCGTCGGCGAGCTCGGGGATGTGGCCCGGCGCGCGAAAGGGGTGTGCTGCGCCAAAGCGCAGGCCGCGACGGTGGACCTCAGCCTCGAGCTCGTCAAAGGGGAGAAAGTGCCCCTTTGCCTTGTGCGGCTCGAGCCACGCGTTCAGCTCGAGGATCTCCTCCATGGGGCCGAGCGCCAGTGTGTGACCACCCTCGGCCACGTCCGTCTCCATACCGGGAAAGACCAGCAGGCCATTCACGTCAAAGGCGTCGCCCACGCGCGAGTAGCGCGCAACGATGTCGGAGTAGACGTCGTGGAAGCCCTGCGTGTTGAAGTGCTCGGTGAGACACAGGGCGTCCAGTCCCGCCTCTATGGCCTCGTTGAAGAGCCAATCGGTGTAGTCGGGCGAGAAGGCAAGGTACTTGGCGAGCTTCCCGTGCGTGTGAAAGTCGATGTCCATCTAGAGTCCCACAATCCTTGAAACGACGAAGCAGAGCACGACCCAGGCGACGCTCACGACGACGAAGATCACCTCCCGCGTCCCCGCGTGCAGCGAGGAGAGCTTGGTCTTGAGCACCTTGAGGTTGGTCGCCGCATAGCGATACCCCTTGAGCTCGAGCGCCTCCACCGTGGTGCGCGAGCGCTTCGCGGCGTTGAGCATCAGCGGGTAAAACGACTGGATGATGATCTTCACCTGGTAGACGATCCAGCGAATCTTTCCCCTGAAGGTGTCGTGCGTCGGGATATAGAGGGCGATGGTGACGGTGAGGAACTACTCGAGCTCTCCGATGCCGCCGAACTGGCCGAGCATGATCTCGGAGAACACGAGCTCACCGGTGGCGGCGCCGAGGGCGGCCGAGAGCGGATCGAAGAGCATGGCGATGGTGAGCGGGATGAACAGGAAGAACTCGACGGAGAACTCGACGATGCCAACCTGGACGGACGGAATCAGCTCGGAGATGAGCGTAGCGAGACCGTAGAGAGACATCGAGAGCACAAACGTCATGAGCCTTTGGGACTGGGTGTAGATTCCCCTCGTGGCAGACATTGGTTTCCTCTCCTTGTGCGAATCTATGCCGGCATGTCGCACGTTAGCGGGAGAAAACCCCTGTTCGCGTCAGTCGTCTGTAAGATGAAAACTAGCTTTCGTCGCTCTGCTCTATGAAAAAATCCATGTCATGAGGCGGACCCGGTCCCGATACGGGCCGCTATGCGAGAAGACCGCTCTCCCTGCGAACTTACACAGCGATTACGACGCGTCTGTCCGATACGCGGCTTCCGACGTCTTGGGGCCGGAAACGTCGGAAGTCGCGTATTGCAGCGGCCCCAAAGCAAGCGCCCCGCCGAACCATGGGTCCGGCGGGGCCAGCCTCACTGGTGCGTCTCCGCTACGACAGGATCTCCTTGGACGCGGCCTCGAGCTTGGCGCGCACGGCCTCGGACTCGGCGCGCGTGGCGCCCTTGGAGAAGAGGTAGGCCTTGACCTTGGGCTCGGTGCCGGACGGGCGGAAGATGACCTTGTTGTCATCCTCGAGGCGGAACTCGATGACGTTGGCCGGCGGCAGCACCTGCGCCGCCTCCTTCTGCAGGCCGGAGACGCGCGGCATCTCGGGGCCGACGGCGTAGTCGGTCATGCCCGTGACCTTGTAGCCGGCAATCTCGGCAGGCGGGTTCTTGCGCAGGCCGTCCATGATGGAGGCCATCTTGTCGGCGCCCGCCGCGCCCGGGAAGCTCGCGTTGACGGTTCCGTTTAGATAGTAGCCGTACTTCTGGTAGAGGGCGTCCATGGCCTCGTAGAGGTCCATGCCCTTCTCGGCGTAGCAGGAGGCCATCTCGACGCAGAGCATCGTGGCGACGATGGCGTCCTTGTCGCGGGCGTGCGTGCCCACGAGGTAGCCGTAGGACTCCTCGAAGCCCATGAGGAAGCGGTCCTCCTCGCCCTCGTCCTTGAGCTGGTCGATCTGGTCGCCGATGTACTTGAAGCCGGTGAGCACGCGCCTCATCTCGAAGCCCCAGTCGAGCGCGAGCGCGTCCGGCATCGAGGACGAGACAATCGTGGAGACGGCCACCTTGCGCGCCACGTCCTCACCGCGGTCGCGAGCCATCGTGGCGAGCCAGTCCATGAGCAGGACGCCCATCTCGTTGCCGGAGAGCAGCACGTAGTCGCCGTCGTGCGGGATGGCCGTGCCCATGCGGTCGGCGTCGGGGTCGGTGGCGACGACGAGGTTGGGCTTGACCTCCTCGGCGAGCTTGAGGGCCAGGTCGAGCGCCTCGCGGAACTCGGGGTTGGGGTAGGTGCAGGTCGGGAAGTTGCCGTCCGGCTCGGCCTGCTCGGGAACCACGGAGACCTTCTCGACGCCGATCTCGGCGAGGATGCGGGTCACGAGCTCCATGCCCGTGCCGTTGAGCGGCGTGTAGACCACGGAGTAGTCGTCGGACGCCTTGAAGCCGGGGACGGAGACCTTCTTGATGTTCTCGATGAAGGCGTCGAGGACCTCCTCGGGCGTCCACTCGATCAGGCCCTTCTCGAGACCCTCGTCGAAGTCCATGACGCGCACGGCGAACGGGTCGACCTTGGCGATGTTCGCGGAGATCTCGGCCGCGGCCTCGTCGGTGATCTGGCCGCCGTTGTCGTTGTAGACCTTGTAGCCGTTGTAGGACGCCGGGTTGTGGGAGGCCGTGAGCACGATGCCCGCGGAGGTGCCGAGGCGGCGCACCGCAAAGGACAGCGTGGGGACGGGCTCGATGCGCGGGTAGACGTAGACGTGGATGCCGTTGGCGGCCAGGACGCCGGCGGCCACGCGCTGGAAGTCCTCGCCCTTGTTGCGCGAGTCGCGCGCGAGCGCGAGCGTCGGGTCCTCGTAGTGCGCGTTCAGGTAGTCCGCGACGCCCTGGGTGGCCTGGGCGACCACGTGGACGTTCATGCGGTTGGTGCCCACGCCGAGCGTGCCGCGCAGGCCGGCGGTGCCGAAGGCGAGGTCGCGGTAGAAGGCGTCGAAGAGCTTCTCCTCGTTGCCCTCGCGGCAGAGGTCGTCCAGCTCGATCACCAGGTCGGACTCCGTGACGTTGTCCTGCCAGGCACTGACCTTGGCCTCGATGGATGCGTCCATTGTTCCCCCAATGCTCAGGGCGCGGGCGTGCCGCGCCGTGTCCACACGTATGTAGCCATAGTAGTCGCCGCGGGGCCCGCCGCGTGCCTCGCCTTGTCCGATGGACGCCCCGCGTCGGCGGGCGGAACGACACGCCTACACGCGCTCCACCAGATAGGCGTGGTGGATCCTCCGGTTACGCGAGAAGTCCTCGGGGATCGTCTCCTCCGTGATGTCGGTGAGGCGCACGCCGGCGCGCTCGAGCTTCTCGACGTCCGGCTTGAAGCTGCGCAGGTTGCAAGAGAAGATCGCGCACCCGCCGCGCACGAGCAGGCGCGACACGCCGATGACCAGCTCAGCGTGGTCGCGCTGCACGTCGAAGGAGCTCTTGCGCATGCGCGCCGAGTTGGAGAACGTGGGCACGTCACAGAAGACCAGGTCCCAGCGGTTGCGCGTGTGACGCTGCTCGGAGACCCAGGCGAGCACGTCTGCCTGCACGAACTCGTGCTCCGGCCCATCGAAGCCGTTGCGCGCCATGTTGCGCCGCGCCCACTCCAGGCTCGGTCGGGAGAGGTCCACGGTCGTGGTGTGCCTTGCTCCGCCGTCCGCCGCGTAGCAGGTCGCGGTGCCCGTGTACGCAAAGAGGTTGAGGAAGCGCTTGGACCCCTTGGTCCGCTTCATCATCTCGCGGATGCGCGAGCGCGTCTCGCGGTGGTCCAGGAAGATGCCGCAGTCGTGGCGCGCGTCGAAGTTGACCTCGAAGGTGAGGCCTCCCTCGTCCACCAGGTGCGACCCCCTCGGGAGCTCGACGCCGTCGGGCCGTCGAGAAGGACGGTCCCGCCGCGGCGCCCTCTCGGACGGCCGCGCCTCGTCGGCGTACTGCGAGCCGCCGCGGGAGCGCGTGCGCACGCGCAGACTCACGTCGCCCGGCGCCACGTCGAGCACGCGCGGGGCGATCGTCAGCACGTCGAGCAGGCGGCGGCGCGCGAGCTCGGGGTCCACCCCGCGCGGCGCGGCGTACTCGGAGACCTGCAGCCAGCGTCCCGGGGTCTCGGACACCTCGTAGAGCTCGATGGCGACGGCGTAGTCGGGCAGGTCGGCGTCGTAGACGCGGTAGCACGTCACATCCTTGCGGCGCGCCCACTTGGCGCGCTGCCTGGCCACCTTCGCAAGGCGGCGGGCAAACTGGTCGGAGGCGGGGACGAGCACGCTCGCGCTCGCGCCGCCCGGCAGCTCCACCGAGGGCGCGGGCTCGACGGAGTCGCTCTTCTCGTAGACGCGGATGGCCGCCGGGTCGCGCCCGACGATAACCTCGGTCACGGACGCGGGCTCGGAGCGCAGCGCGGCGTCCGGGGCGGCGTCACGGGAGAGCACGACGAGCCTTTCCCCCGCGTGGGCCGCAAGGTCGGAGAGTGCCGCCGCCTCCGTCGCGAGCGCCGTCTCGCCCACCCACGACAGGTCCGCAACCGCAAGGCGACACGAGGGGACGGCCCCGTCGCATCCCTCCGGCTCCAGGGCGATCCCGGCGCCGCGCAGGGCCTGGCGACAGGCCGAGAGCGCTCCAGCCCGAGTATCGCGGACGATCAGCGAGCAGGGGCTCTTCTCGTCCGCGACGGCGCGCTCGTCGGCCTCGGCGAGAAGCGCCTGCCAGGCGTCCGCGTCATGCCCCGCCCAGCCGGCGAAGCCCCAGCGCGAGCGCAGCAGGCCCGGCGCGCGGTCGAGCGCCACGCCCGCGGCCTCCACGAGCATGCTGCCCTGGCCCGGCCAGAGCGCGGCGAGGCTCGGCGAGCCGGAGCGCGCGAGCTCGGCCCAGCCGCCGGCGGCGAGAAGGGCCGCCGCGTAGTCGGGCCGCAGCGAGCCCAGGCGGGCGTCCGGGCGCGTCGCGTAGCCGCGGTGGAAGAGCGGCTCGCCCGCGAGGTCGACCGCCAACGTCGCGCGCCGGCCGGAGAGCCGCACGGAGACGGTCAGGTCGGCGCGGGCTGTGTCCACCACCGGTCGGGCGCCGCGTGCGGCGAGCAGACGGTCGACGACGGCGTCCTTGGTGCGCAGGGCCACGAACTGCGTGTTGCGCAGCTGGGAGTTGGTGCCATGGGCGTCCACCGCGAAGGTGGCGCCGGGCGCGAGGTGCTCCTCCCAGGCGACTCCCGAGGCGCCCTCGTAGAGCTCGTCGGCATCCGTCGCCCCCACGCGCGCGAGCACGAGCAGCACGCGCGAGGCGAGCCGCGACCACAGGCACGCCCGGTAGGCGTCGGCCAGGCCCCCGTCGAAGCTCACCTGGCCCTGTAGCGGGCGCACCCGGGGAACGCCCAGGCCCTCCAGCTCGTCCGCCAGCAGCCGCTCGAAGCCCTTGGGGCACGTCGCCACAAACTCCATCGGGTCACCTCTCGCCCGTAATTCTCTGATCTGCCTAAGTCTATCCGAGCCAACCATACATACCTATCGATTTTTGCCCCAAACCGCCCGCAAACCGACGGGTATGTATGGTTGGGCCGCCCACGCGACCGAGAAACGCTACACTTGTCGCGTCCCTACAACCCCGAGTTTGGAGTTCCATGGCAACGAAGGCCACGCCCGCTCGCAAGCGCTACACGGGCATTCCTCTTTCCGCGGCAATGATTCTCGTCACGCTGGGCGTCGTGTACGGAGACATCGGCACGAGCCCGATGTACACCCTCAAGGCGATCATCTCCGGAAACGGCGGCCTCCCCACCATGTCCCAGGACGTGGTGCTGGGCGCCCTCTCGCTCATCATCTGGACCCTCGCCCTCATCACCACGGTCAAGTACGTGCTCGTGGCCATGAAGGCCGACAACCACAACGAGGGCGGCATCTTCGCTCTCTACAGCCTGGTCAAGCGCTGCGGCCGCTGGCTCATCATCCCCGCCATGATCGGCGGCGCCGCGCTTCTCGCCGACGGCATCCTCACCCCTGCCGTGACCGTCACCACCGCGATCGAGGGCCTGCGGACCGTCGACTTCATCTACTCCCTCATCGGCGACAACCAGAGCATCGTCGTCGCCATCGTGATCGCCATCCTCTGCGTGCTCTTCTTCCTTCAGAAGGCCGGCACGTCCACGATCGGCAAGCTCTTCGGCCCGGTCATGACGCTGTGGTTCCTCTTCCTCGCCGGCGCCGGCCTCATGAACATCGGCCTCGACCTGAGCATCCTGCGCGCCTTCAACCCGCTGCGCGGCATCATGTTCCTCTTCGACGGGAACCTCAACGCCGCCGGCCTCATGGTCCTGGGCAATGTGTTCCTCTGCACCACCGGCGCCGAGGCCCTCTACTCGGACATGGGCCACGTGGGCAAGCCCAACATCTACGCCACCTGGCCGTTCGTGAAGGTCTGCCTCATCCTCAACTATCTCGGCCAGGGCGCCTGGATCATTGCCAACCAGGGCAACGTTGACCTCGCCACGGTCTCCGACCTCAACCCGTTCTTCCAGATGCTCCCCGAGCAGACCCGCGTCTTCGCTGTCCTGCTCTCCACCTTTGCCGCGATCATCGCCTCCCAGGCGCTCATCACCGGCTCCTACTCCATCGTCTCCGAGGCGGTGCGCCTGGACCTCATGCCCCACATGCGCATCAACTACCCTTCCGAGACCAAGGGCCAGATCTACATCCCGCTGGTCAACAGCATCATGTGGATCGGCTGCATCTGCGTGGTCCTGCTGTTCCAGACCTCGGCGCACATGGAGGCAGCCTACGGCCTGGCCATCACGGTCACGATGCTCATGACCACGGTCCTTCTCACCATGTACCTCTCCAAGGTCCAGAAGAAGACCGCTCTCGCGGCGCCGTTCGCTATCTTCTTTGGCGCCATCGAGTTCATGTTCTTCTTCTCGAGCCTCACGAAGTTCTTCCACGGCGGCTACGTCACCGTGATCATGAGCTTCGCCCTCTTCGTAGTCATGTACGTGTGGCGCCGCGGCACCGCCGTGGAGCGCACGCAGACGGTGTACCTGCCCGTCAACAAGTACCTGGACCAGATCTTCGACCTGTCGCACGACGATGACTACCCGCTGCTCGCCGACAACCTCGTCTTCCTCACCAACGATTCGTCGTTCGACAAGCTCGACCGCGACATCCTCTACTCGATCCTGGACAAGCGCCCCAAGCGCGCGAAGGCCTACTACTTCCTCAACGTCCAGGTGACCGACGAGCCCTACACGCACGAGTTCATCGTCAACGACTTTGGGACGGACTTCCTCTTCAAGGTGCAGCTGCGTCTGGGCTTCAAGGTCAACCAGCGCATCAACGCCTACCTCTACCAGATCGTCGCCGACCTCATGGAGCGCGGCCAGCTCGCGCCGCAGAACCACAAGTACTCGATTTACCTCCAGCGCGGCCCCGTGGGAGACTTCCGCTTCTGCCTCATTCGCAAGATGCTCTCCCCCGAGACGGGCCTCTCTGGCTTTGACCAGCGCCTCATCGAGCTCAAGTACCTGATCCGCGGCTTCTGCGGATCGCCCGCGCGCTGGTATGGCCTTGAGAACTCGAGCGTGATCTTTGAGTACGTGCCGCTCTTCTCCAAGACCAAGCGCCAGCACAAGCTCTCGCGTCGCGCCCTCGCGGAGGTGGCGCCCGCAGTTGCAGCCAAGCTCGCCGAGGAGCGCGAGAACGGGGACGATGACGACATCTTCTCCGTCCAGATGAAGGGCGAGCGCGAGGCTCAGGCCGAGGAGGCCATCCGCGGGCTCGTTGGCGGTGACACCGCAAGCTTCCGCCCGCTCGTCATTGACGAGGAGGACGAGGAGGGCTCCGTGGAGTTCCAGGAGGACGAGGAGTAGGCCCGGCTACTCCCCGGCACATGGTCAGACCCGCAAGGGCACGGTTCTTCTCGGACCGTGCCCTTCTTGTGGCTTATAGGCTTATAGGACAAACTTACTTTTCTCTTTTGCTTGATAGACAAGCGGCACCTATGCTTGTTAAAGCAGTAGCAATAATCCCTACTAAAGGATATGAGAGATCAGAGGTGAGAGGCAGGTTTTTCTTACCACTTTTTTCCGAGTGTTTATTATCAGCTGAGTTTTGAGGGCGCGTGTCATTGTGTGGTGCGCGGGGCTCAGCTTCTGCCTCAGATAAAACCTTTACAGGGACAACAAGACTTTCTGTTGTGGGCAACTCAACTTTAAAATGAACGTCTGCAGCCTTTTTATATCCAGCCGACGCTTTTGTATTTTTAAGAATGTAGCTTCCTTCAGGAACATATATTCCTGAATCATTGAGATATATGCCATTGTCCTTGAGACCCTCTGCCGCTTTCACCATCGATGTAGCATCAGTTTGAGTTGTTTTTTCTGCGAGGGTAATGCTTCCGTCTTCTAACGTGACAAGATCATCTGCCACCAGTGTTTCTTTTCCATCGGCATCTATCACATAAAGAGCAAAGCTTGCCCCCGGCACGGGCTTCATGTCTTGAGCGGAAAGATTGGTAATTTGAACAACTGATGGAAATGGGCGATAGGTAAGATAGTAGTGCTTTTTTGTAAGCATGGTGCCATCCGCGCTCATGCCTACACTGTAATAATGGTTGCCTGCGGGCTGAGCATACGTTGCTTCTGTGGTATCAAAACTTTTACCTGCGGGCTTATCGATATCATTATCAATGTACACATATCCAGGGATTTTTGTTTTAAGCAGCTCCTCCAACGCTGCCTGTGAACTAAAAAGGGGTGTTTTATAGTAGGCATTTTCCCTATCGTCCATGCCAAAGATATACGGTCCAAATGATTTTGTTGGGATAAGATCAGAAAGAGAAAGTTCAGAGTGTGCCTTAAAGCTAAAAGGATCCTGACCTGAATTTCTTTCCGGTAGAGCTGCTTCTAAAGAAAGCGAAGCACCTTGCCTATACTCACTGTCGAGTACAAAATGAAAGTCTGCACTAGCTTGGTTTTTAATTTGATAATTAAGCTGAACCGTTATGGCAGGAAATGGTGCGCTTCTTGTAATGCCTGTAATAAGCAGTACGTTTGAATCTTGAATGGTATCAAGTCTAAAAGATCCATGTATGTACTGAGGATGCTGAATATTGTTGATAAGCAGCTCCTCCCACCCTTCAGGATCTGTTGTTTGTATTGGCGTGTTGTTAATGCTCAGACTTGTATTATTAAGTTTGTGACCTGTATCATCTTTAATAAGTGCAGTTGATGTGCTATTGAGCTGATGATCAAAAGCTTTAAGCTTCCATCTCCAAGCAGTGTTGGTATTCATGTACCGCTCAGGCAACAGTACAAAATAAAAATCATATGTGCCTGGCTCCCTGTCAGCAAAATCAGGTGTCCAAGAAGATTTGAGCTCATCTGTTATCTCGCGTGGTTCATTACCATCTAAAGGAGTAAAGAAAACTTTGGCAAGATGTGTTTTTTTGTTTCCGGGGGCTGCGCTTGCGTTAAACGTTTGAGCAGCTGCTACTTCTTCGTTGCTTATAAAGCGAGGAAAGGGATTTGTGGTGGGAACAGAGCCATCAATAGTAGTTTCATGCTTAGCAAAGGCAAGGGTAGGAAAAGTAAATGTTAAGAAAAGCCCGATCAAAAGGAGCGCACACAAATTAGTAAGCAGGGGGGGGGGTAGTTTGTTGCTTCATTTTGACCTCCGTAGCGATCTGAAGTGGCGCTCGATGTAATACTTTGAGCCAGTACAATCTAAGTAACATGATAACACTGATATTAATACATTATAGCTTAAATCTTATTTGATTAAGTCTCTAGTTGTATTTTTCTGAGTGGGTATAACAATTGTAGGTCGAATCAAATAGACCAACAGAGGGTATAGGAAAGGAGGTAAGTACTATGAGAAACTTGGTAAGAAACTATAGAGAAGCCGGTACTGTCAAGAATCTTGCGCACTTTCCGACAACCCCTTAGGCCCGCCTTCCGGTACGGCTGCCCCTCCAGCAGCGTCACGTCCAGATAGCGGAGGGACCCCCATTCGCTCTCCGCGACGTACTCGAGCCTCGCGGTGACGAGCATGAGTGCCGACCTTCCGTCCGGGAAGGTGCCGACCACGCGGGTCCGCCTGCGTATCTCTGTGTTCAGTCAAGTAGAAATCGACACTTCGCGCTGTCGAGTTTCGACACATCGCTCAGGAGCACGCCGGCCCCCGCGTCCTAGCCCCTGCCGAGCATCAGCGCCT
>JAUNEG010000003.1:100834-136889 GCA_030525685.1 Atopobiaceae bacterium | reverse complement strand
AACACTGCCGACACCCTCCGAAACGCCCCCGTCGGCGCCCGGTAACGCTGCGCGCCTACGCTTTTGTGCGGGCCCCTGCCTCCCCGCCCCCCGCAGGGGCCCACCAGGGGCCCGCACGAACGGGCGAAGCGAGCAGGCAAAACGAAGGAGCAGCCATGGACAGGACCGAGGCAGCGGAGCTGGCGGCGAGCCTCGTCGGCCTCTATACGCGCTTCTCGCTCGAGCCCGACCTGCTCGACGCGCGCACGCCAGCAGGTCGTTGACGTGAGTCTCACGGTGCGCCCCGCGTGTCGGCTGGACTGGCAGCGCGACGCCTTCGACTCGGTGGTTGTCACGGGCTACCTCCCCGAACCCCATGACTTCTTCTCCTACTCGGTGACGGGCATCGCCTTCGTGGACAGCGAGCACGCCAAGTCAGACCCCGCGAAGCCCCTCTATCGCTTTGAGACGCCGCTCACCTGCGCGGGGCCTGTGGTGGAGGCCCTCGCGCAGGGCCGGGGCGTCTGCCAAGACTACGCACACGTGATGCTGGCCGTGTGCCGGCGGCTGGGCATGGATGCGCGCTACATCGCCGGCATGCTCGACGGGGAGGGCGCCACCCACGCCTGGGTGGAGGTCCACGACGAGCGCGGCGTCTGGGTGGGGCTGGACCCCACGCACGACCGGGCGGCGGGGGACTCCTACATCGTGATCGGCCACGGGCGCGACTACCGCGACACCAAGATTGACATCGGGCTCTTCACGGGCGCCGGCGTGAGCCAGACCCAGTGGGTCAACGCCTCCGTCCACGAGGTCGGGCTCTGACGGCCTGATCGGGACCGCTCAGGAACGGGCGGCCGAGAAGAACGTGGCGTCGGCGGCCCGGTACGTGCGCAGGCGCGCGGGGTCCACGACCGTGTGCGCGTGGGCCGGCACGTCGCGCCACTTGACGGTGTGGCCGGCGCCGTGGCTGCAGAAGACGGAGTCAGGCGTGTTGGGGAGGTCGGCCTCGGGGTCGTAGGCCGCGGCGGCGATGACCGCGTCGGCGTTGTGGCACGGCCGGTAGCCCGCGAGCTCGAGCGAGAGCCGGCCGCGCCCGCCCGTGTAGCGCGCGACCTCGAGCGCGTACTCCCCCACCTCGGAGGCCGGGACCTCGCCCGCGACCGTGGCCGCGTCACCGGACGTCGCCGACGCGTCGAACTCGGCCGCCATGCGCGTGAGGTCGGTGAGCGCGCGGCCCACGCGGTCGGCGGGCACGGTCAGGCGAAAGCGATACCACGGCTCCAGGAGCAGGCACTCCCTGCGCTCGCGGGCGCCCATGAGAGCCTGGCGGACGGCGCGGTAGGTGGCCTGGCGGAAGTCGCCGCCCTCGGTATGCTTGGGATGCGCGCGGCCGGCGAGCAGCGTGATGCGCACGTCCGTGAGCAGCGCGCCCGTGAGAGGCCCCAGGTGGTCGCGCTCCATGGCATCGGTGTCCAGATGGGAGCTGCCGCTGTCCACGCGACCGAGGTTGCGAATGGCGCCCGCGGCGGCGAGCGTGGCCTCCGCGAGCGTGGTCTTGCCCGCGTCGACGTGCGCCAGGAGCCCCACGACCGCCTGCCTCATGCTACCTCTCCCCTCTGGCTACAACCGGCGAATCCGTCTCATCATAGGGTATACTGACGGCGTCGTAGCCCCGTCGGAAGGACCCGGAGCCGTGCGCATTCGCTAGACATCCTCAGCTAAGAAGCCCCTGATGGCGAGAAGGACGCCCGCCCGGCGCCTCGCCAGAGAAGAGATGTCTATGCAGCTTGTGCTCTCCGGCGTGTGCTACGCCTATCCCGCGGCCCGCAGGGCCGTGCTCGACAACGTCACCATCACCTTCCCCACCGGCTGGACCGCGCTTCTGGGTGACAACGGCTGCGGCAAGACCACGCTGGCCAAAACCGCGTGCGGCCTCATCGCTCCGGACGCGGGCTCCGTCACGCGCGACCTGGTCTGCGCCTACGTGGCCCAGGACGCCGACGAGCCACCCGAGGGGCTCGCGGACTTCGCGCTGGACTACGGCCGCGAGGCCCGCGAGCTGCGCGAAAGCCTTCGCATAGAGGACGACATGCCCTGGCGCTTTGACGAGCTCTCCTTTGGCGAGCGCAAGAAGCTGCAGATGGCGGTCGCCCTCTGGGGTCGCCCGGACGTGCTCGTGGCGGACGAGCCCACCAACCACCTGGACGCGGACGCCCGCGAGGAGCTGGGAGCGGCGCTTGTGCGCTTCCGCGGGATCGGAATCCTCGTGAGCCACGACCGCGACCTCGTGGACCTTCTCGCCACGCGCTGTGCGTCCTTCGAGCCCGGGGGCATCGTCGTGCGGCCGGGCGGCTACAGCGCGGCGCACGGCCAGGCGGAGCGCGAGCGCGCGACGACCGTCGCGGAACGTGCGAGCGCCAAGCGCCAGCTGGCACGCCTCTCTGCCGAGAAGGACGCACGGGCCCACGAGGCCGCCCGCGCCGACGCGCGGCGCAGCAAGCGCGGCCTGGACCCGCGCGACCGCGACGCGCGCGACAAGATCGACCTCGCCATCTTCACCGGCAAGGACGGCCAGGCCGGGCGGCTCTCCTCGCAGATGGACGCTCGGGTGGCCGCCGCGCAGGAGCGCCTGGCCGCCGCGCGCGTGACCAAGCGCTACGACGGAGACCTCTGGGTGGACGCCGAGCCCTCGCGCCGCCGCACCGTACTGCACGTTCCCGCCACGACCATCCCCTGCGGCCCGGAGGGCACGCTCCAGATCCCCGAACTCTGGGTGGGGAGCCGCGACCACATCGGCGTCGTCGGGCCCAACGGCGCCGGCAAGTCCACGCTCCTTTCGCACCTGCGCGTTCTTCTCGCCAAGGTGGCTGATGCCGGACAGGGCGTGGAGGTGCTGGACATCCCGCAGGAGCTGCCGGCAGAGGCCCGCGACGCCATGGTGGGGCGCGTGAGCGCGCTGACCCCCGCCGACCGCGGGCGCGTGCTCTCGACGGTGGCGCAGCTCAACTCGGATCCGGACCGCATCCTCGAGGGCGGACGCACGAGCCCCGGCGAGCTCCGCAAGCTCATGCTTGCGGAGGGCATCCTGCGCCACCCCGCGCTCATCGTCATGGACGAGCCCACCAACCACCTGGACCTGCACTCGACCGAGGCCCTCGAGCGCGCGCTCGCCGCCTACCCCGGCGCGCTCGTGCTGGTGAGCCACGACCGGCGGTTCCTCGATGCCTGCACGAGCCGAGCCTGGGAGGTTCGCGCCGGCCTCGTACGGGAGGTGTGAGCGCCTAGCGGATGGCGCCCTTCCAGAGGAGGAAGCTGTAGAGCGCAACGAGCGCCGTGCCGCCGAGAAGGACCACGAGCAGCACGACCAGCGTGAGCTCGGGCGCCATGGAGGCGAGAAGCGCAGAAGCGAGCGTGACCACGCCCATGACCACGAAGACCGGACCGGCGAAGCGGTGCGTGCGCCGCCAGTTCTCAGGATCCGCGAGCGCCCAGGGCACGCGCACGCCGAAGGTGTAGTTGGGCTCGATGCGCGGCATGACGATGCCGAGCCCCACGAACAGGAGGCCCAGGAAGCCGAAGACGATGACGTTGACGGACGAGCCGCCCGCAGTCGGGAGGACGCCGAGCGCCGAGAGCGGCGTGATCCACGCCACGACGACCATGAACACCGTGAAGACGGCCGAGAAGCCCTCGTAGACACCCTTGAAGCTATTGAAGATCGCGCCGCGCGGGTCGAAGTGAGGGACCGCGAAGAGCAGCGCCAGCATCAGGATCGGCATGAGCGCGCCCATGAGGATCGTGGAGCCCTTGCTGTCCCAGCCGTCGGCCGTGCCGTCCACGCCCCAGTGCGTGGGCACCGTCTCCGGCATCGCGGGAAGCGCCCAGAGGACGTAGGCAGCCGCGCTCGCGAGGCACAAGGCGAGAAGCGCGATCCACAGGACCTTGTCGCGCGTCGTGTAGTCCAAGCCAGCCATCTCTGCCTCCTCAGACGAACCTGATGCGCGCTGTTATACCCCTCTCGCGGACATCTATCAACCTCGCCGCTCGCCGCCCTTGTGGCGCCACTCGCCAAAGCTCAGCCAGCCGTGATGCCAGAAGAACGCCACCTCGACGGCCACGATCACGACGCACACCACGATCACCGCGGCATAGCCCCACGGCACGTCGAAGAGCGCCATGTGCGGGAAGTTCATGCCGTACCAACCGGTGACGAAGGTGAGCGGCATCACGATCGTGGTCACCACCGTGAGCCACTGCATAACGTTGTTCTGCCGCACGTCGATGGACTCCTGATAGAGGCTGTGCACCTGCAGGCTGTAGTCCTGCAGCGACTCCAGTCGCGCGGCGAGCCGGCCCAGCAGGCGCGCGAGCGAGCGGAGCCTCGCTCGGTCCGCCGGCGCCACGAGGCCGGAGTCGTCCTCGGAAAGCTCCGCGGCGAGGTCGGACATGCCCTGGTAGAACGTGTCAAGCCCGAGCATGCGCCGCGAGTCCGCCATCATCCTGCGCCGGTCCGGTCGCTCGCGGCCCTCCAGGACCTGCTGCTCCACCAGCTCGAAGTCCTCGCGCATGCGGGAGAGGCGCGCCGGGTGGTCGCGCAGGAGTTCGCGAAGCAGCGCGCAGAGGGCGCCTGCGGGCCCCTCGAGGCGCGCCCTATCCTCGACGGAGCGGCCGAGCGCGGTGGCGCAGACGTCCCCGTCGTCAATGAGCACCAGCTCGCCGGGGGTGAGGATGAAGCCGAAGCGCCTTCGTCCGCTCGGCGTGACCACGAGGCCCGCGGCCCCGGTGGACGTGCGCTCCAGAAACGGCAGCGCGGCGTGCTCGAGCTGCTCGATGACCTCGCGCTGCGTGTGGGAGAGCGGACGCGCCCGCGCCTTCTCCAGGCGCAGGACGACGGCGACGTGCCCGCCGTCCTTCTCGCCCGTCGCGAGGTGCCCGTTTGCGATGTGCCAAGCCCGTGCCATGCTGTGCCTCCGCCCGCTGACGACAACGCGCCCTCGTTGGACGTTCTACCCGTTGTCGTGTGAGACAATAGCCTCGCAGACCGCAATCGAAGGAGGCAACATGGGCTGGGTCATGGAGCGCGACCGCGTGCAGGTGCTGGACGAGCAGTGGAACGTGCTGGCGGAGGTGACCTTCCCCCAGGTGGAGCCTGGCGTCGTGGAGATCGACCACACCTTCGTGGACGAGAGCCTGCGCGGGCAGGGCGTGGCGGGCGAGCTTTTGGGTCGCGCCGTCGCGAGCATCGCCGCGAGCGGCTACCGCGCGCGTCCCACGTGCTCCTACGCCGTCAGCTGGTTCGAGAAGCACCCCGAGCACGCCGACCTTCTCGCCTAGCGGTGCCCGGCGTCGCCAAAACAACGGGCAAAATTCAATGTAGTTTTCTATATCCGCAGTTGAGAAAAACGAGTAATTCGAATTCTGCCCGTTAATTTGGCCGAGCGCCGTCGAGGGCAAAAACGAAGCGGACCGGGGAATCGACTCCCCCGGCCCGCGGTCATTCGCTGGAGCCAGCTACCAGACTTGAACTGGTGACCCCCGCTTTACGAGAGCGGTGCTCTACCAACTGAGCTAAGCTGGCCTATCGGCGGCTAACTACTATACGAGAAGCACGCGAGCCGCGCAAGCGTCGTTTTCCCCGCGCCCCTGCCCGCCTACAGCAGCCGCAGCACGCCGCGGACGAGGCGCTCGAAGTCCTCCGCGTGGCGCTCAGCCTCCGCCAGCACGCTCTCGTGGCTCACCGCCGGCGCGCCGGACTCGTTGGCGGCAAGCGTGAGCCCCAGCGCGTGCATGCCCAGCGCACGGGCCATGACGACCTCGCACACCGTGCTCATGCCCACATAGGACACGCCGAGCGTACGCAGGGCGGCGACCTCGGCCGGCGTCTCGAAGCACGGGCCCAGCACGCCCGCGTAGACGCCCTCCTCCACGTGGATCCCCAGGTCGTCGGCCACGCCGCGCGCGATCGAGCGCAGGTACGGCGAGAAGGCGTCGTTCATGTCCACGAACGGGCTCTCCACGTCGCGCAGGCCGTCCCACTCGGCGAGCGGGTTGCGCCCGGTGAGGTTGATCTGGTCGGTGAGGATCCCCAGGCCCACGCCGGCGTTGCCCGGAACGGCGCCCGTGGCGCAGGCGAAGACGATGTCGCGGCAGCCGAGGTGGTGCGCGTGGCGCACGAGGGCGGTGACCTCGGCGGCGGAGTAGCCCTGGTAGAGATGGATGCGCCCGGGATAGACCACCACCGGCACGTCGTCGATCGTGCCGACCGTGGCCTCGAAGCTGTGGCCCGGCACGGGGCGCGCGGTGACGGGGAAGCCGTCGATGTCCCGGTAGTCGATGCGACGCACGGGGCGCACGAGGCTGCCCAGGTGGCCCAGGCCGCTTCCCAGCACGATGGCGACGGGGTGCTCGACGCTCGGCTTGCACTCCCTCACGGTGTCCTCGGTGACCACGCAGATCCCCTCCCTCGCGAGCCGCTCGGCGAAGACGCCCTGGCCCGCCACGAGTCCTCCGGTATACGTCCCATCGTAGACGAGGCCCACGCCACAGGAGGGGCTCTTTGCCTTGAGCACGGCCAACGAGACCGGTGAGCGTCGCACAGCGGCGAGCGACAGGTCCGCGCCGCGGGCGAACTCCGCCGTCACGTCGCGCCCGTCGGAGAGGAAGACGCGGCCGTCCCGCTGCTCCGCCGGGGGGCGCGGCACCGGCAGGCCCGAGGCCGTCTCCGGGCACACGCGCACGACCTCGACCTTATCCGCGAGCTCGAGGGCCTCGGGACAGGGCTTGGCGCCCCCGTCGTAGCGCACGGGGGCCCCGAGCAGGCAGGCGCTGACCGCAACGCGCACGGGAGCCCTACTCCGCCAGGGTGCCCAGCTGCACCGTCGCCTTGGAGAGCACGCCGTCGGTGTAGGCGTTCCACTCTTCGTTGAGCTGGGCGGACGCGCTCTGGTACTCGTTGGCGGCCACGCTGTAGGCAGCGCTCGCCGCGGCGTAGGTGGCCGCGTCGTTGGAGATCTCGTAGCCGGAGAGCGTGGCGTAGTAGGTCCCGTCGGTGCGGGCCCAGTCGTCGGCGTCGGCGTCCCACTCGTCGCCGAGAAGCCCGATCACGTAGTCGGCGTACTCGGGCGTGGCCGCGTCCTCCTCGCCCTCGGCGGGCTCGGCGGGGGCCGTGGGGTAGTCGCCCAGCTCGGCCATGGTCACCTCGCTCTGGAGCTTGCTCAGCACCACGGCGTCCTCGATCATCGAGCGGGCGGCGTCCTCGCTGATGCCGTAGTTGGACGCGACCTCGGCCATGTCCGCAAGGCCCATCGTGCCGGTGACGAACGCGTCGACCTCCTCGTCGCTCGCCGTGAGGCCGCGCGCCGCGGCGTCGGCGAGAATGACCTCGTTCTGCACGTAGGAGAGCACATCGCTCGCAGCCGGGGCGTCATAGGTCCCGTCCTCGTTCGCCGTGAGGGTGGGGCCTCCCTGGACCTCCTCGAGCACCTCGCGCGCGGTGACGGCCGTCGTCGTCCCGTTCGCGGTGTAGGTGGCCACGGTCGCGTCGAGCTCGCCGGGGCCGAGCGTCGTGCGCCCGCCCAGGGAGACCGTCCCGGCGCCGCTCAGGAGGAAGTGCCCCGCCAGCACGCCCACGACGAGCGTCGCCACGGCGATGGCCACCCAGGCGGGCATCGGCAGGCCGTGCCCGCCGCCCTCCGGCGCAAAGTGCCTCTCGAGGTTCTTCTCGTCCGCCGCGGCGCTCTTCTTGCTCATGTGCGTCCTCCCACGAAGTGCCCGTCCATCCTCACGAGTCTAGGAGACCGGCGCCGGCCGCGCCACGTCTCCCCCGGACCGTCACAAACCTAGGAGAGAGTTTGAACGATCTGCTCCGAGAAGGACTTGATGTAGCCCGAGCCGCTCTCGGCGTCGAAGGACACGCGCGCGGCGAGCGCCTTCCTCGTGGCGTCCGACGCGGAGCCGCGGGCGAGGCCGAGAAGGGCGACGAGCATGTCACGGTACTCGGCGTCGCCGTGGTAGCACTGGATGGCTTCGTCGAGCAGGGGCCACACCTCGTCGGAGCGCTCCGGGGAGCTCGCACCGAGGCGGCACAGGAACACGAAGGCCGAGAGGCGCACCGTGGCCGAGCCGTCGTCGAACAGCGACGCCTCCGCGCCGTCGTAGGCGCCCGCGACGGCGTCGACGTCGAGCGCGACGAGCTCGGAGAGTGCGTCGAGAACCTCCCAGCGCGTCTGGGCCTCCGGGCGGTAGAGGGCGTCGACGAGAGCGTCGACGTGCCCCGTCAGCACCTCCGGGTGCGCCTTCGCGGTAAGGGAGATCTGGTGCGCGACCTCCTGGCGACGACGCCTGCTCGAGCCGGAGAGCTCCTCGACGAGGCCGCTCACCTGGTTGCCGTCAAGTTCTTCCATCTCTGCCATGACCTGCGTTCCCTCCCTACTCGCAGAACCCGTCGACCACGGCGGTGCCGCTCTTGGGGTCCTGGTGGATCTCTATGAAGCCGAGCTTGGACGCCTCGCGCAGAAGCGCCGTGAACGAACGATACCCGTAGCTGGACTCGGAGAACTGCGGGCGCTTGCGCTTCATCGTGTCCTTGAGGCGCGAGGCCAGGATGAAGGCGTCGCTCTCGCGCTGCAGGGCATCGATCGTCTCGAAGAGCAGCTGGTAGCAGTCCTGCTTGTCCTTGGGCACCTTGGACGAGAAGTCCGGGATGCCCGGGCCGCTCGTGATGTCCTCGTAGAAGATGAACTCGTCGCAGACCTCGGTGAGCAGCGAGCTCGTGGCGTCCTTCATGCCCACGCCGATGACCGTCTTGCCGAACTCCTTGAGCTTGGAGACGAGCGGCGAGAAGTCCGAGTCGCCAGAGAGGATGGCGAAGGTGTCGATGTGGTCCTTGGTGAGGCAGATCTCCATCGCGTCCACGGCGAGGCGGATGTCGGCGGAGTTCTTGCCCGTATAGGCGCGGTCCGGGATCTCGATGAGCTCGATGCCGAGCTCGTGCAGGGGGGTGACCGCCGCCTCGAAGCGCTGCCAGTCACAGTAGGCGCGCTTGGCGGTGATGCGGCCCTTGTCGACGAGGCGCTCGAGGATGAGCTTGACGTCGGGGAGCGGCCCGGGCTCCTGGTGGCCGTTGCGCTTGCGGCGTCCCGTGCCCAGGGCCAGGTTCTCGAAGTCTATGAGCACCGCGATGGAGCTCTGCGGGTTGTCAGTCGCGTTCATGCATCTCCTTATGGCGCGAGGGGCTGCCCTCGCGTCACTTCCTCTTGTCGTCCTTGTCGTCGACGACGCTTATCAGCTCGGGCTCGGGGGTGCCGTCGCGGCGGGCACGACGCACCGCCTCGGCGCGCTCGCCGTTCTCGGAGCGCCTGAGCTGGTCCTTGTTGACGCGGAAGTAGCGGTCGTGCGCCTTCCACGGGCCCACCGACTCGCCGAAGCCCATCTTCATGCCCGCGACGGTCCCGCCGATGAGCCCGATGACGAGCACGACGAGCACGGGGAACGGCGTGAGCATGGCGATTGCGCACGCGACGGCGCCCACGAGCAGCGTGACGACGTTCGCGATGACGTACTCGCGCTTCGTCACGCAGCGCTTGACCACGCGCTCGCCCACGCCCACGCCCGTGACCGTGCCAAAGAGCAGGAACATGAGGGCGAAGATGGCGCCCGCCACCTCACCGGACACTATGCCCGCCCCTCGTGGTCGTGGCAGTGGCACTCGTGGTCCTCGCCGTGGTGGTGGCCGTGGCCCCCGCAGCACTCGTGCTCGCCGTCACCGTGGTCGTGGCCGCAGCAGCACTCGTGCTCATCCTCCTCTCCCGCCTCGAGCAGCGACCAGTCGAGGCCGGCCGCGGCGCAGGTTCCCTCCTCCTGGTAGAGCAGGGTGAGCGCCTGCGTGCCCATGCGGGCGCCGCCAATCTGGCAGAGCATGTCGAAGAGGGTGAAGGCCGTCTCGGCGCCGGGGAGCGTGATGTCCAGGTCCTCGGAGCGCTGAAGCGCGAGGGCGATGTCCTTGCGCAGGTGCTCGGCCATGAAGCCGGGCTCGTAGTCGCCCGCGAGGGACTTGGGCGCGAGGCTCCTGGAGGCGCCGGAGCCGCCGGTGCCGGAGGCCATCACCTCGAGGACCTTCTCAGCGTCGATGCCGGACTGCTCGGCGAGGGCCAGGGCGTCCGCGTAGCCCACCATGCACGAGGCGAGGCTCACCTGGTTGCAGAGCTTGGCCGTCTGGCCGCCGCCCGGCTGGTCGAAGAAGAAGCGCTTGGACGAGAAGCACTCCAGCAGGGGCATGACCGGCGCGACGTCCTTCTCGGCCGCGCCGATGATGAGGGTGAGGGTGCCGTCGATGGCGCCCTGCTCGCCGCCCGTGACGGGGCAGTCGAAGGCGTGTTTGTCCTCGACCTCGGCGGCGTCGTGGATGTCGCGCGCGAGCTGCGGGGAGCTCGTGGTGAGGTCGATGAGCCAGGCGCCCTTCTTGGCGGCGCGGATGAGGCCGTCGGTGGCCAGGTAGACGTCCTCGACGTCCGTGGGGTAGCCCACCATGGTGAAGACCACGTCAGCGTCAGCTGCGGCCTCGGCCGGCGTGTCCGCCCAGTGGGCGCCGCGGGCGAGAAGGGCCTCGGCCTTCTCGCGCGTGCGGTTGTGGACGGTCAGGTCGTAGCCGGCGTCCATGATGTGGCCGCCGACGGCGGCGCCCATGATGCCGGTGCCGATGAGGGCGACGTTTCTGATCTGCAAGTCGTTTCCTTTCTGCATGGGTCAAAAGGGGACTGTCCCCTTTTGACCCAATCTGCTGGTCGGGTGCTACTTCTCGCCGCGGACCTTGCGGGCGATGCGGTCGGTAAACGAGAGGCTCTCGCGGCGGTCCTTGCCCCAGAAGAGCAGCGCCACCATGCCGGGCCCGACGTGGGCGCCGATGACCGGGCCCACGGAACTGTAGATGATCGGAACGTCGGAGCAGCCGGGCTCCCTGCGGATCTGGTCGGCGAGCCAGCGGGCGTCCTTCTCGGCGTCGGCCGAGACGATCGCCATGGGGAGCTCCTCGTCCCCTCCCTCGGCGCCCAGGTAGTTGGCCTTGAAGTCCGCGATGATCGCACGGAGGGCCTTCTTGCGGCCGCGGCACATGCCGCGCAGCGTGAGGGCGCCGTTGGTGTCGTAGGAGAGCTCGGGCTTGATGTCGAGCTTGCTGCCCACCGTGGCCGCGGCCGGCGGGATGCGGCCGCCGCGGGCGAGCGCGTCGAAGGAGTCCAGAGTGAAGTAGCCGTGGACGTAGTAGCGGGCCTCCTCCGCCCAGGCGGTGAGCTCGGCCGCCGTGAGGCCGTTGGCCGCCTGGTGGACCGCCTCGATCGCGAGGAGCTCGGCCGCGGCGGACGGACAGACGTTGTCGACGACGTGGATCTCGAAGTCGGGGTGGCTCTCGCGGACCATGTCGGCGGCCTGGCGCGCCGCGTCCACGCTCGAGGAGAGGCCGCGCGTGAAGGCCAGGTAGACCGTCGGGGTGCCCTCCTCCGCCGCGCGCTCGAAGACCTCGAGGTAGCGGCCGGGGGTCACGGCTGAGGTGGTGGCGACCTCACCGGCGCGCATGCGGTCGTAGAACTCCTTGGCGGACATGGTCTGCCAGAGGTCATCCGGGTGCTCCTGGCCGCTCATGACGTACGTGAAGTGTACGACCTCGACGCCGAGGGCCTCGGCGACCTCCGGCGCGAAGTCCGCGCAGGAGTCCACGATTATCCTGACGTTCGACTTGCGGTGATACGCGCGGCCCAGGCGCGCAGCATCCTGCGACGCCTGGGCGTTGTCGACGCCCTCGGTCAGGGGGGCGACGTTCTCGAGGTTGTTCTCGGTATTCTCGGTGCTACTCATTCTCTTCCTCGATCTTGGGCTTTATGATGCCGTACCCGCCATTCTTGCGGTGGTAGATCACGTTGACAAGGCCCGTCGTGGCATTGGTGAAGACGTAGAAGTCGTGGCCGATCAGATCGGTCTGGACCAGGGCCTCCTCCTCGGTCATGGGCACGAGGTCGATGTACTTCTCGCGGACGAGCTGGTCGTCCTCGGTCTCGTCGGGACCGGGCTCGATGAGGGAGGCGAGGTCCTCCTGGGTGACGGCGCCGGCCTTTGCCTGCTGCATGCGCTGACGACGGTCGATCACGCGCGTCTTGTACTTGCGGAGCTGACGGGTGACCTTGTCCGCCGCCTCGTCGATGGCGGCGTACATGTCATCCGAGCTGGCCACCACGCGAACGACGTTGTCGCGCACGAAGACGGTGATCTCGCACGCCTTGCGCTCGGGGTTGGACGGGTTCTTGTCCACGCGAAGGACCACGTCGCAGGTCATGGGCTTGATGTCGAACACCTTGAGGGCGGCGGAGACCTTCTCCTCCACGTGCTCGCGCAGCGAGTCGGAAACACCGACCTTGCGACCCGAGATCTTGATGTCCACCATGCGAACCTCCTTATGGTCGCGGCGCGTCACCATCCTGCGGTGCGCTTCTCCCTACCCTAGGGCCCTGCCCTATGGACAACTCATACCCACTCGACGGCGACTCTGGCGCGAAAGGCCCCGAGCGGGCCGACCTACTCGGCGGACGCGTCGGGCTCGGCCTCGTCCTCCGCCCCCTCGTCGGGCTCAGGCTCGTCCGCGCGCTCCACCAGACCGGTGACCTTCAGGTCGGTCGTGAGCGTGGGGAGGTCGCCGGCCCAGCCGGCGAGGGCGATGCCCGCGACGCCGTTCGACTGGACCGACTCGAGCGCGGTCTGGACGGCGGACTGGAGCTCCGGGGAGCTCACGGCGACGCCCACCATGGAGGGGTCGTCGAGCGTGCCGGCGAACGCGATGTCGGAGTAGGCGGTGGCGAGGTACGCGCCCGCGTAGGCGTCGCAGATCACGTAGTCGACCGTGCCCTCCTCGAGGCTGTCGAAGGCCTCGTTGAGGTTGGCGGCCGGGCTGTGGACGGTGGAGACCTCGTAGGAGTCGAGCGTGACGGCGGACACTGACCCCTCCTGGATGCCGACGGTCGCGCCCTCGAGGGCCGACGCGTCGATCGGGGCGGAGACGTCGCCGCGCGCGAACACGCCCACGGCGCTCTGAGCGTAGGCGCCCACGACGGTCGCGGAGCCGCCCTCGCCGGCGTCAACGCCCATGACGACGTCGCACTCGTCCGCCAGGGCGGAGTCGACGTCGCTCACCGGGACGAACGAGATCGAGGCCAGCCCAAGCTCGTCCGCGAGGGCGTGGCCCATGTCCAGGTCGATGCCGACCTGGGACCCCTCGGTGGAGGTGATGGCGAAGGGCGCGGACTGCGTGCCCAGGATTCCCACCGTGAGCGTGCCGGCCTGCTTGAGGGACGTGTCGGAGACCGCGGGCGCGAGCGACTCCCGGCGCTCCGCGCGGGCCTCCTCCACGGAGGGGGTGCCGAAGAAGTCGTCAAGGTTGACGGGGCCGATCTCGCAGCCCGTGAGGCCCAGCGCCGCGACGAGCGCGGCAGCGAGCATGAACATGTGATGACGCGTCATGTGCCGATTCCTGTCTTTCCTGCTGCCTGTCGTCGTCTCCCCCAGCTGACCTGGTCTTTGACCCCACACTCGCGCACCGGGGGCTTCGCTTCCGGCACCGCGGCGCCGTCACTTGAGCCCCTCTCGCCCGCGAGGCCGGATGCCTCTCGTCTGACGGGCGGTGCGGCTTACCTCTAGGACGAGCCATGATCGCCCGGACGCGCGCGCCCGGACTTACGTGGATCCCTTTGCCCTCGTCTGGCATGGACTGAGGCGCGCAGGACGCGCCCGCAACCACAGACCTGGGTTGAGACGCCCTTCAGTATACCTAGGGCGGGCACGGTTTTCTCGCCTCAACCGCCGAGCGCTTCGGCGGTCGCGGGGGACGGGGCGCCCCCTGGTGCCTTCGGCCGACAGCGCCTCATCCCCCTCCCTGAGGGTATGTGCACCGTTGCGATTTTAATGTTTCTCTTGACAAACCATCTACCTGCGCTTTTTCAATCACTAGGCACCGTATTAATTTTGCAATAGTGCACATACCCTCAAGGGGGGGCGGGCGAGGCCGCGCTCACCACACGCGGGCGAGCACGCAGGCGGTGACCGAGGCGGCGCCGCGGCGGAGCAGGGCGCGCGCGGCCTCCGCGAGGCTCGCCCCCGTAGTGGCCACGTCGTCGACGACCAGCAGGCGCGCACCGGCGACGTCCTCGAGCGAGCGCATCGTGCCCGCGAGGTTGGCAGCGCGCTCGTCGCGACCGAGCTCGCGCTGGTCGCGGGCCGCCGCGCGCACGAGGACGTCCGCCAGCGGGAGGCAGAGCTCGGACGACAGCGCCCGCGACACGAGCTCCATGTGGTCGAAGCCGCGCCGCGCGAAGGCCTCTGCGGTGGCGGGGACGAAGCAGAGCGCGTCCGTCTCGGCGGGCGAGAAGCGCGGGCCGCCGTCGCGCGCGGGCCAGGCGGACGCCTCCTCGAGCGCGCAGGCCATCGCCGCCGCGATCACCGGCGCGAGGCGGAGCTCGTGCGCGTCCTTGAGGGCGGTCGCCGCGCGCGCCGCCGTGCCGCGAAACGTGAGCGCGGCCACGGTGGCGCGCGGGACCCAGCCGCCGTCGCACTCCGTGCAGGTGAGGTAGCCGTAGGGGGCGCCGCAGGACGGGCACGCCAGGCGCTGCTCCACCCACGGCAGCGACGCGCGGCACTCGTCGCAGAGCAGCTCGCCGGGCTGGTCGCAGCCAGCGCAGCGCGTGGGCCACAGCACCTCCGCGAACGCGTCGGCGGCCCCGCGCGCCACGTCCCCGAGGCGCATGTCCCGCCCTCTCGGCCCGTCGTCCTTCTCGCCCGCCATCATCACTCCCCCTCTCTCAAGGTATGTGCGCTGTTGCAAATCTAATCTGATGTCCGGAGCCTGAAAATCGCAGGTAGACGAGCTGGCGAAAAAACCATCAAACTTGCAACGGTGCACATACCCGTGGAGTGGTGCGGTCGAGTTGTCCACCGGGCCTCGCCTCACGCGCCGCGGACGGCGAGAAGGTCGCGGACCAGCAGCTCCTGGCGGAGAAGCCAGGCCTCGTCGTCGGGCGGCTCGAGACCGAAGCGCCGCATGACCCGGCTCACCAGCAGCTGCCGGAGGCGCGGGTCGGACAGGATTCCCGACGTCACCGTACGCACCATCCAACCCTCGTCGCGCAGGCCCTCGTTGCGGCTCTGCGTCCCGTCGAACGCACGCGGAGCAAGATGCCAGGTGTAGCTGTCGTATTCGAGGATGATGCGCTGATCCTCCCAGCAGAGGTCCACGACTAGGTATGGCCTTCCGAGGGCGGCTCTCAGGTCGGAGGGGATCTCCACGCGCACGTTGATCTGCGGGGCCGGCAGCCCGCAGCCACCCAGCTCCACGGGAAGCGTGAAGAACAGCACCACGACCGTCTCCATGGGCGAGCGCGAGCCGGGCAGCGCGAGCCTCAGGGCCTCACGGACGCGCCGGGCGCCGTAGCCGTGCTCGTGGGCGAACCTCTCGCGCAGCTCCTCGAGGGAGGCGAGCGGAGGGCGCTCATGAAATCCATGTGGCGTCCCGGCCGAGAGCGCGTAACCGCCGCACACCCCCATGACGGTCGCCGTCGCGCGCGCCTCGCTGGAACGGGCGCAGAGCTGTTGGAGGCAGAAGGCGGGAGAACTGAGCAGCACGCCAGGAGCAAGCCGATAGAAGGCCCCGTCCGGCAGCGGCCCGGACCACACGTGCGAGACGACGCGCTGGGCGCGCACGCGCTCGCCTCGGTCTCGAACGAGGATGTGCAGCGGGCGCCCTGGGGTCGCCTCGAGACGCGCGCGGCGCAGGGTCTCGTCGTCGAGCCCGGAGGCGGATGGGGGCGTCCAGTCGCCTGGTGCCGGACACGGCCCGCCGAGCCGCTGCGCGAGGCCCTTCTCGCCCCATCGGGCGAGGGCGGACCTATGTGAGATGATTAAGGTGTCCATGGGGCGCAGCCTACATGGGGCGCCTTGCACGAAGCCGTCCGTTAGCTTGCACCAATCTTTCACGGGTCAGCGGTTACGCAGGCAGAGGCCATCACGCTTGGCGCCGAGAAGAGCTTCGACGTTGCGTTTCTCCATGCTCCTCACACACTTTCGATACCCCCCCCCCTCCCCCTCTTCCGGGTGTGTACGAAGTTGCAAAGTTGATGTTCTTCTCGACAAGCCGTCTACCTGCGTGTTTGTGATTGACGGGTACCGTATTAATTATGCAACTTCGTACACACCCGGAAGAGGGAGGAGGGGGCGGGAACGGAGGCCGGGAAGGACGCGACCTTAAAGGCGAACGCGCGGCGCGTGCGGGGGCCTCCCGCCCATGTCACGCATCGTCGGCGCAAACAACCTAATGGCACATAACGCCTAGTTCACGCCACGGAAGCCGCGACCTATGATCTCCGAGCTGCTCACGATGGTAATGAACGCGGTCGGGTCCTACGCGCGCACGAAGAGCCGCAGCTTCATGGCCTCGCGGCGCGAGAGCACGCTGCTGAGGATCGTCTGCCGCTTGCCGGAGTACGCGCCCCAGCCGAAGGTCACCGTGGCGGTGCGGCCGAGCTTCTTGACGATGAACTCCTCCACGTCACGCGGGTGATCGCAGATCGCCTGACAGACCTTTCGCTGGCGGATGGACTCGATGAAGCCGTCCACCACGAAGGTCTTGCCGATGAGCGCGAGCACGCAGTAGAGTCCCACGCGCGGCCCGAAGAGGCCGATCGCCGCCATGACCACGCCCACGGCCGGCAGAAGCACGGCAAAGCAGACGTCGAGCCAGAGGTCGCCGGTGAGGGAGGTCGTGACCGGCATCAGCCACTCGAAGAGCGAGGTGTAACCCGAGAGCGCAAACGACGCGAACGCGCTCCACAGCACCGCCCGGCGCTCCAGGAAGACAAGGCCGAGAAGGACGAGCGCGGCGTTCATGATCCACATGTACACGGAGACAGGAAGCGCCGGCAGCGCGGCGTTGAAGAGGATCGCGAAGCCCGTGGTACCGCCGAAGGCCAGGTGGTTGGGTGTCTTGAAGAGCACGAGCGCCGCGGCCGTGAGAATGAGGCCCACGTTGAGCAGGGCAAGGAACTGCGGGAAGCTGTAGGCCATGCGCCTGCGCGAGAGCCTCTCCGCACGGCGCGCCTCGTCGGGCGTCATCTCCCCCGCGACCGGTTCGACGCCCTCATTGACCTGCGCGTTCTTCTCGTCCACCGCAGCTCCTCCCGCATGCGACCACGCCCTCGCCCCGGAAGTCTAGCAGCTTGAGACGCGGCGCGGCGGGACGCCGAAACTCAAGTGGAGCATACGGACGTTTTTGGCTGCCAGAGACCCAAAAAGTGTCCGCAGTCCGTATGCTCCATTTGAGCGCCACTTGTCCAAAGGAACGGCCGAGAAGTACGGGCGGGCTGACAGGTCCCTACGACTCGAGCCGCTCCGCGAGCATCTTGTTGAAGGCCTTGGGGTTGCCGGAGCCCTTGGCCGCCTTCATGCACTGGCCCACGAGAAACCCGAGCACCTTCTTGTTGCCGTCGCGGTACTGCTGGACCTGGTCGGCGCAGCGGTCGAGCACCTCGTCGACGATCGCGCCGAGCGCTCCCTCGTCCGTGGACTGGCGCATGCCGTGGGCGTCCACGTAGGCCGCCGGGTCCTCGTCGGTGCCGTTGACAGCATCGAGCACCTCGCGTGCCTGGGCAAACGTGATCGCGTCCTCGGCGAGAAGCGTCGAGAGACTCGCGACCTGCGCCGGCGCGAGGGCGTCGTAGCTGGGGACGAGGTTCACCATGACCTTGGCCACGGTCTCCACGTTCTTCTCGCCCGTCGCGGCGAGCGTCCGCTCGAAGAAGGCCGCGACCGTCGGGTCGCCCGCGAGCTGGTCGGCGTCGGCGCGCTTGAGGCCAAAGTCGGCCATGTAGCGGTCGCGCTTGGTGTCCGGCAGCTCCGGGATGCGCGCGCGGCAGCGGTCGATGAACTCGTCCGTGAGGTCGAAGGGCGCGAGGTCAGGGTCCGGGAAGAGGCGGTAGTCGTCCGCGGTCTCCTTGACGCGCATGACCACGGTGCGCCGGCGCGAGGGCTCCCAGTGGCGCGTCTCCTGGTAGACGATGCCGCCCTCCTCGAGCACCTCGGCCTGGCGGCAGATCTCGTACTCGAGCGCGTCGTGCAGGCTCTTGAACGAGTTGATGTTCTTCATCTCGGTCTTGGTGCCAAACTTGGTCTCGCCGCGGCGGCGCAGCGAGATGTTTCCGTCGCAGCGCATCGAGCCGCTCTCGAGCGAGCAATCGGAGATGCCGAGCGTGAGGAACGTCTGGCGCAGCTTCTCCATGAAGAGGCGTGCCTCCTCGGGCGTGCGCAGGTCGGGCTCGGTAACGAGCTCGATGAGCGGCGTACCGCAGCGGTTGTAGTCGATGAGGGACTCGGTGGCCGCGGTGATGCGGCCCTCCTCGCCGCCCACGTGCACCATCTTGGCAGCGTCCTCCTCCATGTGGATGCGCAGGATGCGGATGGGCGCCACGTAGCCGCCGTCAGCGTCCTTCTCGGCGGTGTCGTCCGGGCGCTCCTTGGCGCCGGCGCCGCTGACCTCCAGGTCCAGGTGGCCGTGCATGCAGAACGCCACGGGACCCTGCGTGGTCTGGAAGTTCTTGGCCATGTCCGGGTAGAAGTAGTGCTTCCGGTAGAACATGGAGTGGCGCATGATCTCGCAGTTGGTGGCCAGGCCCGCCATGACGATCGACTCGATGGCCTTCTCGTTGGGCACGGGCAGCGCGCCCGGCATGCCCAGGCAGACGGGGCAGACGTTGGTGTTGGGCTCGTCGTCGTGGGAGAGGCGGCAGTTGCAGAACATCTTGGTCTCGAGCGTGGTGAGCTCGGTGTGGACCTCCAGGCCGATCACGGCCTCCCAGTCCTTGAGGACCTCGGCGAGCTTCTTCATGCGAGCTCACCTCCCTTCCCGGCAAACGCGGGCGCGACGGCGGCCCCGCCGTCGGACGGCGAGAAGGACCGCTCGATCGCGCGCGCGAACGTGAGCAGCGTGGTGTCGGCGAAGGCCGGGCCCTGGAGCTGCGCCGAGACGGGCAGGCCGGAGGTGGCGCCCAGGCCCAGCGGCACGGAGACGCCGCCGTTGCCGACGATGTTGTTGGAGATCGTGAACAGGTCCGACGCGTACATCTGCGTGGGGTCGCTCATCTCGCCGAACTTGAACGCCGTGCGCGGCGCGGCCGGCATGAGGATGACGTCGCACTTCTCGTACGCGCGGGCGTAGTCGGCCGTGATGAGGGTGCGGACCTGCTGCGCCGGGTAGTAGTACGTGTCGTAGGTGCCGCTGGAGAGGAGGTAGGCGCCCAGCATCTGGCGGCGCTTGGCCTCCTCGCCAAAGCCGTGCGCGCGGGAGAGCGAGGTCTGCTCGGCCAGCGTGGCGCAGCCCTGCTCCTGGTAGCCGTAGCGCACGCCGTCAAAGCGCGCGAGGTTGGAGAAGGCCTCGCACGGCGCGATCACGTAGTAGGCCGCGATGGCGGAGGCGATGTTGGGCAGCTCCACCTCCACGAGCTCGGCACCCTGGTCCTGCAGCGCGCGGCCGGCGGCGTTCACGGCGTCGCGGACCTCGTCGGTGAGGCCGGCGGCCTCCATGAGAGCGGGCACGATGCCCACGCGGCGCCGATCGACCCCATCGTTCAGGTGGGCGAGAAAATCGGTGGCGACCGGCTGGCTCGTGGAGTCCCACGGGTCGCGCCCGCCGCACGTGAGCGCGTTCATGGCCAGGGCCGCGTCCTCGACGCTACGACCGAAGGGGCCGACCTGGTCGAGCGAGGAGCCAAAGGCCACCACGCCGTAGCGGCTAACCGCGCCGTAGGTGGGCTTCATGCCCACGACGCCGCAGAGCGAGGCCGGCTGGCGGATGGAGCCGCCGGTGTCGGAGCCCAGGGAGACCGTGACCTCGCCGGCGGCGACGGCCGCGGCCGAGCCGCCCGAGGAGCCGCCCGGGACGCGCTCGGTGTCCCACGGGTTGGCCGTGGGGTGGAAGGCGGAGGACTCGGTGGAGCTGCCAAAGGCGAACTCGTCCATGTTGGTCTTGCCCACGGGCGTGGCGCCGGCGTCGAGCATGCGCTGGACGCAGGTGGCCGTGAACGTGGACTCGTAGTTGGCGAGCATCTTGGAGGCGCAGGTGGTGCGGGTGCCCACGAGGTGCATGTTGTCCTTGAAGGCCACGGGAACGCCGGCGAGAGGACCGAGCTTCTCGCCCGCCGCGCGGGCCTTGTCGGTGGCCTCGGCCGCCGCGAGCGCGAGGTCGGCGGA
Source organism: Atopobiaceae bacterium (assembly GCA_030525685.1). GTDB lineage: Bacteria > Actinomycetota > Coriobacteriia > Coriobacteriales > Atopobiaceae > Thermophilibacter. The sequence goes on along the minus strand of JAUNEG010000003.1, from coordinate 116,639 downwards.
GACCTGCAGGAACGCCTTTACCTCGCCGTCGCGGGCCTCCACGGCGTCGAGCGCGGCGCGGGCAACCTCGGTAGCGGTGAAGTCGCCGTTTGCGACGCCCGCCGCGATCTGGGCGGCGGAGAGCTGGTCGAAGTTTGCCATTAGCGGTCACCCCCCTGGTCGCCGAGGATGGACGGCACGCGGAAGCTGCGGTCGCGGGACGCGCCGGCGTTCTTCAGCGCCACGTCCACGGGCAGGTGGCGCACCTCGGTGTCCGGCACGTCGTCGGCCATCACGTTGGAGAGGTCCCCGATGGGGTGGAACGTGGGCTCCACGCCCTCGAGGTCGTAGGCGCGGATGGGCTCGAGCAGGTCGATGGCATCGTTCATGTACGCGGTCATCTCGTCGAGCTCCTCGGGCGTGAGCGCGATGCGCGCGTAGTCCGCGATGCCCGCGACGTCTTCTCTGGTAAGGGGCATGGGTCCTCCTATCTACACTGCGCACCATTCTACGACAGGGCGCGGCGCCGAGAAGAACCGTGTCGCAGCCTTGCAACCTTACGAAAGCGAAAGCAAGCAGTAAGCCGCATCGATGGCTCCCACGTGCCCCTCCTGCGAGGATTGGGTCAGCAACCGAAGGAGGTCACCATGAACAAGCTCATCTTCATCGCACTCGTGGTCATCGCCGGCCTGGCCGTCATCCTCGACGACGGCCGCGTCCGCCCGCGCCGTCGCCGCCACTAGCGAACGCCCGGGCCGGCTGTGCGGCGGCACGGCGGCATGCGCGTCTCCGAGGCGGCCCGGCAGGCGAGCACCGCCGAGCCGCTGGAAGCATCCACGGCCCTACGCAAATTGGGCACCAGAACAATGACGACAACGAGTAGAAGGGGTGCAGATAATCGCGAGCGCACCGATAGCCATCGTATCCATGACTCTCCCCTCACAATACCCGTACCAGGAAGCACACGCTGAACAAGGGTAGGCAGAAGTCAATCTCCACCAGGCATTTCTCGAGAAAGTCATGTGGACATCAGATTTCTTCTATCCAGCTCAAAGGGGGAGTCCTCAACTCCTCACAGTCTCAATCGCTAACCACACGGCACCTCCCTCAGAATAATCAAAGGGACGCGATGCTTAGGAAATCGCAGTAGTTGCAGGCCCGAACCGCCAGCGAGCTTAGGAATTTTGAGTTGTTGCACCCCGCTTGGGGTCATGGAGGCCCACGAGGGCGAGCGGCAGAGTCACCAACTGGGGTTTCTTCTCGCTCGGGACGCCCCGGACGGGCTCTAGGCCCCGATCTCCCTACAACAACCCCAATTTCCTAAGCGCACACGCGCCGCCAGCCTGCAACTACTGCGATTTCCTAAGCACAGACAAGCACCGGCGAGAAGAACCGTCACCTCGCGCCCTCGTCACCGCGGGCGCGCCGCAGCCGACGCAGCAGGCTGCCGAACCCCGCGGCGAGCACCTGCTGGAAGAGCGTCCCTATGACCACGGGGAACATCACCTCGCCGGGGAAGTACTCCCCTGCGATCACGGCACCGGCGGAGATGTTGCGCATCCCCACGAGGTAGGTCATCGAGACCTCCTGCTCGTGCGACAGGCGCAGCGCCCGTGCGGCGAGAAGCCCGAGCGCGTAGCCGCACGCCGCGAAGGCGCCGATGAACGCGGCCACCGCCACGAGCGTGGGCGTGAGGCTGCGCACGTAGGGGGCCACGCCCGTGGAGTTGGTCAGGATCACCGCCACGAGCGCGAGCTTCGCCGCCGGGGCGATGACCGGCGAGAGGTCGCGCGCCGCCCGGCCGCGCGTGAGGTCGTTTGCCAGCGTGCCCGCAAGGGCCGGCAGCGCGATGGAGACCACCATCTCCCCCATCATCCGCGCGGCGGCGACCTCGACCGTCTGGCCGAGGAGGGCGTGCAGGGTGAGCGGGATCGTGAAGGGGGCCGCGACCGTCGAGACGAGGATCGTGGCAAGCGAGAGGGCCGGGTCGCCGCCGAGCATGTTGGTCCACATGGCCGACACCACGGCGACGGGCACGCAGTACTCGAGCACGATCCCGCACACGAGGTTCGGGTCGGACCCGAAGAGCGCCAGGGCGGGCGCGCAGGCGACGCACGGCATGGCCGCCACGGCGAGCGCCAGCGAGACGAGCATCGGGGCCGGGTGGCGCAGCGTGCGCCCAAGGTTGCCGAAGGTGTTGGAGAGCGCGCTCTGGAACGTCATGAACGCGAAGAGCGGCGTCACGAGCGGGCGCATGACGCCGATCTGGGGAAACAGCACGCCCAGGACGACGCAGGACGGCGAGATGATCGCCATGTGGCTGCCGATAAGGCCGCCGAGCCGCTTCCACGCGTCCATTCCCGAGATCCCCCTTCCGCCGCGACCCATGGTACTTCTCGCCGGACGGCGCCGCCCCGCTCCGTAACGCGGCGGAAAACCCGACCGCTGGGCTATGCTGGAGGGGAACGGAGTCGTCCCCTGGAGGCACCCATGACAGACGCTCGCGACATACGGCTTCTTGCCTTTGACCTCGACGGCACCTTCCTCATGCCGGACAAGTCCGTCTCGCCGCGGGCGAGAAGGGCCATGCTCGCGCTGCGCGGGCGCGGGATCGAGCCCGTCCCCACGACCGGGCGCATCTACCAGACGCTGTTCGACCGTGTGCTCGGCATGCACGGCTTCCGCTACGCGATCGCGGCCAACGGGGCGGTGGTGCTCGACGTGGAGCGTCGTCACTTCTACGTCCACGAGGTCATCGACGCGGGCGTCGCCGCGGAGCTCGTGCGCGCGCTCGAGCACCCCGGGGTCGTGACCTACACCTGCCTCGACGACGCGGCCGGAACGCGCCTGGGCTCCAGCGTGAGCGAGGAGGACTACCTGCTCGTGCGCGGTAACGCCCCCTGGAGCGAAGACCTCGTCGAGAACGTCCCCGATGTCGTGGCCGGCTCCGGCTGCGGGGTGCTCAAGGTGGGCGCGCACTTCGTCGACCCCTGGCGCTACGACGACTTCGCCCCGCTCGCGGAGCGCTTCGACCTGGAGCCGGCGGCGTCGGCGACCGGCAACGCTGAGTTCGGCCCGCGCGACGTGACCAAGGCGACGGGGCTTCTCGCCCTCTGCGATGCCATCGGGCTCGACCCCGGGCACGTCTGCGCCATCGGCGACGCGGGCAACGACTCCGACCTGCTGCGGACGGCCGGCCTGGGCGTGGCCATGGGCAACGCGAGCGACGAGGCGCGCGCTGCGGCGGACCTCGTCGCCCCGCGCAACGACGAGGACGGCTTCGCCCGGTTCGTCGAGGACGTCCTGCTCGCGTGACGGCGGCGGCCCGCGCGCACCGATGACTGACGGCTTCTGCGCACCGCGGCGGCACCTCTGCCCCCGCGGGCGGGAAAACTTGTCACTCAAGCTGGAGCCGGCGACTGCCGCCGGCGACCGCCGGCACCAAAATGCCCCCGTTCAAGTAGGAATTGTATCGACCGCAAGGTTTTTCTCGGCTGCCGCTTGTCTTTAATTCCCCACTCATTACTATGAATTAGGCAAATGAGCGCGCGGGCCGCACGCCCGCGAGACGAAAGGCACAACATGGCATCTCAGCTGCTCAACGTGAGCTCGCTTTCCGCGGGTACCGAGGACAAGCCCATCCTGCACGGCGTGGACCTTGCCGTGGGCGCGGGCGAGTGCCACGTCCTCATGGGCCCCAACGGCGCCGGCAAGTCCACGCTCGGCCACGTCATCATGGGCGACCCTGCCTACCGCGTGACCGGCGGCTCCATCACCTTTGACGGTGCGGACGTCACCGAGCTCTCCGCCGACAAGCGCTCGCTCGCCGGCATCTTCCTCTCCTACCAGGCGCCCGTGGAGGTGCCCGGCGTGCCGCTCTACAGCTTCCTGCGCTCGATCTGCCAGATGCGCCCGGAGCTCAAGACCACCGCGCGCAAGTTCCGCGAGCGCGTGGGAGCCATCGCCGACCAGCTGGAGCTCGACCAGGGCTTCCTCATGCGCGAGCTCAACGTGGGCTTCTCCGGCGGCGAGAAGAAGAAGATCGAGATGCTGCAGCTCCTGCTGCTCCAGCCCAAGCTGGCCATCCTCGACGAGACCGACTCCGGCCTTGACGTGGACGCGCTGGGCATCGTCTCCCGCGGCATCCAGGCCTACCGCGAGCAGGTCGGCGGCGCGCTCATCGTGATCACGCACAACACGCGCATCCTCGAGCGCCTTGACGTGGACCGCACGCACGTCATGGTGCACGGCCGCATGGTGGCCGAGGGCCCGGCCGAGCTCATCGCGGACATCGACGCGCACGGCTTCGAGCGCTTCGAGCGCGCAGCAGGCGGCCGGGACGACGCAGCCTGCGCCGAGTGTCCGGGCTACGCCAAGGCGGGTGGCGCCGAGTGAGCGAGGAGCGCAAGCGCACCGAGGTCGCCGACGTCGATCGCTCCCTCTACGACTTCACCAAGTCCGAGGAGGGCTACGAGCGCTATGCCGACGGCCTGACGCCGGAGATCGTCCGCGCGATCTCCGAGAAGAAGGACGAGCCGGAGTGGATGCTCGAGATGCGCCTGCGCGCGCTCGACCTCTATCACGCGCGCGAGATGGCGCCCAACTGGGGCCCGAGCATCGCCGGTCTTGACCTGGACCACATCTCAACGTACGTCTCGCCCAAGACCAAGCAGGCCAAGAGCTGGGACGACGTCCCCGAGGACATCAAGGACACCTTCGAGCGCCTGGGCATCCCCGAGGCCGAGCGCGAGAGCCTCGCCGGCGTGGGCGCCCAGTACGACTCGGAGATCGTCTACCACAACATGCGCGAGGAGGTGTCCGAGCAGGGCGTCATCTACACCACGATCGAGGACGCGCTCCACGACCCCCAGTGGGAGCCGGTGGTGCACGAGTACTTCGGCACGCTGATCCCGCCCACCGACCACAAGTTCGCGGCGCTGCACTACGCCGTGTGGTCGGGCGGCTCGTTCGTCTACGTGCCCGCCGGCGTGACGCTGCCCTACCCGCTGCAGAGCTACTTCCGCCTCAACGCCGCGGGCGCGGGCCAGTTCGAGCACACGCTCATCATCGTGGAGCCGGGCGCCGACCTGCACTTCATCGAGGGCTGCTCCGCACCCAAGTACTACGAGGCCAACCTCCACGCCGGCGCGGTGGAGCTCTTCGTGAAGGACGGCGCGCGCCTGCGCTACTCCACGATCGAGAACTGGTCCAAGAACATGTACAACCTCAACACCAAGCGCGCCACCATCGGCGCGGACGCCAAGATGGAGTGGGTCTCCGGCAGCTTTGGCAGCCACGTGAGCTACCTCTACCCCACCACCATCATGGCGGGCGACCGCGGCACCTGCGAGTTCACCGGCATCACCTTCGCCGGCGCCACGCAGGACCTGGACACCGGCTGCAAGGTGATCATGAACGGCGCGGACACCACGGCGTCCGTCTCCACGAAGTCCATCTCCAAGGACGGCGGCGTGAACACGTTCCGCAGCTCCGTGGTCATTGGCCGGCACGCGGACCGCGCGCGCTGCAGCGTGAGCTGCCAGAGCCTCATGCTCGACGACATCTCGCGCTCCGACACCATCCCGGCGATGGACGTGCGCAACGCCACCGCGCAGGTGGGCCACGAGGCCACGATCGGCCGCATCGCGGACGACACGGTGCTCTACCTCATGAGCCGCGGCTGCTCCGAGGCCGAGGCGCGCACGCTCGTGGTCAACGGCTTTGCCAATCCCGTCTCCAAGGAGCTCCCGATGGAGTACGCCGTGGAGATGAACAACCTCATCAAGCTCGAGATGGAAGGGGCCATAGGATGATGGCCGAGAAGGACCTGACGCCCGAGGCCGGCGCCGAGGGCGAGCTCACCCTCGAGCGCGTCAACGTTGCCCCCGCGCAGACGTGGAACCGCCTGCGCACGAACGACATCACGCTCACGGTGCCCGCGCCCAGCCGCAAGGGCGACGTGTACTTCTCACTGCCGCGCCTCTTCGAGGGCGTGGAGTGCGGCATGGGCCGTGCCGTGACCGACTGGGTGGAGTCCCAGGCGAAGGGCGCGCGCTACGTGGAAGTTCCGCGCGGCGAGAGACGCGAGGAGCCGATCGTGGTCACCGTGGGCGCGGGAGAGGTCGCCGACACCGGCGTGATGGTCCGCGCGGGCGCCGAGGCCACCATCGTCGTGGCCGCGGGCGCGGGCGAGAAGGGCGGCGAGGCCGGCACGTCCGCGTCGCTTCTGCGCGTGATCGCCGAGGCCGGCGCACGCGTCCATCTGCACGAGTACGTGAGCGCAGGTGCCGACCGGCAGCACCTCGAGAGCGTGGGCATCTCCCTCGACCGCGACGCCCGCGTGGACGTCCGCCAGTACCTGCTCGGCGGCGGAACCGTGGCGCTGGGACTCGCCTGCGACCTCGCCGGCGAGCGTGCGCGCGTGGACCTGGGCTGCCGCTATCACGCGGCCGACACGGAGGTCCTGGACGTGAACGAGGTCGTGCGCCAGCGCGGTCGCAGCACGCGCTGCGAGCTCAGCTACAACGGCGTGCTCGAGGACGCGGCGAAGAAGTCCCTGCGCACCACGATCGACCTTGTCCACGGCGCCAAGGGCGCGCAGGGCAACGAGGCCGAGACCGTGCTCGTGCTGGGCGACGACGTGGTCAACAAGACGCTGCCCACGATCCTCTGCGACGAGGACGACGTCGCGGGCAACCACGGCGCCACGATCGGCTCCGTGAGCCCCGAGCAGCTGGCGTTTCTCGCCAGCCGCGGCCTCTCTCGCGAGGACGCCGAACGGCTCTTCGTGCAGGCCGTCTACGAGGACGCCCTCATGCACGCCCCCTGCCCCGAGGCCTGCGCCGTCGTGGAGGCGGTCGCCGACTCCTTGCTCGACGAGGAGGCGTGATGGACATCCGCGAGAACCCGTATCGCGCCGACTTCCCCCTGCTGGCCGCCCACCCCGAGATCGCGTTTCTCGACAGTGCGGCCACCGCGCAGCGGCCCGCCTGCGTGCTCGACGCCCAGCGCCACTTCTACGAGACCATGAACGCCAACACGCTGCGCGGCCTCTACCGCCTCTCCGTGGCGGCCACCGCGGCCATCGCGGATGTCCGCGCGCAGGTGGCGGCCCTCCTCGGCGCGCCTGACGCGCGCGACGTGGTCTTTACCCGCAACACGAGTGAGGCCCTGAACCTCGTGGCCAAGTCCTTCTCGCCCTGCGTCCTAGGCCCCGGCGACGAGGTGGCCATCACCATCATGGAGCACCACTCCAACCTGATCCCCTGGCAGGAGGCCTGCCGTGCGGCCGGAGCGCACCTCGTCTACCTCTACCCCGAGAAGGACGGCACGCTCGCGGACGCGGAGATCGCCGAGAAGATCGGCCCGCGCACGCGCATCGTGGCCGCCGCGCACGTCTCCAACGTCATGGGCTGTGAGCTGCCCGTCCGCAAGCTGGCCGACGCCGCCCACGCTGTGGGCGCCGTGATGGTCGTCGACGCCGCGCAGTCCGTCCCGCACCTGTGCGTGAACGTGGACGAGCTGGGCGCGGACTTCCTCGCGTTCTCCGGCCACAAGGCGCTGGGGCCGATGGGCGTGGGCGTGCTCTGGGGTCGCCACGACTTTCTGGAGGCCATGCCGCCGATGCTCACCGGCGGCGAGATGATCGACTCCGTGCGCGAGCAGGACGCCACGTGGGCGCCCGTGCCCGAGAAGTTCGAAGCAGGCACGCAGGACGCCGCTGGCATCTACGCCACCGGCGCCGCGCTCGCCTACCTCACCCGTACCGTGGGCCTTGCCGCCGTGGCCGAGCGCGAGGCGACGCTCGTGTCGTACGCGTTTGCGCGCCTGGCGGAGCTCGACTTCGTCGACCTCATCGGCAGCGCGGACCCGGCGCGCCACCACGGCGTCATCAGCTTCAACGTGCGCGGCGTCCACCCGCACGACGTGGCGAGCATCCTCGACGCCTCCGGCGTGTGCATCCGCGCCGGCCACCACTGCGCGCAGCCGCTGCTCGCATGGCTCGACGTGGAGAACCTCGCCTGCTGCCGCGCGAGCCTTGCCTTCTACAACGACGCCGCCGACGTGGACCGCCTCGTCGACGGCCTGAACCAGGTCTGGGGGATCTTCCATGGCAGTGACTGACCTCTACAACGCGGCCTTCATGGACCACGTGTCGCACCCCGACTACAAGTACCAGATGGAGGACGCCGACTGCAGCCACGAGGGCGTGAACCCCTCCTGCGGCGACGAGCTCACGTTCTCCGTGCGCTTTGCCGACGACGGCACCATCGAGGAGGCGGCGTTCACCGGCCACGGCTGCGCCATCTCCCAGGCGAGCGCCGACATCATGAGCGACCTCATGGTGGGCAAGACGCCCGAGGAGGCGCGCGAGCTCTGCGCGCTCTTCATGCGCATGGTCCGCGGCGAGGAGACCGACGAGGCCGCGCTCGACGCGCTCGAGGACGGCGTGCTTTTGCGCGACATCGCGCACATGCCGGCACGCGTGAAGTGCGCCGAGCTCGCCTGGCGCACACTCGACGAGATGCTCGAGGCGCGGGAGTAGCCATGGCCGGGATGTTCTCCACCAAGGGGATGTACGCGCTGCGCGCGATGGCGGACCTCGCCGCGCACGACGGCTGGGTCTCGCTCGGCGACGTGGCGCGCCGCCAGCACATCTCGCGCAAGTACCTCGAGCAGGTCATCTCCCTCATGCACAAGGCCGGCTACGTGGAGAGCCAGCGCGGCAAGGGCGGCGGCTACAAGCTCACGCGAAAGCCGGAAGACTACACCCTCGGCGAGCTCCTGCGCGCCGCGGAGGGCTCGCTGGCCCCGGTGAGCTGCCTCGACTGCACCAACGAGACCCTCTGCCCACAGCTTGACTCCTGCCCCACCGTGGGCGTCTGGCGCGACCTCGGCCGCGTGACGGCAAGCTACCTCGACAGCAAGACGCTCGCCGACCTCGTGCGCGACCCGGCCGACGACGCCGAGTCCGCGCCCTGCACCGCACGCCCGATGTAGCCCCGCCGAGAAGAACCTCGTCCCGTAAAACGCCCGGCCCCGCACGCTGCGGGACCGGGCGTCGGCGTTACCTATGCGGCGGACGCGCGCTTCTCGCTACGCCCAGCCCTTGCCCGTGGAGCCGAACTCCTCCATGAGCTCCTTGGTGCGGGCGGTGATGGCGTCGCGGCCACCCTTGAGGAGCTTGCGCGGGTCAAAGCCCTTGCCCTCCTGGTCCTTGCCAGCCTCGATGTACTTGCGTGTGGCCTCGGCGAAGACGAGCTGGAGGTCGGTGTTGACGTTGATCTTGCAGATGCCGAGGGAGATGGCCTTCTGGATCTGGTCAACGGGGATGCCGGTGCCGCCGTGAAGGACGAGCGGCAGGTCGCCGACAGCAGCCTTGATGGCCTGGAGCTGGTCGAAGGACAGACCCTCCCAGTTGTCGGGATAGATGCCGTGGATGTTGCCGATGCCGCAGGCGAGGAAGTCGACGCCCAGGTCGGCGATGGCCTTGCACTGCGCGGGGTCAGCAAGCTCGCCCTTGGCGGTCACGCCGTCCTCGGTGCCACCGATGCCACCGACCTCGGCCTCAACGGAGATGCCCTTGGCGTGGGCGGCCTTGACGACCTCCTCGGTGCGCTTGAGGTTGATCTCAAAGCTCTCCTCGTGGGAGCCGTCATACATGACGGAGGTGAAGCCCGCCTCGATGCACTTGAAGACGTCATCGTAGGAGCCGTGATCGAGGTGCATGGCAACCGGAACGGTGATGTTCATGTCCTCGACGAGGTTCTTGACGAGGTCGGCGACGACCTTGTAGCTGGTCTGCCACTTGGCGGCGCCGGCGGTGCACTGAATGATGACCGGGGACTGGAGCTCCTCGGCGGCCATGAGGATGCCGGTTGCCCACTCGAGGTTGTTGGTGTTGAAGGCGCCCACGGCGTAGTGGCCCTTCTCGGCGGCCTTGAGCATGGCAGTAGCGTTGACGAGCATGTTGACCTCCATACGTTGCAGAAACACGAAAGGACAGTACCATAGACCATTTTACCCCCATGGCAGCCGGGGCGAGCGCAGCAGGGGCGGCTTTTTCAAGCGGCTTGTAAGGTCTTCGTGTCCTTTTGGGCCAAGCGGCACGTCAGAGGCGTCGGCGGGTACGGTTGAGTCGTGGAATCGTTCACGGAAGGAGCCTCATGGCCGAGAAGAACCAACGCGCCGACGGCGTTCTCGGGGACTTCTCCCTCTCGCAGCTGCTCGCGACGGCGCTCGCCGCCGCGACCTCCTTTGCCCTCTCGACGCAGATCGGCGTCGCCGGGTCGATCATCGGCGCCGTCGTCGGCGCCGTCGCATCCGCAGTGGCCACGCAGGTCTATCGCAACATACTCCGCTCCTCGGCCGAGAAGATCCGCACGCTCGGGTCCGACGCCGCGGACGAGACGAGCGTCGTGGGCTCCGTGTCCGGCCGCGCCCAGGTCGAGGAGGTCGCGCCGTCCGGCACCCCGATCGCCCCGGCCGAGGTGCGCGACGCCGCCCGGGAGCGGCGGCAGGCCCTCGTGCGAAGGCGCGTGGCGCTCGCGGCAACCGCGGCGGGCGTCGTCGCCGTGCTGGCCTACGCACTCGTGGTGAGCCTGGCGACGCAGGGCGGCGGCATCGGCACCAAGCCGCAGCTCGCAGAGCCGGTCGTCGAGGAGCGGGCGCCCGAGGCACCCGCGGAGCCGGTGTCGGAGGATCCCGACGCGGAGTCCGAGGAGGACGACGCGGCGCAGGACGGTCCCACGGACGACGCCACGTCGACGCCCGCCCCGTCAGAGCCCGGCGGGGACGAGCCCGCCCCCTCCCCGGATGACGGCACCGCGGGCTCGCAGGACGGCGCCGAAGCGGGAGCCGGCGCCGGAGAGGACGGCTCGGGCGAGGCCGACCAGCTCCCCGACGAGGGCACCTCCCCGTCAGAGCCGGGGTCGACCGGGGACGCCGCCGAGACGCCCGCGCGATAACCGCGACGCCCTTCTCGCCCGCCGCGCAAGTGGGTAGAATCGTCTGCGGCACACCATCGAGAAGGGAGTCACATGGAGCGTCCCAACGCCTGGAAGGACTACACCCCCGAGCAGCTCGACGAGCTGCACTACCTCTGCGAGGGCTACAAGGCCTTCATCTCCGACAACAAGACCGAGCGCGAGTGCTGCGCCACGTCCGTGGCCATGGCCGAGGAGGCCGGCTACGTGAGCCTGGCAAGCCGCGTCGAGGCCGGCGAGCCCCTCAAGCCCGGTGACAAGGTCTATGCCGTCAACCGCGGCAAGAGCCTCATGCTGCTGCACCTGGGCACCGAGCCGCTCGAGCGAGGCGTCAACATCCTCGGCGCGCACATCGACTCGCCGCGCCTGGACGTCAAGCAGGACCCCGTCGAGGAGAAGAACGAGATCGTCACGCTGGACACGCACTACTACGGCGGCGTCAAGAAGTACCAGTGGGTCACGATCCCGCTGGCCATCCACGGCGTCGTGGCCAAGAAGGACGGCAGCGTCGTGAACGTGGTGATCGGCGAGGACGAGGACGACCCCGTCTTCTGCATCTCCGACCTGCTCATCCACCTCTCCGGCCAGCAGATGGGCAAGAAGGCCTCCGAGGTCATCGAGGGCGAGATGCTCGACGTGCTGGTGGGCAACCGCCCCGTCGTGATCGAGGAGGGCGCCGAGAAGGACGAGGACGCCGAGAAGTCCCCGGTCAAGGCCGGCGTGCTTGCCATCCTGCGCGAGCAGCTGGGCATCGAGGAGGAGGACCTGCTCTCCGCCGAGCTCGAGGTCGTGCCCGCCGGCGCGGCCCGCGACCTGGGCCTGGACCGCTCGATGATTCTGGGCTACGGCCAGGACGACCGCTCCTGCGCCTACACGAGCCTCGTGGCGCAGCTCGACGCCGAGGCACCCGCGCGCACGGCGGTGTGCCTGCTCGTGGACAAGGAGGAGATCGGCTCGGTGGGCGCCACCGGCATGACGAGCCACTTCTTCGAGGACACGATGGCCGAGGTGCTCGAGCTCGCCGGCCAGAGCGGCCCGCTCGCGCTGCGTCGCTGCCTCGCGGCCTCCAACATGCTCTCGAGCGACGTCTCGGCCGGCTTCGACCCCACGTTCGCGAGCGTCTTCGAGCCGAAGAACTCCGCGTACCTGGGCCACGGCCTCACCTTCAACAAGTACACCGGCAGCCGCGGCAAGTCTGGCTCCAACGACGCGGACGCCGAGTACGTGGCCACCATCCGCCGCGTGATGGACGGGGGCGGCGTGCACTTCCAGACCGCCGAGCTCGGCAAGGTCGACGCGGGCGGCGGCGGCACGATCGCCTACATCCTGGCCACCTATGGCATGAACGTGATCGACTGCGGCGTGCCCGTGCTCTCCATGCACGCGCCGTGGGAGGCCACGAGCAAGGCCGACGTCTACGAGGCGTATCGCGGCTACCGCGAGTTCCTCAAGCTCGCGTAACGGGCCGACTCGCCACCCGGGAGGCCCCGAGATTCCACGCAGAGGTGCGCTTCGCGAAACCTCTGCTTAGGAATCTCGGGGCCTCTCCCGTTGTCGCTCGATCATCAACCCAGTGAGGAACTCCTGGTGGCCGTCGCTCGGGGCCTCCACCTTCTGGAGGGAGCGGGGAGGGTCACTCTATGGCAAGCGTCACCTGGGTGTTGGGCAAACCGGTCACGGTGGCGGTGGTGCGGCCGCGGTCCCAGTCGTAGTACGTGTCCCTGTTGATTCGGAACTCCCACTTCGCTCCGGCGTCATCAAAGCCGCTGAGATAATACTTGGTGGTGTCCGATCCGTCCACGCATCGCACGTCAATGTCGCGCAGCTCGACGCAAACAGGGCTGAAGAGGTACGGCACGTCCAGTAGCGGCTGCCCCACAAAGACGTAGCAGGTAACCACCGTGAGCGCGATGATGACCGCCCCGAAGATGCGCTCGCCCACGCCCTTGAAGTCGTCGCGCAGCTGCCGCGCCACCGCCACGACGCCAAAGGAGAAGATGGCAAGCCAGCCCGGGACGCCCACGAGCCGATACACCACCGCAATCGGCCCCTCGTCCGTCTTGCCGAGGGCAAAAAGTCCAATGAGTCCCCACGCGACATAGCTGACCACAGCCAAAGGAACAATCACGACCAAGGCAATCGCAAGGTAGCGGCGCCTGCGGTCACGGGAGGACTCCACGGGGGACTCGCTCGCCTCCGCCTCTTCCATCGCCGCCTTGAGCCTCGCGTACGTATCGTCCTCGTGCGCTTCCATGTACCCCCCTCTGCTCTCAAGACAACGTTAGCCCTACGCAAGGGGAAATGTTAGCTTGGCCGGCATCCCATGCGCAACGTTTACGTCGCGGGCCGGAGCAGCCGGGCAGGACCGTTTGCAGAGATCTCGGATTGCGCATGGCGAGAAGAACGCGCAGCTCGGGATTCGGCAGCCAAACGGCCGCATTTCCCAAGCTACGCGTTCGACGGTTCAGCTCTTGTCATGGGCAAATGCGGATGTCGCAAATCCCCAGTTGCGCGTTGGGGCCCCGGGGCCGAGGTTCTTCTCGCCCGCCCCTACAGGTCGGCCATCGTCTTGCCGGCGCCGACGAGACCCTCGAAGTCGGCGGTGAAGGCGTCCACTGCGACGTCAATCGCGGCGTTCTTGACCAGGCCCTCGATCACGGAGGAGGCCCTGGACCCGCTGCCCCGCCTCGGAGAAGGCCACGACCACGTGGTCCGAGAAGATGGTGGGCGCGGGATAGCAGATGCGCATCTCGTCGGTCACGCGCGTGGGCTCGTTCATCTGCGCCTCGAGGTACTGGCTCTCATAGATGAGCGTGAGCGGCTGGTTCATGGACCCCTTGGAGAGGAAGGATTCCCACGGCCCCGCGGAGGAGAACTGCGAGTAGCCCTGGTCGAGGCCGAGGCCGGCCAGGGAGTCCGTGGCCTGCTGGCCCGCCGCGTCCTCGCTCGTGACCACGGCGTTGCCGTTGAGGACGTAGCTCGCGAGGCTGAGGTACATGAGCGCGGAGTTGGAGGAGCGCGCGTCGGTGGTGGTGATCATGACGTTTCTGCTCGAGGGGCAGGCCTCGAAGCCCGCGAGGTCCGTCCAGCGCCTTCCGTTGGCGACGGCGTCAAGCTAGGCAGCCATGTCAAGGTGCCAGACGCCGTCACGCTGCTCGGCGAGGCCCTTCTGAGCGAGAACGGAAAGGACCGTCTCGCCGGTGGCGACGGAAAGCGGAGAGTAGAAGGGGCGCGTGGTGGAGAGGACGGCGTCACCGTGGACGTCCTCTATGTGCGCGGCGGCGATCTCGGAGGAGGGCGAGGCGAAGTCAGACTCCTCGATGCCCGCGCGCTCCGCCATGGCCCAGGAGCCCGACGTCGTGACCTGAACGTCGAGCCCGTGGCGGGCGAAGATCTCCTTGGCCTCGGGGCCGGCGAAGAGCGACTCCTTCTCGGATCCGATGACGCCGTGGACCACCGTGAGCGGCTACCCTGCGGGCGCGTCCCCGGATGCCCCACCAGGCTCCTGCCCCGGCAACGCCGCGTTGGAGAAGAGCGCAATCCCCACCGCGAGCGCCGCCGCAACCGCGATGAGCGCAACTCCGGCGACGAGGGTCCTGGTCCTTGCTCCCACGAGGCCCCCTTCAGACGTATCGATGCCCTAACGATACGTCCGGGGAAGACCTTTTACGGATCGCTCCCCTCCCCTTGCGCGAGCCTTACACCGCCGTTATTCCTTGCTTACGATGCGCGGGGTCTCTCGACCATCCGTTCTTCTCGCCCACGCGCCCGCTCGCCCTTCTCGCCCACGCGCCCGCAACATAAAATCTGGCCGCGGATTTTTGGCACTTTTACCCCCATCTGAGGGCCAAAAAGTGCAAAAAAGCCGCGGCCAGATTTGATATGGGCATATTGAGCCACCGAGAAGGACCTCGGGTCGTCGGCTACCCCAGAAGCGCCATGACCCGGCGCTTGGCGGCGAGGTACTCGTCGGTGAGCTCGAAGCTCTCGCTGGCCACGCGCTCCACGGTCACGATGCCCGCCACGTGGCTGGGCTCGCCGGCGGCCGGCGCCCCCGCGAGCACGTAGATGCGGCTCGCCATGGACACCGCCTCGTCCACGTCGTGCGTGATGACGAGCGCGGAGAGTCCCAGCTCGGAGGCCACGTCCACGAACCAGTGGCGCACCTCGGCGCGCGTGAGGGCGTCAAGCGCCGAGAAGGGCTCGTCGAGCAGCGTCACGTCCGCGCCCATGAGGTAGGTGCGCAGAAACGCCGCGCGCTGGCGCATGCCGCCGGAGAGCTCGCTCGGCCACTTGAGCTCGCAGCCCACAAGGCCGAAGCGCCCAAAGAGCGGCGCGGCCTTGGCTCGGGCGTCGGCCTTCTTCATGCCGGAGAGCACGAGCGGCAGACACACGTTGTCGATGATGCGACGGCTCGGCAGCAGCAGGTCCTTCTGGAGCATGTAGCTCACACGGCCCGGCCGGCCGGTCACGTCCTCGCCATGGAGGAGGACGCGACCGGCCATGGGGGTGGTCAGGCCGGCGAGGGCATGCAGGATCGTGGTCTTGCCGCAGCCGGAGCGGCCGACGAGACAGCAGACCTCGCCGGGCGCCACGGTCACGTCGACGCCCTGGACGACGATGTGCTCCCCGTCCCACGACAGCGTGAGGTCCTCGGCCGAGAGGGCCGGAACCTGCCCGCCGACGGGACGAGAGGCCCCGGCGCTCGGACAGTCCTCGACGCGCAAAGGACGCGAGTCTGCGGAACTCGCGGCAGGGCTTCTCGTCCCGTCGGCTGCCCGCACGTTCTTCTCGCCAGCCTCCGCCATGCCTACTCCAGGAAGGAGAGGTCGTAGCCGGCG
>JAUNEG010000003.1:0-100734 GCA_030525685.1 Atopobiaceae bacterium | reverse complement strand
TCTTCTCGCCAGCCTCCGCCATGCCTACTCCAGGAAGGAGAGGTCGTAGCCGGCGTTGACGTCGAGCTTGTTGGCAACGAGGTCGTTGTCGTTGAGCCACTGGTAGAAGGCGGCCCAGCGCTCGGGGTCGATGACGCCCCAGCTCTCGGCGTCGGCCGTGTACTGGTCAGCGAGGAAGGTCTGGCTCTGGCGGACGAGCGCGGGGTCGAGCTCGGGCACCTGCTCGCAGAGGATGTCCGCGGCGGCGTCGGGGTTCTCCACGGCGTACTCGTAGCCCTTCTTGGCGGCGCGCAGGAAGGCCTTCACGGCCTCGGGGTTCTCCTTCGCGAAGTCGTCGTTGGCGGCGATGACCGGGGTGTAGTAGTCGAAGACCGGGTCAACCGAGATGAAGCTGAAGTAGTTGTACGGGAAGTCCTGCACCACGGCGTTCTGGACGGCCCAGGCCTCGTAGACCCACACGGTGTCGAACATGTTGGCGCGCAGGCCGCTGACCTCGTCGTCAACCTCGTACGGCACGAGCTCGACCTTGGAGAAGTCGCCGCCGTCAGCCTCCATCACGCGGGCGACGGTTGCCTGCTCGACGGGCATGTTCCAGGTGGCGTAGGTGTGGCCCTCCATGGCGGCGGGGTGCGTGATGCCGTCCTCCTCGCGGCTCATGATGCCGGAGGTGTTGTGCTGGATGATCGCGGCCACCGCGGAGTAGGGCATGGGCTGGTCGGAGGCCAGGTTGTTGGCGATGTAGTCCTGGTAGGAGACGCCCATCTGGGCCCCGCCGGTGCCGATCAGCGCGTCCGCGCCGTCTGCGGGCGGCTGGACGATCTCCACCTCCAGGCCCTCGTCGGCAAAGTAGCCCTGGTCGAGGGCCACGTAGAGGCCGGTGTGGTTGGTGTTGGGCGTGTAGTCCAGGACGAAGGAGACCTTTGTCTTCTCGCCGCCCTCGGCGCCGTCCGCGACGGGCTGCTCGGCGGTGCCGGCACCCCCGCACGCGGCGAGCGCGGTCGTGGCTGCGGCGCCGCCCGCGACGGCGAGGAACTGGCGGCGGTTGAGGTTCTTATCGTTCATGGTAGTTCCCTTCTGCCCTCTTCCAGGGCATACATACGCGCTGGGCGAGCTCCACGAGCTTCATGAGTCCCAGCGACAGGGCCGTGATGACGATGATCGACGCGAAGAGCCGATCGTAGGAGAAGGACTTGCGCACGCGTGTCATGTAGACGCCGAGGCCCACATTGCCGCCGAGCCACTCGGCGATGACGGCACCGACGATGGCGTAGGTGGCGGAGATGCGCAGGCCGGAGAAGAACTGGTCGGCCGCGGCGGGCAGTTTTGCGTACCAGAAGATCTGCCAGCGCGACGCGTTCATCGTGCGCATGAGGTCGATGGCGTCAGGGTCCACCGAGCGGAAGCCCGAGACGAGCGAGACCGTGATCGGGAAGAACGTGGAGAGGACCACGAGCACGACCTTGGGCAGGGCCCCGTAGCCGAGCCACAGCACCAAAAGCGGCGCGATGGCAACGGTGGGGATGGTCTGCGAGACGGTCATGAGCGGCTCAAAGGCCAGGTAGAATGTCTCGAAGCGGTCCATCAGCACCGCGAAGACGAAGCCGAGCGCCACGCCCAGCGCGAGGCCGGCCGCGGCCTCCCCCAGCGTGACCACGCAGTGCCCGGCGATGAGCGGCGCGTCCTCCACGAGGGCGGCCACCACCTGCACCGGCGTGGGCAAGAGGAAGTTGGGGATCACGCCCAGGTCCACGAGGAGCTCCCAGACCACGAGCAGCGCGGCGAGGGCCGCGAGCGGCACGCCCACGCGACGGGCTTTGCTAGGGGCGGGCACGCTAGGCCGCCTCGACGCTCTTCTCGGCGAACTCGGGGTCGCCGGGGTGGTACTTGCCGACCTTGCGGTCCGTGGACATGACGTCGCCGTCGGGACGGTAGTTGATCTTGGCGTAGCACATCATGTGCTTGCACCCCGCCTTGGCGCCCACGAGCTGGCAGTTCTTGAGGATCTCCATGCAGGTCTCGTAGTCGCCCTCGATCGCCGTCTCGAACGGGCCGACGAAGTAGTCGACCCCCGTCGAGTCGATGTAGGCGATGACGGCATCCACCGCGGCGCACGTGGCGTCGTCGGTGGTGGCGTCCATGGGCAGGAACTGAATTGCAACCGAGCAGTTCACGCGCCCTCCCTTCCGGGTGCCCCAAGGCACCCCGTCTCTCGTAGGTGCCTCGTTGCGCGCGAAGCTCGTCCCTACGCCGGCATTACCCGGATCAGGTTCCTGGGTCAGGGCCGCGATCCTGGGCCCAATCTCAGCCGGCGTGCGCCAGCCCCCCGTTGTCGTAAGGTAGTGTAGCACGCACGCGGACGAGAGGAACGGAGGCTGCGTGACCGGAAAGACGCATCTGGCCGTGGGAGCGGCCGCGGCGATGCTGGCGGCGGGTCCCGCCGCGGGCATCACGGGCCTTGCGGTCGCGGCCGCCGGGGGCGCCGCCGGTGCCGTCCTACCGGACCTCGACGTGCGCGACACGGCTCATCCCTGGCGCGAGCGGCTCACGCGAGCCGGCGCGGCGGCGCTGCTCGTCGGCGCGCTGGTCTTTGACGTTGTGAACGACGCCTCCCTCGCACGGGAGGCGATGGCGCGCGGGGTCGGCATGCTCGCGCTCGGGGCGGTCGGTCTCGTCGCCCTCGCCTGCGCGGCGCGGCTCTCGGCACACCGGTCCTTCTCGCACTCGTTTCTGGCGCTGGCTGGCTTCACCGCCGCGACGTCCCTCGTCTGCCCGCCGCTCGCGCCGTCCGTGGGGCTCGGGTTTGCCACGCACCTCGCCCTCGACGTGCTCACCTACCGCGGCCTGCGCCTCTTCTGGCCGCTCCGCCGCTGCCTCAGCGCCCGCCTCTGCAGGACGGGCGGCGGCGCGGATGCGTGCTGCCTCGTCGCGGCGCTTCTGACCTGCGCTCTCGTGGGCTGGCTCGCCCTCTCGTGGGCCCCTCTCTAGGACGGCCGCCCCCCCTTAGGGTATGTGCACAGTTATGAATTTGATATCTCGTCATCTCTTGCATTCCCGCAGGTAGAAGGCCTGGCGAGAAGAACATCTAATTTCAAACTGTGCACATACCCTCAAAGGTGGGTGCGCATACCCTCGAAGGTGGGCGGGTGCGCACGCCCTCAAATGGCGCCCGGCTAGTCCTCCGCACGCACGCCGAGCTCGCGGCAGAGGATCTCCGCGGCGGCACCGGCCGCGATGGCGCAGTTCTCCTGGCAGCTGGCGACGCGCTCGGCGCTCTCCCACTCCATGCCGCGCGTGAGCACGCGACAGCAGGGCGTGCGGTGCCCCGTCCCCGCGCAGAAGGCGTCGTGCAGCTCGGCCGCGAGCGGCTTGGTGCGCTCCTTGGTCTGCATCATGAGGCCGAGAAACGCCACGCCGCCGGCGAGCGCGCCGCAGATGCAGCCCGACCCGCCGACGCCCGCGCCCATGCCGGCGCCCGCGGCAACCACCGCGCGTGGAAAGTCGGGCTCGAAGGCGTCCCAGAGCGCCGCGATCACGGACTCGCCACAGTTCATGTGGTCCGGGCCGGGCCGGTTGTTGGCCCGTGCCGCCGCGCGCACGGACTCGATGCTCACCTTGTCTCGCATGGGTCTCCCGTCGGCCGAGGGGCGGCCTACTCCTCGTCGTCCCCGGGCTCGTCCTTCTTGGGCTTGCGGGAGCGCTGCTCGATCTCCTCGGCGGTGAGGACGTCCTCGATGCGCAGGTTGACGCCCGCGACCTCCAGGCCCGTCATGCCCGTGACCTGCTTGACCACGGCGCGCTTGACGTCCTCGAAGACCTGCGGCGCGTACGCGCCGTACTCGATGAGCACGGAGATGTTCACGCGCACGGCGCTCTCGGGGGTCACCTCGACGCTCACGCCCTTGGTGGAGTCGCTCGCACCAAAGGCGTCCTGGACGCGGTTGAACCAGCTGCCCTTCATGCCCACGACGCCCGGCACCTCGCGCATGGCGATGGCGACGATCTTCTCGATCACCCCGTTGGAGAAGGTCAGGGAGTCCTCGGAGTCCACGTCCTCGTCGTCGGAGAGGGCCTCGATGTCGGTGGGCTCGTCGCCCGTGACGACGATCGTGGTCGGCTCGTCGGAGACGGCCACGACGGCCTCGGTCTTCTCGACGTCCTCGGAGAGGGTCTTCTCGTCGTCGGTCTTGCTCATGTCCACTCCTTGCTGCCGGGGCGCATGCCCGAGGGCCAAAGTCCGAAGCCGCTAGTTACGTGAAAAGATCCGTCGGAGCAGGTCCACGATCCTGGAGTCGCCGTCGAGCGCCTGGCCGACGGCCACGCCCGCGACCACGAGCACCACGATCACGAGGGCCTTGAACAGGCCGAGCACCAGGAACAGGATCGCCACGACGAACCCGAGGACGCCGCCCCAGAAGGCGTGCTCATGGCCCGGGAAGGTGCGGCGCACCCAGGCGAGGAGCCGGGCGGAGCCGTCGCGCACGGCCTCGCCGACGGTGTAGGAGCCGTCGTCGGCGGGAGCCGGGGCGCCCTCGGGACGCTCGGACGCAGGACGGGGACGCTCCTCGGTCTCGATCTTGGCGCGGGGTGTCCTCTCGTCAGCCATCGCCTACGCCTCCCTGTCTGTGTCGCGCGCCGGTCCCATGGAGACCGTGATCTCGCTCGTGGGGTCTGCGGCCTGCTCGGGGGCGGGCTCCGCGGCCCTCGGGGCCTCCTCGGCCGCCGCGGCCTCGTCCGGCTCGGAGAGCGTCACGGCCTCGGGCTCCACGAACTCGAGGCTCACGTCCTCGACGGTGTCGCCGCAGACGGCGACCAGGCCGTCGATAAGCTCGGCATGCAGCTCGGCGCCCTTGAGCACCACGTCGACGGTCCTGCGCGGCAGCACGCGGACGTGCACGCGCACGTGGCCGCGGGGCTTGGCGTCGACGCGCACGCGCGCGGCGGTGATGGTGCCATCCGCCTCCACGATGTGGGAGGCCTGCGCGGCGATGGCGTCACGCGTGACGGAGATGACGCCGCCGTCGACCGTGGCGATCTCGACGGTGCGGACCTTGCGTCCCGCGAAGAGGGCGCGCACGAGCAGCACGAGCAGGCCCAGGGCGCTCACCGCGAGGCAGATCAGGACGGCGAGGGCGTACGGCTCCAGGTGGAGCAGGGCCGACGCCGCCGCGGTCCACGGTCCGTACCACGTGAGGAACAGCGCCGCGAGCACGAAGAGGTCCGCGAGCACGAAGATGACCGTGCAGAGACGCTTGAGTCCGCGCATGTGTGCCTCCAATCAGGCGCCGCTCCCACGGCGTGTCTCGGCGCCCGAAGCCCGGCGCCTCCCCCTAGGATACCCCTTCGCCGCGTCACGCCGCCCACGGCCCAGGAAGATTCGGCCGAAGGCCAGCCCCAGCAGCGCCGAGGCGAGCGACCCCAGGAGGATGGCGCACTTCGCGGCGATGGCGTCGGCGGGGTCGGCGAAGGCCAGACCCGTGATCAGGATGGACATCGTGAAGCCCACGCCTCCCATGAGGCCCACCGTGACGACCTGGGCGCGGCCCATCCCCCGGGGCAGACGCGCGAAGCCCATGCGCGCGAGGAGCATCGTCACGAGGATGATGCCGACGGGCTTGCCCACCACGGCGCCGAGGAACACGCCGTGCGCGACCGGACTCGCCAGAACGGAGCCGATGTTGGCGCCCACGAGGTGCAGCTCGGCGTTGACGAAGGCAAACAGCGGCAGCACGCAGAAGTTCACCGCGACCGAGACGTAGCGCTCCATGCGCTGGAGCGGCGGCGTCACGTGGTGCATGACGCGCTCGACGCGCGCCGCCGACTCGGTGAAGTCGTGCTGGCCGAGGACGTGGTGCTCGTCGTCATAGGAGTCGTCGAGGTCATGCGCCCGCCGCGCGAGCCATCCGCCGAGCTCGGAGAGGCGCACGTCGGAGCGGCTCGGCAGCGCGAAGGCGAGGATGACGCCCGCGAGCGTGGCATGGATGCCCGAGTTGAACATGCACGCCCACAGCACCAGGCCCACGGCCACGTACGGCGCGCTCGAGTAGACGCGCGCCCGGTTGAGCGCGACGAGCAGCCCCGTGAACGCGAGCGACGCCGCGCACCAGGGCAGGTCGGGCGTCTGCCCGTAGAACAGCGCGATCACCACGATCGCGAGGATGTCGTCGGCGATGGCGAGCGTCTGGAAGAAGACCTTGGCCTCGGAGGAGACGCGGTCGCCCAGCAGCGACACGACGCCCAGGGCGAAGGCGATGTCGGTGGCGATGGGGACCGCCCATCCGCTCGGCTCCCCGCCCTCGATGAGGTTGACGGCGAGATACATCAGGGCGGGCACGCAGACGCCGCCCACCGCGGCGAGCATGGGCAGCGCCGCCTGGCGGGGGCGCCTCAGCTGCCCCACCGTCATCTCGTACTTGAGCTCGATCCCCACGAGCAGGAAGAACACCGCCATCAGAAAGTCGTTGACGAACTGCTCCACGGTGAGCGACACCGAGAGGCGGCCGACGCCCACCGAGAGCGGGAGGGCGAGCACGTGCTCGACCCCCTCGTAGAGCGGTGAGTTGGCGACGAGCAGGGCGAGAAGGGCCGCGCCCACCATGACCGCGGCGGCGACCGTCCCGTTGCCGGTCACCTCGGCGAGCATGCCACGACGCTCGAGACGCCGCACGACCGCCGGCTCGTCGAAGATGCCGCCGGCACGCGTCACGACCGCGCCCCCGCGTCGGCGAGAAGAAGCGTCTGCTCCACGTAGACCCTCGTGGCGAGCGAGGCCACGGACGCCTCGATCAGGCGCTCGAGCTCGGGGTCGAGGCTCCTCTCGACCGCCTCCCCCAGGCCGGGCCCCCCTTCGCGCAGAAACTCGTCTGCCGCGGCGTCGTCGAAGCAGGCCGCAAGCGAGCGCTCGAGCAGGCAGCAGGCCTCGTCGTAGAGCCAGGCGAGGTCGGCGCCCGAGGCGTAGATGCGCTCCATGAGCTGCTTGACCTGCGCGATGGAGAAGACGCGCTTGAACGCGCAGACAAAGAGCAGCGATGCCAGGTGGCGGCGGGTGTAGCGCTTCTTGCGCGGCGCCGGGATGACACCCTGCTTGACGTAGTTGTTGACCATCGAGCCGGTCACGACGGCGTCGCCGGGGACCTGCATGAACTCGAGCTCCTGCGTCACGAGCGTGAGCACCTGGTCGAGATAGAGCTCTATGCGGGGCATCTCGCCGATGCGGGTGATGTGCAGCGCGCCCATGCGCTCGGCGAGCGCGCGCCGAGCGTCCGCACCCACGTGCGGGACCGCGATGATCTTGTCCTTGTCGCCCATGTGCCGCTCCTGTGCAGTCACCGAAAAACAGTCAATCTAGTATTGAATACCACGTTGCGGGACACTACGCTCCCATCATAGCGAACGTCACGCTCGACACTCCTTGGGGGCCCCATGAACGACCAGCGAATCGCCGTCATCACCGACTCGGGCACGGACACGCCCGCGGACTTCGTCGCGGAGCACGACGTGCGCGTGATCCCGCTGCGCATCAACTACTCCGACGGCTCGAGCTACGAGAACGGCGTCGACATCGCCACCGAGGACGTGGTGAGGCGCTTTGACGAGGAGATTCCCACCACGTCGCTGCCCTCCCCCATGAAGATCCAGCAGGCCTTCGAGCAGGCCAGGCGTGATGGCTACGCGGGCGCCGTCGTGGTGACCATCTCCTCCGGCCTCTCCGCCACCCACGAGACGGTGAGCATGGTCGCGCGCCAGATGGAGGACTTCCCTGTCGTCGTGGCGGACACCAAGAGCATCGGCGTGGCCGCCGGCATGGTCGTCATGGAGGCCGTGCGTCAGGTCGAGGCGGGCATGCCGCTCGAGCGCCTGGGCAGCGTGCTCACGGCGGTGAGCGAGCGCGTGCGCGTGTACTTCTCGGTGCAGAAGCTCGACTTCCTGCGCAAGGGCGGCCGCATCAGCGAGGCCGTCTACCGCGTGGGCTCCGTCCTCAACATCAAGCCCGTGCTCACCTGTGACGAGCGCGAGGGGAAGTACGTGGTCGAGAAGAAGCCGCGCGGCTGGCAGAAGGCCCTGAAGACCCAGGTCGAGCTCATTGCGGCACAGGCGGAGCGCTGGGACAAGGTGCGGCTCGCCGCCTGCACCTACGACCCGGGCCTGCGCGGGGAGCTCGAGGCGCGGCTGCGCGAGCGCGTGACCAACGCCGTCGAGCTCATCAGCTGCGGCATCTCCGCCGACCTGCTCGTGCACACGGGCCCCACCCTCGTCGGCATGGCGGTCATGGGCATGTAACGGCGCGGCCACGGCGAGAGGGGACAACGTCCGCCGCGAGTTCTTGCCGAGCGCTCTTCTCGGCAAGCTGTCTGAGCGCCGGATGTTGTCCCCTCTCGCCGTGGCGGGCAGGTTGATTACAGCGAGGCGACCATGTGGGCGACGATCTGGGCGCAGTGGTGTGCGGCAGCCTGCTCGAACTGGGCGTAGGTGATCGTCTGGCCCTCGGCGCCGGGCTTGTCGGAGATGGCGCGCACCACGGCGAAGGGCACGCCGTTCAAGGTCGCCACCTGGGCGATCGCGGCGCCCTCCATCTCGCAGCACATCGCCCCGAACGTGGAGACGATGCGAGCGCGGTCCTCCTCGGCGGAGATGAACTGGTCGCCTGAGGCCACGCGGCCGGCGACGGCACGGACCTCGGGCGCCACCGCGGTGGCCGTCGAGAGCGCGACCTCGCGCATGCGGGCGTCGGCGACGAACTCGACGCGCTCGCGGCCGGGGATGAGGCCGGGCGCGTAGCCGAGCGGGGCGACGGAGAAGTCGTGCTGGACGCAGTCGGTGGCTACGACGAGGTCGCCCACGTCGAGCCCCTCCGGGTCGAGCGAGCCGGCGATGCCGGTGTTGATCAGGTGCGTAACGTGGAAGCGGTCGACGAGCGCCTGGGCGCAGACGCCGGCGTTGACCTTGCCGATGCCGCACTTGACGACCACGACGTCCTTCTCGCCGAGGCGCCCCTCGTAGAAGTCCATGCCCAAGGCCGAGGTGACCTCCTGGTCGAAGAGGCGCGCGCGCAGGAGCTCGACCTCCACGTCCATGGCCCCGATGATGCCAATCTTCATGCGGTCCCCCTAGCTCTCGGGATAGAAGAGGTGCTCTTCGTCGATGTGCGCGAGCGTCCGCTCCACGTAGCGGCGCGCCCACCACTTTGCCATGGCGAGGTCCGAGTCATGCCAGTTGCCGCAGTCGCGCGGCTCGGCCCCGGGGATCGGCCCCTCGAAGTCGCGGACGAACTCGAAGGTCGAGCGCACGAGCGGCGCCACCTCGGCGGACGTGAGCTCGCCGAACATGACCAGGTAGAAGCCCGTGCGGCAGCCCATCGGCCCGAAGTAGACCACGCGGTCGCGCCAGGCGGGGTCGTTGCGCAGGTACGTGGCCCCCAGGTGCTCGACGGCGTGCATGACGGCCGTGTCCATGACCGGCTCCCGGTTGGGTGCCGTCACGCGCAGGTCGAAGGTCGTCACGGCGCACCCCGTGTCGGGGTCGCGGTCCACGCGGGACACGTAGACGCCCGGCTCCAGGGCCAGGTGGTTGACGGTGAAGCTCGCGATCTTGTCCATGGGGCCTCCCTGCGACGCGGTTCTTCTCGCCCCCCAGTGTAGCGGGTCGCGACGCCGCGAAAAAAGTATGGGACAAACGGGCCCCTGCCTCGTTTACTAGACAGGGACCCCGACGAGAGAGGAGACGCATGCCGCATGGGGTGGTGAGAGACGACGCGTTCCTGCGCGCGGCGATGCGCGAACACGGGACGAGCGTGCTGAGGCTGGCGCTTTCGCAGACCGGTTCGCGCGCCGACGCCGAGGACGTCTACCAGGACGTCTTCGTGGCGCTTGCCTGCTGCGACACGGAGTTCGCAGATGCCGGTCACCTGCGCGCGTGGCTTTTGCGCGCCTCGCTGAGCCGCTGCCGCGACCTCGCGCGTTCGTGGTGGAGGCGGCGCACGCAGTCGTTCGACGCGCTGGGCATTGAGGTCGCGCAGGACGAGAAGGACGACGCGCCCTGGACCGACGCCCAACTCTGGGAGGCCGTCCAGCGGCTTCCCGAGCGCTACCGCGCGGTCGTCCACCTGCGCTACGTGGAGCAGCTGCCCGCGGACGCCATCGCCGCGGCGTGCGGCGTCTCCGAGTCCGCGGTTCGGACGCGCCTCTCGCGTGCGATGCGGAAGCTGAGGGTCTATCTGGGAGGTCTGTCATGAGTGAGAAGAACCACGTGGAGAGGCGACTGGGTCGGCTCCTTGCCGAGGTGCGCCCGAACGCCGCTCTTGAGGATGCCGTGCTCGACCGCGTGCACGGGCTGCGGGCGCGGGAGGCGGGGCCGAAGCGCGGTGTTCTCGTCACCCGCCGGGCTGCGCTCGTCGGGGCCGCGGGCTGCGCCGTCACGGCCGGGCTCGTACTGGGGCTGCCGGCGCTTCTGCGACGCAACAGAGACGAGAACGAGTTTGGCCTGGTCATCGCCCAGGCCGCAGAGTCCGGCGAGGCCATTGCCGTGAAGGCCACGTCCGACGGCCTCATGCCGCAGGACGGCACGTTCGGGAGCTACCTCAAGCTCTCGCTCAACCTCGACGCGAGCGGCGAGGGCCTCGAGTCCGTGACGTACCGCGTGACGGACAGCCCCGTGACGGAGGTCGACCACCCGAGCGTCCACGAGCCGGCGTACGAGCACCCCGTTGTCTCGCTCTATACCGACGAGGAGGGCGACGTTGGCTCGCTCACCCTCGACTGCGCGCCCGACGAGGACAACGGCGCCGCCTACCTCACGATCGACAACCAGGACGCCTACTGGGCGGCGGACGAGACGCTCACCCTGCTCAAGACGTGGCTCGACCTTCAGGACTCGTGGACGCCCGACTACGACGGGTACGCGCAGCGCGTGAGCGAGACGGACGAGCAGCACCTCAGGCGCATCGAGGCGCTCGACGAGCAGGCGGAGGCGGACCGCCTGGCCCTGCAGCCCCAGGTCGACGCCGCGTACGCGGCCTACCTCGAGAGCTTCCGCGCGCACGCGGCCACGACGGAGGGCTTCGTCGAGTGGGAGCGCACACTCTACCTGAACTCCTTCACCTGCGCGGAAGACGCCTTCGAGCAGGCGAGGCTCGAGGTGACCGCGTCCTTCGCGGGCGGCGGCACGCAGGCGCGGCGCTACCGCATCACGCTGGTGGACGGCTACGAGCAGGTGCTCTCCGAGCGCTTCGACGCGCTGCTCGCCATAGACGACGACTTCTCTCAGTGTCTGGAGGAGGAGCTCCCCTGGCATGAGTACCCCGCACCCACCGACGCCCAGATCGCCGCAGACCCTCGCCTCTCGGAGCCGATCTTCCAGATCGAGGACGTGACGGAGGCGTAGCAGATCGCCCCCCTGCCATGACGTCGGCAAGGGGGCGAGCACATGGGGGGCGAGCTCTGGAACGAAGTGCTACTCCTCGAGACCACCCCTCATGCGGGCGCCGAGACCCGCGGCGAGAGCGGCGCCGCCGAGCGCGGTTGCGACGACCGCGGCCGCGGCGTTGGTGGGATCGTCGGTCTTGGGCAGGCTGCCGTTGCCGCCGCTGCCACCCTGGCCGTCATTGCCGGAGTTGCCGCCTTGGGCAGGCTTGCTCTTCTCGACCGCCTCGATGGCGGCGGCGAGGTCCGCCTCGGCCTCGGCGACTTGGGCCTCGGTCGCGTTGGGGTCGCTCATGAGACGCAGCGCCGCGGCGAGGGCGCCGTGGTACCGGTCGAGCGCCGCCTGCGAGGCGCCGGCGAGCTCGAGGTCCTCGGCCTGGTCGATGACCTCCTGCAGCTCCGACTTGTCCACGACGTCCTCGTCCCCACCGGGGTCGCTGGGCAGGGTCGCCGTCGCGTCGAGCGAGAAATCGTGGTCCGTCGCGACGTTGTCGTCGTGGGCGAGCGTGCTGAGAGCGTTCTGGGCGAGCGCGGGGACCGGCTGGCCGAAGAGTGAGAGGTCGGTGAGCAGACCCGCGAGCGTGGAGCCAAGGTCAACTCCCAGCGTACCCGTGAGCGTGTCGAGAAGGTCCTGGGCGTTCTCCGCCATGCCCGCGACGGCGCTGACCGCCAGCCCGCTCAAGCCGTTGTCGGTCTTGACGAGCAGGGAGGTGAGGTCGAGGGAGAGCCCCGTCGTGAGGTCGGTGAGCGTCGCGTCGGAAAGGACCGAGTTGACACCGGAGGCGACGA
This sequence comes from Atopobiaceae bacterium, assembly GCA_030525685.1. Taxonomy (GTDB): domain Bacteria; phylum Actinomycetota; class Coriobacteriia; order Coriobacteriales; family Atopobiaceae; genus Thermophilibacter. The sequence goes on along the minus strand of JAUNEG010000003.1, from coordinate 88,531 downwards.
TGGTCGAGAGAAGGGCCGGGGTGCCCTCGATAGCGGTCTCCACCCACCCCTCTGTCTTCTCGTCACCCCTGAGGTGGGCCTGGTAGCAGAAGTCGACGAGGTCGAGCAGGCTGTGGGGTGCCTCATCCACCGGGGACTCGATGAGGGTCTTCACCAGCATGTCGACGATGGAGAGGAGCCTCTGCTGCCCGTCCTCGGAGAGCGCGTCGGCATCGACCTCCGCGTAGAGCTTCTCGAGGAACGCGGAGAGCGAGTCGGCCGTGATGGCGACGAGCGGCTCCGTGTCCGAGGCCTCGATGGCACGAGGGGAGAACGCCCTGGCAATCGCCCGCTCGAGGTCGGGATCCAGGGAGAGGCTGATCTCCTGCGCGTCGCCCGTGTCCTTGTAGCGCCACGCCTCTATGCGCTGGGAGGGGGGATTGTAGTAGATGCTCAGGTCGATGGTGATGAGGACCTTGACGGAAACCTTGAAGCCGCTGGCGATGTCCTGCGGAAGGATGCCCGTGATGAGGTCCCACAGCGCCGCGTCGAGGTTCTCCTCGGTCACGCCGGCAAAGGAGTTGCCGCCGAGCGAGGGCAGCAGGATCGCGAGGACCCCCTTGATGCCGAGGGGCGCGTACTGCGCGAGCAGCGGCTGCACGAACATTCCGCCGAGCATGGTCTGGATCGAGTCCACGGTGAGCGTGCGCTCCTTGCCGTAGGCGGTGATGCCGGCGGTGGTGGCAAGACCGCACTCGTCGAGCGTCACGTCGCCGAGGTCGTGGGAGTCCACCGTCAGCGTGCACTCGAGCCTCTCGCCCCTCTGCGCGAACTCGAGGGAGCCCATGCGCATTCGGGACGGCGGGCTCGTAGCCGAAGTGCGGGACGATGCCGTGGTGCTGGAAGGCGACGACCACGTCGCCCGCGGCGCGCGCCTCGCGGGCCTGGTCACACCCAGGCGAGAAGATCGGCGGAGACGTGGCCGCTCGTCTTTTGCGCGAGCGTCCCGTCATCGGCGGCGACGTTGTACTTACAGGTGTCCACGGCGATCAGCGTGAGGCCGGGGCACGGGTGCGCCACGTAGGAGAGGCTGCCGTCCGCGGTCCCGCCGGCATCGTAGACGACCGTGTCCGTGTAGCCGCACTCGGCCCAGAGGGACTTGTAGGTCAGGGGGTCGGTGCGCTCGGCGTCAACGGAGCTGCCGTCGGAGAAATCCCTGCCGTGGTGGTTGTTGAGGTCGTGGTTGCCGTTGATCACGTAGAACTGCGTGTCGGCGCCAGCGGCGACGAGCTGCTGCCTGGCGGCGGCAAAGCGGTCGCGCACCCACTCGTGACAGACGCGCTCGCCGTCCTTGGTGAGGTCGCCCGGGACGAGCACCATGTCCGGCTTGGCAGCCACGACGTCGGCGAGCGCCTTGTCCAGGATGTCGGAGCTCTCGCGGAACATCTTGCGGTCGGAGTTCTCCGCCGTGGTGTAGTCCGGGCAGTCGCTCCAGAGGTCCGGCGAGAAGAGGTGGACGTCGCTCATGACGGCAAACGTGAGCTTCTCGGGGTAGGTCGCCCCGTCCTCGGCGGCACGGGCGGTCTCGGGGGCAGATGCCGCAATGGCGGCGGCACCTCCCATGGCTATGGACAGCTTCAGGAAGCTGCGGCGAGAAACGCCCCCATCCAGACGAGTGGTTCCCCTGGGCATACGGACTCCTCTCTCGGCGTCTGCGGCCGACCCGGCAGACGGGTTTCACCAGAGAGGGACACTACGCCCCGAAAAACAGGGAACCGTAAGGCGCCCGCATCGATTTGTGGCGCAGTTTCGTAAGGCGGGGTAAGCGCTCCGTCAAAGAGACTAGACGCAGCTTGCGAGCCAGGGCCTGCCGGAGAGGGCGCGCGCCAGACGGTCCTGGGCCGTGGAGAAGACCACGTCGGGCTTCACGTGCAGGCGAACCTCCCCCTGCGTGCCGTAGGCGGTGAGGGCCGAGAAGACCACGTCCGTCTCGAACGCGGGGTCGAGAAGGTCGGCAAGCTCGCGCGCGGCCAGCTCGCAGCACTCGTCCGCCACGGCGCCCAGGTCGGCGCCCGGCACCACGGAGATGGGCACGCCGCAGTAGCCGGCGCTCCAGTCGGTGATGCGCGTGAGGGCGGTCTTGGAGAGCACCGAGTTGGGGATGACCTCCTCCGCGCCGCCCCGCATGCGCACCGTGGTGCTGCGCCACGTGACGTCGGTGACCTCACCCGTCACGTCACCAACGGAGATGAGGTCACCGGGCTGGACGGACTTGCTCAGCATGAGGCTGATGCCGCCGATGATGTTCGAGATCGTGTCCTGCATGCCCAGCGAGACCGCGATGGACACCACGCCGAGGGCGGCCACAAAGCCCGCGGGGTCCACGCCAAAGACGGGCCTCATCACGCTGAGCAGGACGAGCGCCCAGATGACGGCGCGCACGATGTTGACGAGGAGCGATGCGCTCGGCAGGTTGGAGGCGTCGAGCACCCTGTGCATGAGGCGCACCACCACGCGCTGGATCACGAGCGCCACGACCACCGCCACGACGAGCGTGACTCCCTTGTCGAGCCAGCCTCCCAGATCGATGCCGATGAGGTGCTCCATCGCCCGCTCCTATCCCTCGATCTTCACCAGCGGGGCGAAGCCCTTGAGCAGCTTCTTCGTCGTGCCGGTTCGCGTGAACTTGACCTCGATCGTGTCGCCGGAGGCGGCGATGACCACGCCCGGCCCGAAGGTCTTGTGCGAGACGTGGTCGCCGGCGGCAAAGCTCGCCGCGGCGCGCGCCGGGTCGGGCCGCGGCCCGGTCGGGGCCGGACGGGACGCCCCGCCACCCGTGGAGCGCGTGCGCGAGCCGAAGACGTGCCCGCCGTAGACGTCCGAGCCGCGGCCGCTGCCGAACGTGCCGTGACGGTCGCCGCGCTTCTCCCAGCCCACGCCGGCGAAGCCCGAGGAGCCCACGCCGGTGCGCTCGACGTCCGTCTCGGGGATCTCGCGCAGGAAGCGGCTCGGCGGGTTGGCGGCCACGGAGCCGAAGGTGCGCCGCGTGGCGGCATGCGTGAGGTAGAGCCGCCTGCGGGCGCGCGTGATCGCCACGTACGCCAGGCGCCGCTCCTCCTCCACGCTCGCCTCGTCGCTCTCGTAGGAGGCGTGCGGGAAGATGCCCTCCTCCATGCCGGCCACGAAGACCACCGGGAACTCCAGGCCCTTCGCAGAGTGAATGGTCATCATCGTGACCGCGTGTGTCTGCCCAGCCAGCGAGTCAAGGTCCGACCTCAGTGCCAGCCACTCTATGAGCGCCGGCAGCTTCTCCGAGGCAACCGGGGGCCTAGACGGGGCAGGCTCCGGGGCGACGTCCCCAGAGGGCGGCTCGCCTTGGCGAGCGAGCGAAGCGAGCGCGGAGCCCGTCGGGGACGTCGTCCCGGGGCCGGACGGCTCGATGGCCCCCGCCGCGCGGAGCTGCGCGAGGCTCTCGAGCGTCTCCACTGCATCGTGGGTCTCGTCGAACTCGGCGGCGACGCCGAGGAACTCCTTGATGTTCTCGATGCGGCCGTCGGCTTCCACGCTGTGCTCGGCCTCGAGGGCGCGGACGAGGCCGGAGCGGTCCACGATCGCGTTCACCACGTCGACGAGCTCGCCGGTGAAGTGGCGTGCGGCCTCGATCGTGCCGGTGAACTCCGCGAGCGCCGAGCGCACCTTGGCACCGAGCAGCCCCTCCTCGGCAATCGCCATCTGGCACGCCGAGAAGAACGAGATGCCCTCCCCCGCCGCCAGCTCGCGGATCTTGGCGATGGACGTGGTGCCGATGCCGCGACGCGGGGTGTTGACCACGCGCAGCGCCGAGACGTCGTCGTCAGGGTTCACCACGAGCTTGAGGTAGGCCATGACGTCGCGGACCTCGGCACGGTCGAAGAAGCGCGTGCCGCCCACGATCTTGTACGGGACGCCCGCCCGCAGGAACATGTCCTCGAGCACGCGCGACTGCGCGTTGGTGCGGTAGAAGACGGCCATGTCGTCGTAGCTCGTGCCCCCGTCGTGGAGCCTCTCGATCTCCGAGCCGATCCAGCGGCCCTCGTCGCGCTCGTCGGCCGCCTGGAACACCTTGATCTTCTCGCCGTCCCCAGCGTCGGTGAACAGGCGCTTGGGCTTGCGGCGGGAGTTGTTGGCCACCACGGCGTTGGCGGCCGCCAGGATGTGGCCCGTGGAGCGGTAGTTCTGCTCGAGGCGCACCACGCGGGCGTCCGGGTAGTCCTTCTCGAAGTCCAGGATGTTCTGGATGTCGGCGCCGCGCCAGCTGTAGATCGACTGGTCGTCGTCTCCCACGACCATGAGGTTGCGGTGGCGCGCGGCCAGCAGGTTGGTGATCGCGTACTGGACGTGGTTGGTGTCCTGGTACTCGTCCACGCTAATCTGGCGGAAGCGGTCCTGGTAGCGCTCCAGGACCTCAGGGCGCCTGGAGAGCAGCTCGAAGGTCTTGACCAGCAGGTCGTCGAAGTCCATCGCGTTGGCGCGGGCGAGCCGGCGGTCCAGCTCGCGGTAGACGCGCGCGGCGGCGCGGTCCGCGGGGTTGGCGGAGCTCGCCATCTCGTCGGGACCCACCAGGGCGTTCTTGGCCGCGGAGATCCTGGCGCGAACAGAGTTGAGCGGATAGGACTTCTGGTCGATGTCCAGGTCGGCCATGATCGCCTTCACCAGGCGGCGCGAGTCGTCGTCATCGTAGATCGTGAAGTTGGGACGATAGCCCACGAGCTCGCCGTCATCGCGCAGGATGCGCACGCACATGGCATGGAAGGTGCAGACCCACATGCCGCGCGTACCGTACGGGAGCAGGGCCCCCAGGCGCTCGCGCATCTCGGCGGCGGCCTTGTTGGTGAACGTGATGGCCAGGACCTGCCAGGGCCTCACGCCCTCGTCGGCGATCATGTGCGCGATGCGGTACGTGAGCACGCGCGTCTTGCCCGAGCCCGCACCCGCGAGCACGAGCAGCGGGCCGCGCGTGCACTCCACGGCCTCGCGCTGGGCGGGATTGAGGCCCTCCAGATCCACGGTGGGCGTCTGGCTGAACAGGGACTGCTGGTCGCTCGTCATGCCTCGGGGTTCCTCTCGTCGTCGTCTGCCCTACGAGTGTAGCGACAAGCCCGGACGCAAAACAGGCGCGGCCGAGAAGAACATCAGGGGACACGGACGTCGCACGCGTCCCGGATTCGGCGGTGTTCCCCGGCCGGAGCGATAGCTCGTCCAAAAAATCGGGAGGTTCCCCGGCCTCGCCTCACCCGGGCGCGCGAACATCGGTGATTCCCGGACAAAACGGCCTCGCAAGCGGAGAAGGGCGCCGATTCCGGGACGCGTCGTCCGCCGGACTGCGGAACGTCGCCGATTCCGGGACGCACTTCTCGCCAAGGCGCGGAAAGTCGCCAAAACCGGGACGCCGAGAAGAACGCCGGCCTGAAGGCCCCTACGCCCAGCGGTCGACGAACGCGCCGACTGCCTCCCAGTAGCGGTCGGGGTCGGCGAAGACCGCACAGCAGTGGCCGGCGGACGGAATCTTGACCAGCTCGTGGCCCTCGCCCTCCGCGGCTCCGCCGGCCGCAGCGGCCAGCGCGTCCGCCATGTGCGCGGGCACGACCTTGTCGTCCTCGCCCTGGAGCCGCTCCCAGGTGCGGCGCGCCTCGTCGGCGCGGTTCCACTCGATTCTCTCGCGCTCCTGGTCGAAGAGGCCGGGGCACATGTCGCGCACGCGCTGGTCGCCCCCGCCACCCAGGTACGGGCCGAGCTCCTCGCCGCTCGCGTCGCGGCGCGGCCCCATCACCTGCGGCAGGGCGCGACACACCAGGACGACCACCGCAATGGCGGGGACCAGGCCGAACAGGCAGAAGAGCACGCCCACCGCGGGCGAGCCCAGGAAGAAGCACCCCACGCCCATGGCGACCATGACCAGCGCGAAGCCGAGCGGCGCGAACGCCTTCGACCAGAGCGGGACGTCGCGCTTGGGGGCGTTGAGCTCCTCCATGAGGTGCGGGGTGGGCACGCCCTCGCGGGTCCTGCGCCCCTCGAAGCACGAGAAGAGCCTCGCACCCCTGCCCTCCCTCTTCTTGTCAGCCGCCATGCGTTGCCTCCCGTCGTGCGCCCATACGGGCACGAGCATAGCGAGAAACGCGGCCGAGGCCGCCTACAGCGCGGCGAGCAGCGCCTCGCGGCCCGCGAGCACGTCGCTACCGACGCAGGTGGCTCCCGCCGGAGCGGCGCTGCGAGCCACCCCTCGTCCTGGTCGGGGGCGTGCTCAGACGCGTGCGGCTCGGGGCCTGCACGGCACCGCGGCGATAGCCGGACGGGGCGACGCGCCTGCGAGCGCGCCGCGCGCGCGAGCGGGCGGAGGCGATCAGGCCGACCACAACGAACACGGCGACGAGGCAGGCAACCGCGATGACCGCGTGCAGCACGTCGGATGTGAGCCACCAGACGACGAAGCTCGGGATGGAGAGGCCCATGGCGGACGCCGCGGCCGCCGTGACGGTGCCCAGGTCGCGCTCGCCGAGGGAGACGGCCATCGTACCGAGCTCCTGCCCCTGCGCGAGCGGCGCCTGGAAGGCCTCGGACCACGAAGGGGAAAGCGTCAGGTCGTCGAGCTCGGTCTCGACCGGGACCGTGGCGGTTATCGCCGAGGCGGCGGACACGTCGACCTTCTCGCCGTCGCTCGAGAGGGTCACCTCGGCCGAGCCCAGCGCATCGCCCACGCTCACAATCGCGCCGGTCTTCCACGCGCCGAAGCCCCACTCGATCAGGTTGTACATGTCGTAGAAGTTCTCGGTGGCCCCGGTCGCGTAGCCCGTGTAGGGAACGCCCAGCACCACGGCGACGAGCGTCCTGCCATCGCGCTGGGCGGCAGTGATGAGGCACCGTCCCGCCTCGGTGGTGGTGCCGGTCTTGCTCGCGATGACCGTGTCGCCCAGGTAGACGGGGCCGTCCGGGTCGACGAGATGGTCCGTGGTCTCCAGGGTGCGGGCGGGATTCTCGCTCGTGGCGGGCAGGTCCCACGTGGCGCTGCCCGCGATCTCCACGAACTCGGGGAGGGAGAGCGCCTCCTCGAAGATGGTCACGAGGTCGCGCGCCGTGGTGTAGTGGTCGTCGTCATGCAGGCCGCAGGGGTTGACGAAGTGCGTGTTCTCGCAGCCCAGCTCGGCGGCCTTCTCGTTCATCAGGTCGACGAAGGCGCCCCAGTCGCCGCCGCCCACGTAGCGGGCGAGCACGTACGCGGCGTCGTTGCCGGAGGGGAGCAGCAGGCAGGCGAGCAGGTCGCGCACGCTGAGCGTCTCGCCCGGCTTGAGGTCGGCGACCGAGCTGTCCCAGGTGAGCTCGTCGAAGTCCGACTCCTCGACGGTCACCTCGGCGTCGAGGTCGGCGTTCTCCAGCACCACGATCGCGGTCATGACCTTGGTGATAGACGCCGGGTAGCAGCGCTCGTCGGCATCCCGCTCGAACAGGGTCGTGTCCGTCTCGAGCTCGACCACGAGGGCGCGCGGCGAGGTGATCGAGGGGGGCTCTGCCGCGGAGTAGGCGCCCTCCTCCGCCAGCGCCGCGACCGGGAGGGCCGCCGCCGCGCCCACGAGGGCGAGGACGCAGGCGAGAAGGACCGTGAGCGCTCGGGCGCGCGAGGACGTGGCTTTCAACTCAGACCCCCTATCGGACCAGCGCGAACCAGGCGATGACGGCCACGCCGAGGACGATGCGATACCAGCCGAACGGCTTGAAGTCGTGCTTGCGGACGAACGCCATGAGGAAGCGGATGACCGCGAGCGAGACGAGGAAGGCGACGAGGCAGCCCACCCCGAGGACGGCCGCCTCGGTCCCGCTGAACACGTTGCCCGCGAGGAAGTACTTGGCCAGACGCAGCGCGCTCGCGCCGAACATGACGGGGATGGCAAGGAAGAACGTGAACTCGGCGACCACGGTGCGCGAGCAGCCGAGCAGGAGGCCGCCGATGATCGTGGAGCCCGAGCGGGAGGTGCCGGGCACGATGGAGAGCACCTGGAAGAGACCGATGCCGATCGCGGTCTTCCAGTCGAGCCCCTCGAGCGTCCGGACGCGCGCGCCGGCATCGGCGAGCTCGGAGCGCGTGGGCGCATCGCCGAGGTCGGGCGCCGAGAAGTGCTTCCCGGTGGAGACGAGGGCGGAGGCGCGGCGCTCGCGCACGGTCTCGGTCACGATGAAGGCGATGCCGTAGGCGATCAGCGCCGCCGCGATCACGAACGGGCTTCCAAGGTTGGCCTCCATCCAGTCGTCGATGGGGATGCCGATGACGGCCGCCGGGACGCAGGCGACGATCGTCTTGGCCCAGAGCGACCAGGTGTCGCGCTTCTCGCCCGCACTCTTGCTCGGGGAGAAGGGGTTCAACCTGTGGAAGAACATCACGCAGACGGCGAGGATCGCGCCGAGCTGGATGACGACGAGGAACATGTTCCAGAAGTCCTCGGAGACGTCCATGGTGAGGAACTGCTTGAGCAGCAGCATGTGTCCCGTCGAGGAGATGGGGAGCCACTCCGTGACGCCCTCGACGGCGCCGTACACCGCGGCCTTTGCGAGCTCTATGGGGTCCATTGCCCTCCCTTTCAGTGACAGCGCTCCTATGGTCGCGCAACCGGCGGGCTCGTGGCACCCCGCCACCGAAATTCTACGCCGCTGGGCGGACCGCTCGACGCGGTTCTCCGGACGAGGGGAATAAGTGATGCAGCCCTCTGGACGGACCAAAGCGGAAGGGAGTCACCATGGCCGATACCACCGTTTCCTATCAGGACCTCGGCTACGACAGGATCTTCGTCTCCCTCGACGGCTCGGACGAGCAGGACAAGGTGCTCGACCGCGCCATCGTCATGGCGGCGAACGACGAGGCGGAGCTCTACATCGGGCACGTGATCGACTCGACGGCGCTCGAGGCCGCCGGGACGTTCCCCGTGGACATCGTGCCCACCCTCGAGCAGACCTTCCGCGACTCGATCGCCGAGAAGGTCAAGGCTGCGGAGGCCATGCCGGGAATCAAGAAGGTCGAGGTGATCGTCCGCTCCGGCCGCATCCGCGAGACCCTGAAGGACGAGATGCTCGACGTCGTCAAGCCCGACCTCGTGATCTGCGGCGCGCGCGGGCTCTCCTCGATCAAGTACGCCATCCTCGGCTCCATATCCACCTTCCTCACGCGCAACACGGACTGCGACACGCTCATCATCAAGTAGCGCGCGAGGACAGGCGTCCAGGGCCGGCCCCGTCGCCCCGCGCGGCGGGGCCGTCGCTGAGCCCGCGATTCGAACGACTCGTGTAGGAACCGTGAGATTTGGCGTCAGACGGTAAAATACACTCCGTTTGTTTGTACGCATCACCAATTCGAACGGTGACCGAACAGAAGGATTGCCCCAAGTGACGTCAGCCAAACAGTGGAAGGCCGGCTATCCCCTCGCCGCGGCGATCGTGGCCCTGGGCTGCGCGCTTTGCCTGGTAGTCGCCCGTCCGAGCACGGCGGCCGCAGACGACCTGAGCGATCTGGGCGCCATCCAGCAGGAGATCCAGGAGCACAACGCCGACTACAAGGAGGCGCAGGAGCAGGTTGACGAGCTCCAGGCCCGCATCGACGAGCTCGAGGCTGAGCTGCCGGAGGCGAGGGAGCAGGCGGCGGCGTCCATGCGCACCCTCTACAAGATGCAGCAGGGGTCCGGCGGGCTCGTGGACCTGCTCCTGTCCGCGGACACCTTCTACGACCTCCTCTCCACGATCCAGTACCTCGACATCATCCAGGCGTCCAACACCGACGCCATCAACGAGCTCCTCGCCCTCGAGAACGAGCTCGAGCTCGCGCGAGACAGCCTGAACTCGCAGATGCAGGAGGCCGAGGAGCGTCGCGAGGAGGTCGAGGACGCCCTCGACGAGGCCAAGGCGGCTCGTGACGAGCTCGAGGCCAAGATCGCCGCGCAGCAGGCGGCCGAGGAGGCGGCGCGCAAGGCCGCCATCGAGGCCGCCAAGAAGGAGAGCGGGAATACCTTCACCACTGAGTCGGGCACCACCGCCACGGTCGAGGCCCCCTCGAACGACAGCGGCCCCGGCTCCGTCAGCCCCGGCTCCGACAAGGACGCCTTCGTCTCCGAGTGGGCGCCGCGCATCGATGCCTACCTCGCCGGGTCCCCGCTCTCCGGCCAGGGCAAGACGTTCGCCGAGGCCGCCTTCGAGTACAACGTCGACCCGCGCTTCTCGCCCGCCATCTCCATGGTCGAGAGCACGCAGGGCCGCTACTGCTTCAAGCCGCACAACGCCTGGGGTTGGGGCAGCTCCAGCTGGGGCAGCTGGGAGGAGGCCATCTGGGCGCACGTCCAGGGTCTCTCCATCGGCTACGGCGGCCGCCTCACCGTCGCCGGCGCCCGGAAGTACTGCCCGCCCAACTGGCAGTACTGGTACTCCACGGTCGCCTCTGAGATGAGCAGGATCTAAGCCGACCGCCATATCGTACGGCGGGTTAAAACCACCGGCTCGTCCCCGTTCTTCTCGCCCACTGGGTTAAAACCACCGGCTCGTCCCCCTCTGAGAACGCCTTCCGAGGGGGACGAGCCGGTATTTCTAACCCGATCGGCCGGTCAGAGGGGGACGAGCCGGTATTTCTAACCAGAGCGCCCCGCGCGCTACGCCGTGAGGTACACCATGACGATGATGAGCACGAAGCCCACGATCTCCGCGATCGAGAAGGGCGCGCGGGCTTCGCCACACGCCGACGAGCTGCTCGCGCCCGCGCTCCGTCATCGCCGCCGCGGCGGATGCGCCTCCTCTGCTCGTCGCTCTTCTCGCCCACGCGCCCTCCCGTCTCGCACAACGGTCGATAGCCTACCACGGTCCGCCTGCGCTATGCTCGTCCTTGTGAGAATCGCGTCCAGGGAGAAGAACATGGCCGAGAAGAGCTTCATCGAGCCGCGCGGCGAGCTCGCCGTGGGCACCGCCCATGCCGGGTTCGTCATCATGTCCGTCGAGCCGATCCCCGAGCTCTCGGGCTGCGCCTACGTCATGCGCCACGAGGCCACCGGCGCCCGCGCGCTCTGGCTCGCCTGCGCGGACGCCAACAAGGCATTCGCGATCAGCTTCAAGACGCCGCCGGCCGACGACACCGGCGTCTTCCACATCCTGGAGCACTCGGTGCTCTGCGGGTCGGAGCACTACCCGGTGAAGGAGCCCTTCGTCAACCTGCTCAAGACGAGCATGCAGACGTTCCTGAACGCCATGACGTTCCCCGACAAGACCATGTACCCCGTGGCCTCCACCAACACCGCCGACCTCGAGAACCTCATGGGCGTCTACCTGGACGCCGTGCTGCACCCCGCGATCTGGCACCGCCCGAGGATCTTCGAGCAGGAGGGCTGGCACCTGGAGGCCGACGAGGACGGCGCGCTCAGCTACAACGGCGTGGTCCTGAACGAGATGAAGGGCGCGCTCTCCGACCCCGACGACGTGCTCTACCAGGCCCTCACGCGCGCGCTCTTCCCGGACACCTGCTACCGCCACGAGTCGGGCGGCAACCCGCGCGCCATCCCCACCCTCACCTACGAGGCGTTCCTCGACAACCACGCGCGGCACTACGCGCCGTCCAACGCCTACGTCTTCCTCTACGGCGACCTGGACGTGGACCGCGAGCTCGCCCTCGTGGACGAGGCGCTTCGTGGCGCGGCCGAGCGCGGTGCGGGCGCGCCCAACCCGCTCGCGCTCCAGGCGCCCGTGCGCGCCGCACGCACGGAGGTGCGCATGGCGACGGCGCCGGGCAACGCCGAGATCGGTCTCTCGTACGTGATCGGGGCCGCCGCCGACCGCACCCGCGTGCTGGCCGCGGACGTCCTGCTCGACGCCCTCTGCGGGTCCAACGAGTCCCCCCTCAAGCGGCGCGTCCTGGACGCGGGCCTCGCCGACGACTTCTCCGCCATGCTGGTCGACGGCGTCCTGCAGCCGCAGGTCATGTTCACGCTCAAGGGGCTGCGCGAGGGCGCGGGCGAGAGGTTCCGCGCGCTCGTGGAGTCCACCTGCGCCGAGCTCGCCGAGGGCGGCATCCCCCGCGACAAGCTCGAGGCGTCGCTCGCCCAGGCGGAGTTCAACCTGCGCGAGGGCGACTGGGGCGGCTACCCCGACGGCGTGGCGCTCGCCATCCAGTCGATGTCGAGCTGGCTCTACGACGACGGAGGCCCGGTCGACTACCTCCGCTACGAGGACGCGCTCGCCGAGCTCAAGCGCGGCCTTGACGAGGGGCTCTTCGAGCGGCTGCTGCGCGAGGTGGTCTGCGAAAGCGCCCACTGCGCCGAGGTCGAGCTCGTGCCCGTGACCGAGGGCGACGCCGACGATGAGGCAGCCGAGCTCGCCCGCCTGCGCGAGGGCATGGACGAGAAGGACGTCGAGGCCGTGAGGGCCGAGGTCGACGCCCTGCGCGCGGAGCAGGAGGCGCCCGACACGCCGGAGGCGCTCGCGACGCTGCCGATGCTCAGGGTCTCCGACATCGGCCCCGCGCCGGCCGAGCCGGCTCCCGTGGACGTAGAGGCACCCCTACCCTGCGTGGGCCACGAGCTCGACACCCACGGGATCGACTACGTCTACCACTACTTCGACCTGCGCTGCCTCGAGTTCGACGACCTTCCCTACGTCGGGCTGCTCTCCGACCTGCTCGGCCGCCTGGCCACGACCCGTCGCAGCGCCTCCGAGCTGGACACCCTCGTGGAGACGAACCTCGGCGGGCTCGACTTCTTCGTCGAGACCTACACGCGCGACGACGACCTCTCCTTCGCCGCCCCCACGCTCGTGGTGGGCGCCTCGGCGCTCGCCGAGAAGGCCGACGCGCTCTGCGACCTCCCGCACGAGGTGTGGGGCGAGACGGACTTCACCGACCTCGCCCGCGTCCGCGACATCCTGACGCAGCGCCGCGTCGCGCTCGAGCAGTACTACGTGAGCTCGGGCCACTCGGCGGCGCTCGGCCGCACGAGCACGTACTTCTCGGCTGCCGCGTGCGCCTCAGGCGCCATGGGCGGCGTCGACTACTACCTCTTCCTGCGCGAGCTGCTCGAGCACTGGGACGAGCGGGCCGGCGGGCTGCCGGGTCGCCTCTCCTCGCTGTGCGCGCACATCTTCACCGCGGGGAACGTCACCGTGAGCTTCACGGGCCCCGCGTCCGACCGCGCCCGGTTCTGGGAGCGCGGGGGCACGCTCGCCCTCCCGGCGGCCGACGTCGCCCGGCGCCTCGTCGTCCCGGCGCGCGGCGCGAGGCGCGAGGCCTTCGTCATCCCCTCCGACGTCGCCTACGTCGCACAGGGCTCTGGCCCCTCCGCGGCGGACGCCGGGACCGTCGGCGCCTGGCAGGTCGCCACGCGCGCCCTCTCCTTTGACTACCTCTGGAACGAGGTGCGCGTGAAGGGCGGTGCCTACGGCGTGGGCTTCAAGCGCTCGACCGAGGGGCTCCGGCAGTTCTGGTCGTACCGCGACCCGTCCGTCGACGCGACGCTCGCGCGCTACGACGCCGCGGCGGCGTGGCTGGCCGGCTGGGACGGCACCCCGGCGGAGCTGGACGGCTACATCGTGGCCACGGTCGCGTCCCACGATGCGCCCGTGAAGCCCCGGCAGCTCGCCCGGCGCCAGGACGTGGCCCGATTCTGCGCCCGCCCCGCGGGCTGGCGCGACGAGGTGCGTGCCCAGGAGCTCTCCGTCACGGCCGACGACGTGCGCGCCCTCGCCGCGGCGCTCGCCGACGAGGGGACCGCGCGGGGCGTCTGCGTCTTCGGCGGCCGCGGCGCCGTCGAGGCCTGCGGCGTCGACTTCGACTCGGTGACCGAGCTCAGCTAGCGGGCCGTCCCGTAATCGCCGGGATTCTCGGGCCCGCCGCCCTTCTCGTCCCGGAATCGCCGGAGTTCCCGTGCCCGCCGCTCTTCTCGTCCAGGAATCCGGGAGGTTCCTCGGAACGGAGCCGCGGCGGCGGGGGAAGGTCGCCGATTCCCGGACAGAGGCGCGCCCGTGGGCGAGAAGGTCCCCGATTCCGGGACACGACGGCCGCGGCGGCGGGGAACGTCGCCGATTCCGGGACGGCAGCTCGCCCGCGGGCGGGAACTTCGCCGATTCCCGGACGCAGCCGTCCCGCTCCTAGACGAGAAGGTCCTCCACGGCGAGCTTGGGCACGTGGTGCACGCCGTCGGCGTCGCGCCAGTAGGTGATGCCGTGCTCGATGGTGGCGGGCTCGAGGACCACCCGCTCGTCGGGCGCGGGATAGCCGAGCGCGCAGAGGACGAGCGGCTCGAGGCCCTTCTCGGCGAGGCCGAGGGCCGGAGCGAGCTCGGCGTCGAAGCTCGCGACCATGCAGCCCACGAGCCCGGCGGCCCGCGCGGCGAGCATGACGGTCTGGGCGGCGATCCCCGCGTCCTGGTTGACCATGCCGTTCGTGCGGGCGCCCTCGGGTCCGGCTATGGTCACGTAGCCCGTGGGCCGCTCGCCCTCGGCCGGGCCGTCCCAGTCCTTGAGCAGGGCCGCCCAGCGATGGTGGGACTCGACCAGCAGGGCCTCGGGCCCGACGCTCAGGTGGAAGCGGAGCCGCTGCCGGTTGTTGGCCGAGGGCGCCAGGCGGGCGGCCCCCACGAGCGCCTCGAGCTGACTGCGGGTGACGGGCCGCGTCTCGTCGAAGCGGCGGTATGTCCGCGAGGCGGCAACGAGCTCGACGAACTCCCTCTGGTCCATGGCTTCCCCCTACACTCCGGCGGCGTCGATGGCCGCGACGACCTCGCGAAGCTGCGCGGGCGGCAGCACGAGCGCCATGCGCACGTAGCCCTCGCCCGACGGCCCGAAGCTCGACCCCGGCGTCACGATGACGCCGGCGCGCTCCATGAGCTCGAGCGCGAAGGCGGCCGAGTCCGTGCGGCCTCCCGGGATGCGCGCCCACACGAACATGGAGCCGTGAGCGTTGGGCCGCTCCCAGCCGATCTCCTCGAGCCCGTCGCAGAGGGCGTCGCGGCGCTCCTGGTAGAGCCTGCGCTGGTGCTCGACCTGGTCGCGCGGGCCGGTGAGCGCCGCGATGGCGGCGTCCTGCTCGGGATAGAACATGCCGAAGTCGATCTGGCCGCGGAGCATCCTCGCCGCTGCCACCACGTCGGGCCGGCCCACGAGGAGGGACAGGCGCGCGCCCGTCACGTTGAAGGACTTGGACAGCGAGAGGAACTCGACGCCCACGTCGAGCGCCCCGGGGTACGAGAGGAACGAGCCTCCCGCGGGCCCGTCGAAGACGATGTCGGAGTAAGCGTTGTCGTGGATGACGACGAGGTCGTGCTCGCGCGCGAAGGCGATGACCTCCTCGTAGACCTCCGGCGTCCCCACCGACCCCACGGGGTTGGCGGGAAGCGAGACGATCAGGTACCTCGCGGTGTCGGCCACCTCGGCGCTCACGTCCGCGAGATGCGGCAGGAAGCCATGCTCGGCCGTGAGGCGGTAGTAGTGGGGGCGGGCGCCGGCGAGCAGCGTCGCGTTCTGGAAGACGGGGTAGCACGGGTCGGGGACGAGCGCCACGTCGCCCGCGTCGCAGAGCGCCGAGCACACGTGGACGAGGCCCTCCTGGGTGCCGCGGCAGCTCATCACCATGTCGCGCGTGATCCCCGCGACGCCGTAGCGGCTCTCGTAGTAGGCGCAGACGGCGTCGAGGAGCTCGTCCTTGTCGTGGAGCGAGTACTTCCAGTTGCCCGGGTCCGCGGCGCTCGCGCGCAGGGCCTCGACGACGTGCGCTGGCGGCTCGAAGTCGGGCGTCCCCACCGAGAGGTCAAAGACCCTGCGCCCCGCCGCCTCCAGCTCGCGCCGACGTGCGTTGAGCACCGCGAACACCTCGTCACCGAACAGGTCCAGCCGCGTCGAGAACTCCATCTCACCCTCCCGTGGTCCTTCTCGCTCCCACTGTAGCCCAACGGGGCGCCTCCCCCGGCCCGCCGCTCGCGGACGTTTCAGAGCGTTCACGGATGACTCCTCCACAGGTTAAAGAAATGCTTTTTCCAGACGCATTTTCCTTACCTGCGCGGATATGACTTATCGACAGCATTGAGCAGGTTCTCAACAATATTTTGTGTCTTTTCACGACGCCAACCACAACTCGTTGTGGCATAGTAGTCTCTGCACGCAAAAAAGCACCCGCCGCGGACCGCGGCGAGCACCACGAGGAGAGGTCGCCATGAAGATTATCAAGCGCAACGGCTCAGAGGTCGCCTTCGACATCTCGAAGATCGAGAACGCCATCCGCGCGGCCAACGCCGAGGTGCCCGCCAGCGAGCGCCTCACCGAGCGCGAGGTCAAGTTCGCCTCCCTCAACGTCACCGACGAGTGCATGGAGGCCGGCCACACTGTCACCGTCGAGGAGGTCCAGGACCTCGTCGAGGACCAGCTCATGGGCCTGCACCACTTCGAGGTCGCCCGCAAGTACATCATCTACCGCTACGTGCAGAACCAGAGGCGCCACAAGAACACGACGGACGACAAGATCCTCGCCCTCATCGAGTGCAACAACGAGGAGGTCAAGCAGGAGAACTCCAACAAGAACCCCACCGTCGTCTCCGTCCAGCGCGACTACATGGCCGGCGAGGTCTCCAAGGACCTCACGATGCGCGAGCTGCTCCCCGCCGAGGTCGTGGAGGCCCACAACGAGGGCATCATCCACTTCCACGACTCCGACTACTTCGCCCAGCACATGCACAACTGCGACCTCGTGAACCTCGAGGACATGCTGCAGAACGGCACGGTGATCTCCGGCACGCTCATCGAGCGCCCGCACAGCTTCTCCACCGCCTGCAACATCGCCACGCAAATCATCGCCCAGGTGGCCTCCTGCCAGTACGGCGGCCAGTCCATCTCGCTCACGCACCTCGCGCCGTTCGTCGACGTCTCGCGCCAGAAGATCCGCCGCCAGGTGGAGGCCGAGATGGAGGCCATCGACGCCCATCCCGGCGAGGAGAAGATCTCCGAGATCGTCGAGAAGCGCGTCCGCGAGGAGATCGCCCGCGGCGTCCAGACCATCCAGTACCAGGTCGTCACCCTCATGACCACCAACGGCCAGGCGCCGTTCATCACGGTCTTCATGTACCTCAACGAGGCCAAGAACGAGCGCGAGAAGGCCGACCTGGCCATGTGCATCGAGGAGATGCTCAAGCAGCGCTACGAGGGCGTCAAGAACGAGGAGGGCGTCTGGATCACGCCCGCCTTCCCGAAGCTCATCTACGTGCTCGAGGAGGACAACGTCCGCGAGGGCACCCCGTACTTCTACCTCACCAAGCTCGCGGCCACGTGCACGGCCAGGCGCATGGTGCCGGACTACATCTCCGAGAAGAAGATGAAGGAGTACAAGCTCTCCAAGGGCGAGACCGAGGGCAACGGAGACTGCTACACCTGCATGGGCTGCCGCTCCTTCCTCACCCCGGACCGCTCGGGCAACGGCTTCGACAACGTGTCCAACGCCGGTAACTGGGAGCCCGGCAAGCCCAAGTACTACGGCCGCTTCAACCAGGGCGTCGTGACCATCAACCTCGTGGACGTGGCGCTCTCCGCCCACCACGACATGGACGAGTTCTGGAGGGTCTTCGACGAGCGCCTGGAGCTCTGCCACCGCGCCCTGCGCTGCCGTCACGAGCGCCTGCTCGGCACCACCTCGGATGCCGCGCCGATCCTGTGGCAGTACGGCGCCCTCGCGCGCCTCAAGAAGGGCGAGAAGATCGACAAGCTGCTCTACGGCGGCTACTCCACGATCTCGCTCGGCTACGCGGGCCTCTACGAGTGCGTCAAGGCCATGACCGGCCACAGCCACACCGACGAGGAGGCCACGCCGTTCGCGCTCGCCGTCATGCAGCGCATGAACGACAAGTGCGCCGAGTGGAAGGCCGCGGAGAACATTGACTACTCGCTCTACGGCACGCCACTCGAGTCCACCACCTACAAGTTCGCCAAGTGCCTCCAGCGCCGCTTTGGCATCATCCCGGGCATCACGGACAAGGGCTACATCACCAACAGCTACCACGTCCACGTGACCGAGGAGATCGACGCCTTCACCAAGCTGCGCTTCGAGTCCGAGTTCCAGCGCCTCTCTCCCGGCGGGGCCATCTCCTACGTGGAGGTGCCGGACATGCAGGACAACCTCGAGGCCGTCATCTCCGTCATGCAGTACATCTACGACCACATCATGTACGCCGAGCTCAACACCAAGAGCGACTACTGCCAGGTGTGCGGCTACGACGGGGAGATCCAGCTCGTGGAGGACGACGGCAAGCTCGTCTGGGAGTGCCCGCACTGCGGGAACCGCGACCAGTCCAAGATGAACGTCGCGCGTCGCACCTGCGGCTACATCGGCACCCAGTTCTGGAACCAGGGCCGCACCGAGGAGATCAAGGACCGCGTGCTGCACCTGTAGGGGCTTTTGCGCAGAACGCGGCAGGAACTCGCGGCGGAACCCATCACCTGGGGTCCGCCGCGAGTCGTCTCGGGACGAGGCGCTTCTCGGCGGCAAGGCGCTATACTGAGCTCGCAAGCCCCGTGATGACCGCTGGTTTCCATGTCACCGGGGCATTTTCGTATCTATTGGCCAGGAGGGAGGGTCGTGAGTCCATCGATGACCGAAGACCTTGACGACAGCGCATGGCTCGAGAAGTGGCTCTCCGAGCCCCGGCTGAAAACAAATGTAGATAAGTTCCTGGGACGACGTCCCATGCCACTTCTCGCACTTTGACGAGCTCTTCTCGCCAGAATGCGTGTACGAGGAGTGCTACGGTCCGGTATACGTGGGCACCGACGAGCTTCACCGCTGGGTGGACCACATGCTTTCTCGCCAGACGGTCACAGCGTGGGATATCCACTCGATCGAGCCCGACCAGAGCGACGAGACCCTCTTTGTGTCGTGGACGTTCTCTGCCACGGAGGGCGAGGACTACACGTTCGACGGGATCTCCCGGATTCACTTTGATTCAGACGGACGTATCGACCACGTGAAGGAGTACCGGGCTGACCACGACCAGCACCGTCCCTTCGAGTCGAAAGGCTGAGCACCCATGAACTACGCGAACATCAAGTACTGCGACATCGCCAACGGGCCCGGCGTGCGAACCACGCTCTTCGTCTCCGGGTGCCGCCTGCACTGCCCCAACTGCTTCAACGAGGAGGCCTGGGACTTCGAGGCGGGCGAGCCCTTCACCGACGAGGTCGCCGAGAAGATCATGGACTCGATTGACGTCCCCTACGTGACCGGGATCACCATCCTCGGCGGGGAGCCGATGGAGCCGGAGAACCAGCAGGGGCTCGTCGGGTTTCTCGAGGCCGTGCGCGGGCGCTTCGGGGACACGAAGTCGATCTGGCTCTTCTCGGGCCACACGTGGGACCAGCTCGCCCCCGGTGGCGCCTGGAACCTGGGCGACGTCACGGACCGACTGCTGGACACGCTCGACGTGCTCGTGGACGGCCCCTTCGTCCAGGACCTCCACGACATAACGCTGCGCTTCCGCGGCTCCTCCAACCAGCGCCTCGTCGACGTGCGCGCCACGCTCGAGGCGCCGGGCGACGACGTCGTCTGGTGGGAGGACGAGCCGATCTTCTCAACGCGCACCATGGAGTAGCCGAGACAAAAGCGCGCGTCTCCGTCACGTTCTCGCCCCTGCCCGCCCGCCGTCGGCGCGGCGGGGCGCCGCTCGCGGCCCCCAGGCTGCCGCACGCGAACTTCTCGCCGCACGGAGCCGGCCGAGACCGGCCTCTGACCTCGGGCCGCAGAGAGCCGAAAGCCAGCCGTCAGCGCAGTGGAAGCCCGACCTGATAGCCTCCTCCCTCACACCACGTTAAAGGAGGAGCGCATGACCAGAGCAAAGACCGTAGGCGACGTCCTCGACCGGGCGCGCGCACCCTACTCCCACATGAGCGACCGGGACGCCCGCCTCTTCTACTCGACCATGAACGCGCTGCTCGTCTACACCAACGAGCGGCTCCACGTGGTCGCGCCCGAGCGGCTGCGCGAACGACCGGGCGCGCCCTGCATGCTCTACGAGAACGGCGGGAAGGTCTCCGAGGCGCTCTGGAGGAACCGCTCGCTCGTTGACGACTTCGTCCGCGACAACCCGCTCGACCTCTCGCCGCGGCAGCTCGAGATCGCCCGGCCGTGGCGTCACGCGCTGCGGGACATGTTCACCTGCGTGGACGCCAACGCCGACCGCGCCGTCTACATGAACCAGGACCGCCTCTTCGTGGTGGGCGCGTCGCAAGACCCCGCCGACGCGCACGTCCACCACATCCCGTCGCTCATGCTCCTCACGCTGCTGCCCTTCAGGGGCGGCATTCTGACGGACGGGAAGACCCTGCACCTCTCCCAGAAGCCCCAGCCCTGGGCCGTCCCCTACATAGCAGAGCAGCTGGCCGAGCTCGCGTCGAGGCGGCCCGTCGCGACGGCGGCGCAGCTTCTCGCCTACACGCGCGGTATACCAGACGACGAGAACCGCGTCACCGAGCGGTTCCAGCGCGACATCGACCGCAGCTTCGCCAGCGGGACGCTCGCGTAGCGGGCGCGTACGGTGCGTCAGAAGACGTGGGCCTCAAGGCGCGCGAAGGCCTCCTGCACGCGGGAGAGCGGCAGCGCGAGGTTCATGCGCAGGTGGCAGGGGCCGTGGAAGGCACGGCCGTCCTGCCAGCACACGCCCACGCGATGACCGGCGCGCAGCAGCTCGTCGATGGAGCGCCCGTTCCTCTCGCACCACTGCGAGCAGTCCAGGAAGAGCATGTAGGTGCCCTGCGGGCGGAAGACGCTCACGCCGGGGAGACGCCGCTCGATGAAGTCGCAGGCCCAGTCGACGTTGCCGGCGATGACCTGGTTGAGCTCGTCCGCCCAGGCGCGTCCCTCGTCCGAGTACGCGCCGACGAGCGCATGCTGCGAGAGCACGTTCATGCTGTTGTAGTGCGTCTTCTTGCCGCGCGTCGCCACACGGTCGCGCAGGTAGTCGCTGTAGATGACGTGATAGCTGCCGATCAGCCCGGCGAGGTTGAAGGTCTTGCTCGGAGCGTAGAGCGCCACCGTGCGCATGCGCGCGTCCTCGGAGACGGACTGCGTGGGGATGTGCGTGACGCCGGGGCGCACGATGTCGGACCAGATCTCGTCGGAGACGACGACGCAGTCGTGGCGCCGGTAGAGCTCCATGGCACGCTCGATCTCCCAGCGCTCCCACACGCGCCCGCAGGGGTTGTGCGGAGAGCAGAAGATGGCCACGTGGATGTGCTCGTCCGCAAGGCGGCGCTCCATGTCCTCGTAGTCCATGCGCCAGACGCCCGCCTCGTCGCGCGCGAGCGGAGAGTGGACGATGCGGAAGCCGTTGTCCTCGAGGCAGTGCGTGAAGCCCACGTAGGTCGGGCTGTGGACGAGGACGGGGTCTCCCGGCGCGGCGAAGGCGTGCAGGGTGGAGACCACGCCGCCGAGCACGCCGTTCTCATAGCCGATGTGACGCGGCTCGAGGTCGACCACGCCCTTGCGGTCACGATGCCAGTCGATGATGGCCTGGTAGTATGCCTCGCTCGGCTTGAAGTAGCCGAAGGTGGGGTACTGCAGGCGCTCCTGGATGGCCCGCGTGATCGAGGGGGCGACGGGAAAGCTCATGTCCGCGACCCACATGGGGATGGGGTCGAACCCCGCGTCCGGCGCCGGGTAGCCCGAGCCCGGGGCGCCGACGGCATCGAGCGCGAGCGCATCGTGGCCCGCACGGTCGAGGATGGTGGTGAAGTCGTAGGTCATGGGCGTCCCTTCAACGAGCGGCAGCGACGGCGGGGAACGACGCCTGCTGCCAACGCAAAACGGTCGTTCGTGCAACATTTTGCTCTTTCGAGAACCAAAACCGCCTCTCGTGCGACACCAATTTCCCCAGAGAGTCTACGATAGTTTTAGATTTGTTGTGCTTTCCTGCGGAAGCGGTGGCTGGAACGATCATGGGTCCCAAAACGGGTCCCAACAGCGTTGCACGAGAGGCGATTTTTGTCTGGCAACGGGAGAAGCGTCACACGAGCGAAGGTTTTGCAGTCAAAGGGCGGGAGGGACCGAGGGGGTCGGCGGCTGCTTGAGCGCCGGACCCCTCGGCCCTTCTCCCTGCGTCGTCTCGTCTAGCCCAGGGCCTCCACGATCTTGTCGCCCATCGCGGCGGTGCCGAGGACCTTCTCGGCCGGCGTGTTCTCGTCGGCGATGTCCACGGTGCGCCAGTCCTCGTCCAGCACGCGCGTGACCGCGGCGGCCAGCTCGTCGGCGGCGTCGTCCATGCCGAAGCTGTAGCGGAGCATGAGCTCCACCGAGAGGATCTGCGCGATCGGGTTTGCGATGCCCTGACCGGCGATGTCCGGCGCGGAGCCGTGGCTTGGCTCGTAGAGGGCCGTGCCGTCGCCCAGGCTCGCGGAGGCGAGCATGCCGAGCGAGCCCGTGAGCATGGACGCCTCGTCGGAGAGGATGTCGCCGAAGGTGTTCTCGGTCACGAGCACGTCGAACTGCGCCGGGTTGGCGATGAGCTGCATCGCGGCGTTGTCCACGTACATGTCCCCGAGCGTTACGTCGGGGTACTCGGCGGCGATGCTGTGGGCCACCTCGCGCCACATGCGGGAGGTGTCGAGCACGTTGGCCTTGTCCACGGAGTGCACCACGCCCCGGCGGCGGCGCGCCGCGTCGAAGGCCCGGCGCACCACGCGGTCGACCTCGTACTCGGAGTACTCCAGGATGTCGCGCGCGTACTCGCCGCGGGTGCCGCCCACGCCGGCGCCCTCGACGCCCATCGTGCGCTCGTGGCCGCCGAAGTAGAGGCCGCCCGTGAGCTCGCGGACGATGAGCAGGTCGACGCCCGTGAGCACCTCGCGCTTGAGCGTGGAGGCGTCGATCAGCGCATCGAACATGCGCACCGGGCGCAGGTTGAGGTAGAGGCCCAGCTCCTTGCGGATGGCGAGCAGTCCCTGCTCGGGACGGACGGCACCCACGCGCGTGTCGGTCCACTTGGGGCCGCCCACCGCGGCGAGAAGGACGGCGTCGGAGGCCTTTGCCGCCTCGAGCGTCTCGGGCGGGAGCGCGGAGACGGGGCCGCCCGCGGCCTCGGTGGCGTCGATCGCCGCGCCGCCGATCAGGTGGTCCTCGCAGACGAACTCGACGTCGTGCTTCTCGCCCAGCGCCGCGAGGACCTTCTTGCCCTCGGCGATGATCTCGGGGCCGATGCCGTCACCCGGGAGGGTGCAGACGCGATAGGTCGCAGAAGCCATGCTAGTTGCCGCCCTTCTCGGCCATGACGCGCTTGGTGCGCGCGACGAGGCCGCCGTCGTTGATGATCTCCTGGATGAACGGCGGGAACGGCTGCGCGTGGAAGACGGCACCCGTGGTCTCGTCGGTGATGGTCCCGGTGTCGGCGTCGACGGAGACGACGTCGCCCTCGGAGATGGCGTCGACGGCCTCCGGGCACTCGAGGATGGGCAGGCCCATGTTGATGGAGTTGCGGTAGAAGATGCGCGCGAAGCTCTTGGCGATCACGCAGGAGACGCCGGCGGCCTTGATGGCCACGGGCGCGTGCTCGCGCGAGGACCCGCAGCCGAAGTTCTCCTCGGCGACCACGATGTCGCCGGGCGTAACGCGGGAGACGAAGGTGGCGTCGAGGTCCTCGAGGCAGTGCCTAGCGAGCTCGGTCGGGTCCGAGGTGTTGAGGTAGCGGGCCGGGATGATGACGTCGGTGTCGATGTCGCGCCCGTAGCGGAAGGCGGTTCCCTTGAACTGCATGGCTGTCCTTTCTGACTACAGGTCCGACGGCAGGGCGATGTGACCGGCCACGGCGGAGGCGGCCGCGACGGCGGGGCTCGCCAGGTAGACCTCGGACGTGGGGTCGCCCATGCGGCCGACGAAGTTGCGGTTGGTGGTGGAGACGCACCTCTCGCCGGCGGCGAGGATGCCCATGTAGCCGCCGAGGCACGGGCCGCACGTGGGCGTGGAGACCACGCAGTGGGCGTCGATGAAGACGTCCATCAGGCCCTCGTGGACGCACTGGAGCCAGACGGCCTGGGTCGCGGGGATCACGATGCAGCGCACGCCGTCGGCGACGGTGCGGCCGCGCAGGACCTCGGCCGCGGCGCGCATGTCCTCGATGCGGCCGTTGGTGCAGCTGCCAATGACGGCCTGGTCGATCTTGATGTGGCGGCTCTCGGCGACGGGATGCGTGTTGGAGGGCAGGTGCGGCCAGGAGACGCAGGGCGCGACGTCCGCCGCGTCGATGTGGATGACCTGCTTGTAGGCGGCGTCGGCGTCCGGGTGGTACTCGACGAAGGGACGGCTCGCGCGGGCGCGCACGTACTCGCGGCACTTCTCGTCCACCTCGAAGAGGCCGGCCTTGCCGCCCGCCTCGATGGCCATGTTGGCGATCGTCAGGCGCCCCTCGACGGTGAGCGCCTCAATCGTGGAGCCCGCGAACTCCATCGCGCAGTAGAGCGCGCCGTCCACGCCGATCTTGCCGATCACGTGGAGGATGACGTCCTTGGCGCTCGCGCCCTCGGGGAGCTCGCCGTCCACGACGATGCGGATGGTCTCGGGCACCTTGAACCAGGCGCGGCCGGTTGCCATGCCCACGCCGGCGTCCGTGGATCCGACGCCGGTGGAGAAGGCACCGATCCCGCCGTAGGTGCAGGTGTGGGAGTCCGCGCCGATCATGAGGTCGCCGGGGACCACGACGCCGCGCTCGGGGAGCAGCGCGTGCTCGATGCCCATGCAGCCCTGCTCGTAGTAGTGCGTGATCTGGTGCTCGTGGGCGAAGTCGCGCGTGACCTTGGTCTGCTCGGCGCTCTTGATGTCCTTGTTGGGCGCGTAGTGGTCGGGCACGAGGCAGATCTTGTCCTTGTCGAAGACGCCGGAGCCGATCTCGCGCACGGTCTTGATGGCGATGGGCGCCGTGATGTCGTTGGCGAGCACGAGGTCGAGGTCGCACTCGACGAGCTGGCCGGGGACGACCTCGTCGAGGCCCGCGTGGGCGGCGAGGATCTTCTCGGCCATGGTCATGGGGCGTGCCATTTACTTACCCTCCTTGGAGCGAGCGGTCTGGATCATGCGGTTGATGGCGTTCACGTAGGCCTTGGCGCTGGAGACGATGATGTCGTTGTCGGCGCCGCGACCGGTGTAGACCTTGCCGTCCTCGGCCGTGATGCGGACCGTGACCTCGCCGATGGCGTCGATGCCGCGGGTGATGGCCTTGACGGAGAACTCCGCGAGGTCGCCGTGGACCGCCACGACCTTGTCGATCGCCTGGTAGGCGGCGTCGACGGGGCCGGTGCCGGTGGCGGCGACCACGTGGCGCACGCCCAGCTCGTCGGCAATCGTGGCCGTGGCCGTGGGGATCAGCGGGTCGCCGCAGGAGACCTGCAGCGCCTCGAGCGTGTAGACGGCCGCGACGTCGCGCTGGCGCTCCTGGACCATGGACTCGAGGTCCTCGTCGTAGACCTCCTTCTTCTGGTCCGCGATCTCGAGGAAGCGCTGGTAGACCTCGTCGAACTCGGCGTCCTCGAAGGTGTAGCCCAGCTCGGCCAGGCGGTGGCGCAGCGCGGCGTGGCCGGAGCGGGCCGAGAGGATGATCTCGGAGCCGACCGCGCCCACGTCGGCGGGGTCGATGATCTCGTAGGTGTCGCGGGCCTTGAGGACGCCGTCCTGGTGGATGCCCGAGGAGTGCGCGAAGGCGTTGGCGCCGACGATGGCCTTGTTGGCCTGGACGCTCATGCCCGTTATGCGAGAGACGAGGTGGCTCGCGCGCGTGAGCTCGGTGGTCACGATGTCGGTGTGGGCGTCCAGCTCCTCGCCGTGCATCTTGATGGACATGACGACCTCCTCGAGCGCGGTGTTGCCGGCGCGCTCGCCCAGGCCGTTGATCGTGCACTCGATCTGGCGGGCGCCGTTCTTGACGCCCTGGAGGGCGAGCGCCGTGGCCATGCCGAGGTCGTTGTGGGTGTGCACGGAGATGATGACGTCCTCGATGCCGATGACGTTGTCCGCGAGACCCTTGATGCGACGGCCGAAGTCCTCGGGCAGCTGGTAGCCCGTGGTGTCGGGGATGTTCACGACGGTGGCGCCCGCCTTCACGACGGCCTGGATCACGCGCTCGAGGAAGGCCTGGTCGGCGCGGCCGGCGTCCTCGGCGTAGAACTCGACGTCCTCGACGTACCTCTTGGCGTACTCCACGCAGTGGATGGCGCGCTCGACGCACTCGTCCTCGGTGATGCGCAGCTTGTCGCGCAGGTGGGAGGGCGACACGCCGAGGCCGGTGTGGATGCGCGGGCGCTTGGCCGTGGCCAGCGCCTCCGCCGCGCGGTCGATGTCCTTCTCGACGGCGCGCGTGAGGCCGCAGACCACGCAGTCGTCGCCGGCGATGCGGCCGATCTCCTGCACGGAGCGGAAGTCGCCCGGGGAGGAGATGGGGAAGCCCGCCTCGATGACGTCCACGCCCATGCGGATGAGCTGCTGGGCGATGACGAGCTTCTCCTCGGTGTTCATGGACGCGCCGGGGCTCTGCTCGCCGTCGCGCAGGGTGGTATCAAAGATGTGAATCTTCCTGGTCATGCGGGTGCCTTTCTCGTTGGCCTTCACGGGAGTCTGCGTGCTCAGAAAAAACGCCTCGCCCGCGAGGGACAAGGCTCATGCGCGCGCCAGGTGAGCGGGACCCTAGCGCGCGCCGGGTAGCGAGAGCAGGTTGAGGGCGAGAAGGGCAAGAGCGTGCCGAGAAATGAAAGCGTCAGCTGCGGCGCGGCGATCCATGCCCTACCCCCTCGCAATCAGGCGCGCCCCCGACGGGCGCGATAGTGAGGAGTTTCCCACAGTCGTCGCCGCGTGCGAGAAAAGGTTTTGCAGCTGAAACAAACGGCGCCGCGGGCGGAGGGGCGAACGTTCTTCTCGCCAGGCGCATCCCTTCTCCCGTGTTTTCCGGGTATGTACGAAGTTTAAAAGTTGATTTACAAGTTAACAAGCATTCTAGCTGCGGTTTTGCAGAAAACGGGCGTGTATCATATTTTCAACTTTGTACATACCCGGATAGGGCGGGAAGAGACGGGCCGAGGGCCGAGAAGGACTCGCTCACTCCCAGGCGGCGCGGCCCATCGTGCGGAAGCGCTCGATCATCTCGCCGGTGAGGCTCGCGCGGTCGTTCGTGCGCTCGAGCGGCATCTCGTCGCGGCGAAACCAGAAAGGCGCCTGAGGCCTCTCGACACAACTGCTTAAGTTTATTGTGCATTGTCATCGGGAAAGGTAAAGGGAGATTTATCATATTCGCATACTCTTCTAACTGATGTGTAGTACAGCGAGCAGGAGTAAAGCGTTAAGGTCTCCGCCGTTAATCGGCAATACAGTACCAACCGCAGGAACTGATTAGCTGAATTAATATGCATGCTGTATATATGACAGCATATTGCAGACCCTTAGGAGGCAACAATGAACATCTCCCGTAAGGCATTTTTCTCTCTGGCCTCTCTCTCTGCTGCCCAGCTTATAATTCCGTCGAAGGCTCTGGCGGATGAAACGGATTACACGTTATTTACCGATGAACTGGCTCTAGAACTGGCCAGTGAATTTACCAACGATCTTGACACAGGGCTTGTCCCCTACCGTTCCACAAAGCTATATGACGCCAGCAAAGGAGCAATCGGATACGTAATCGAGCTTAAATCAGCTGCAGGCGCCCCACATGGCTATATTATATTTGATGTAACGAATGAGTCTCTTATCTCTGAATTCTCTTTCGCAGAGGACACGACTAGCCCCTTCCTCTCGTTAGTTGAAAAGCAGCCTTCTGGTCGCAGCTCAAAATCAATCATGGCATATAAATCAGATCCATTCACCTACGTGGGTTTTGATACTGTTTCTGAAGAATTCATATATCCTAGAAACTACCCAACGCGTATCATCGAAAAGGTTGGATCCACCAAGCTTCAGTCGACTACTTGGAATGACATCTTCTTTCCTTCCAACCTCTTAACTAATCCGAATTATACGGTAGTCGAAGAGGCTTACACCTCCGGCCAATTCATCTCGTATTCCGATGATGAAATAATAGACATGACAAACTCGTACGCCTGCGCAGTAGTGGCGATGCTGTGCTGTGCCGCCCAATATATTCCATATCAAACATTCTACAGCTATTCTCTGGAGGAACACTACTGGAACCTATGGGAACGCTCCGGGACGACTGCGTATGATAACCCGGATGGGCTTGCGGGAGTGACTTATGGCTCTACGAGTCGTGAGGTGCTCGGCAGGACACTTCGCGCATACTGCTCTCAGCTTGGCGCAGCGATATTCGCCGAAGAAGCCTATAATCCGCTCTTCTCACAATTCACGAGCATGGTGAATTCGTTTAATTGTGGGATTTTTAGCTGCGGACTATCAACTCTGGGACGACACGCAATGGCCGTACAGGGTTATATGCGTATCAAGCCAAGTGGCATAGCAGGCGGCCAGTATTTGGATGTTCTTTGTGTTGCGGACGGATGGCACCGAGGTGCTCGATATCTCAACCCTTCATATGCCTCTTATGTGCTTCCTTATGGCATCTTCTTCTCTCGGGGATAGGAGCATCCCGTGAGAAAGTCCTTCGCAGTCACCGCGGTGGCTGTCACCCTGATAGGGACGTGCCTCATATTGCTCGCGTGCAGGATGGCTTCTTCTTCAGAAACTGGGGAGAACGCGTTTCTCATGCATCTCGACGGAAGAATAGTCTCGTACGCAAAAGACGAGGGCTCTATATGCGTGTACGGCTCCATAAACCGTAGGACTGCTTACGATTATTATAAAGCCGTTCTCCCAGAGGACGAAAGGCCAGGTCCTGACCAATGTTGGAAGGGCCGAAGCGTAACGATAAAGTTCTCTCCCGGAGCCCAAGACGGCACAGAAATCCGCGCAATGAGCATCACTCTTCATTGAGGGATTTCCCGAGCCCTCGCGCTCCAGCCTACTCCCAGGCGGCGCGGCCCATCGTGCGGAAGCGCTCGATCATCTCGCCGGTGAGGCTCGCGCAGTCGTTCGTGCGCTCGAGGGGAATCTCGTCGCGGGTGAACCAGCGGGCCTCCTTGAGCTCGAGGCGGTCGACCGTGATGGCGGGGTCGCCGTCCACCTCGCACCAGAAGCCTACGAGCAGGGTGTCCGTGAACCCCCAGGGCTGGCTCTTGTAGAAGCGCAGGTTCTTGACCGAGAGGCCCACCTCCTCCATAACCTCACGGCGCACGGTGTCCTCGAGCGGCTCGCCGATCTCGGTGAAGCCGGCCACGAGCGCCCAGAGCGCGGTGGTGCGGCCCGCGTAGCGCGTGAGCACGATCGCGTCGTCCGCGGGGTCGTCGGCCAGGCGGGTGACGGCGCAGATGATGCCCGGGCAAATCTTGGGATAGACGATGTGCGCGCACTCCGGGCACACGATCTCGCGACTCGAGGGGGCGATCTCGGTGGCGTGGCCGCAGCGCCCGCAGAAGCGGTTGTCCTGGTACCAGCGGCTGAGCTGGGAGGCCGTGGCGGCGGCAAAGAGCAGGTGCTGCGGCTCCGCGCGGCGCAGCCAGTTCACCGACTCGTAGCCAAAGCCCGCCGGCGCGGCAAGGTCCTCGTCGAAGGCCAGGAAGAAGCGGTCCTCGCCGAGCGAGAAGAGATAGGTCTCCTTTGCCGGGGCGCTCGGGTAGTCCCCCAGGCGCGGCAGCTCGACGACCTCCCCGGAGTCGCCGGCGTCCGCGTCCGAGCCGCCCACGTGCGTCACGCGCGCGAGGCACTTGCCGTCGCGGAAGTGCAGCACGTAGTCCTTCTCGCCCACCCGATGCGGATCGAAGTGGTTGTCGTAGCGATGCTCGTCGCCGAACTCCTGGATCATGCGCGCCCCTTCCCTCGTCCGTTTGCCATACTACGTCCCCGCGCGCCGTCCGGAGGGCTCACAGCGCGAAAAACGTCTGTGTACCGGTCCGGCCACTATAAACCGTTACACGTCCCCGCCTTTCTCCGGACAAGGGCGGAAAACCGGTACACGGGGGCGCTTCTCGGCGTCGCGGCCGAGGCGAGCCTGCTTGCGGCGGCCCAGCCGCGCGCCGAGCTCGCTCACGAGCACGGCCACGAAGATCGTGCCAAAGCCGAGCGCGATCCGCGGCGTCACGAGCTCGCCGTAGAAGAGCACGCTCGCCACCACGGCAAAGACGCTCTCCAGGGAGAGCAGCAGCGACGCCTGCGCGGGCGGCACGTGCGCCTGCCCGAGGTTCTGGAACACCATGCACACGCAGGACGAGAGCAGCACGAGGTAGCCCAGCGAGAACCACGTGTCCGCCGAGGCAAAGACCTCCGGCGCCGGCGGCTGCTCCGTGACGAGGGCCACGCCGAGCGCGAGCACCGCGCTCACCGCGAGCTGCACCACCGTGAGCGTCATCACGTCGTGGATGGACGAAAAGCGCGCCACGAGCACGATGTGCACGGCAAAGAGCACGGCCGCCACGAGCGTGAGCCAGTCGCCGCCGCTCATGGTCAGGGAGAGGTCGTCACCGAGGGCAACCAGGCCCACGCCCACGATGGCGAGAAGGGCCGCGACCACGTTGTTCCTCCCCGGCCGCTGCCGCACGATCAGCCAGTTGATGAACGGCGTCATCACGCAGTACGTGGCGGTGAGGAAGGCGTTGCGCCCCGGGGTGGTGTCGTCGAGCCCGATGTTCTGCACCACGAAGGCGGCGCCCGACGCCACGCCCAGGATCGCGCCCATCGCGAGGTGGCTCACGTCAAGGTTGTCGCGCAGGGTGCGCCAGAAGAGCACGCCCACGATCACGGCCGACGCGGCGAAGCGGATGCCCATGAGCCACGCCGGCGGGATGTTGTCGAGCGCGTCCTTCATGACGACGAAGGAGCCTCCCCAGATGGCGGCGCACGCCGCGAGGGAGAGCTTCCAGGCCCACTGGGGCACCGCGGCCTCCCCATGCCGCGCGCCCGGGCCGATGTTCTTCTCGGTATCCATGGTGGGAAAGTATAGCGCCGCCCTCGCCGTGCGCGCCGTCGCGCTCACCAATTGGAAACGGATAGAATCGTGCGATTTTGGTTATACATATAACGATATCCATACTACAAAGGAGCTACAGATGACCAGCTATGCCATACGCGTCGACGATGACCTCAAGGCCGGAGCCTCCGCGGTCGCCAAGAGCTTTGGCCTGGACCTCGCGTCGGTGACGCGCGCGTTCTGGACCTACATGGTCCGCACCGGGTCCATTCCCATCACCTTTAACGGCGAGCAGCCCAACGAGGAGTCCCTCGAGGCCATCCGCGAGACGGAGGAAATCTTTGCGGCCCACGCGCGTGGGGAGATCAAGGGCTACGGCTCTGCGTCCGAGATGTTCGCGGCGCTGGAGGCTTAGATGGCTCATCTGCGACCCGACTACACTCCCAAGTTCCAGCGGGACTACAAGCGACTCCTCAAGCGTGGAACGGACACGACGCCGCTGAAGGAAGTCATCGACCTCATCCTCTCCAACACCCTCGCCGCACGGCAGGAGCTCGTCCGCAGGCACAACATGCACCGGCTCGCCGGGCAGTGGGAGGGCTCCAACGAGTGCCACGTCTGCAACGCCGGGGGCTGGCTGCTCGTATGGGCCGTGCAGGGCAGCCTCGCCGTCTTCCAGCGCACGGGCACGCACCGGGAGATCTTCCGCTAGGCGCCCGCGCGCAGCAGGCGGACGCGCGGGGCGAGAAGAACGTCCGCCCGCGACAGATTCGTGACGCTGCGCTCCCTCGCCCTGCCGTTTTGCCGTAAACTTAGGTGCGGGCTGCCCATTGGGCCGCCGCATGGCTCTGGCCGGTCTGAGGGGACCGGTTCGTTCGCGCCGGGGCATGGCACCGGCAGGAGATTCATGGAGAGGAGCATTACATGCAGTATTCCGCAGAAGTCGAGAATATGTGCCCCGTCGCCAAGGGCGCATATCACGGCCCCGCGCCCATCCCCGAGGAGGGCAAGTGGGTCCAGGCCAAGGAGATCAAGGACATCTCCGGCCTCACGCACGGCGTGGGCTGGTGCGCGCCCCAGCAGGGTGCCTGCAAGCTCACCCTTAACGTCAAGGAGGGCGTCATCGAGGAGTGCCTCGTCGAGACCCTCGGCTGCTCCGGCATGACCCACTCGGCGGCCATGGCCTCCGAGATCCTCCCGGGCAAGACCATCCTCGAGGCCCTCAACACCGACCTCGTCTGCGACGCCATCAACGTGGCCATGCGCGAGCTCTTCCTCCAGATCGTCTACGGCCGCTCCCAGACCGCCTTCTCCGAGGACGGCCTGCCTGTCGGCGCCTCCCTCGACGACCTCGGCAAGGGCCTGCGCACGCAGGTCGGCACCATGTTCGGCACCAAGGCCAAGGGCGCCCGCTACCTCGAGCTCGCCCAGGGCTACGTCACCCGCATGGCCCTCAACGAGAACAACGAGATCGTGGCCTTCGAGTTCCTGAACCTCGGCAAGTTCACCGAGGCCCTCAAGGCCGGCAAGACCCCCGAGGACGCCATCGCCGGCGCCATGGGCCACTACGGCCAGTGGGAGAACGCCGCCAAGTACATCGATCCGCGCACGGACGAGGAGACCCACACGGTCGCCAACGTCTTCCCCGTTCACGAGTAGAAAGGGAGGGAAACCAAATGGCAGTTTCGTTTGAGGGCTATGAGCGCCGCATCGACAAGATCAACAAGGTGCTCGCTGAGAACGGCATCTCCTCCCTCGAGGAGGCCGAGCAGATCTGCCTCGACAAGGGCGTGAACCCGCGCGAGATCGTCGAGGGCGTCCAGTCCATCGCGTTCGAGAACGCCAAGTGGGCCTACGTCTGCGGCTGCGCCATCGCCATCAAGAAGGGCGCCAAGAGCGCCTCTGAGGCCGCCGCCATGATCGGCGAGGGCCTCCAGGCCTTCTGCGTCCCCGGCTCCGTCGCCGAGGACCGCAAGGTCGGCAGGGGTCACGGCGACCTGGGCGCCATGCTCCTCGGTGACGACACCGAGTGCTTCGCGTTCCTGGCCGGCCACGAGTCCTTCGCCGCCGCCGAGGGCGCCATCGGCATCGCGCTCAACGCCAACAAGGCCCGCAAGAAGCCGCTGCGCGTCATCCTGAACGGCCTCGGCAAGGACGCCGCCCAGATCATCGCCCGCATCAACGGCTTCACCTACGTGAAGACCCAGTTCGACTACTTCACCGGCGAGCTCAAGGTCGTCGAGAAGATCCCGTACTCCGATGGCCCGCGCGCCGAGGTCAACTGCTACGGTGCCGACGACGTCCGCGAGGGCGTTGCCATCATGTGGCACGAGAACGTCGACATCTCCATCACCGGCAACTCCACCAACCCGACGCGCTTCCAGCACCCGGTTGCCGGCACCTACTTCAAGGAGCGCGTGCTCGCCGGCAAGAAGTACTTCTCCGTCGCCTCCGGCGGCGGCACCGGCCGCACCCTGCACCCGGACAACATGGCCGCCGGCCCCGCCTCCTACGGCATGACCGACACCATGGGCCGCATGCACTCCAGCGCCCAGTTCGCCGGCTCCTCCTCGGTGCCCGCGCACGTCGACATGATGGGCCTCATCGGCATGGGCAACAACCCCATGGTCGGTGCGACCGTCGCCTGCGCCGTCGCCGTCAACGCCGCTCTGAACGAGTAGCGCACACGCCAGCGTCTCGGCTGCGGGCCGTCACCTCCGGGTGGCGGCCCGCTTTCTGTGCCGGCCGCGAGAAGAACGGGCGCGCAGCGCAATTCGGCGAACGGCGCGGCGGGCCGGAGCGGTTGTGGTAGAGTGCCCGCTGTCAAGGGTTCTCGCCGTCATTGGGAGGATGCGAACATGGCTGCCACCGACCTCGACCTCGCCCGCGCCCTGTTGATCGCCAACAAGGACGCCACGCTCGTCGCCGTCCGCGACGACGAGGTGATCACCTGCACCGAGCGGGGCATCAAGCCGCTGCTCGCCTGGGTGCGCGAGGGTCGCGACCTCACGGGCTTCTCGGTCGCCGACAAGGTCGTGGGCAAGGCGCCGGCGCTGCTCTACGCCGTGCTCGGGCCCGACGCGGTCTTCTCGCCCGTCATGTCCTGGACCGGCCGCGCCGTGCTGCTCGCCGCGAGCATCGCCACGAGCTACGACGCGCTCGTGCCGCACATCCAGAACCGCGCCAACGACGGCCAGTGCCCGATGGACGCCTCCGTCGAGGGCGTCTGGGAGCCCTACGAGGCCGTTCGCGTGCTCGCCGAGCGCGCCCGCACGCTTCTCGCCGGGCCGCAGCCCGCCTAGCGGCGCACGATGCCCCTGGAGACCCTCGGCAGCGTGAACGCGGTGATGTCGCTGGGCAACAACGCCGCCGGCGTGCTGGCCGAGGAGCGTGCTGCCGAGAAGAAAGGGGCCACTCCCCGCTCGGACGAGGAGTAGCCCCCTGTTCCAGGCGCTCTGACGAGGCGCTACAGGCCCATGTCGGCCTTCAGCTTGGCGAGCGCGTCGTCCACGGCGGCGTCGTCGGCTGCGTCGGCGTACTTGGCCTCGAGGGCGGTCGCGTCGTCGACGGGCTTCTCGTTCAGCTCTGCCATGGCGTCGGCGGTGTCCAGCTCGCGGTCGACCTTGGCCTCCATGCGATTGAACGCCTCGATGGCGCTCTCGGCCTTGTCGGAGCCGGAGGTGAAGCCGCCCACCATCTCCTGCGTGCGGGCCACAGCAGCCTTGGCCTTGATCGTCTCGCGGCGAGCCTTGAGGTCCTCGATGTCGCTCACGAGCTTGTCGTGCATCTGACGCATCTTGTCCGCGTTGGCGTGCGCGGCCTCGGCGGCCTTGGCCAGCTCGGCGCCCGTGGCGTCAAGCTTCTGCTTCTTGGCCAGGAAGACGCGGGCGTCGCCCTCGTTGCCGGCCGTGAGCGCCTTGCGGGCGAGGCCCTCCATGCGCTCGGACTCCTTGGCGTTCTCGCCCACGGCGCGCTGGGTACGCGTCTCCTCGGCCATCACGCCGGCGGTCTCCCTCTTGACCTCGGCGAGCGACTCGGTGAGGTCGACGAGGTACTGGTCGACCATCTTGGCCGGGTCCTCGGCCTTGTCGAGCAGCTCGTTGATGTTGGCCTTCACGATCGTGGCGAAGCGGTCCAGAATGCCCATGTCGTTTCCTTTCTCGAGACGTCAGGCGACGTCGCTAGTCGCTGTCCCCGCTGATGGGTCCATCTTCCTCGTCCTCGTACTTGTCCGCAAGGTCCTCAACCTTGTCGTCACCGAACCGCTCGAGCGGCGTGTTGAGAATCTCCTCCATCTTCCGCTTCTCCTCCGCCTCCGCGGCCTTGCGGCGGCTCACGACGGCGCGGACCACCCCGCCGACCACCAGCACGGCAATGATGATGCCGCCGACGACGAGAGTCGTCTTGCCCTGGGCCTCCTCGTCGGCCGCGGCCATGATGCGCTCCGCGGTCTCGGAGAGGGCGTCGGAGAAGACCTCCTCGTCGGTGTCGGCGTTGTTGTAGGCGTAGTCGAGCTCGTCGGCGAGGATGCCCAGGGCCTCGGAGTCCATGACGGAGGAGGCCTCGGTGCCCACCGTGTAGCCGCAGGCGTAGGAGCCGGCCCCGTCATCGCAGAAGACGAGCAGCAGGTGTCCCTCGTCCGTGAAGAGCTCCGGGTAGAGGCGCTCGGCGAGCGCAGTGAGCTCCTCGACCGAGCTGGTGCTGCCGTTGGGGAGGATGTGGACGTAGGGTTGGACGCCGGTCTTGTCATAGAAGCGCTCGAGGCCGTCCGTGAGGCGGCCGGCGCTGTGAATCCAGTCGCCGTCGGCGTCCGTGTACCAGTCCGTCCTGTTGACGGCGTCGGCGTCGAGCTTCTCGCGCACCGTGGAGGACGACTGCGCGGAACCCTGGGAATAGTACCCCCCGCCGCCGACGTCAGCGCCGCAGAACGAGAGCGAGGTGGTGAGCAGGGCAATCAGCAGCGCGGCGAGGACGAGGCCGACCAGCCAGCCCCCGCACCCGCCGCACCCGCCGCCTACGCCGTAGCCCGGCGTCACGACGGTCGGGCGACGCCAACCCCAGCCGCCGAAGACAGGCACGTAGGACCGGCGAGGCGCCGGACCGGCAGCGGGACGCTGGCCGCCGAAGCCGCCAAAGCCGCCGGACCTGCCTCCCGAACGGCCGCCGGAGCGCCCGCCCGAGAACCCGCCCGAGCGACGACCGCCGCCCGAGAACCCGCCCGAGCGGCCACCGCCGCCGAAGCCTCCGCCGCCTCCGCCGGATCTGCCCATGAGCGCTCCTCTCGCGAGAGTTACTGACTAAGAGTATGCACGAATGCCCGGACGACGTGTGCCGCGAGGGGCGGTTCCACCGCACTCGCCCGCGCGCCCAAGGTGCGCTATGCTGGACCCGCAAAGACAATCAAAGGGGGTACCATGTCCAACTATGTCCTCAGCTGCTGCTCCACGGCAGACGTCACGCGCGAGTGGCTCGAGTCCCGCGACATCGCGTATCTGTACTTCAACTACTACCTGAACGGCGAGGCCTGCAAAGACGACTTCGGCGTCACCAACTCCCCCGCCGACCTCTACGCCAAGATGCTGGCCGGCGCGGACGCCAAGACCTCCCAGGTGAGCGCCGGCGACTATGCCGCCCACTTCGAGAAGTTCCTCGCCTCCGGCAAGGACGTGCTGCACGTGACGCTCTCCTCGGGCATCTCCAGCACCTACAACTCCGCCTGCATCGCCCGTGACCAGCTCGCCGAGAAGTACCCCGACCGCAAGGTCGTCGTCGTGGACTCGCTCGCCGCCTCCGCCGGCTACGGCCTGCTCATGGACAAGCTCGCCGACCTCCGCGACGCCGGCATGGGCCTCGACGAGCTCGGCGCCTGGGCCGAGGAGCACAAGAGCGAGGTCCAGCACTGGTTCTTCTCGTCCGACCTGACGTTCTTCATCCGCGGCGGCCGCATCTCCAAGGCGGCCGGCCTCGTGGGCGGCATGCTCAAGATCTGCCCGGTCATGGACGTGGAGCCCGACGGCTCGCTCGCTGTCAAGGAGAAGGTCCGCACCAAGGCCAAGGCGATCAACCGCGTCGTCGAGAAGATGGAGGAGCTCGCCGAGGACGGCCTCGACTACTCCGGCAAGGTCTTCATCTCCCAGTCCGAGTGCGAGGATGACGCCCGCGAGGTGGCCAGGCGCATCGAGGAGCGGTTCCCCAAGCTCGACGGCAAGGTGGAGATCTTCCCCATCGGCGCCACGATCGGCGTGCACACCGGCCCGGGCACCGTCGCGACGTTCTTCTGGGGCGAGAAGCGCGTCTAGCCAGGCGCCCCGGACATTGTCTGGGTACTTTTTTCGGCTCTCCGGAACTTTTAGTGGGTAGCACACCCAGCCCCTCGTGACCTCATGACCCCGAGCGGTACCATTCTGTCGTCGGGCGGCGACGGGAGGTGCCCACATGGACGCACAGGCCGGGATGCTGGCGAGGCTCTTCGAGCGCTCGATGGGCCTGGGGCCCGAGTGGCGGGTCGAGGACGTCTGGTTCGAGTCGCCCGAGTCCGGCGACGAGGGGCTGCACATCCGCGTGGGCAGGGCGCCCGGCGCCGCCATGGCCTGCCCGGAGCGCGGCGCCCGCTGCGGCGTCTACGACGCGCGCGAGCGGACCTGGCGCCACCTCGACATCTGGCAGTTCCGCACCGTCGTGCACTGCCGGGTGCCCCGCGCCGACTGCCCGGAGCACGGCCCCAGGACCGTGAGGGTGCCCTGGGAGGTGCGCCCGAACTCGCACTTCACCGCGCTGTTCGAGGCGCAGGTCCTCGTGATGGCGATGTCCGGCGTGACGGTCAGGGCGATATCGTCGCAGGTGCGCGAGTCCGCTGGTTCTCGGCGCGCGCCACCAACGGCTTCCTGGAGGGCATGAACTCGGTCATCCAGTCGCTCAAGCGCGCCTCGAGGGGCTTCAGGAACGTCGGCTACTTCACCACGATGATATTCCTCAGGCTGGGGAGGCTCGACTTCTCAGCCCAGCTGGCGTCAGGATGTGCTACCCACTAGAAACGCCGAAGAGCCCTTTTTTCGGCCCGCCGCCCGGAGCGACGCTCCGCCCGCCGCATCCCGAAACGCGTCCGAGACGGCGGCGAGCGCCTGCTCCCTCACCCCTCACGGGAGGCGAGCGACCGCACGGTCTCCTCGTAGCCGCGGAGCCTCTCGAGCACGTCCCGAGGGACGGCGGCGAGAGGGTACGAGCAGAAGCCCGAGCGGACCGCGAGCTCGACGACGCCCGCGCCTACGAGCGCGTCCACGAGCGCCGCCGGGACGTCGTTGGCGTTCAGGACCACGTGACTCTCCTCCGAGCACCACTCCGTGGCGACAGGATCGCCCGGGAGGTTCACGGTGAGGGAGCACCAGAGCTCCAGGCACTCGCCCTCGTCGCCCGGATAGATCGCGCCGATCGCTACGAGCAGGGCGAGCGCGCCGCCCCACTCGTAGCGGTCGGCGCACACCGCAAGCCTCACGCACTCCCCCCCCCAGCTGGTCTCGTACCCGACCGTCACCGCACCCGCCGTGATGAGCTCCTCCATGCCAGTCCCCTTCTCGGGCCCTCCGGCCCCAGCGTCTCGCCCCCTGCGGGCAAAGCCGAATGGCGACGCCGCGCGTCATCGTCGGCTTTGCTCCCCGAGGAGCCGCACCGGAGCCGCGCGGGGCCAAGGGCGTCTGCAAAGGGCACCGGAAAGGGCGCCGGGCGCCCGCGCCCCGGCGGGTCATCCGGGGCGCGGGCGCTTGGGGTTGGATTTCTTGCGCGGACGAGCTGGTCCGCCCTACCCGAGCAGGGCCTCGACCACCGCGACGAACGCCGCGACCGCTGCGGCGAGCAGCGCGGCGAGCCCCCACGACCTGGGGTTGCCCCAGTTCATCGCCCAGCCCACGCCGAAGCGGCGGGGCACCACGACGGAGGGGTCCTCGCGGCTCACGTAGAAGACACCGAGGTGCCAACGTTCGTCGTCGTCGTAGTCGAGCGCGTTCGACGCCGTCATGCGCCGCAGGAGGCGCGACCCCGCCTGCCCGTAGACGAGCGAGACGGCGAGGTTAGGCAGAATCGCGCCGATGATGATCACGACGAGCGCCACGACGGACTGGTCCGCAGTGACCACGCCGGCGAAGGTGAGCGGCATGAGCGCGATCGACGCGGTCACCACGACGCCCGTGACGAGCA
This sequence comes from Atopobiaceae bacterium, assembly GCA_030525685.1. Lineage (GTDB taxonomy): Bacteria > Actinomycetota > Coriobacteriia > Coriobacteriales > Atopobiaceae > Thermophilibacter. The sequence continues at coordinate 49,409 of JAUNEG010000003.1, read as the reverse complement.
GCGCCGCGCTCTGGGCGCGGGCGAACGCGCCGTACGCGATGGCAGAGGCGACGGGGTGCTCGGGCGAGGCCGGCCTGCGGCTCCTCAGGATCTGCCAGTGGGACGCGGTGAGGCACAGCGCCACGAACGCCTGGACGGCGACCGGCATGGCGACGACCTGCCAGCCCTTGGCCATCCAGTCGTCGACCGCGCCCGCGACGTCGAAGTGCACGGGCACGGGGTCGGGCATTCGCGGGTAGAGCGCGAGGGCGAGGGCGAGCGTCGCCAGGATCACGGGCACGTAGAGGAGGTCCCAGGCGAGCGGGAGCGGTCGGGGCGCGTTCGCCTCGGCGGCGCCGGCGACGGCGGCGAGCCGGGCCGTTCGCGTCTCCCAGCCCTCGGCGCGCTTGATCGCCCGCACGCGGGCGCGGAAGGCGAGCATGAGCGCGAAGCCCGCCGTCACCGGCGCGCACACCACCGCCGCCATCGCAAGCGGGAACGTGGAGGAAAGCGCCAGGGTGGCGACGGCGGATGCGGCCGAGATGGCGAGGACGCCGGCGAGAAAGATCCGCCGCATGCGCTGGACGCGGGGGTCTGCCTGAGCGGTTTCCGGCACGCTCACCGCGAAGGCCTCGCGCCCGCGGGTGAGCCAGGGCGTCGCGGCGATGAGGCAGCCGGATAGGAAGGTGATGAGCGCCATCGACGCGTTGGTGATGAGTGCTACGAGGTCAGGCGACATGTGCACTCCCTAGTCCAGGTTCTGTGCGGCGTGTTTGGCGGCCGCGAGAAATGCGTGCCGGGTGCCACCGGACGCCTTGAACTCGGTGGCGAGCTTGGCGAGCGCCGCTTCGAGTGCGGCCTCGTCCATGCCGGCGGCCGGGTCGGCGGGGGCGTCCGCCACGTAGGCGCCGCGCCGGCCGAGCATGATGACGTAGCCCTCGTCGCGCAGCGTCGCGTAGGACTTGTTGACGGTGTGCAGGTTGATGCCCAGGTCCTCGGCGAGCGAGCGCACGGAGGGCAGGGCGTCTCCGGGGCGCAGCTCGCCCGAGGCGATGCCTGCGATGACGGCGTCGCGCAGTTGCAGGTAGAGTGGGGTATCCGATAGCTTGTCGACGGTGATGACCATAGCATGCCCGTTTCCGAAAACTGTTCTATATGAACTATAGCTAATGGAGCAGATGAGTGGTAGCATGCCATCAACTGTTATAGCTGACCTATATCAGAACAAACAGATGGAGACGTCAGGAGGAACCATGGAAACGCCCGTCCTCGACGTGAGCCGCTACCGGAAAGAGTACCGGGGCAGGGTCGCCGTGCGCGACCTCTCGCTCGCGGTGGCGCCTGGCGAGATCTGCGGCTTCATCGGCCACAACGGAGCCGGCAAGACCACGCTCATCCGCTCGGTGGTGGGGGCGCAGCCGCCCACGTCGGGCGCGGTCCGCGTCTGCGGTCGCGACGTGTGGCGCGAGCCCGTGGCGGCCAAGCGCCTCATGGCCTACGTGCCGGACAACCCCGACGTCTACGACTTCCTCACGGGCATGCAGTACCTGGACCTCGTCGCCGACGTGTTCGGCGTGGACCCGGCACGGCGCCGCGAACGCGTGAGCGGGCTCGCGGCGCGCCTGGAGCTCGCGGACGCCCTCGGCGAGCCGGTCTCCGCCTACTCCCACGGCATGCGCCAGAAGCTCGTGCTCACAGGCGCGCTCCTGCACGACCCGACGCTTCTGGTGCTGGACGAGCCCTTCGTGGGGCTCGACCCGAGTGCCTCCCACGAGCTCAAGGCCATCCTGCGCGAGCGCGCCGACGCCGGCGGCGCGGTGTTCTTCTCGTCCCACGTGCTCGAAGTGGTGGAGAAGCTCTGCGACACTGTCGCCGTGATCCGCCGCGGCGAGCTCGTCGCTCTCGGCCCGACCGACGAGGTGCGAGGCTCGGCCTCGCTCGAGGACGTGTTCCTCGAGCTCGTGGACGAGAAGGACGCCGCCGCGCCGCGCCGCTAGACCCGCTCCCGAGACAAAGGAGGAACAGCCATGAAGTCCGCAAAGACCCACGCCGTCGCCAGTGTCGTCCTGTGCACGCTCACCCTCGCCGTGACCCTCGCCGCCCGCGACGCCCTGCCCGAGCAGGTTCCCATGCAGTGGGGCCTCACGGGCGAGGCGAGCTCGTTCTGGCCGCGGGACGCCGTGGTGTTCGGCGTGCCCGCCATCGCGCTCCTCGCGACCGCCGCCATCGTGTTCCTGGGGACGAGGTGATGGCGATGCCCGCCCCTCGCTCTGGCTGTGCGCTCCGCCCGCTGCTCTTGTTGCAGGCGCGCTCGCTCCTCCACGGCCTCGGCTTCCGGGGCGGGAGGGGCCGTGCGCGGCTGCTCGGCGCCGCGGCGCTCGTCGTCCTGCTTGCCGGCATGGCGGTGGCCTACATGTGGTTGCTCGGGAGCGGCATGGTCGCCGTCGGCGCGGCCGAGGCGATCCCGCCGCTCGCTGCGCTTGCGGGCTCGCTGGCGGCGGTCGCGCTCGTGTTCGCGAAGGCCCCGGGCACGGTGTTCGGCTGCCGCGACTACGACTTCGTGGCGGCGCTGCCGGTGGGCGTGCGCACCGTGGTGCTCGCGCGCACGGCACCGCTCTATGGTTTCGGTGCCGCGCTCTCCGCGTTGCTGTCGGCCCCGCTCTATGCGGCGTACTTTCTGGCGGTGCCCGTGAGCCCGCCCGCCGTTGTGGTCGTCGCGCTCTGCTCCGTATGCGCGCCGCTCGCGCCTGCGGCGGTGGCCGCGCTCGTGTCGCTTGCGCTCACCTCGGTCGCCGTGAGGTTCCGGCATGCGGGGGCGGTGCAGCTCGTGCTCTCGGCGCTCGTGGTGACGGGCGTCGTCGTCGGGTCGTTCGTGCTCGGCGGTGCCTCTTCGGGAGCGGATGATGCTGCCGCCCTTGCGGCGATGGGCGACGTCGCGGGCGCGCTCTCCGCGGCCGCGGCCTCTGCCTACCCGCCGGCCGCATGGGCGGCCTCGGCGGTGGGCGAGGGCTCGGTTGCGGGCCTTGCCGCCTTCGTCGCCCTGTCGCTTTCGCTTCCGGCGCTTGTCACGGGAGGCCTCGCGGCGTGCTATCCGCACGCGAACGCGGTGGCGACCTCCGGGCCGCACCGCCACGCGCACGCGGTCGCGGCTCCTCGTTCGGCCGCGAGCCCGCTGCGCGCCCTCGCGGTCAAGGAGCTCCGCCGGATCGGCTCCATGCCCTTCTACGCGATGAACAGCTGCGCGGGGCTCATCCTCATGGTCGTGGCCGCGGGCGTGGTCGCGCTCTTCGGCGCGGATGCGCTCCTCACCTCCGGAATCATCAACGGCGTGCAGCTCGACGCGCGGACTGTCGCAGCCCTGCGCGCCCAGATTGACGCGGCGCTGCCGTGGGTCTTCGGCTTCTGCGGCGCGATGTCGCTCACCGCGGCTCCCGCGGTCTCGCTCGAGGCGAGCGCGAGCTGGCTCATGCTCACGGCGCCGGTGGACGCGGGGACGGTGCTCGGCTCCAAGCTCCTCGCCAACCTCGTGCTCGGCGGGATGGCGATTGCGGCCTCCGCCGTCGCGCTGCTGGCGGGCGGCACCGCCCCGCTCCTGGTGCTCCAGTGCGTCGTGACGGCCGCCGGCATGCTCACGGGCTTAGCGGCGCTCGCGCTCGCCATCGACGCCTCGCGCCCCAACCTCTCCTGGACCACGCCCGCCGAGGTCGTTAAGCGCGGCCTGCCCATGATGGTCGGGGCCCTCGGCGGGGCGCTCGCCTCGCTCGGCCTCGGGTTCCTCTCGGCGACCGCCTCCGGCTCCTTAGGGGCCGCGACGTCGGTTGCGATCAACCTCGCCGCCCCCGCCGCCTGCGCGCTCGCCGGCCTCGCCGCCCTCCGCGCGGTCGCCCGCCGCGGGCTCCCGGGCCCCGGCTGGGGCGAGTGAACTTGGGAGGTGCCGTTTCTTTACCTGCGTGTTCTCGGGCGAGCGGGCAGCCGCTGCTCCAGGAGCGCCCGAAAAAGCACCCAGGCAATGGGCGTCAGAATGGGAGCGAGAAGAACCTCTCGTAGAGGGCCAGCTCGGCAGGCGTGTCGAGGCTCGAGGCAAACTCGACGCGCCCGGGGCGGCCGCGGTCGGCGAGCAGGTCGGCGTCCGCGAGGCGCGCCCTGAGCTGCCGGGCCGCGCCGGCGCCGCCGTCGAAGAAGCGCACGTCCGGACCAAGCACCTCGGCGATCTGGCGCCTCACGAACGGGTAGTGCGTGCAGCCGAGGACCACGCCGTCGACCTCGCCCGCATACGCCCCCACGTAGCCCTCGATCAGCTCCCGGACGTCGGGCGCGTCGAGGCCTCCCCTCTCGATGCGGGCGGCGAGGCCCGGGCACGGCACGGGGACGACCTCGCACTCCCCTCCCCATGCGCGCACGAGCTCGTGGTACTTCTCGAGCCGCAGCGTGACCTCGGTCGCCATGACGAGCGCGCGCCCGTGCGGCAGGGCGCGCGCGGCGGGCTTGAGCGCGGGCTCTATCCCGACGATGGGAACGTCGGGGTGGGCGGCACGAAGGGCGGCGGCGGAGACGGAGGTCGCCGTGTTGCATGCGATCACGACCGCCTTGGCGCCGACGGCGAGGAAGCGCTCGACGATGTCGCGGGAGAGCTCGAGCACCTGCCCCTCGGTCTTCTCGCCGTAGGGCGCGTTGGCGGAGTCGCCGAAGAAGCGGAAGTCCTCGTGCGACAGCTCGGCCACGAGCGCTCGCAGCACGCTGATGCCGCCCACGCCCGAGTCGAAGACCCCTACGAAACCGTCGCTCTTCTCGCTCACGCCACCCTCCTCTCGGGCTAAGGATACCCCATCGCAACGCTCCCGCCCGCCCGGCTACCGCTCGCCGGACTTTATATACTTCTGAGAAGGTATATCGACACACATAGTAATATGCGCTACACTGCACTCAACGATACCGTCAGGGAGATGACCCATGGCAACGAGAGACGCAGAGAGCGACCTCATCCGGGGCAACATCGACGCCATCGTGCTGAGCACGCTCTCAAACGGCGACTCCTACGGCTACGAGATCCTGAAGGATGTCGCGCAGACGAGCGAGGGGGCCTACGAGATGAAGGAGCCCTCGCTGTACACGAGCCTCAAGCGCCTGGAGGGGCAGGGGTTCGTGGAGAGCTACTGGGGCAACGAGACCCAGGGCGCACGGCGCAAGTACTACCACATAACCGACGGCGGCCGCGGGGAGCTCACCGAGGCGACCGCACGCTGGGTGCGCGCGCGCACCATCATCGACCGACTCCTCAGACAGAGCGGAGGCACCAAATGAGCGGCAGGAGCGACCTCAGGATGTACGTCGAGCACCTCTTCGAGGGACGCACGCTCGACGCCGAGACCATCGAGCTCAAGGAGGAGATCTACGGAAACCTCACCGCGCGCTTCGACGACTACGTCGCCCAGGGCATGAGCGAGGAGGAGGCCTACCGGCGCACCTGCGAGGCCGTCTCAAGCGTGGAGGACGTGCTGGACGAGGGGGACGAGGCCCTCGAGCCCACCACGGCGATGCCCGCCGCTGCCAGCGAGCCCGAGCCCGCGCCGACGGTCGAGACGCCCCCGGAGCCTGCGGCCGGGCCCGCCCCCACCGCATCCCGGCGCTGGTCGACGGCTGCAATCGTGGCCGTCGTGGCGGTCGTGCTCGTGGTCGTGGGCATCGCCGGCTGCACCGTGTTCAACATGCTGGATACCAGAAAGGCCGCCGAGGACTACCAGTCCCAGACCTCTCAGGTCGTCGAGCAGACCGGCCGGGGCGACGACGCCACCGCCGAGAAGGACGGCGCCACGACGGGAGGCTCGAGCGCGACACGCAGGTGTTCGAGCGCTCCATGCTGGAGAACCTGCTCGGGACCACACTCGACGGCGGCAGGCTGACCGCCGACTCCTGGGAGGAGCTGCGCTCCCAGGTCATGACCGAGCACATCTACGACGAGGCCTGGGACCGGGCCGACCGCGCCTAGCGCGCGCACGGGCCATCTGTCAGAATCTGGGGTCGGTGCATCTGACCCCAGAGACGGGAGAGACATGAGCAACGAGGGCAAGCAGGTCAAGGTCCACTACGTGGGCACGCTCGACGACGGCACGAAGTTCGACTCCTCGCGCGACCGCGGCGAACCGCTGGCGTTCACCTGCATGGCGGGCCAGATAATCAAGGGCTTCGACGAGGCCGTGCGCGAGATGGAGGTCGGCCAGGTCGTGGACGTGCGCCTCGAGCCCGCCGAGGCCTACGGCGAGCGCGACGAGCGCCTCGTGCAGGCCGTTCCCGTGGCGCAGATGCCCGACGCTGAGGACCTCGTCGCGGGCCAGCGCGTCATGCTGAGCAACGCCATGGGCCAGCCCTTCCCCGCCACCGTCGCCGCCAAGGACGACGAGTCCGTCACCTTCGACATGAACCACGAGATGGCGGGCAAGGCGCTCAACTTCAACATCGAGCTGCTCGAGGTCGAGTAAGCGCCCCGCACCCACCCCAATCGGTAAGGGCACCGCCCCAGCTAGGAGTCAAACAGAACGGGCCGGGCCTCCCAAGCAGAAGTTCCTGAGCGCGCAGCGCGAAGCACTTCTGCGGGGAGGCCCGGCCCGTTCTGTTTGACCAAAGTCGCTAGATCGCGGCGAGCGCCTGCTCTATGTCGGCGATGAGGTCGGCGCTGTCCTCCAGGCCGCACGAGAAGCGCACCATGGCCGGAGAAATACCGGCTGCGACCAGCTCCTCGTCGTTCATCTGGCGGTGCGTCGCAGAGGCCGGGTGCAGGCAGCAGGTGCGCGCGTCGGCCACGTGCGTCTCGATCGCGGCGAGGCGCAGCGCCGACATGAACTTCTCGGCAGCCGCACGACCGCCGGCGAGCTCAAAGGACACCACGCCGGAGCCGCCCTCGGGCAGGTACTTCTGGGCGAGCTCGTGGTACGGGTCACCGGCCAGGTGCGGGAAGCGCACGCTCGTCACCCTGTCCGAGCCCGCGAGGTACTCCGCCACGGCGAGGCCGTTCGCAAAGTGGCGAGGCATGCGCACGTGCAGGCTCTCGAGGCCCATGTTGAGGTAGAACGCGTTCTGTGGGCTCTGGATGGAGCCGAGGTCGCGCATGAGCTGCGAGGTGGCCTTGGTGATGAAGGCGCCCGCCTGACCGAACTTCTCGGCGTAGACGATGCCGTGGTAGGACTCGTCGGGCGTGGTGAGGCCCGGGAACTTGTCCGCGTGCGCCGTCCAGTCGAAGTTGCCGGAGTCCACGATCGCACCGCCCACGCCCACGCCATGGCCGTCCATGTACTTGGTGGTGGAGTGGGTCACGATGTCCGCGCCCCACTCGATGGGGCGGCAGAAGACGGGCGTGGGGAAGGTGTTGTCCACGATCAGCGGCACGCCGTGCTCGTGGGCCGCGCTCGCGAAGCGCTCGATGTCCAGCACGTCCAGCGCGGGGTTGGCGATCGTCTCGCCAAAGACGGCGCGCGTGTTGGGGCGGAAGGCCGCCTCGAGCTCCTCCGGCGTGCACGTGGGCGAGACGAACGTGGACTCGATGCCCATCTTGGCCATCGTGTGGGCGATCAGGTTGTAGGTGCCGCCGTAGATGGCCGAGCTCGCCACGACGTGGCTGCCCGCCTCGCAGATGTTGAAGAGCGCGAAGAAGTTGGCGGCCTGGCCGGAGCTCGTAAGCATGGCCGCGGCGCCGCCCTCGAGCGCGCAGATCTTGGCAGCGACGGCATCGTTGGTGGGGTTCTGCAGGCGCGTGTAGAAGTAGCCCTCGGCCTCCAGGTCGAAGAGCTGACCCATGTGCTCGGAGGTGGCGTACTTGAAGGTGGTGGACTGGACGATGGGAATCTGGCGCGGCTCGCCGTCGCCCGGCGTGTAGCCGGCCTGGACGCAGCGGGTGCCGATGCTCTGCTCGCTCATGGGGCTCCTTTCGTTGTTGCCGGGTCCATGATAGCACGGCGGCGTACGGGCGCCGTCGACGCGAGCAGGCGCCGACGCGGTGAATTAACGTACAAAATCCGACATGTACGTTATTTTTACCTGCGGATATAGAAAGCTGTGCTTGATTTTGTGCGTTAATCGCCCGCGCGCCGGCACATGGCCGCGCGGGCGAGAAGGACGGTGCGGCTACACCATCTGCTCGGGGTGAAAGACCTCGTCGAAGCGCTCGGACGTGAGCAGGCCCAGCGCCACGCAGGCCTCCTTGAGCGAGGTGCCCTCGGCGAAGGCCCTCTTGGCCACACGCGCGGCGTTGTCATAGCCGATGTGAGGGTTCAGGCTCGTCACCAGCATGAGCGAGCGGTGGAGGTTCTCGTCCATCTTCTCTCGGTTGGCCGTGATGCCACTCGCGCAGCGCTCGTCGAAGGAGACGATCGTATCCGCGAGCAGGCGAACGGACTGCAGGTAGTTATAGGCGATCACCGGCATGAAGACGTTGAGCTCGAAGTTGCCCTGGGAGGCCGCCATTCCGATCGCGGCATCGTTGCCCATGACCTGCACGGCCACCATGGTGACGGCCTCGCACTGGGTGGGGTTGACCTTGCCCGGCATGATCGAGCTGCCCGGCTCGTTGGCCGGAATCTGGATCTCACCGAGCCCCAGGCGCGGACCCGAGGCGAGCCAGCGCACGTCGTTGGCGATCTTCATCATGTTGGCGGCGAGGCCCTTCACGGCGCCGTGGGAGAACACGAGCGCGTCCTTGCCGGTGAGCGCGCGGAACTTATTGGGGTCCGTCTCGAAGGGCAGGCCCGTGAGCTCTGCGAGCTCCGCGGCGACCGCCTCGTCGAAGCCCGCCGGGGCGTTGAGGCCCGTGCCCACGGCCGTGCCGCCGAGCGCCAGGCGATAGAGGCCCGGCATCGCGGCGACGAGCTCCTCGCGCGAGCCCTCGAGCAGTCCGCGCCAGCCGGAGATCTCCTGCGAGAAGGAGATGGGCACCGCGTCCTGGAGGTGCGTGCGACCGCTCTTGACCACACCCTCGTTCTCCGCCTCCAGACGGCGCAGCGTGGCCGTGAGCTGGTCGATCGCGGGCAGCAGGCGCCCCGTCACCGCCAGGGCCGCGGCCACGTGCATGGCCGTCGGGAAGGTGTCGTTGGAGGACTGGCTCATGTTGACGGAGTCGTTGGGGTGGAGCGCCTTCTCCAGCTCCACGCCGCTCTCGGCCGCGAGCTGGTTGCCGCGGTTGGCCAGCACCTCGTTCATGTTCATATTGGACTGGGTGCCGGAACCCGTCTGCCACACCACGAGCGGGAAGTCGGCGTCATGCTCGCCGGCGAGCACCTCGTCGGCGGCGGCGCAGATGAGGTCGCGTGCTTCGGGCGCAAGGCGGCCCAGACGCGCGTTGGCGCGGGCCGCGGCCTTCTTCACCAGCGCGAGCGCGCGCACGATCTCCGCGGGCATGCGCTCGGTCCCTATGGGGAAGTTCTCGTGGCTCCGCTCGGTCTGGGCACCCCAGAGGGCATCGGCCGGGACGAGCATCTCCCCCATCGAGTCCCGCTCGACGCGCCAGCCCTCGCCGGCCGCGCCCGCGGATGCGCCGTTCTTCTCGGTCACGCGCTACTCCTCCTCGTCCTCGGCGTCGTCCGCCGCGACGTCCTGGGCCGGGCGGGCATCCGCCTCGCGGCGCTCCATGCCCGACGTGATCGCGGAGACAACCTCCGCCTGGTCGCGCGCGACGATGCCGAGGTCGGCGCGGACGCCGCGAAAGCGCGGGCTCTTGGAGCACTCCTCGGCGAGCTGCTTGTTGCTCCGGGCGTCGGAGAGGGCACCGAGCTCGCGCTGAATCTCGTCCAGGTACTCGCTCATCTGCGCGCGCTCCGGCCCCAGCACCTCGCCGAGGCGCTCGGCCACGTAGCGCATCTCCTTGGTGTCCCGGCGCGCGACGTAGACCGCGTCGCCGTCTCGCAGGTCAAGCCCGAAGAGGTCCTCGTCGACCTCGTTGAACATGGCGTCGAAGCGCGCGCGGAGGTCATCGGCCGTCAGGCCCTTCTCGGCGATCTTGCCCTTCCAGCGCAGCGCGGACAGGTCGCGCGCGACCTTGGAGAGGCCCTTGCCCGCATGGTACTTGCGCATGAGCGTCACGAGCGACGAGCACTCGAGCGCGCGCTCCTTGGCGCAGGCCATGGGCAGCAGGCAGTTCTCGCCGAGCTCACCGCTCTCCACGAGGTCGTCCACGGCCTCGGAGAGGATGTCCAGGGCACGCAGCCGCGCAGAGGCAGCCTGCAGCTCCTTGAGGGCGTGCTCGCAGCGACGGTTCTGCTTCTTGGCCTGCCACGGGGACAGGAACTGCAGCAGTGAGCGCACGCGGCGCAGGCCGACCCTGAACTCCAGCAGCCGGTCGGGGCTGTCCGGCGCGGCGAGAAACGCCTTGGCAAGTCCCGAGAGGCCCTCTGCGGCACCCGCGACGGCGCGCTCGACGGAGCCCAGCTCGTCCCAGGAGACCGCCTCGGGTGCAGCCACGAACCAGCGCAGGGACCCGAGCTCGGACGGACCGTTTGGCAGGTCGAAGGCCGCCGCGGCGCCCTTTCCGAAGGCGGGGCAGACGTCGGTCAGGCGGGAGGCGATCGTGTCGACGAAGGGCGCGTGGCCCACGGCCACCACGCACGGGGCCTCGGCGGCCTCGAGCTCGGCGAGGAACGCGTTGGCGTCCTGCGCGTAGAGGGACTGGTGGACCTCGATGTCCTCCACGCCCAGCGACGCCGCCACGACGTCGGCGGTCTCGAGGGCGCGCACCGCGGGACTGCTCCACACGCGGGCGTCGGCGTCATCGCCGATCAGGGAGAACACGCGCGGATAGGCGACGCGCAGCGCGCGGGCCCCGGCCTCGGTGAGCCTGCGGTCCATGTCCGCGCCCGAGGTCGAGCTCGCCTCCGGTGCGCCGTGCCGAACGAGTACCAGCGTCTTGACCATGTCTCCCCCGTTCATCACCTGCGGTGTAGCCACCGAACCCCTAGCATAGCAATTCGCCGCTCACCGATTCGTGCGCACGGGGAGCGGCAGGCAGACCTTTTCGGGGCTGCCGGACGCGGGTTAGAAACAACGGGTCGTCCCCGTCTCGGACGGCCGTTGGGTTAGAAATACCGGGTCGTCCCCCTCGAAACGCCTCGGCGGAGGGGGACGACCCGTTGTTTTTAACCCGCTCATCGAGAAAGGCGGGGACGGCCCGGCATTTTTTAACCTGCCGCACGGCGGAGGGCATCGGCTAAGAGTGAGTGATCCAGATGGGCGATGCCCACGCCGTCTGACCATCAGCCTGTACGAGCTTCACAAACCAGCTTGTCTCTTCGGCACCAGGATGCACGGCGAAGCCATCTTCGATCTCGTAGAGGTCGGATGCAAACCCCTGATACACCTTCACCTTGTAGGCGTTGTGATACCACGCATCGCTTCGGTAGTACTCCTCGATGCCCGCCGTCTCGCGGATGAGTTCCTTGGCTTCGTCCTCGAATATCTCAAGGAAGCTACCTGCGAGAATCTTCTCGACTGGCCACTCAAAGTGCTCGCCGCAGACATCCATGGTCACGGTACCGTCCAGCGGCGCCTCCAGCTCGAAGACGTAGCCCTCGGTGCGCATGGAGCTGTCGCGCACCCAGTGCGTGCCGCCCACCTTCTGCGACTTGGCCGTGAAGCTCACGGTCTTCTCGTCCACCAGCTCGTGGCGGTTGTCAAAGCTGCTGAACACCGGCTCCACGGAGACCACGCGCCCGGACGTGGAGAGCGTCCCCTTCCACACGCGCTCGGTGGCCTCGGGGAAGTAGCGCACGTTGGGACCCCAGCCGAACTCCACGCGGAACTTGAAGCGCACGGTGCCGTTCGCGCCGGGACGCGGCTCGCGCCAGCGAACCACGTGCGCGTCGTCGAGGTCGCCGTTGAGGTAGAGCTCGATGCGCTCCACCTTGGAGTTCGCGCGGGCGCGCACCTTGAGCTCCACCTCGTCCGAGGACGTCGAGAAGACCGATCCCAGCGGGTGGCCTTCCGCCTCGCACCACAGGTCGATGCGCGAGCCCGTGAAGCCGAAGGTGCGCCGCGAGACGAGCGCGTTCCAGATGGCGTCCTTGGAGTACTCGCTCGCCCAGACGCCAGCGCGACCGTACTTGACCATGGCCGGGACCTCGTGGTTGTCCCCGGAGCAGATGAGGCCGAAGTGCGCGCCGCGTTTGAGGCCGGTGACCACGCTCGTCTCGTCCACGCGCGGCCCCATGTGGATGTGCCGCCCCATCGAAAGCGACGTCGCATCGCGCTCGGAGCTGCCGTGGTGCGAGAAGATCTCCGCCACGGGCGAGAAGGACTCGTCATGGGTGTCCCAGTTCTTCCCGCGGTTACCGAGACTGTAGGCCAGATGGTGCGGAATGGCAATGGCGTCCTGGTCACGGTAGGTGTCGGCCAACTCAGCATAGCGGGCGGGCAGCGCAATCTGCCCGGACGTCTTGAAGTAGACGTTGTGGTCGCCGTCCTCGCCCGTGCCCTGCCACTCGAAGCCGGGAAAGCACAAAAAGCCGTCGCTCTTCTCGCGCTCGGCGAGAGACGCCAGGATGCGCTCCCACTGCTCGCGCATGAGCTCGGGGTCCATCTCCCGTTCGGTGCAGAAGCCCCCGGGAAGCTCCGCCATCCGATACGGGTAGTAGGCGAGCGTGAAGAAGTCGCTCACGCGCTCGCAGTGGTCGAGCCACTTCCCCAGCTCGTCGATCTGGCCCGGATGGAGGTTGAGATGCAGGTCGGTGATGTAGCTTTGGTAGTCCATCGCAGCACCTACATAATTCCGGTCACGACCATGATCGCCGCAAAGACCAGGATGGCCACGATCAGTTTGTTGGCGGACCAACCCTTCTTGGAGACGAGCAGGTAGCTCGCCAGGGCAATTACGAGCGGCACAAGGTTGGGCATGATCTTGTCGAAGATTTCCTGGAGGTTGATGGTCATGTCGCCGGAGGCGTAGGCAAAGGCGATGGGCGCCTTGATAGTCGTCGCGGCCACCCCGCCGATGACAATCAGGCCAACGATAGTGAGAGCCGTGGTGATCTTGTCCTTGAGCTCGACGTTGGTGAGCAGCTTGACGGCGTCGGCACCGAGGTCGTAGCCCTTGACGAAGAGGAAGTACTTCAGCGGAATGACGATGCCACACCACAGGGCGAGAAACACGATCGGGCCGAGCGGGTTGCCGCCGGTGGACAGGCCGATGCCGATGGAGAGCAGAATCGGGTTGATCGTGCCCACGAGGATGGAGTCGCCGATGCCGGCGAACGGGCCCATCAGGGCGTTCTTGGTGCTGGTGATGACCTCCTCGTCGAAGTCGGGGTCGTTGGCCTTCTCCTCCTCGAGGGCCAGGCAGATGCCCGGGATGATGGCGCCGAGCTGCGGCTCGGTGTTGAAGAAGGTCATGTTGCGCTTGAGGGCGCGGGACAGGCCCTCCTTGTCACCCTCGTAGAGCTTCTCGAGGGAGCCGGAGAGGCTGTGGCAGAACGGCGTGCCCATCATGCGTTCGTAGTTCTGCGAGGCGAGGCAGAAGAAGGCCCAGCGCCAGGCCGCCGTCGAGACGTCGCGCTTGCTGAGGTGAACCTCGTGCTTGGCGCCCTCGGCGCCGGTGTGAGTCTGCTCGGTCATGTTATCGCTCCTCATAGTTGCCGTCTTCGTCCTCATAGATGGCTGCGGCCTCGAGCATGGGGCCCGCCTGGCCACCCTTGCCGCTGTAGCGCGCCATCACGTAGATGAGGGCAAACGCCAGGGCGATGAACACCAGCGAGGTCGTGGTCAGCGAGAAGGACGAGACGAGAACCCAGCCTAGGATGAACAGGCAGATCATCCACTTCTCCTGGACGATCTGGTTGAGCAGGATGGCAAAGCCCAGAGCGGGCAGCATCTTGCCACCGATGGCGAGCCAGTCGATGACGACCTGCGGGAGCGCCGCGAACAGGCCTTCGGCAAAGCCCGCGCCCAGATAGCAGGCAAGCGTCACGATGAAGAAGCGCTCGGCGAACTCGATGAGCTGGCCGCAGAGGTTGGCGATGCGGATGCCGTGGGCGTCGCCGTTGGCGGCGCACTTGTCGGCGCGGTGTGGCCAGATGGCGTTGAACGTCATCGTGAAGTTGTGCAGGGCCACGCCGAGGGCTCCCACGGGGATGGCCAGGGCGACGGCCATCTCGGAGCTGCCGCCCGCGACGATGGCGAGCGGGATGCCGATGTATGCCGCGAGGTTGAGGTCAGAGGGGACCGCGCCGCCCGGGGTGATCTGGCCGATGAAGATTGCTTGCACGGCGACGCCGCACAGGACGCCAGCCTCGACGTTGCCGAGGATGACGCCGCAGATCAGACCCGCGACGAGGGGACGGCCGATGCCGTACCAGCCGCCCGTGGTGCCACAGAGCCAGGGCACCTGGTTGCGTCCCAGGTACGCGAACAGGCCGATGAGGGCCGCCTGCCAAAGTTCCATGCTTCCTCCTTGCTACTTGTTGATTACTGCGACGAAGTCGATCTGAGGGTCGGCCGGGACCTGCCGTGCCGTGAAGCCCGTGCCCTTGTCGGCGAGGTCGCGGACGACCTGCGCCTCGCGGTCGGTGAGGTTGACGCACTTGACGTAGGTGGTCGTGTCCGGACGGTTGGGAACGTTGCCCAGGTCCACGAGGTCAAAGTGGTAGCCCAGCTCATCGAGGGTCGCCAGGGTCTCCACGCGGGTCATCACCACCAGGACGCGGTCGCCGGGGTAGGAGCGCTCGTCGGAGAGGCGCTCGACGGCCTTCTCGGCGGAGAGGATCGAGAGCTTGACCGCCGCAGGCTTGGCCATCTTGAGGGCCATCTTCTGGGTCTCGTCGTGCACGGCGACGTCGTCGATGACGACGATGCGCGTCGCGCCCGTCCGCGGCACCCAGGCCGTGGCGACCTGGCCGTGGATGCCGCGCGCGTCGACGCGCACGCCCACGATCTGCTGGGGCTCGTCGGAGAGCGAGGCGGCCGCGGCGGCGCGGCGAGCGGGCGCGTAGGGCCTCTCGGTGCCCGCGGCGAGCGCCTTGACATCGTGGATGGCCTCGTGGCCGATCGCGATCATGCCGGCCGCGTCAGCCTCCTCCATGGCGGCGGAGATCACCATGGCGAGGTTCATGCCGCTGACCACGCTCACACGCTCGTCGGCCGCGTAGCGCTCGAGGGCGGCATTGCAGGGCGAGCCGCCCATCAGGTCGGCGATGACGCGCACGGACTCGCAGCCGGCGAGCTCCTCGTCGAGCGCCGTGAGCTTCTGGCCAAGCTCCTCCTTGCCGTCGTCCGGGGAGAGGCACACGGTGCGCATGTCCTCACGCTTCCCCACGATCATCTCCACGGAGATCTTCATGGCCTCTGGCAGCGCTCCGTGGCCCACCAAAACGATAGCGTTCAAGCGGTCCTCCCTCTCTCGTGTCCGTTACGGCCGCGCGGGTGCGCGGACCGACGTTGCCTATGCCATGCCCCGCTCGCACACCGAGAAGTGCGCGCCGAGGCTCTCGTAGTCGGCGGGGTCCTTGGATCCAGCCACCACGCACTCGCAGCGATTGACCTTCCACTCGGGACGTACCGCGATGGGACCCTCGAGCAGCGGATCGTTGGTGCGCCGCATGAAGTTGTCCAGACGGGAGCGCATCTCGTCGAGGACGTCGGCGTAGCGAGAATCAGTCGCTACGTTGTTGGTTTCGAAGACGTCGTAGGCGAGGTCGTAGAGACACTCCTCGTCCTTGGTGACGTCGGCGAGGTCGAAGTGCTCCTCGTAGTAGTTCTTCACGAGGGAACCGTCGATGTTGGACTGGTTGACGCGCAGCCAATCCTCGTCAAAGAAGCGCACGTACTTGTAGCGCCTGGTCCTCACGGAGCGCACGGGCTCGTAGGAGGTGTGGAAGTTAATCTCGGAGAAGACGGCCTCGTCGCCCTCGTCCTTCTCGCCGCGGAAGATGCCAGCGTGACTCTTGCCCTCGAGGTAGTCCGGCTTCTCGATGCCTAGGAGGTCCAGGAGGGTGGGCACTACGTCAACATGGGAGACCAGCCCCTCGAAGCTGCGGCCCTCGGCGCGCGACCCGGGGACGCGCATGGCGAGAAGGACGCCGGTGCCGGAGTCGAGCAGCGTGCACTTCTCGAAGGGATAGGCCAGGCCGTGGTCGGTCGTGAGCACCACGATGGTGTTCTCGTAGCGGCCGCTCTCGCGCAGGGCGTCGAGCACGATGCCGTAGTTGGCGTCGGCCATCTCGACACTGCGCTTGTAGCAGGCGTAGTCGGCGCGCGTCAGCTCGTTGTTGGGGATGTTCACCGGGGGCTGTGCGTAGTCCTCGACGCCCGGCTCGGCGTCGGGCCAAGCGCGGTGCGTCGCGTGCTGGCCGTAGGAGACGAAGAACGGCTGGTCGCCGTCGTAGAAGCCGAGCCACTCAGCGAGGCGCTCGGCGTTCTTGCGGTCCCACTCAACGAGGTCCTTCTCGATGTAGCCCGTGGCGTCTGTCGTGATGTCCTCGTCGTATCCGAGGGCCTCGGGCGCGAGCTGGTGATCGGTGTAGTAGCCCACCTCGTGCTGCACGCCGCACAGCACGCTGCGGAATCCCTCGTGCGAGAGCAGGCGGGCCAGATGGCGCGAGCCGTCAATCTCAAAGCCGCGCTGAGCGAGGCCGAGCATGCCGTTCTGGTGCGGGTAGGTGCCCGTGAGCAGGCCCGCGCGGCTCGGCGAGCACGTGGGCGCCACGCAGAACGCATGCTGGAACAGCAGCGCTTCCTCGCAGAACTCCTGGATGCGCGGGGTTTTTACGGCATAGCCATACGGGCTGACAACTCGGCCCGTGTCATGGGTGTGCAGGTAGAGAACGTTCACGCCAGCTCCTTCCGTCGCGCGTACGCGGCGCCTTTGGGAAGCCCATCCTAGGGTGTTTGGAATTAATTCCGTCTATGAAATGAAATTCATTCCAATGAGCGGCACAATCAGATCCGTAAGCGGCATAACAATATCGACTACGTTATGCCCAATCGCGTGAGAACTCTATCAACGCTCCTCATCAACGAGGTTGGCAATCTCGTTCAGCAGGCTCTCCACATACATGAACACGACAATCTGATCCTCGAGGAAGCCCCCGGCATAGTCGTTGCTGATCCAAGGGAGGATGACGGACTCTGTCGCGTGACGGATAAGCCCAATCTTGGGGTTCATGGTGATGAGCAGCACGTCACATCCCCGCTCGACGAGTGACGACATGAGTGAGCCGTACGACTTGCTACCGCGCCCGTTCATGGACATGACAATGCAGAGGTCCCCGGGTCCCAGGATGGTGGAGATGTCGTCCATGACCTGCTCGTCGGAGGTGGTCTGGTTGAAGATGCCGATGCGGAACAGGCGCAGCGAGAGCTGCTTCACGCTCTCGTAGGTTCGGTTGGCGCCCCAGATGCTGATGCGGCGTGCACCGAGGATGAGGCGGGCAAGGCGAGAAAGCTGCTCGTGGTCGAGGCCGTCAACCGTCTTTCTGAGATAGGCGGCATAGGCCTCGGCGAGGTTGGAGGCGGCGGAAAGGGCGTCGCGTTCGTCGGTGTCCGCCCCGTGCGAGAGGCGCTGGCGGTTCATGCAGAAGCGGAACTCCGCGTAGCCGCTGTAGCCGATGCGCTGGCACATGCGCATGATCCCGGTCGAGGTGAGGCCCGCCTCCCTAGCGACGGCAGCGATGGTCTTGTTGACGACAGAGGATGGGTGGTCAATGAAGTAGCGCGCCGCAGCCTCCTCTGCCGGAGTAAAGCTCCCGAGGTGTGCCCTCATGCGCTCAATCGGTCCGTCCACCATGTCCTTCTCGCCCCGCCCCTTTCCGAGTCCGCGTCACCTCCATTATGGCGGAAGCGGGACGGGGCTGCGAGGAGGCCTCGGTCGGGATTTGTGGTCACGGTCCGGGCGTGGGTTAAAAACAACGGGTTGTCCCCGTCTTTCTCGCTGAGCGGGTTAAAAACAACGGGTCGTCCCCCTCCGCCGAGGCGTTTCGAGGGGGACGACCCGGTAGTTCTAACCCGACGGCCGCCCGAAACGGGGACGACCCGGTAGTTCTAACCCGACGCGCGACGAAAGGGCCGTGCCTACGCCAGCGCGAACTTCCAGATGTTGTAGGCGTTGATCAGGATGATCAGCACCATGAGGCCCATGAAGAGCTTGTCCACGGTCTTGTCATCGATCCTGGAGTTGATCTTGCGGCCCACGATGCCGCCCAGGATGCCGCAGACCACCATCGCCGCCAGCAGCATGAGGTCAACCCCTACGTAGCCCCCGGTGACGATGGAGCTCGCGGTGCTCGTGGCCTGGGAGAACAGGATGATGTAGAGCGAGCTCGAGGCGGCGCGCTTGGTCGCCATGGTGAAGAAGTAGAAGAGCACCACCAGGTTGATGGGGCCGCCTCCGATGCCGAGGAACGAGGAGCACACGCCCAGGACGAAGCCGATGGCGAGGCACGCCACGGCGGACGTCACCTGAAGGGTGGGAATCTTCTCCTTGTAGATGGTGTAGACGAGCGTTCCCAGGGTGATCACCAAAAGGAGGCCCGCCTGCACGGCACCCGCGGTGTTGGGATCGGGGAAGAGCCCCGCCACGAGGGAGAAGAGCTCCTTGCCCGCAAGGCCGCCCACCGCGGCGCCGATGGCGAGCGGGGTGTCGGTCTTGGAATCGATCGTGGAGGTTCCGGAGAGCTTTGCCTTGAGGACGGAGTAGAGCGTCATCGAGAGGACTGTGCACCCCGACAGGAAATTGATCGTGGCCACGTCGGCCACGCCCGTGGCGTCGAGGACGGGCTTGATGATGATGCCGCCGCCGATGCCGCAGATGGCACCGACCGTGCAGGCAAAGAAGCTGACGAGAAGGACGAGCGCTTGCATTTCAGACGACCCCCCTTACGACTCCGTCTCGGAACCCGCGGCAACCGGCATCCCCGGGATCTCGGAGAACTCGTTGTGGACCTGCTCGAGGTACTCGTTGGCGCGACGCTGGTCTCCGCGGTTCTCGTACTGCACCGAGAGCAGGTAGAGCAGCGTGGCCCGCTCGGTGGCCTTCGCCGTGCGCAGCTCGGTCTCCATCTCCTTGATGTAGGTGGAGCTCTTCTCGGCGAAGATCGCGTAGGTTCGCTCGCACCCGGCGAGCTGCTCGCCCTCGGCGCGCTCGCGAAGCTCCTCGAGGAGCTCCTTGGCGCGGGCGTAGTCCTCCTGCTCCACGAAGAAGTTGAAGGCGCGCAGCAGCAGCACGAGACGCTGCTCGTCGGTCGTCTTGAGCGACAGCATCTCGTCGATGATGCGCCGCGACTCCTCCTCGTCCTCGAGGCACATCTGCGCGTTGAGGCGCATGTAGAGCTGGTTGTAGCGCGGGTAGATGAGCCTCACGACGGCACGGTCCAGGAGGCGCAGGCACCCCTCGAAGTCACCGCGCCCGAAGAGCGCCTCGTACCTCGAGAAGACCAGGCGCTTCTGGACCTCGGTGTAGACGAGCGAGATGACACAGAGCGCCACCACGATGATTCCAATCAGCCTGAGGTCCATGTGCCTCTCCTCCCGGCGCCCCGCTGAGCGCCCTAGTCCCTCGCAAGCACGGCGCGCGGCGTCCTGCCCACGACGAGCTCGTCGTTTGCGACGTGGCCCTCCTCGCGGCCGCGCAGCTCGTCTATGAGTATGGCACGGAGCTCCGCCGCGCGCTCGGCATGGGCCGGGTCGCGGGAGAGGTCGTGCTCCTCGCGCGGGTCGGCATCGAGGTCGAAGTAGCGCTCGACGCCCGTCTGCGTGAACCAGACGTACTTGTCGTGCTTGGTCACCACGTACTGGTTGGACTGCTCGCGGCTGCCCGAGTGCTCGCCGTGGAGGTAGTCGCGCTCGAGCGGGTGCTCGCCCGTGATCTCGCCCTTGAGCGAGGAGCCCTCCACGCACGCGGGCACCGGCGCGCCCACGAGGTCGAGCAGGGTGGGCATGACGTCCATGAGCTCCACCACCGCGTCCGAGCGCCGGGGTGCCGGCCGGCCCTCCGGCAGGACCTTGGAGCCCACGCGCATGATGAGGGGGATGCGCGCCCCCCTCGTAGGGCAGCACCTTGCGGAAGGAGCTGTGGTCAAAGAGCATCTCGCCGTGGTCGGCCGTGAAGATCACCACGGTGTTCTCGTACGTCTCGTCGTTCTCGAGCGCCGTGATCAGGCGGCCGATCTGGTGGTCCAGGTGCGTGATGCAGCCGTAGTAGCCGGCCATGGCCTCGTGGCGCAGCGTGGCGTCGCGGCAGCCGTGGACACTGTCCAAGATCATGCCGTCGCGCTCGGTGGCCTCGACGTCGTCCCAGTCGCCGTGCGCAGGCTCGCGCAGCTCGCGATCCAGGTAGCTCTGGTAGTAGGCCGCGGGCGGGTCGAAGGGCGGGTGCGGGCGCACGAAGCTCGCCATGAGGAAGAACGGGCGCGTGCGGTCGCGCGTCTCGAGGAAGCGGATGGACTCGTCGACGACCCAGTTGGTGGGGTGCAGGCGCTCCTCGTAAACCCACGGGCGGGCGATCCAGGAGTTGTTCTCGACGCCGGTGACGTTGACGTCCGCCGCAGGTCCCAGCTCGGAGCGAAGGAAGCTCAGGTAGTCGTCAGAGACGTCCTGGTGCATCCAGTGCGGGCGGTTGGCCCTGCGGTAGAAGCCGATGTAGCCGTCGTGCAGCCGCATGTGCTGGAACCCGCAGCCCAGACGGGGCGGATGCACGTGCATCTTGCCCACGAGCGCCGTCTGGTAGCCGGCGGCTCCGAGCTCCTCCGGCAGCATGTGCTCGTAGCGCCAGGGGATGCCGTCCTGGTAGCCCACGCGGCCGTTGGTCGCGGGCGTGGTGCCCGTGAGCAGCGAGGCGCGCGCCGGGATGCAGCTCGGGCACGCGACGTGTGCGTTCTCGAAGTACGTCCCCTGCGCCGCAAGCGTGTCCAGATGCGGCGTCTTGACGTCCGGGTGACCGTCGAACCCCAGGCAGTCCCCCCGGAACTGGTCGCACATGATCAGAACCACGTTGGGACGGGTGCTCTCCAGACCCTCCGTGACAACGCTTGGCATGGCTCCTCCCCGGCCCTTCTCGCGGGATGACCCGTGTCCTAGCCTGCGAGCATGCGCGCCGCCCGGGCCAGCCCGTCGTAGGCGTGCTCGAGAAACGCACGATATCCGCAGTAAACCTCATCATAGTACGCAGCGTTCAGGCGCTTGCAGTTGCGGTGGCAGATGCCCTCGAAGGGGCAGTCCGCGCACGCGGAGCACTCCCGGCGCGGCTCGGCGAGGAACGTGCGCATGGTCTCGCACGTCGCCATTTCCTCGAGCGCGTCCTCGCACACGTTGCCGCAGCGCCACTCGTCCAGCGCGAAGAAGTCGCACGGGTAGACGTCCCCGTTGCTCTCGACCACGAACTGCGGGGCACAGCGCCCGAGCATGCCGCACGCCTGCGGGTACTGCCCGAGGCTCATCTGCATGACGTTGTCGAAGAGCCCCACCGAGAAGTAGCGGCCCGCCTGGACCTCGCGCAGCCACAGGTCGAAGAACGTGCGGTAGAACGAGAAGAACGCGCGGGGCGTGAGGGCGTACTCGGCCCCCTCGCCGTCGAAGCCGGCAAGGCAGGGAATGAGCTGCACGTAGTCGATCTTCTCACGCGTCAGGAACTTGAAGACGCGCTGCGGGTGCCGGGCGAGCTGGGCCGAGAGCACCGTGAGCACGTTGAAGTCCACGCCCGCCTCGCGAAGCATCCCCACGGACTCCATGACGCGCGCGTGTGTGGGGCCGAGTGCGATGTCCTTGCGAAGGCTGTCATGGAGCTCGCGGTAGGCGTCCACCGAGACGCCCACGAGAAACCCGTGCTCGCGGAAGAAGGCCGCCCACTCGGGCGTGAGCGTGTGGGCGTTGGTCTGCAGCGCGTAGCTCACGGTCTGGTTGGTACGGCGCTCGCCCACGTAGGCCGTGAAGGCGCGGAAGAAGTCCAGGCCGGCGAGGGTGGGCTCGCCGCCTTGGAAGGCGAAGGTGACCTGTGCGTCGTCACCGAGGCCGAGCGCGCGGTCGATCAGCGCGCGCATGGTACTCTCGCTCATGCGCTCCCGCACCGCGTGCGCGCGGTGGTCCGCGACGTCGCGGTAGAAGCAGTACGAGCACCGCATGTCACAGGCGCTCGACGCTGGCTTTATGAGGAAGCTGACGTACTTCACGGCTGCCTTTCGAGGGTGCGGCCCCGCCCGGGCGTCGCCTGGACGGGGCCGCCTGTCTTCGGTCGAGAAGAGCTTACACCCGGCTCCCGTCTACGCGAGGCCGAGGCGCTCGAACTGCTCGGCCGGGGCGGCGTGCTCGGTGAGCCCGCGCTTGAGCAGCTCGACCATGCGCTGCTCGGCTGCCTCGTCCTCGCCCACGAGGTCGTGGGTCTGGCCGTAGTCCGTCTCCAGGTCGAAGAGCTTGGACTCGTGGACCTCCTCGAGGCAGTCCTCGCGCTGGTCGATGTTGGCGGGCTTGGCGCACGGGAACTTGTAGACCGGGTAGTCCGTCCACGAGAGGAAGCGGCCCATCTCGATTCTGTCCACGCAGTCCGTGCCCATCTTCTTGCGGATGCTGTGCGGGATTGCCGCGTACTCGTAGCAGGGCTGGTTGCCCGGCACGGGCGCACGAAAGTAGGTGTAGCGGCCGTCCGTCACGTTGACGGTCATGGCGTGCACGCCGTAGAGCCCGTACTCGCGCGTGAGGGCATCGGCGTCCGTGGCGAGCGGCATGAGCGAGGTGCCCATGACGGTCTCGGGCACGGGGCAGCCGTGGGCCTCGAGCACGGTGGGCATGAGGTCGATGGCCTGGGTGAGCTGGTGCGCCCGCTCCCCCGCGCGCCCCCCGCCCGCGAACTTCACGATCAGCGGGAGGTGGGCCATCTCGTTGTACATGTGCATGTAGTTCTTGCCCAGGTAGTCGCGGCTCCCGAGGAAGTAGCCGTGGTCCGTGGTCACGATGATCGTCGTGCCCTCGTACATGCCCTTCTCCTTGAGCTTGTCGACGAGGGTGCCGAACCAGTGGTCGGTCATCGTGACAAGGGCCTTGTAGCGGCGCTGCACGTAGTCGACGGCGCTCTGGGGGATGTCGGTGTCGGAGACGCGCTTGTAGGGCGGGATCTCGAAGTAGTCGCGGTCGAGCTCGCCGTTGCCGCCGTACTCCTCCATGTACTTGTCGGGCACGTCGAAGGGCTCGTGCGGGTCGAAGGCCTCCACCATCAGGAAGAAGTCGTCATCACCGGCGTTCTCGTCGATGAAGTCGCACGCAGCGCGGAAGGTCTTGGGCGAGGGCATGTCCTCCTCGTTGGGCCACGTCTCGCGGTTCTTCTGGTACTGCTCGCGCACGCGCCCGTAGAAGGTCTCGGGCATGTTGTCGGGCTCGTCGATGCGACTGATCCAGGGGTCGCCCTCCTGGCCGCGGAAGAGCTCCCAGGTGTTGAAGAGCTGGAGGTAGCCCTCCCCGCCCGTGCGGGCGTAGTGGCAGTGGTCGGTCTTGATGCAGGTGTAGACCCCACCGGCACGCAGGCTGTCCACGAGCGTCACGTCGAAGGGCTCGATCGGGCCCCAGGGGCGCTCAAGGAAGTTGTAGCGCCCGCACATGATGTCGCGTCGGGCCGGCATGCAGGGAGCGGAGCCGATCCAGTGGTTGTCGAAGACGACGGAGTCCTGCGCGAAGGCCTCGAGGTTGGGGGTGCGCGCGCTCCTCTCGGGGCAGTAGCACGAGAGCGCGTCACGGCGCAGGGTGTCCATCAGAACGAGAACGGTCCTCATTGCTGCTCCTCCCAGCTATGGAAAGACGCCCCGCCCAGAGGGGTGGGCGGGGCGCCGAGAAAGGGTGGCTCCTTACGCGAAGATCTTGGGGAAGCCGGGGATGTAGTAGTTCAGGGCGAAGAGCACCAGGAACACGGCGATGATGCCGAGGATGATCTGGGCGGAGTTCTTGCCCTGGCCCTTCTTCAGCAGACGGTAGCAGATGAAGGTCACGATGATCGGGAGCAGGCACGGCAGGACGGAGTCCAGCTTCGCCTGGAGCACCAGCGGGTCGCCCTCGTCGAAGGTGAACTCGATGGCGGTGGAGAGCTTGACCGTCGTGGCGATGAGGCCACCGGTGACCATGACGCCGAGGACGTTGGCGGCGTCGCCGAGGCGGTCGAAGACCTCGACGCCGAACTTGTCGACGAGCGACATGCCGGACTCATAGCCCTTGTGCAGGCCGAAGTACTTGAGCGGCCAGTAGAGCAGGTTGATGAGCAGGAACATCACGACCGGGCCGAGGATGCTGCCGTTGGCGACGCACAGCGAGGCGCCGATGGAGCCCGCGATTGGGAACCAGGTGAGGTTGAGCAGCGAGTCGCCGATGCCGGCGAAGGGGCCCATGAGCGAGGTCTTGATCGCGGTGACGGTGTCCTTGTGCTCCTCGTCGGTGTTCTCCTCGACGGCGGTGGCGATGCCGAGGATGAACGGGATGGCGATGGGGTGCGTGTTGAAGTACTCGAGATAGCGCTGCATCGCCTTGACGCGCAGCTCCTTGGGGGCGTCCTTGTAGAGCTCCTCGAGGACCGGCGAGAGGCAGTAGGTGAGCGAGAGGGACTGCATGCGCTCGTAGTTGTGGGCGAACTGGCAGCCCTGGGTCCTGAGAAGGACCTTGTTGAGCGTCTTCTTAGAAATCTTACCCATTAGAGATCATACTCCTCGTCCTCGTCGCTGGCAGGGGCTGCAACGGCTGCGGTGGCCTGGGCCTTCTTGCCGCTCTCGACGACGAAGTCGTAGAAGCCGGCGGCCGCGGCGGCCACGAGGGCGATGCCGATCGTCGGGACCTTGAGGAAGGCGGCGAGCACGAAGCCGCAGATGAGGAAGATCCACATGTTCTTCTTCATCATCATGGTCAGCAGCATCGCAAGGCCGACGGCGGGCATGACGCCACCGGCGGTCGAGAAGGCCGAGAGGACCCAAGGCACCTGGTTCTGCAGGAAGGTCATGATGTCCTCGACCACGAACGAGCCAATGCCCGTGGCGATGAAGACCGGGATGGCACGGGTCAGGAAGAAGCACGCGGCGCCGGACCAGAAGTACTTGTTGATGGACTTGAACTCGCCGCTCTCGGCAGCCTTGTCGGCGCCGTGCAGGAACGTGATGTTGGTGGTCATCACGAGGATGTTGAGCTGCTGGACGAGCGTGGCGGTCGGGATGCCGATGGCCACGGCCAGGGCGATGGCGCTCGCGGAGTCGCCGCCGGACATGATGCCGAGGGCAGCGCCCACGATGGTGCCGGAGATGACATCGGGCGGCACGTAGGCACCGATGTTGTTGACGCCGAGCCACATGAGCTCCATGGTGGCGCCGATCATGATGGCAGTGGTCATGTCACCAAGGATGATGCCGACGCCCACAGAGGCGAGCAGCGGCTTCCTGAATCCGAGGTGCGGGCCATACTGGTCCCAGGTACAAAGACCCGCCCAGATGGCAAGCAGCAGTGCTTGGATCATTTCTCCTCCTTCTATCGACTAACGTCCTGCCGACGGCGCGCCCTCTCCGCGCCGGACTGGCTGGCTGGGAAACTACGCCTCCGCGTGCGCTCCGGAGAGGAGGTCGGAGACGGCGACCTTGGGGTCGCGGGTGGTGGGCTGCATCCAGCACTCAACGCCCATGGCGATGAGCTTCTCGAGCGCCTCGCGCTCCGCAGGGGTCACGGACATGTTCTTGTGCAGGCGGGTGCGCTCGTCGTTGAAGCGCATGCCGGAGACGTTGAGGTAGTTGAACTCGAGGCCGTTCTCGCGCAGCTTGAGGGCGTCGATGGGGTTGGTGAACAGCACCATCGTCACCTTCTTGAGCTCGGTCTTCTTGAGGACGTCGATGAACTTGTCGACGCCGAAGACGGAGACCTTGACCTTGGGGACGGAGAGGCCGGCCACGGACTTCTGGACGGGGTCGTTGGCGACCTTGTCATCAACGATGATGACCGACTCGATGCCGTTGTCGGGAATCCAGGTGGTGGCAAGCTGGCCGTGGATCAGGCGGTCGTCGATGTCTACGAGCTTGAGTGCCATGTCTTTCTCCCTTTCTCGAGTTCCTTCGTGCGGTTCTTCTCGCCCCGGGCGGTCCCTTCCCCGCCGTGAGGCATCGTGCCTAGAGGTCGAGGTCGTCCTCGTCGTCACCCGAGCTCATCTCGACCTTGATCTCGGCGAGGGTCTGGGCGTGTGCGGCCTCGATGAGCTCGCGGACCTCGTCGGCGCTGGAGACGGTGTCGCGCGAGAGCAAAAGCTCGATGAGTACGGGGAGGCTCAGGCCGGTGAAGGCGACCATGTCCATGCCCTTGAGGATGCTGCGGGAGATGACGTTGAACGGCGTGCCGCCGTGGATGTCGCAGATGGTGACGATCATGTCGCAGTCCGCCTTGAGCTCGGCGTAGGCCTGCGCGAACTCGTCCTCGAAGGTCTCGGCCGACTTGTCCGCCGTGAGCGCGAGCGCGCGGACGTCCTCCTGGGGTCCGGCGACCATCTCGACGCTGCCCAGAGCCGCCCTCGCGAACTCACCGTGGCTCGCAACGATAACGCCAACCCTCATGCCGCTCTCCCTCTCGTCGCGTCTTGTGTCAGACAAAAATAAGAGGGTGCGCATCCGACGATGAACTGCCCTCTCATAAACGAACGTAAATCGTGCCAACTTGTTTGTTTTTGTTCGATTGAACTATAGCCAACAACCGGAGTTCTCTGTTCGAGATTTGGCGCATTGATGATGCAAGGCGCCCGAACGGTTCCGATTTTTCGGTGAGCGTTCTTTTTTGACGAGATCTGCTCGGTCGTGGTCATATGCTCAATATGCTGTTCGCTGTGTGGGAAAACAGTAGGTAGTTCGATTCCCCTTACATGAGGCAAACGAGATGCTCAAGACCGAACGACACGACACGATCGTCGAGATGTGCCGCGCCCGCGGCACCGTCACCGTGCGCGAGATCGCCGAGATTCTCGGCGTCTCGGACATGACGGTGCGCCGCGACCTCACGGAGCTCTCCGAGGAGGGTCGCCTGGTGCGCTTCCGCGGCGGCGCCAAGACGACCGACTCCACGCTCGGCCGCCCGCTCATATGCGAGCCCTCCCACCTCGAGCGCCAGCTCCTCCACATCGACGAGAAGACCCACATCGCCGAGCTCGCCGCGTCGCGCGTGCAGGAGGGCGACACGATCTTCCTGGGCTCGAGCACCACCGTGGAGCTCGTGGCGCAGAACCTCCCCAACGTCCCGCTGCGCGTCGTCACCAACAGCCTCCCGATCTTCAACCTCTTCGCGGACGGCGACAAGCGCGAGATCATCCTCATCGGCGGCGCGTACCGCCACCACTCGGGCACCTTCATGGGCGCCCTGGCGGAGAGCGCGCTCTCCTCGCTCGGCTTCGACAAGGCGTTCATCGGCGTGAACGGCATCCGGGACGGCTCGCTCTACACCTCGTACTTCGACGCCGGCCGCCTCTACCAGATCGCGCTCGAGCGCGCCCGCGAGCACCTCATCCTCGCCGACTGGAGCAAGATGGACATGCTCGGGTTCTACGCCTTCCACGACCTCATGCCCGACGACATCGTCGTGACCGACCTCGCGGTCGGCGAGGAGTACCTCGAGTCCCTGCGCACCTACTGCAACGTCATCCTGTGACGCCCGCGGGGTCGTTTCCACCGGACCCCGCCATTCTTGCGTTTCTCGCCCCACAGTGTTCGGAATTGTTCTAAATTTAGCCTGTGTTTGTTCGTATCGCAGTTACGCGAGAAGGGATGCACGCATGAGAATCGTCATCGGATCCGACGCTGAGGGCATGCCGCTCAAGGAGACCGTCAAGGCCTACCTGACCGAGCTCGGCCACGAGGTCGTCGACAAGAGCGAGGAGCCGGCCGCCGACTGCGTGGACTCCACGCTCGCCGTCGCGCACGACCTTCTCGAGAACCCCGACAGCCTGGGCTTTGCCTTCGACCTCTACGGAGACGGCTCCTACATGGCCGCCTGCAAGGTCAAGGGCATGGTCGCCTGCGAGTGCTCCGACGAGCGCTCCGCGTTCATGACGCGCCAGCACAACAACGCGCGCCTCATCACCATGGGCTCCGCCGTCGTGGGTGACGCCATCGCCCGCGGCATCGTGCGCGAGTTCCTCTCGGAGCCCTATGCCGGCGGTCGCCACCAGATCCGCGTGGACATGCTCAACAAGATGGCCTAGGGCCGAGACAAGGAGAACAACCATGATCATCGCCATCGGCTGCGATCACATCGTCACCAACGAGAAGATGGCCATCTCTGACCACCTCAAGGCCTGCGGCCACACCGTCATCGACTGCGGCACCTACGACCACGCGCGCACCCACTACCCGATCTACGGCAAGGCCGTGGGCGAGAAGGTCGCCTCCGGCGAGGCCGACGCCGGCGTTGTCATGTGCGGCACGGGCGTGGGCATCACCAACGCCGTCAACAAGGTTCCCGGCGCCCGCTGCGCGCTCGTCCGCGACATGTCCACCGCCGTCCACGCGCGCGAGTGCCTGAACGCCAACGTCATCGGCTTCGGCGGCAAGATCACCGGCGAGTTCCTCATCGCCGACATCGTGGACGCCTTCCTCGCCGCGAGCTACCAGCCCACGCCCGAGCGCGACGTCCTCGTCGCCAAGATCGACGCCGTCGAGGCCGGCTGCGACGCCGAGGCCCAGGCCGACCCGCACTTCTTCGACGAGTTCATCGAGAAGTGGGACCGCGGCGAGTACCACGACTAGCCTGTCGTTCTCGCTCTTCTCGCCCGTCTCAGCCCCGGTCTCGTGACCGGGGCTTTTTTGCACGCCGCAAGTTCAAACCGGTACACGGGCCCGTTTTTCTCGCAAGGCGCCGCTCGATATGGATTTCTGCAAATGGACGAGAAGGGTCGTTTACCCGTGTTTCACTACCGTTCACGATAACCCAAGCTCTTTAACTGGTGTTTTTCAACGGCATAGGATTAGATTTCGCCGTTTCGAGTACATTTTGCGCTCGTTTCCCCTTGTTCTCCTTGCGTTTCTTCTCCTCATTTTTTCAGCTACTGGGTTTTTTCTTGGTACCTTGTGCGCTCCATGAGTTGATTAACAGCGGTTTGTTCGGATGCCTGTTTTCGACCAACTCCTCCCTTTCCCGGGGTGTCGAACGGCCCACAAGAAAACGCAAGCAATCGAAACCTCCGACCGGTTCGCCCATTCCTGAGCCCGCCCCGCGCCCTCAGGCGATAAGATGCAGGGAGCACCTTCCCAGACAAAGGAGACGTCCATGATCGCCACCGTCACGCTCAACACCTCCATCGACAAGGCCTACCAGCTGGCATGCCCGCTCGTCGACGGCACGGTCATGCGTGTGGAGAACTGCATCGACAACGCCGGCGGCAAGGGCCTGAACGCCGCGCGCGCCGTGGCCACCTGCGGCGAGCGCGTCGTCGCCACGGGCTTCGCCGGCGGCAACAACGGCCGCCTGCTCTGCGAGCTGCTCGACGCCGACGGCATCGAGCACGACTTCGTGCACATCAAGAGCGAGACTCGCTGCTGCGTGAACGTCCTCGAGCCCGACGGGCGCTCCACCGAGTTCCTCGAGCCCGGCCGCCCCGTGAGCGGCGAGGAGGTCGCCGCCGTGCGCGCGAAGGTCGCCGAGATCGCCGCCGACGCCGACGTCGTCACCTTCAACGGCAGCGTCCCCGCGGGCGCTGGCGCGAACATCTACCGCGAGCTCGTGGGCGCGGTCCGCGCCGTCGGCAAGCCGGCCATCCTCGACACCTCCGGCACGCTGCTCGTCAACAGCCTTGAGGCCCGTCCGACCATGATCAAGCCCAACACCGACGAGATCCAGGCCATCCTCGGCCGCAAGCCCGAGTCCCTCGACGAGATCATCGCCGCCGCACGCGAGGTACACGAGAAGTGCGGCATCGAGCGCGTGGTGGTCTCGCTCGGCGGGGACGGCGCGGTCGTGGCCTGCGCCGAGGGCGTCTTCCGCGGTCGCGCCCCCAAGATCGAGGTCGTGAACCCCGTGGGCTCCGGCGACACGATGGTGGGCGCCTTCGCGGTGGCCATGGCACGCGGCATGGCCCTCGAGGACCAGCTCGCCTATGCCATGAGCTGCGCGAGCGCGAACTGCCTCTCCGCGAGCACCGGCCACTTCGACATGGAGGTCGCCGAGGGGCTGCGCGCCGGCACGTCGGTTGAGAAGGTCGCGTAGCGACGCGCCCCCGGGTGCCGGGTCCTTCTCGCCGCGCGGGTTAGATAGTCGCGCACGTCCCCGTCCGCGGCGGCATTTGGGTCAGAAAGAGCGGCGCGTCCCCCTCCGAACGAGCGTTTCGAGGGGGACGCGCCGTTGTTCTTAACTGGGGGCGAGAGGGATCCGGCCTAGAGAACCGTCACCGTGAAGGCGTAGGACTTCGTCTCGCCGGGCTCGGCGACCTGGATGTTGCGCTTGTGCTCGAAGACGTCGTCCTCGTCGTTGCAGGTGGAGAGGCCCACCCACGGCTCGAGCGCCACGAAGGGGCCGTCGTTGGCCGAGGACCAGACGATGAGGTACGGGAAGTCCTCGAAGGCGAGCTC
This sequence comes from Atopobiaceae bacterium, assembly GCA_030525685.1. GTDB lineage: Bacteria > Actinomycetota > Coriobacteriia > Coriobacteriales > Atopobiaceae > Thermophilibacter. The sequence continues at coordinate 18,927 of JAUNEG010000003.1, read as the reverse complement.
CACGCCCTTCTCGCTGTTGCGCGAGCGAAGGCTCACCCGACGCGACACCAGCTCGTCGAGGATCTGGGCGTCCTTGTGGAAGAGCTCGTGCGCGAGCGGCATAACGCTGGCACCCTCGAGCACGGGATGGCGGACGTCGATGTCGATCAGGCCGGTCTCCGTGACGGGCTCGGGGGCGGTGCAGGTCTCCTCACGCTCGAACTCGAGATAGCAGTCGTCATAGGCGTCGCCGTCCACGAAGGGGCAGCGGAAGCCGGGGTGCCCGCCCACCTGGAAGGGCATGGGACGGTCTCCGTCGTTGGTGACCTCGTAGGTGACCGTGAGCGTAGGACCGCTCACCTGGTAGCGGCTGCGCAGCGTGAAGGGGTAGGGATAGCCGGCGAGGGTCTCCTCGTCGCTTCCGAAGACGAAGGTCGCGCTGGTCTCGCCCGAGCGCTCGAGCTCCCACTCGCGCTTGCGCACCACGCCGTGGCGGGGCATGGCGAGCTCGCTGCCGTCCTGGGTGAGCGCGCGGTCGGCGCGGATGCTGCCGCAGATCGGGAACAGGATCGGCGCCTGGCCGCCCCAGTAGGTCGCATCTCCCTGCCAGAGGTACTCCGTCCCCTCCGCGTCCGCGACGGACGTCAGCGTGCCGCCGAGGCTGGTGAGGCCCACCTTGATTGCCTCGGTCGAGATCGTGCAGGTCTGGCTCATGGTTCCTCCCGTTTCTCTCTGTCCGCCCCCGTCACGCGGAGAACGGCCACTCCCCCGCCGCAAGTGCCTCGATCGCCGAGGCGACGGCATCGTTCTCGCATGCCCCTATGTGCCAGCGCGCTGCCGCGGCGGCGCGGGGCGTGGCGCCGGCGACGGCCACCGAGTTGGGGACCGCCTCGAACATGGGCAGGTCGTTGTCCGCGTCGCCGAAGACCACGACCTCGTCCAGACCGATCCCTAGGCGCTCCGCGAGCCACGCCACCGCCGTCCCCTTGTTCCAACCGCGGGGCATGATGTTGGAGTAGGTCGGCATCGCACGGTCCACGTCGAGGGCGCCCACCTCCGCGTTCAGCCGTTCCACCAGCTCCGCCATGGCGCCCTCGTCGGCGCCCGAGAAGGCGTTCGCCTTCACCACGTCGAAGTCCGGCAGGCGGCCCAGCTCGACGCACCTCTCGCCGTAGACGGGAAAGGCGCGGGTGAGGTCCTCGCGCGTCCCGGCCACCAGCAGCGGCGTCGCGTCGTCGAAGCACACGAGGCCGGCGGCGGGCGTCTCCGCGGCGATGGCGCGCACGCGCTCCAGCGCGGCGGCGGGGAGCGTCTGCTCCATGACCTTCTCGCCATGCAGGTAGATCTGCATGCCGTTGGTCGCGAGCGCGGTGGCGCAGCAGGCGGCGTCCCCGTCGAAGAAGCCCGGGACCCACGCATAGCCGCGGCCGCTCGCGGGGCCGACTACCATGCCCGCGTCCAGCGCGGCGTGGAACGCCGCTACCGTGCGCGTCGAGACGACCCTCTCGCCGCGCGGGAGGATCGTGCCGTCTATGTCGGTGAGGACGAGCTTTGCCTTCATGGGCCCTCCTTGCGTGCCTCTAGTATATGATGCGGCAGCCCAGCTCCTCGCCGTCGGCTTGGACGGCCTGGCCGGGCTCCGCGTCGGTGATGAGCGCCTCCACGTCGGCGAGCGTGCCGAACCATAGGAGCCCCGGCGCCCCGACCTTGGAGGAGTCGAACAGCACGAAGGTGCGCTCGGCGCAGGTGAGAAACGCCCGCTTGAGCTCGGCCATGTCCTGGTTGTTGGTCATGAGGCCGCGCCCGGGGACGTAGGAGGTCGGCGAGACGAACGCCTTGTCGGGATGAAGCCCCTCGAGGGCGCGCAGCGCGAGCGGGCCCGCCGTGTAGCGGTGACCCTTGCGCAGGCTGCCGCCGAGCATGATGACGTCAAGCGACGGGGCGGAGCGGTCCACGTAGTCCGCGATGGTGAAGTCATCGGTCACGATGGTGACGCCCGAGCGCCCGGAGATGGCGCGCACGAACTCGAGCGCCGTGGTGCCGGAGTCCACGAGCACGGAGTCGCCGTCCTCCACGAGGGGCGCCGCGAGCCGTGCGATCGAGCGCTTGGCCTCGACGTTCACGTTTATTCGCCGTTCCTGGACGGAGACCGTGAGGGTCTTGGAGAGCGAGACGGCACCGCCGTGCGTGCGGCGGAGCTTGCCGTCGCGCGCCAGGGCGTCGAGGTCTGCACGGGCGGTCACACGGCTGACGCCGAAGACCTCGGCGAGCTGGGCGACCTGCACGGACGTGGCGCGGTCGAGCATGGAGAGGACCGCGGCGCGGCGCTCCTCCGAGGACATGTCGGACATGGTGCTGACCGCCCTTCTCGTTCGGCGTTTGTGTGCGAAATGTGTTTCCTTTACTTTCTTTAAGAGCAATCTAACACATTGCTTTTGCTTTCTTTTTGGCAAGTCAGAGCCAATGCGGACGACGGCTTTTGGGTTTGGGTTCGAAATCGCCCATCCGGGAACCGCCACGATTACAGACCACGAGGTCAGAGGCTCGTGCGTGATTCGGATGCGCCTGGCGTCCCGAAAAACGAACCCAAACCGTTTTCGGGTTTGGGTTCGAAAAACGAGTCGGCAGCGGCCTCGTATCGCTTTCACTTTAGATATCACCAGCTAGTGAGCTTGTACGTCGGTCCGTGACGACGCGCGCCATCGTCCTTCGAACCCAAACCCAAAACCGGGACCGGACGCGGCGCCCTTCGTTTGCTTTCCCTTCCGCCGTACCTGTCGGACCGCCCGCGGCACACGACGGCGCACCCCATGCGCGCGCGAACGTACAATGGCGCCATCAGCAGGTTTTGAGGAAGGGAGTTTTAGATGCTCGTCACCACCAAGGAGATGCTTCTCGACGCCCAGGCCAACCACTACGCGGTTGGCGCCTTCAACATCGAGAGTCTCGAGTTCGTCATGGCCGTCCTCGCGGCCGCCGAGGAGACCAAGTCCCCGGTGATCATGCAGACCACGACCGGCACCGTGAAGTACGCCGGCCTGGACTACTTCTACGGCATGGTCAAGGCCGCCGCCGAGCGCGCCACCGTGCCCGTGGCCCTGCACCTCGACCACGGCGACGGCTTCGACCGCTGCATGCAGGCCATGCGCACCGGCTACACCTCCGTCATGATCGACGGCTCCCACGAGACCTTCGAGGACAACATCGCCCTCACCGCCTCCGTGGCCCGCGTCGGCGCCGCCATGGGCGTGCCCGTCGAGGCCGAGCTCGGCAAGGTCGGCGGCAAGGAGGACGACGGCCCGGCCGTCGAGGGCGAGAGCCCCTACACCGACCCGGAGGAGGCGCGCGAGTTCGTCGAGCGCACCGGCTGCACCTCGCTCGCCATCGGCGTCGGCACCGCGCACGGCGTCTACACCGAGACCCCGCACATCGAGCAGGACGTCGTGAAGGCCATCCGCGCCGCCGTCGACGTGCCGCTCGTGCTCCACGGCACCTCCGGCGTGCCCGACGAGCAGGTCGCCGAGGCCGTCAAGAACGGCATCTGCAAGGTCAACTACGCCACCGAGCTGCGCCAGGCCTTCATGCGCGGCTTCATGGGCTACATGGCCGAGAACCCCGGCGCCTTCGACCCCAAGAAGCCGGCCAAGCCGGGCATGGCCGGGATCACCGAGCTCGTCAAGGTCCGCATGAACAACCTCGGCTCCGTGGGCCGCGCGTAAGTCGCGAAACGCATTGCGAGAAGACCGTTCTTCTCGCCTGGCGGGGCGGCGTGCCTTTGGGTGCGCCGTCCCTTCTCTTATGCCTCGTCTGCCAGGGCCTCTATGACCTGCACTTCGCGCTCGCCCTGGTTGCATGCCTCGAGGACCATGCCCTCCGGGTCGCGCTCCATGATCACGACGTCCACGTCATCCGGCTTGGCAAAGCGAAGGAAGGAGCGCCCCGCGCCCACCTTGCTAGAGTCCATGAGGATTATCTTGGTGCGCGCGTGCTTGAGGAACTCCACCTTGGCGTAGGCGGTCTGGTCGAACTCGGCCAGGAAGCCAAAGCTCGGCTCGAAGCCGTCGGCACCGAGAAACACCTGGTCGAGGTAGATGTCTGCCAGACTCGCGCCCACGAGCGGCCCATAGTAGTGCCGGTACTTGCGCGCGAGCATGCCGCCGGTGGACATGACCTCGACCTCGGGAAGGTACTGCTCGGCGTACTCGAGGATGTGACAGGAGTTGCTCACGACGGTGACGCCGTGCTTGCTGCGCAGCGCCTTGACGAACTCCAGCGTCGTGGACCCGCTGCCCACGAGGATCATCTCGCCGTCGCTCACGCGCTCCGCCGCCCGGCGCGCGATGGCCTGCTTGGCTCTGGCGTTCTTCCGCAAGCGCTCGGAGACGCGGGGGACCACGTACTCGGAGATGGGCACCGCGCCGCCGTGCGTGCGCTTGAGCCGGCCCTCCCCCTCCAGGAAGTCGAGGTCGGCGCGGGCGGTGACCGCCGAGACGCCGCACTCCCTGCAGATGTCGGCGATCAGCACCGACGAGTGGTTCTCGAGCATCTCGATGATGCGCTGGCGCCGCTCCACGGCGAGCATGCGCCCCTGGTTCTCCTGAGCCATGGAAAGCCCCCCTTCCCCGAGAAGCGTACGACGCTCCGAGGGAAAGGGGGCTTTCGGAAACCTTCTTTTCTTGCAAAGCGAAAGAATCCGTCGGCGGACGGCATTACGAGAGTCGCGTCACCTCGATGGACTCGGCGATCTCGTCCACGAGCGCGAAGTCGCCCAGTCCCGCGCACATGGCGACGTTGCCGCCCGTGGCCATCGCGCGCACCAGGGCGGGCTCGACCTCGTCGCGGGCGCCGAGCCACGCGGAGAGGAAGCTTGCCAGCGTCGCGTCGCCGGCGCACGCGGTGGAGAGCACCTTCACCTTGCCCGCGCTCGCGCGCCAGACGTGCTCGCCGCTCGAGAAGTACGCACCCTCGCCGCCGAGCGTCAGCAGGATGTTCTTCGCCCCCCGCTCGTGGATGTGGGCGAGCGCGGAGAGGACGTCTCCCTCGTCGGCGACGTCGACGCCGAAGATCTCCGCGACCTCCTCGTCGTTGGGCTTGATCAGCAGCGGGTGACGCTCGACGAGGTAGGCCAGGTGCGGGTGCGAGATGTCGAGCACGAACTCGGCGCCCTTCTCCTGGCACACGTCGATGAGCTCGTCGTAGTAGGAGGCGTCCATCTCGGGCGAGAGGCTGCCGGAGACCACGAGGCACTCGAGGTCGTCCAGGCCGCGCAACAGCTCCAGCATCTCGAGCTGCTTCTCGCGGCTCACGGGGGCGCCCGCGTTGGGGAACTTGTACTCGCCCTCGGGCGTGGTCACGAAGATGTTGACGCGGGTGATGCCGTCGATGAGGACGGGGCGCACCGGGCAGCGCTTCTCGGCCTCGCGGACGATGTAGTCTCCGGAGAAGCCGCCGAAGAAGCCCAGGATCACCGAGTCGACGCCGTGGTGCCTCAGCGTGAAGGAGACGTTCAGCCCCTTTCCGTTGGGGGTGTAGACGGCGTCGCGCGTGCGGTTGACCTTCTTGGTGGTGAGGGTGTCCGCATTGACGTTCATGTCGACCGCGGGGTTGGTGGTGAGCGTGTAGATCACGACTGCTCCTCCCGGCTCTTCTCGTGTGGACAGAAGGGGCCCGGCGCGCGGCCGGGCCCCCGGACAAGTGCTCGCTCGGAGCTACTCGGCGATCCTGCCGCCGTTCTTGTCGTAGTCATACTTCTTGAAGAGCACGAACAGGATGCCGCCGATGACCGCTCCGATGAAAATCGCGAGGACCCACTGCAGGCCGCCGTCGACGACGGGGAGCACGAGGAAGCCGCCGTGCGGGGCGGGGTCGTGGACGCCCAGGAAGATCGTCAGGATGGCCGCGATGGCGGAGCCGAGCATCATGATCGGCATGACGGGCCAGATGTTCTTGGTCATGAAGGGGATGGCGCCCTCGGTGATGTGGGTGCAGCCCAGGATGAAGTTGACCAGGCCGGCGTCGTGGTCCTCCTGCGAGAAGTACCTCTTGCCGACGATAACCGCGAAGGTGGTGATCAGCGGCGGGACGATGCAGGCGGCGGAGACGGCAGCCATGAAGTTGGTGCCGAAGCTGTAGGCCTCGGTGCCCACGCCGGCGGCGATGGCCTCGGTGAGCAGGAGGGTGCCGGTGGTGTAGGCGGCCTTGTTGACGGGGCCGCCCATGTCAAACGCGCACATGCAGCCGATGGCCAGACCCAGCGGGATCGGGCCGGCGTTGTAGAGGCCCTGCAGGAAGTCCATCATCGCCTGGTTGATGGCGGCCATGGGGCCGGAGATGCCGAGCATGATGAGGCCGACGATGAAGGTGGAGCACAGCGGGTAGAGGAACATGGCCTTGAGGCCGTTGAGGCTCTGGGGCAGACCGCTGAAGACCTTCTCGAGCAGCACGATGACGTAGCCGGCGAGGAAGCCGCCGATGATGCCGCCGAGGAAGCCGAGGCCCACGCCCGCGCCGCCGGCGTCGATGAGGCCGGTCTCAGCGTTGACGGGCAGGCCCTGGATGGAGATCATGCCGGCGACGAAGCCGGGGACGAGGCCCGGGCGCTTGCCGATGGACTCGGCGATGTAGGCCGAGAGCACGGGCACCATGAGGTTCATGGCGATGCCGCCGATGATCTTGAGCATCGCGGCGAAGGAGTTGTAGTCGGAGGCCGTGGAGTCGTAGGACGTGATGCCCCAGAGGAACGACAGGGCCGTGAGCACGCCGCCGGCGACGACGAAGACCAGCATGTGGCTGACGCCGTTCATGAGGTGGCGGTAGATCTGGTGGCCGATGGACTCCCTCTCGACGACGTCGTCGTCGGAGGCGTTGGCGACCTCGGCCGCGAGCGCGCCCTCGGCCTTGGCTGCAAGCGCCTTGTCGATCAGGCCCTCCGGGTCCTTGATGGCGGCCGTCACGCCGACGCTGATGAGGGGCTTGCCCTCGAAGCGCTCGGGCTGGACGTCCTTGTCGGCGGCGATGATGACGGCCTTGCACGCCTTGATCTCGGCGGGCGTCACCTCGTTCTCCGCACCGACCTGGCCCTGGGTCTCGACCTTGATGGTGAGGCCCTTGGCAGCGGCGGCCTTCTCCAGGGCCTCCTTGGCCATGTAGGTGTGGGCGATGCCCGTCGGGCAGCCCGTCACGGCCAGAAGGTCATAGGTGGTCTTCTCTGCCATTCTCGCTCCTTCCCCTTCTCTCTTCTCGATGCCCCCTGAGGCGTCGCACTTCCGCTGAGGCGTCCACGTGTTCGAAGCTGCAATCTTCACGCGAACATCACATATGGTGATTATGCAACAAAGGAACGAAGAAAAACGAAAGAAAACGAAAGAGAATCGGTTTCTTACGAAGGGATGCCGCTTGCCGCCGCATCGCGCCCGCCGGTGGTTTCTCTTTTCTGGGACCAGTGCAAAACGAAAGGGTTCGTGCGGGTGAGCCAGCAACCGGATAAGGGCGGAAACTGACAGAAAAGGGCGCTCGCGGGCCGTCTGGAGGACCCACGAGCGCCCAAAGTCGTCAGTCAGCCCGACGCGGGGGCGAGAAGGGCGCCGTGCCCGGGCTACGCCTCCCCGCGCAGGCGCAGCGCCTCGTAGGCGCAGCCGTACATGGCAGCCTGGTTGCCGAGGCCGGCGGCCTCGATGCGCACGTCCTTGCAGGTGGGCAGCGCGATCTCCTGGAAGCGCTCCCGCAGGCGCGGCGCGAAGGTCGCGAAGGCGCCCGCGACGCCGCCGCCGATGAGGTAGAGCTCCGGGTCCATGACGCAGGAGATCTGCGACAGCGCGAGCGCCAGGTAGTCGCACATCTTGTCGACGGCAATGCCGGCGCACTCGTCGCCGTTCGCGAGGGCCTTGAAGACGGAGAGGGTGTCCGTGGCGTGCTCGACGTTCACGGGGGTCACGCCGCGGCGCTCGCACTCCTCGAGGTAGAGGCGGACGACCCCCTTGGCGGAGGCGTACTGCTCCAGGCAGCCGTGACGACCGCAGCCGCAGGTCAGCGGCTCGTCACGCTCGACGGTGATGTGGCCGATCTCGCCGCCGGCACCGAAGGCGCCCGCGACCAGGCGGCCGCCCGTGACGACGCCACCGCCGACGCCCGTGCCCAGGGCGACGAGGACGAAGCTCTGGACGCCGCGCGCCGCACCACCCCACACCTCGCCGAGCGCCGCCGCGTTGGCGTCGTTGACGAAGGCGACCGTCGCGCGCGGGAAGGTGGCCGTGATCGCCCCGACGAGCCCCTCGGGGTCGAGCTGGATGTTGGGCAGGAAGCCGACCGTGCCGTCGTCGGCGACGGGCCCGGGGATGTCCAGGCCGCAGGCGATGACGTCCGCCGGGGCGGCGTCGTGCGCGGCGAGGACGCGCGTGATGCCGGAGGTCACGACCGCATAGGCGTCGTCGTCCACGAGCGCCGGCGTGGGGATCTTCCGCTCCTCGAGCAACTCGCCGCCAGGCGTGAAGAGGCCGACCTTGATGCTCGTTCCGCCAACGTCGATGCCCAGTACCTTGTCCATTTGCGTCCCCCTTCGTCAGGTGCGTCACCCACTCATCCCCAACGATGATACGGAGGGCCGCGCCACGGCGGCCGGACGAACTCGTGGCCGGTCGGAGCCTTCGGTGACGGGCGGCCGAAGGGACGTACGGCTACACTGGTGGGAGCCGAACGCAAAGGGGGACCCATGGCCGAGACAAACGCCGCGCTCTCCAACCCGAGGGCAGACCTCGCCGCACTGGACGCACTCGAGCGAAAGCTCTTCTCGCTTCGCTACGCGCTGGACGAGATCGGCTCGCTCGGGCCGGTGATCGACCCGCCCAAGGCGACCGCCGAGCGGAGCGAGGCCCTGGCCGAGCTGGAGCGCGCCCGCGTGGAGGCGCTCTGCGACCCGGAGGCCGGCGACGTGCTCGCGCGCCTCGCAGCCGTCCCCGAGCTCCTGAGCGAGACGCGCCGCGCGCAGGTCCGCGTGCTCACGCGCGACCGCGACGCCCTCGTGCGCATACCCGCCGAGGAGCAGGCCGCGTTCAGCCGTCTCACCTGCGAGGCGGAGGACGTCTGGCGGCGTGCGAAGACCGCGGGCGACTGGGACGCCTTCGCCCCCTACCTCGACCGCATCGTGGAGGCGCGCCTGAGCATGGCCGCCGCGAGGGACGGCTCGCGCGACCCCTACGACGTCTGGCTCGACGAGTACGAGCCCGGCTGCGACACCGCCTTCTACGACCGGTTCTTCTCGCAGGTCAAGGACTGCGTCGTGCCCCTTCTCGCCGACTGCGTCGCGAGCCGGCACAAGCCCGGCCGCGCGTGCGTGGGGGGCTCCTTCGACGTGCGCCGCCAGGGCGAGCTCGCGCGCGACCTCATGGAGCTCGAGGGCCTGGACATGGACGCGCTCTGGCTCGGCGAGACCGAGCACCCGTTCACCGGCGGCCCCTCGGCGGGGTTCGTGCTCATCGCCAGCCACCCCCACAGAGACGACGTCCTCTCCAACGCGTTCTCCGTGCTGCATGAGGGCGGCCACGCCCTCTACGAGCAGGGCGTCGACCCGGCGTACCGCCTCACCTCGCTCAGGGGCGGCACCTCCATGGGCATGCACGAGGCGCAGTCGCGCTTCTTCGAGAACCTCGTGGGACGCTCGGCGGCCTTCGCGCCCGCGCTGCTCGCCTCGCTCGAGCTGCGCTTCCCCGGGCGGTTCTCCCGCGTGACACCCCGCCAGCTCTACCTCGCCGAGAACTGCGCCGAGCCCGGCCTCATCCGCACCGAGGCCGACGAGCTCACCTACCCCCTGCACATCCTCGTCCGCTACGAGATCGAGCGCCTGCTGCTCTCCGGGGAGGCGCACGCGGCCGACGTCCCGCGCCTCTGGGCCGAGAAGTACCGCGCGTACCTCGGGCTCGAGGTGCCCGACCACGCCCGCGGCGCGCTCCAGGACACCCACTGGGCCTGCGGCGACTTCGGCTACTTCCCGACGTATGCGCTCGGATCGGCCTACGGCGCGCAGCTCAAGGCCGCCATGGTCGCCGACGGGATCGACTTCGAGGGCGCGTGCGCGCGCAGCGACCTCGCCCCGATCCGCGCCTGGCTCGGCGAGAAGATCTGGCGCTGGGGCCGCTCGAAGGACTCCGACGAGCTCATCCGCGACGCCTGCGGCGAGCCCTTCTCGCCCGCGTACTACACGGACTATCTCACCGAGAAGTTCTCCGCGATCTACCGTCTGTAAATCGGGGACAGTCCCCAATTTACATAAAACGTTTGTGTTAATTGGGGACTGTCCCCAATTAACAGATGGGGGGATGGATGCGTGCGCTAATCCAGCGGGTCGAGCAGGCTCAGGTCGAGGTCGACGGGTCCGTCGTCGGCAGCTGCGGCGAGGGATACCTCATACTGCTCGGAGTGGCGCCCGAGGATGACGAGGCGCTCGTCGAGCGTCTGTGGCGCAAGATCACGACGCTGCGCATCTGCGAGGACGACGAGGGCAAAGCCAACCGCTCGCTCGCGGACACGGGCGGCGGCGTCCTGGTGGTAAGCCAGTTCACGCTCTACGCGGACGCCCGTCGGGGCAACCGACCGTCGTTCACCGGGGCAGCCCGGCCCGAGCTCGCGGAACGACTCTACGAGCGGTTCTGCGCGCTCGCCGAGGCGGACCTGGGCGCGGGGCGCGTGGGACGCGGCGTCTTCGGCGCGGAGATGCGCGTGAGCCTCGTCAACGACGGCCCCTTCACCGTCCTTCTCGACACGGACGAGCTGGGGTGGAGCTCATCCAGAGGTTGAATGTCTCATTTTCGCGAAGAGCCTCTGTCTGATGCTATTCTAAGCAGGTTGTGCATCCAAGACAGAAAGGTTCCTGTATGAAGATCGTCGATGAGTTCAAGGAGTTCATCGCCCGCGGCAACATGATGGACATGGCCGTCGGTATCATCGTCGGCGGCGCGTTCACCGCCATCGTCAACTCCCTCGTGACCAGCGTCATCACCCCCAGCATCCTCTTCCTCACCGCCGTCACCAGCTCTGCCACCGGCGGCGCCGCCGATGAGGCCAACAACATCATCACCGGCCTCAAGTGGATGGTCCCCGGCACCGACGCCGCTCCCGAGTACATCGACCTCGGCGCGTTCATCGGCGCCGTGCTCAACTTCCTGATCATCGCCTTCGTGGTCTTCTGCATGGTCAAGGGCCTCAACACCATGCGTGCGAAGATGGACGCCATCGCCAAGAAGGACGCCGAGGAGGAGGCTGCCGAGGAGGCCGTCGCCCCGCACTGCCCGTTCTGCCTCGAGGAGGTCAAGGAGGGCGCCACGCGCTGCCCGCACTGCGGCGCGGAGATCAAGGCCGCCTAGCCTCTCCCCCACCTGCGCGCAAAAGGCGTCGCCGGGTTCCTCGCCCGGCGGCGCCTTTCTCGTCTGCCGACACGTGGCGAAGGGGCGCCGCCCTATGCCGGGACGCGGGACGTCACGAGCGTCATGTCACCCGAGAAGCGCAGGTCTCCGCAGCCGGACGGAGCCAGGAAGTGCGTGCCGCGCGCGATCTTGTGCCCCGCGTCGGCAGAGGCCGCGCGCACGGTGCCGAACCCCTCGATCACGCTCACGCAGAGGAAGGGCCACTCCTCGGCCACGGTCTTCTCGCCCTCCACGCGCACGCGGTCAACCACGAAGTTCGGGCACTCCATGAGCTCGGTCACGCCATCGGCCTCGGGCGCCGTGACCTCGCCGGACACCGGCGCCTGCTGCGCGTAGTCCACCACGTCGAGGCTCTGCCGGATGTGCAGGTCGCGCGGCTTGCCGTCGTCACCCACGCGGTCGTAGTCGTAGACGCGGTAGGTGACGTCGGAGGACTGCTGGGTCTCCAGGATCAGCGTGCCGCCCTGGATGGCGTGGACGGTGCCCGGCTCGATGGGGAAGAAGTCGCCGACCCGGCACGGCACGAGGTTGAGCATGTCGTCCCAGCGGCCCTCCTCGATCATGGCCGCCAGCTCGGCGCGGTCGTGCGCGCGCTGGCCGATCACGATCTGCGTGCCCGGGTCGACGGCGAGCACGTACCAGCACTCGCGCTTGCCGAGGCTGCCGTTCTCGTGCTCGGCGGCGTAGGCGTCGGCGGGGTGAACCTGCACGGAGAGGTTGTCCTTGGCGTCGATGATCTTCACGAGCAGCGGGAAGCGGTCGCCCTCGAGGCCGCCGAAGAGCTCGCGGTGCTCGTCCCAGAGCTCGGAGAGGTGCCTGCCCGCCCAGGCGCCCTCCGCGACCACGCAGTCGCCGTTGGGGTGCGCACTGATGGCCCAGCACTCGCCGATCGGCCCGTCGGGGATCTCGTAGCCGAAGTCGTCGGCAAGCTTGCGGCCGCCCCAGATCTTCTCGTGGAAGATAGGCTCGGGGAAGATGAGGCCACGGGCATCGTTCATGGCTGCTCCATCGGTCGGTTGCTGAGAAGGACGGGCGCCCGTCGGCGTCCCGCCCCATGATAGGTCCTTAGGACGGGCTCGAACTAGAGCGCCACCTCGTAGGTCGCGAGGACGTTCTCGTCGCGGTCGACGGCCGCGAGGGTGATCTCGCAGGAGGTTCCCTCGGTGACGGTGGCGACCCCTCGGTCGACGAAGAGGAAGCCCTCGGAGGTCTCCCCCGCCGCGGCCATGCAGTAGAGCGTGGCGTCCTCCCAGACGTCCGTGCCGTCGACCGTGATCCTCGAGTTGGTGAGTACGAAGTCGACGTCCGTTCGGTTCTCGACGCTCACGAGGTAGCCCGTGTCGCCCACGGGGTCCGTCCCTATGCCGGTGATCTTGACGAGCGCGGTCTCGTCGTCGCCCGCGACGACGTCGAGCGGGACGTCGACCTCGACGCTGGAGGTGTAGAGGAGCTGCCAGACCACCAGCTCGTCGGCGAACAGGTCCGAGAACTCCGTGGGCCCCGTGTCGTCGCGCCCGACGTCACCCACCGTCTCCTCGAGGTCGTCCAGGCCGTCCATCCCCAGATCGCCCGCGTTGTCGGACGGGTCCCGGTCCATGACGGGCTCGTCGGACGTCTTGGTGAAGACGAGCGTCTCCCCGTCATAGGCGACCGTGAGCCGCCCGTCGGCGAAGGGAGTCTCGACGCTCTCGCCCTCGAGCGTCAGCGTGAGCGTGTCGGCATCCCTGAGCTCCCAGGTGCCCGTCTGCTGCTGGCCGAAGGCGTCTATGAGCAGGTCACCGTCGGAGTCCAGGTCCAGGGTGCTGCGCATCCCGTAGGACTCCATCTCCTCGAGGGTCTCGGCGTCCAAGTCCCCCTCGTCGAACTCGGCCGACTCCAGCTCCCAGCTGCCCACGTAGCCCTCGACCAGGCCGGCGATGTCGGGGCCGGAGGGCGCCGCCCCGCAGGCGACGAGCGAGACGCCCAGGACGAGCGCGCCCGCGAGCGCACCGACCCTTCTCGTCCAGCTCATGGCCGCCCCCCTCGGTCGCAGTGGCCGCCGTGCGGGACCCCGTGGGCGTCGCGTGGGAGGAGAAAGCGCTCGCAGACGTTGGAGGTGCGCAGGTACTCGGCGCCGAAGGGGTCGACGGTGGGCACGAGGCCGTCCGGGCTCTCGGCGAAGTGGTCCTCGGGGCTCGTGCGGACGTGAGGGTTGGTCAGCGTGTAGCCGCGGCTGCACGCACCCTGGTACAGGCCGGACTCCTCATGGAGCGTGAAGGTCGCGTAGGCGCAGTCTGAGCAGTGAAGTCCCATGGGTCCCCCCTCGCAGGTCGTTTCCTCGATGATACCCCTTCGTCACGGGCGGCTCGTTCTCGTCGGTGGGCGGCTCGCGCGGGCGGGCAGGCAGCGGGAGGGGGATACTTGGCCCGTACCGCGATGTCCCCGAGCGACGAGGGAGGCCGCACATGAGCGACAAGAGGTACGTCATAGCGCTCGACCAGGGGACCACGAGCTCGCGCTCCGTCCTCGTGGACCGCCGTGGGCGGATGGTGGACGTGGTGCAGAGGCCGTTCCATCAGATCTTCCCACGGCCCGGTTGGGTCGAGCACAACCCGCAGGACATCCTCTTCTCGCAGCTGGGGACCCTCACGGAGCTTGTGGCCCGCCACGGCCTGACGTCCGACGACGTCGCCGCCATCGGCATCGACAACCAGCGCGAGACCACCATCGTCTGGGACCCGACCACCGGAATCCCGGTGTCCAACGCCATCGTCTGGCAGTGCCGGCGCACGGCGGACATGGTCGAGCGCGTCTGCGGCGCGCCCGAGGTCCGCGAGATGGTGCGCTCCAAGACGGGGCTTCTCCCCGACGCGTACTTCTCGGCCAGCAAGATCGCGTGGATCCTGGAGAACGTGCCCGGCGCCCGCGCACGGGCCGAGGCCGGGGAGCTGCTCTTCGGCACCGTGGACACGTGGCTCGTGTGGACGCTCACCGGCGGGCTCGTGCACGCCACGGACCCCACCAACGCCTGCCGCACCATGCTCTACAACATCCACGAGGGCCGCTGGGACCAGGACCTGCTGGACCTCTTCGGCATACCCGCCTCGATGCTGCCCGAGGTGCGCCCGAGCTCGGGCCTCTTCGGCGAGACGAGCTACCCGGGGCTGCCGGCGGGCATCCCCGTCTGCGGCGTGGCGGGCGACCAGCAGGCCGCGCTCTTCGGCCAGTGCTGCTTCGCGCCCGGACAGGCCAAGAACACCTACGGCACCGGCTGCTTCATGCTGCTGCACACCGGCACCGAGGCGCGCGAGAGCCAGCGCGGCCTCGTGACCACGATCGTCGCCGCGCCCCCCGGCACGACGCAGACGCAGTACGCGCTCGAGGGCTCGGTCTTCGTCGCCGGCGCGCTGGTTCAGTGGCTGCGCGACGAGCTCGGCATCATCCGCGACGCGGCGGAGACCGAGTCGCTGGCGCGGAGCGTGCCGGACACGGGTGGCGTCTACGTGGTGCCCGCGTTCACCGGGCTCGGCGCCCCGTGGTGGGAGCCGGACGCGCGCGGGGCGATCCTCGGCCTCACGCGCGGGACGGGCCGGGCGCACCTGGCGCGCGCGGCGCTCGAGGCCCTCGCCTACCAGATCCGCGACCTCGCGGACGCCATGGAGGCGGACGCGGGCTCGGCGCTCGACGTGCTCAACGTCGACGGCGGGGCCTCGGCGAACGACTTCCTCATGCAGTTCCAGGCCGACCTGCTCGGGTGCGAGCTGCGCCGGCCCGCCAACACCGAGACCACCTCGCTCGGCGCCGCGTTTCTCGCCGGGCTGGCCTCGGGGTTCTGGGACGGCACGGACGAGCTCGTCGCCCTGCGCGAGACGGACGACGTGTTCCGCCGCACGATGGACCCGGCGCGCGTGGACGCCCTTCTCGCCGGCTGGCACGACGCCGTACGCCGCGTGATGTAGGGGGCTCGCGGGGGCCTAGAAGTCCGCGTTGCCTACGGTGCGCGGGTGCGGGATGACGTCGCGGATGTTGTCCACGCCGGTGAGGTACATCACCATGCGCTCGAAGCCCAGGCCGAAGCCCGCGTGCTCGCAGCCGCCGTAGCGACGCAGGTCGAGGTAGTACTTGTACTGCTCCGGCTCCATGCCCAGCTCCGCGATGCGACGCTCGAGCACGTCCAGGCGCTCCTCGCGCTGGGAGCCGCCCACGATCTCGCCGATGCCCGGCACGAGACAGTCCACGGCGGCGACGGTCTTGCCGTCGTCGTTGAGGCGCATGTAGAAGGCCTTGATGGCGGCGGGATAGTCCGTCACGAAGGTCGGGCGCCTGAAGTGCTCCTCGGTGAGGTAGCGCTCGTGCTCGGTCTGCAGGTCGCAGCCCCACTCCACGGGGTACTCAAAGACGTGACCCGCCGCGGCGGCCTGCTGCAGAATCTCAATCGCCTCGGTATAGGCGACGTGCGCAAAGTCCGAGGTGGCCACGTGGGTGAGGCGCTCGATCAGGCCCTTGTCGACGAACTTGTTGAAGAACTCCATCTCGTCCGGGCAGGCGTCCATCACGTAGTCGATCACGTACTTGAGCATCTCCTCGACGCACGCCATGTCGCCGGCGAGGTCGCAGAAGGCCATCTCGGGCTCGACCATCCAGAACTCGGCGGCGTGGCGACGGGTGTTGGAGTTCTCGGCGCGGAAGGTGGGGCCGAAGGTGTAGACGTCGCCGAAGGCGAGCGCGAAGTTCTCGGCCTGGAGCTGGCCGGAGACGGTGAGGTTGGCGGCGTGGCCGAAGAAGTCCTGGGACCAGTCGATGGCTCCGGACTCGGTGCGGGGCGGGTTCTCAACGTCGAGCGTGGTCACGCGGAACATCTCGCCCGCCCCCTCGGCGTCGGAGGTGGTGATGATCGGAGTGTTCACGTAGACGAAGCCGCGCTCCTGGAAGAAGCGGTGGATGGCGTAGGCGGCCACGGAGCGCACGCGGAAGACGGCGCGGAAGAGGTTGGTGCGGCTGCGCAGGTGCTGCTGGGTGCGCAGGAACTCGCGGGTCTGGCGCTTCTTCTGCATCGGGTAGTCCGGCGCGGAGGCGCCCTCCACGCGAATCTCCGCCGCCTGCAGATCGAAGGGCTGCGGGCGGTCCGGCGTGAGCGCAAGCGTGCCCGTGACCACGAGGGCCGAGCCCACGCCCGTAGCCGCAATCTCGTCGTAGTTGGCGAGCCTCTCGCGGTTCATGACGACCTGCAGGTCCTTGAAGCACGAGCCGTCGTTGAGCATGACGAAGCCGAAGTTCTTCATGTCACGGACCGAGCGGACCCAGCCGGCGACGGTGACGGTGGTCCCGCCGAGCTCGTCCATGTCGGCGAAGAGCTGAGAGATGTGCGTGCGTTCCACGGTCGTTCCTCCGAGGTTCTTCTCGCCTGTTTTTGCCTGTCTAACTCTAGCGCATCGGGGGGGAGGCGGTCTCGGCTAGAATCGAGACGGCGACAAGACGCACCCCCCGGAAGGAGCACCCATGGAAGCCTACAAGCGCGAGTTCATCGACTTCATGGTCGAGGCCAACGTCCTCAAGTTCGGCGACTTCACCCTCAAGAGCGGCCGCAAGTCCCCGTTCTTCATGAACGCCGGCGCCTACGTGACCGGTTCCCAGCTCAAGCGCCTGGGCGAGTACTACGCCCACGCGATCAACGACAACTTCGGCCTGGACTTTGACGTGCTCTTCGGGCCGGCGTACAAGGGCATCCCGCTGGCCGTGACCACCGCCATCGCCCTGCACGACCTCTATGGCAAGGAGGTCCGCTACTGCTCCGACCGCAAGGAGGAGAAGGACCACGGCGCCGACAAGGGCGGCCTGCTCGGAACCAAGCTCGCCGACGGCGACCGCGTGGTCATGATCGAGGACGTGACCACCTCCGGCAAGTCCATCGACGAGACCTACCCCAAGGTCACCGGGGCCGCCGACGTCGAGGTCAAGGGCCTGATCGTGAGCCTCAACCGCATGGAGGTCGGCAAGGGCGGCGTCGTGACCGCCCAGCAGGAGATCCAGGAGAAGTACGGCTTCCCGGTGGCGAGCATCGTGAGCATGGCCGAGGTCGTGGAGGCGCTCGACGGCGCCGTGATCACGCCGGGGCTCAAGGCCGCCATCGACGCCTACTACGAGCAGTACGGCGTCAGGTAGGGGTTATAGGACAAAAAGTGTGTAAGTCCTAGTCCCATTCCATTCGGTAGGGCTCCGAGTGGTGAAGCTCCGACCACACGATCGCGTCTCCCCACCGCGGAATGGCCCCCTCGAGCCTCTCCCGCTCGGAGAGCCTCTCGTAGATGGCCGCGATCGACTTGTCCGTGGGCATGACGCGCAGAATCTCGGCGGCGGGCAGGGGTGACGGCGAGTGCATGTAGCACCACCAGAAGATCGCCTTGAGCCCGCGCTCGACAGAGAGCCCCCTGTGGTCGCGCAGCATCGCCCGGAGCTGCGCGTTGACCCCTCCCTCGATGCTGTTGTTGGTCGAGGGAATCGGTCCCAAGCCCGTAAGGGTGGGGTCCAGATAGGTGAAGGGCGCGCCGGCGTTGACGAGTCTGACCAGCGAGCGACGGGCCTTCACGAGCCTCTCGTGGGTGGGCCACGTCTTGCCGTTCTCGTCCACGGAGGTCTCCGCCAGGAACGAGTCCCGGCGCTCCGACCACGCCAGAAGCGCCTGCACCCAGCCGTCGGCCTCCTTGAGCGTCGTGATCGAGAGCAGCGCCTTGGCCAGCCCGTAGAGCTCGACGCCCGCAGGCGTCTTTGGCCTTGTCGTGGTGCAGCGCCTCACCTACGAAAAGGCGTGGAACACGCACCTCTGGTGCCTCGTCCTCGGCCAGGTCTCCCTCAGGGCCTTGGCGAAGCCGTCCCCACCGTCCGAGACGACGACCTCTGGGGCAGCAACGCGCGGCATCAGCGCCGCCCAGGCACGGCTGTTCTCGGATCGGCACAGGTGCCAGCCGAGGGGCATGCCTCTCGTCGGAGGCGATGAGCACGACGGTCTTCCTGTCGAGATGTATGCCGTCGACAAAGACAACCCTGCGTGTCGCCTCGACCTTGGGCGGCATCGGCCGCATCTCCCAGAACCGCGCCGTCTTCCTGCGAAACGTCCTACCTCCGCCGGGCATGTCCGACTGACGCGAGCGGGTGAGAAGCCAGGCGAGAAAGACGGAGAGCTGCTTGGAAGCGCTGTCGATCCTGCAGGTCGCGCTCGCACCGCAGGGGGTGCACCTCCACCGCGTCCTGCCCGCGCTCGTCTTGCCGTTCCTCGCCATCCTCCTGCCGCAGACAGGGCAATTCGGAGCCCCCATGTGAGACCTCGCTGTCCCGAGCAACTTATAAGCCGAAAACAGCATGGTCTAGCTGGCCAAACGTCGGACATCTTACACACATTTTGTCCAGGCGGCGAGTTGGGGAAGGACAACTCGGGGGCACTGTATAATGCCCCTGACCTGCGCGGACAGCAACAGGACTACACACATTTTGTCCTTTAAGCCCAGAAGTATGCCCCATGAACGACATGAAGAGCACCATCGAGGGGGTTTCCGCCCAG
>JAUNEG010000035.1 GCA_030525685.1 Atopobiaceae bacterium | reverse complement strand
GCGGTCACCTTCCGCCGCGTCCTCGAGGACTGGGAGCCCGACCTTCTCGTCTGCGGGCTGCCCCGCACCCTGGCGGGGGAGGAGGGCCCGCAGGCCGAGCGCATCCGCGCCCAGGCCGAGAAGATCGCGCAATCCTGCGGACTTCCGTTGGAGTTTGCCGACGAGCGCCTCTCGTCAGCCGAGGCCAAGCGTACCCTGAGGGAGCAGGGCCTCTCCGAACGTTCCATGCGCGGCCGCGTCGACTCCGTGGCCGCCTCGCTGTTCCTGCAGTCCTGGCTGGACGCCAGGCAGACCTGAAAGGGCACCATGGCCACTTCCAGCGACCGCACCCCCAGGCACGGGGGCTCGCACTTCTCGACGGGCGGACCCTCCGCTGCCGCCCCGAGCGCCTCCACGCCGTCCCCCGCCCCGAGCGGGCCGGCGCAGGCCCCGCGCCCGGCCGGGCCCGCCGGCGGCGCCACCGCCCCGCGCTCGGCCCTCGCCTCGGGCCGCGTGTCCGCCAGGACCGCCGCCACCCGTCGCACCGGCGCCCACGCGCCGAGCGACCCGCGCACCCCTCGCGGCGGCGGGCGTGGCCCGGTCGTCGTCATCGCCCTCGTCGCGGTTCTCGCCCTCGCGGCGGTCGCGTTCGTCCTGGTCCCCTCGCTGCTCCCGGGCGGCGACACGACCGAGGAACACCAGCTCGCCGAGAAGGGCACCGAGGTCACCATCACCGTCCCGGACGGCTCCGGCGCAGCCGCGGTCGCCCAGATTCTCTACGACAACGGGCTCATCTCCGACCAGAGCGCCTTCCTCTCCGAGGTCCGTCGCACCGAGGCCGAGGCCTCGATCAAGAGCGGCTCGTACCTGATCGTGGCCGGGACCGACGACTCCGACATCATCTCGCTGCTCACGGAGGGGCCCAATGTCTCCACCGCGCAGCTCGTCGTCCCCGAGGGCTTCACCGTGAGCCAGATCGCGGCCACCGCCGAGGAGTCCCTCGGCATCGCCTCCGCCGACTTCCTCGCCCAGGCCAAGGCCTCGGCCTACGTCGGCGACTACCCGTTCCTCGCCGCCGCCGCCGAGGAGGAGAGCGACTCCCTCGAGGGCTATCTCTTCCCCAAGACCTATGACTTCTCCAGCGAGGCGAACGTCACGGCCGACACCGTGATCCGCGCCATGCTCGACCAGTACCAGACCGAGGTCGGCCCGCTCGACCTGGACGCCGCCGCCGCCACGCTCTCCGAGCGCTACGGGATCGACCTGGACGGCCACGACGTGCTGACCATGGCTTCGATCGTCGAGCGCGAGGCCGTGACGGATGAGCAGCGCGGCAAGGTCGCCTCGGTCTTCTACAACCGCCTGCGCGACGGCATGCGCCTGCAGAGCGACGCCACGCTGACCTACTCCCTCGGCCGCGCGGCGACCGCGGAGGAGATCAACACCTTGGACGACCCCTACAACACCAACCTGCGCGAGGGCCTCACGCCCACCCCGGTCTGCTCGCCGAGCCTGCAGTCGATCGAGGCCGCCTGCAGCCCCGACGACACGGACTTCTACTACTTCTACATCACGCAGGACACGGAGCAGTTCTCCGAGACCTACGACGAGCACATGCAGGCGTACTCGTAGGAGGCGGGATGGGACTGTTCCGCGCCACGCGCTACGTGGCGAGCCTGCCGCTCGTGGACGTCGACGAGCTCGTCTCGTCCGGCGTGCGCCTCGTGCTGCTCGACCGCGACAACACCTGCGTCCCGCGCGACGCCGCGTCCGCGCCGGCCGAGGTCCTGGCATGGCTCGACCGCGCGCGCGATGCCGGTCTGGGCCTGTGCCTGGTCTCCAACAACTTCCACTCCAGCCAGGTGGGCCGCACGGCCCGCGAGCTGGGCGTCGAGGGGGTCGACCACGCCATGAAGCCCGCCCCCTTCGCGCTCGCGCGCGCCATGCGGCTGATGGGCGCCTCGCGGGAGGAGACCGTTATGATCGGCGACCAGGTCTTCACCGACGTCGCGGCCGGCAACCTCGCCGGCGTCCGGACGATCCTCGTGCGCCCGCAGTCGCGCAGGGACCTCTGGTACACCCACGTCTTCCGCGTCTTCGAGCGCCTCGCCCTCCGCAACGTCACCTTCGACGGCGAGTAGGGCCTACCCGGCCCGCCCGCTCCGCCGACGTTGCCCCGAGAAGCGCGCAGCGCGCTCCCCGGAACGACATCGGGGCACGCCCCCGAGGGTTATCGAGTAGAATCTCTTCTCGGTATGCGAGCGAGAAGGGGGAGAGAGGTGCCGTTGGATCCGAGATACGTCGTCCACGAGGGGTGCGACCACATCTTCTTCGTTGGGTTTCTCGGCGCCGGCAAGTCCACCCTCGCGCGCAACCTCGGCGGCCTCTTCCACCGCCCCCACGTCGACACCGACCGTCTTGTGGAGCGCACCCTGGGCGCCACGGTCGCGCAGATCTTCGAGGACGAGGGGGAGGACCGCTTCCGCCGGGCCGAGACGGCAGAGCTGAGGAAGCTCTCCGAGCGCAAGTCGCTGCTCGTGAGCTGCGGCGGCGGCATCGTGGAGCGCCCCGAGAACTGCGAGCTCATGCACGAGATGGGTGTCGTGGTGTTCCTCGACGGCGACCTCGAGGACTCGCTTCGGCAGATCCGCCGCCCCGAGCTGAGGCCCGACCTCGGCGCGGCCGAGCACGCGGCCGAGGTCTACCGGCGCCGACGCCCGCTCTATGAGCGCGCCGCCGACCTCACGATCGACATACGCAACAAGACGTTCGAGCAGGTGGCCCTCGAGTCGGGGCAGCTGCTCTGGGAGAAGGGCCTGCTATGAGCGACGAGACGACTGCCGAGAAGGACCGCGAGCCCGAGGCCGGGGAGACGGTCGAGAAGGGCCCGGCGCCCGTCGCCGCGAGCGCGCAGCGCACCACGCGCCAGTGGGTGGTCATGCGCGGCGCCTCCATGGACCTGAGGGTGGGGGAGGGCATCCTCCCCGAGTTCGCCCGCGTGCTCAAGTCCGCCGCGGGCCGGCCGCACCTGTGCCTGCTCGTTCACGAGCCGGGCGCGCCCGAGGACGTCGTGCGCACGCTCCACGACAACCTCTGCGCCGAGGGCTTCTGGGTCGTCACGGCCTCCCTCGACGCCACCGCCTGCGACCTCGACGCCGTCACGGCCTTCGTCGAGCGGCTCGACGAGGCCCGGGTCACGCGCGACGACATCGTGCTCGCGGTGGGCGGCTATCGTACGCTCTCCGTCGCCTCCTACGCCTGCGACGCTTGGTGCGGCGGCGTCCAGCTCGCCGAGGTGCCGCTCGACCTGCCGTCCGCGGTCCTCGCCGCCACCACGCCGCGCGCGCTCGACGCCGCCGGTCGCGAGCGCATGCTCGAGCAGGACAGCACGGCGCGCTACACGGCCCTCGACCTCGACGTGCTTCTCGCCGACGCGCAGGACGGGGACCTGCGGCTCGCCTTCGCGCTCATGGTGCAGACCGCCCTGTGCGAGTCCGACCGCTCGTTCGGCCGGCTCTGGGACAACGCCGACGCGCTCGCCGCGGGCGACCGGAAGGCCCTCGCGGCCCAGCTCGCGGACGCCCTCAAGAGCCGTGGCAAGGTGTCCTCGTCCAACTCCGCCGCCCTGCGCCAGTCGCTCGAGCTCGGCACCACGTTCGCCACGGCGCTGGCCTCGGTAGCGCCGGGCCCGGTGGACGCCGGCGAGGCTCTCGCGGACGGCATGCGCTTCGCCGCCCGCTTGGGCGTGGTGCAGGAGTCCCTGTCGATCGACGACATGCTCGCCATCGACGAGGTGCTCGAGCGCCTGGGCGTGGGCACCTCGCGCGTCGCCGTGGACCCCGCCGAGCTTGTCGCCGCGATCCGCGCCGAGCGCTACGCCCGCACGCGGCGCTTCATGCTGGCCGTCCCGCGCGCGCTCGGGCGCGTGCGGCTCGCGGTCATGACCGAGGAGCTGCTGACGGAGCACGTCACGGCCTGGTGCGCCTCGCGCCCGACCGACTGACGTCGGCGACCCGGGTGGACATCGTCTCAAAACCTCGCGAGAAAGGACACGATATGGCAGATGCGGCGGCTTGCACGGGGCGCGTGGAGCGCCTGCGCGCGCTCATGGCGGAGCGCGGCTACGACGCGGTGATTCTGCGCAACAACCCCGACCTGCGCTGGCTCACCGGCGCGGAGCGCACCTTCGACGACGAGGTCGCGCACACGGCCGTGGTGACGGCAGGCGGGCTCTGGCTCCACACCGACTCCCGCTACTACAACACCTTCGTCGAGCGCCTGGGCTCCGAGAGCGCCTGGGCCCTCGACATGGAGGCCACCACGCCCGCCGCCTGGGCGGCGCGCCGCGTGGCCGACGAGCGCGCCCGCGTGGTGGCCGTCGAGGACACGTGCGACCTCGCGTTCTACGACGACCTTCTCGTCGAGCTGGCGCGCGTCGGCGTGGCGTGCCTCACCCCGCGCCTCCACGGCGACATCTGCGACCTGCGCATGGTCAAGGACGCCGAGGAGGTCGAGCTCATGAGGCGCGCGCAGGAGGTCACCGACGCCGCCTTCGACCACATCTGCGGCTGGATCTGCCCGGGCGTGACCGAGCAGCAGATCCGCGTGGAGCTGGAGAACTACATGCTCTCCCACGGCGCCGACGAGCTCTCCTTCGGCTCGATCATCGCCTCGGGCCCCAACGGCGCGAACCCGCACGCGCAGCCCGGCGAGCGCCAGGTGCAGCTCGGCGACCTCATCGTCATGGACTACGGCGCCGGGTACCACGACTACCACTCCGACATGACTCGCACCGTGAGCGTGGGCGAGCCGAGCGACGAGCAGCGCCGCGTCTACGACGTCGTGCGCCGCGCCCACGAGGAGAGCGCCGCCGCCGTGCGCGCCGGCGTGATCGGCCGCGACGTCCACGAGGTCGCGGCCCGTGTGATCGAGGGGGCCGGCTACGGCGAGTACTTCGGCCACGGCCTCGGCCACGGCGTCGGCATCCAGATCCACGAGAACCCGAACTTCAACCGCCGCTGGGAGCGCCCGGTGCCCGAGGGCTCCGTGGTCACCATCGAGCCCGGCATCTACCTGCCCGGGCGCTTCGGCATCCGCCTGGAGGACTTCGGTCTCGTCACCGCCGACGGCTACGAGCCGTTCACGCGCTCCACGCACGAGCTCGTGGTGGTGGGGAAGTAGGGGCGCACGTCCCTCTCGCCGGACGGCGTCCCGGAATCGCCGACCTTCTCGCGGTCGGGCCGGAGGGTGTCCCGGAATCCGGGACGTTCCCGCGCCCGGCCGCCCTTTTGTCCCAGAATTCAGGATGTTCCCGTGGCGGGGCGTCCGGGAGCGGGGAAGCCCCGCGATTCCCGGACGCCCCGCTCGCTTTTGCGCGGAACCGCCCGGATTCGGGGACGTCCCGCCGGCGACCATGCGCGGCTCGGATTTCTTGGCGAGAAGAGCGCCCCACTTTACGTCGCAAGATTCAATGAGTCCCAGTTCAGAGGCCTGCCAAAAAACCGGGCGATGCATCCTCGCGGCGTCAAAGTCGTCCGAGATTTCGCCGACTGCGCGCAGGCAAAGCGCTAAGATGTGGACGGTACGTGGAGCGAGGAGGGAGAACTTGTGAATCCCTCTCGCCGTTGCACGGGTAGAGGCACGAGTTTGGATGAGAGAAGGAGGTAAGTGGTGGTCAGCATTGTCCTTGCCAGTCATGGCACGTTCGCCGAGGGCATCAAGATGTCCGGACAGATGATCTTCGGGCCCCAGGAGAACGTCGCTGCCGTGACGCTCATGCCCGAGATGGGTCCGGACGACCTTCGCGCCAAGCTGCTCGAGGCCGTCGCCGGCTTCGAGGACCGGGACCAGGTCCTGTTCCTCGTCGACCTGCAGGGCGGGACACCCTGGAACCAGGTCTCGCTGCTGCTCGCTGAGGAGGGGCACGAGAACTGGGTGGCCGTGGGTGGCCTGAACCTGCCGATGCTCGTCTCCGCCTACGGGGAGCGCATGGGCGCCGAGACCGCAGCCGACGTCGCCAAGGCCATCTACGCCGAGGCAAAGGCCGGCATCTGCGTCAAGCCCGAGGAGCTCGCACCGGCCGAGGCCGCTGCCGCCCCCGCGGCTCCCGCCGCCGCGCCCGCCGGCGCCATCCCGGAGGGCACCGTCCTCGGTGACGGCCACATCAAGATCGCGCACTGCCGCGTCGACACGCGTCTGCTGCACGGCCAGGTGGCCACCTCGTGGACCAAGCAGATCAACCCCGACCGCATCATCGTCGTCTCCGACGGCGTCGCTCACGACGAGCTGCGCAAGACGATGATCGTCCAGGCCGCTCCTCCGGGAGTCAAGGCCCACGTCATCCCGATCTCCAAGATGATCGAGGTGTCCAAGGACCCGCGCTTCGGCGCCACGAAGGCGTTCTTGCTCTTCGAGACCCCGCAGGACGTGCTCAAGGCCATCGAGGGCGGCGTCGACATCAAGAGCGTCAACCTCGGTTCGATGGCTCACTCCGTGGGCAAGGTCGTCGTCACCAACGCGATCGCCATGGACCAGGCCGACGTCGAGTGCCTCGAGGAGCTCCAGGCCAGGGGCGTCACCTTCGACGTCCGCAAGGTCCCCGCGGACGCCCCGGAGAGCTTCGAGAACATGATGAAGAAGGCCAAGTCCGAGCTGGCTGCTCAGGCGTAGAGGTAAGGAGGGAAACATGTCGGTACTTTCAATCATCCTGATTGTCATCGTTGCCTTCCTCGCCGGCATGGAAGGCGTCCTTGACCAGTGGCAGTTCCACCAGCCGCTGGTTGCGTGCACGCTCATCGGTCTGGTGAGCGGTCACTTCGAGGCGGGCATCATCCTGGGCGGCACGCTCCAGATGATGGCCCTCGGCTGGGCCAACGTCGGCGCGGCAGTCGCCCCCGACGCGGCGCTTGCCTCCGTCGCGTCCGCGATCCTCATGGTCATCGCCATGAACGGCGGCTCCGACCAGAGCACCGCCATCACCACGGCCATCGCCGTGGCCGTGCCGCTGTCCGTCGCCGGCCTCTTCCTGACGATGATCGTCCGTACGCTGGCCATCCCCGTCGTCCACATCATGGACGGCGCCGCCGCCCGCGGCGACTTCTTCGCGATTGACCTCTGGTCCATCATCGCCATCTGCCTGCAGGGCATCCGCATCGCCATCCCGGCCGCGGCGCTGTGCTTCATCCCGTCCGAGGCCGTCATGGACGTCCTCGGCATGATGCCCGCGTGGCTCAACGAGGGCATGACGATCGGCGGCGGCATGGTCGCGGCCGTCGGCTACGCCATGGTCATCAACATGATGGCGACCAAGGAGGTCTGGCCGTTCTTCGCGCTGGGCTTCTGCCTCGCCGCCATCTCCCAGCTCACGCTGATCGCCCTCGGCGTCATCGGCGTCTGCCTCGCCCTCATCTACCTTGGCCTCAAGGAGATCGGTCGGTCCGGCGCCGGCGCCATCGGCTCGGGCGACCCGCTGGGCGACATCCTGGACGACTACGAGTAGGAAGGGGGGAGAGTAAACATGGCAGAGAACAAGGTCACGCTTTCCAAGAGCGACCGTCTCGCGGTTTGGTTCCGTCACCAGTACCTGCAGGGCTCCTGGAACTACGAGCGCATGCAGAACGGCGGCTGGTGCTTCTCGATGATTCCCGCCATCAAGAGGCTCTATCCCAACAAGGATGACCAGATCGCGGCGCTCAAGCGTCACATGGAGTTCTACAACACGCACCCGTACGTCTCGTCCCCCGTCATCGGCGTCACGCTCGCCCTCGAGGAGGACCGCGCCAACGGCGCCCCCGTCGAGGACGCGGCCATCCAGGGCGTCAAGGTCGGCATGATGGGCCCGCTCGCCGGCGTCGGTGACCCGGTCTTCTGGTTCACCCTTCGCCCGCTGCTCGGTGCCCTCGGCGCCGGCCTTGCGATGAGTGGCAACATCATGGGCCCGATCCTGTTCTTCGTGCTCTGGAACGTCATCCGCCTCGCCTTCGAGTGGTACACGCAGGAGTTCGGCTACCAGCTGGGCACCTCCATCACCAAGGACCTCGGCGGCGGCCTGATGGGCAAGATCACCGAGGGCGCCTCGATCCTCGGCATGTTCGTCATCGGCGGCCTCGTCCAGCGCTGGGTGTCCATCTCCTTCGCGCCGACGGTCTCCACCGTCACGCAGTCCGAGGGCGCCTACATCGACTGGACCGCCATCGCCGAGACCGCCAACGGCGGCGGCCAGGGCGTCGCGGACGCCATCCACAGCGCGCTCTCCCAGTACGCCTCGCTCGGCGCCACCGGCCTCGAGGTCGAGAAGGTCACCACGCTCCAGGCCAACCTCGACCAGCTGATCCCCGGCCTCGCCGCCGTGTGCGTGACGCTGCTGTGCTGCTGGCTGCTCAAGAAGAAGGTCTCCCCGATCGTCATCATCATCGGCATGTTCGCCGTTGGCATCCTCGGTCACCTCGCCGGCCTTCTCTAGGCTCCGTCGCCCTTCTCGGCGCCGCGCCCTCGTTCCGTCGCTCTGACGGGCGGGGGCGCGGCCCCTTTTCCAGCCTGAAAGGAGTGGGCGCGCATGGCCCAGTCTCAGAACACCACGGTCGACCTCACCATCCCCGCGACGATGTTCAAGGGGCTCTCTACGACGGGCTCCATGATGGTGGGGGACAGGGCGCTCGAGTTCTACAACGAGCGCAACGTCGAGGACTACATCCAGATCCCCTGGGACCAGTTCGACCACGTGGAGGCGTCGGTGCTCTTCGGCGGGCGCATCATCCCGCGCTTCGCCGTCTTCACCAAGGAGAACGGCGTCTTCGCCTTCTCCGCGCGCAACAACCACCAGCTGCTCCGCGCCGTGCGCGACCACATCGGCGGCGAGAGGATCGTGCGCTCGGCGTCGTTCTTCGGCGTGATCCGGTCCGGGCTCATGGGCATCTGGCGCCGCATCGCGCGCCGCGGCTAGGCGCCGCCGCGGCCGCCGGCCACCCCTCGGCGGCACGTCCTTCTCGTCCATCATGGAATCTGCGCGCAGACGCCCGCCCGGTGCTAAAATACCGCGCGTATGTGAGCACAACCGGAAAGGCGCAACATGGCAACCATCAGCACCGCAGACTTCAAGAACGGCATGGGCCTCAAGATCAACGACAAGTACTACACGATCGTCGAGTTCCAGCACGTCAAGCCCGGCAAGGGCGGTGCCTTCGTCCGCTACAAGATCCGCGACCTCAAGACCGGCCGCGTGATCGACCAGACCTGCAACGCCGGCACCAAGTTCGAGAACGTGCAGCTCATCACCAAGGAGATGCAGTACCTCTACAACGACGG
>JAUNEG010000024.1:27090-33382 GCA_030525685.1 Atopobiaceae bacterium | reverse complement strand
AGTACGCCGAGAACGTCTGGTGGGACAAGGCCTCCGGCCTCATGGACCAGATGGCATGCGCCGTGGGCGGCACGATCCTGCTGGACTTCTCGGACGGCGTGAAGTACGAGAAGGTCGACTTCGGCTTCGACGAGCTCGACCACGACCTCGTGATCGTCAACACCGGCAAGGGCCACGCCGACCTCTCCGCCGAGTACTCCTCCGTCCCCAACGAGATGCACGACGTCGCCGCGGCGCTCGGCGTCAAGAACCTCTGCGAGTCCAACGAGGACGAGGTTCTCGCCAACCTCGCCGAGCTGCGCGAGAAGTGCGGCGACCGCGCGGTGCTGCGCGCCCTGCACTACTTCGAGGAGGTCAAGCGCGTGGAGGCAGCCGAGGCCGCCATCAACGCCGGCGACAAGGCCAAGGTCCTCGACATCATCACCGCCTCCGGCCGCTCCTCCTGGGAGTGGCTGCAGAACGCCCTCGTCCCCGGCATGCCCGAGGAGGAGCCCATCCCGATGGCGCTCGCCCTCACCGAGCTCTACCTGCGCAAGATCGGCGCCGGCGCGTTCCGCCTGCATGGCGGCGGCTTTGCGGGCGTCATCATGTGCGTGATCCCCAAGGCCGAGACCGCGGGCTACGTGGACTACATGGCCGGCTACTTCGGACGCGAGAACGTCTACCTCACCAACATCCGCCAGACGGGTGCCGCCTGCCTCGGCAAGGCGTAAGGCGGCGCGTTCTTCTCGCCAGCGGGTCCCTTGTGGGCGGCGGCGCGGCATCGGCTGCGTCGCCGCCCTTCGTGTGGCGCACCCCGGACTTGCACGGCCCCGCATACCGATTAACGGGCAAAATTCGATTAACTATCGTATATCCGCAGGAAATATTTTCGTGAAAGTCGAATTTTGCCCGTTAATCTTCGGCGGGGCGGGGCGGGACGGAACAGGACGAAGCGCCGGTGGGCGAGAAGAACCCCGCCCCGACACCCGTGGTTGAGACGCGCCGCCCGCGCGACCGCCCGCCGAATCACCCACGGACTTTCAGGCGACCACACAGATTCCTTGGTATCGTCTGAAGAGTATGGGTAATCGTGGGGGACTCTCTTGATCCCCACTGAGAACATGTAGGAGGAGGACCTATGAAGCAGGTCAGGAAGGCGGGTCACGGGCCCCGCTGGTTTGCAGCAGGCTCGCTCGCCGTGGCAGCTGCCGTCTGCTCCGCGGTTGCGCTCGCGCAGCCGGCGCAGGCAGAGGATGCCACGACCTACACGCTCTATCCCACTCCGCAGGTGATGACCTACGACGACGGCACCATCACGCTTGGTGACACCGTCGACGTTGTCGTCGAGGACGGCATCGACGACGACACCGTCGCACGTCTGAACGAGGCGCTCGATCTCAAGGGCATTACGTCCGAGGAGGCAACCGCCCCCGACGCAGACGGCCAGGTCGACGTCCTCGTGGGCATCGAGGGCTCGGGCGACGTCGTTGACCAGTACGTTGACACGGCGGGCCTCACCATCGAGGACGGTCTCTTTGAGAAGACCGACGCCTACCTGCTGGCGCTGACCCCCGCGAGCAATGGTAGCGACGCGCGCATCGTGGTCCTGGGCAAGGACACCGACTCCGCGTTCTACGGCCTCACGACCGTCTACCAGCTCTTCCAGCAGGTCGACGGCGACACCGTCCGCGCCTTCACGGTCTCCGACTGGGCCGACGTTGTCTCCCGCGGCTTCATCGAGGGCTACTACGGCAACCCCTGGAGCCAGGAGGACCGCGAGGAGCTCATGCGCTGGGGCGGCTACCACAAGCTCAACGTGTACGTGTACGCGCCCAAGGACGACAACAACCACCGTCTCCAGTGGCGTCACATGTACGACGACGAGGGTATCAAGAAGATCGAGGCACTTGCGGCGGCCGGCAACGAGTCCAAGTGCCGCTTCGTCTACGCGCTGCTCCCGTTCTATGCCCCCGGCGAGATCGACTCCAACACCGAGGAGAGCCTGGGCGTAGAGGTTGACGACAAGTTCAACTTCAACAACTACGCTGAGGACCTCGTGGTCCTGAAGGCCCGTTACCTGCAGGTCATCGACGCCGGCGTGCGTCAGATTGCGCTTCTCGCCGACGACGCCAAGAACATGGGCGGCCAGAACTATCTGAAGCTCCTCAAGGACCTTACTGCGTGGCTCGAGGAGCTCCAGAAGGAGGTCGATCCCAAGACCGGCGAGCTCAAGTATCCCGGCCTCAAGACCACCATCCCGTACGTGGGTGCGCAGTGGACCTACACCGGCACCGGTGAGGCTTGGTACAAGGACGCCCCCGAGAGCGTCCAGTTTGTGGTCACCGGCGGCCAGACCTTTGGCTCGGTAAACGCCGACTTCATCAGCAAGGTCCAGACCGCCACCGGCCGCAACCCCTTCATGTGGATCAACTGGCCCTGCACCGACCCGCTGCCCAACTACCTCACGATGGGCGGCCACAACACCTTCCTGGAGGACGGCGTTGAGCCCGGCTCCGTGGATGGCATCATGCTCAACCCGATGCAGCAGTCCCAGCCGTCCAAGCAGGGCATCTTCATGGTGTCCGACTACGCGTGGAACCTCTGGGACAGCGAGGACCACGCCGACCAGGTCTGGCAGGACTCCTTCAGCTACCTGGAGGACAACTCGCCCAACGCGACTGAGGCCTCCGACGCCCTCCGTGAGCTCTCCATGCACATGCGCATGAGCACGGCCGGCACCACGAACTCAACCTACCCCAGGTCCGACTACAGCGCGAGTGTTCCGGGCCAGACCCGATCCTTCAGCTTCTGGATCAACGACGAGTCCGTTGACTTCAGCGGCGAGACAAACCCCGCTGGCGCCATGACCGCCATCAAGGAGGCCGTCGAGGACGGCGGCGTGACCGCCGAGGACATCGCCGCCGCGCGTCCGACCTATCAGAGCATCGTTGATGCAGCCAACACCTACGAGGAGTCCCACACCAACACGACCATGTGGGAGCAGATTTCCCCGTTCATCAAGGCCCTGCGCGACAAGGCCCAGGCCTCCCTGCTCTACCTCGACGTCATCGAGGCAACTAACGGGAACAACGCCGACGCCGCCTCTGCCTTGCTCGCCCAGGCCGAGAAGACCTATGCGGCCAGCACGTCCTACACCTACAACCAGCTCGGCACTGACTACGAGGCTCGCGCCGGCCACGAGTACGTGGAGCCTACCCTCAATGCGTTGCGCACCTATGCGTCGGACGCCGTGGCCGAGGCGAGCGCTGATGAGGTTGATCGCGAGAGCATGAAGGTCACCGCCGGTAGCGTGGAGAGTGACGGAACCCCCACCGAGGGTCCCGTGAGCTATGCCTCCGACGGGAATGAAAGCACCTTCTGGAGCTCCGACTGGGACGGCACCACGCTAAATAACCTCTGGCTGCAGATTGCCTTCGACAAGCCCACGTCCGTCTCGGCCCTTCGCTATCTGCCGCGCCAGACCACGGGAGACATAGTGACGCAGGGATCTGCGAACGGCACCGTGACCGAGTACAAGGTGCTTTACAGCGACAACGGCACCGACTGGCGGGAGGCCACAACGGGCAGCTGGCCCGACCATACCGACAAGAGCTGGCGCACCGCTTCGTTTGACACGCCCGTCACGGCCAAGTACTTCCGCCTGCAGGCCGTCCATACCTTCATGGCCGATAATGCAAAGCTAGACACAAGCATGAGCTGCGCCGAGATTCGTCTGGTCGCTGCTCCGAAGGTGGACTACTCCGCTCTGGTCCAGGCAGTCGCCAAAGCAGAGGCGCTGGACACCAGTGGAAAGACCGCGGAGTCCGTATCCGCACTTGAGCAGGCCATCGCTGCGGCGCGCGCACTCTATGTCAACTCCGATGCAGACGCAACGCAGATTACGGCTGCAATCGAGAAGCTCGACGCCGCAATCGCTGGCCTGACGGATGAACCTACTATCTTCACCGTCACGTTCGTCGGCGCCCAGGGGGTTGAGGACCAGACTGTCGAGGAGGGCAAGACCGCCACGGAGCCCAAGGTCACCGTGCCTGCCGGCTATACCTTCGGCGGCTGGCTCCTCAACGGCGAGAAGTACGACTTCTCCGAGCCCGTGACCTCCGACATCACGCTGACCGCCTCCTGGGTCCACAACAAGCCGACGGGCGAGGAGCCCGGCGGCAACGAGCCCGGCACCGGCGAGCAGCCCGGCAGCGACGAGAAGCCCGGCCAGCCCACCACGCCCGACCCGGGCAAGCCCGGCTCCGGCTCCACCGGCGGCAGCCTGGCCCAGACCGGCGACCCGACCTCCGCGGTCGCGGCGATCGCCACCGCCCTCGCGGGCGCCGGCGCCCTGGCCGCCTCCCGCAGGCGCCGCTAGCGCATCGCCGGCACACGCCGGCACATAGCGCCGCCCGGGGCGGGTCGCGGCCAGGCGCCGCGGTCCGCCCCGTCCTTCTCGGCGGCCCCTTCCGCCCGAACCCCGACTTTTGCACGGGCGCCCTGGGACCACGTTGGGTTGTGCGCACGGTTGCAGCCTTGATATCGCCTTCCAAACGGCGTCTCCGCAGGTAGGCGCGCTGCCGGGAATCACATCAAACCTCGAACAGTGCGCACACCCTCCTGCGCCCGCGCCCTGCTCGTGCAAAAGTCGGACTTTCCAGCAGGGGCGTCTTGGGGCTACACGCTCTCCGGGCGGAACAGCCCTCCGCGCGGCTCGATCGTCTCATCCGGAATATCCAGCACGTATGAGCCGCAGGCGTTGACGATGGTCGTGCCGCACGGATGCTCGCGCACGCGCTCGGTGCGCCCGTACTCCATGTGGACGTGGCCGTGCAGCAGGTAGCGGGGATGCGTGCGCTCCAGCAGACGCCCCAGGGCCTCGAAGCCGCGGTGGGGGAGGTCGTCGAGGTCCCCGTAGCCGCGGACCGGCGCGTGGGTCACGACCAGGTCGACCCCGCCCGACGCGCTCGCGAGAAGCGCACACCGCGCGGCCCTTCTCGCCATCTCCGCCTCGGTGAAGCCGTGGACCTGGTCGTTGTAGCGGATCGAGCCGCCGAGGCCCATGACCCTCAGGTCGCGGAAGTCCAGGATGCGGCCGTCGACGCAGGTGCAGCCCTCGGGCGCGTGCTGCTCGTAGGCGGTGTCGTGGTTGCCCCACACGTAGAGGAGCGGCACGTTGGCGAGCGTCACGATGTGCTCGAGGTAGCGCGCGGGCAGGCCGCCGCAGGAGACGATCAGGTCAACGCCAGCCACGCGGCTCGCGTCCCTGAGCAGGACCGTCGCAGGGTCGACCGGGATCACGCCCGCGACCTCCATATCGACGAGGCCGTCGCGGCCGAGCTCGCGCTGCTCGGGCAGGCGGTCCACCACGTTCTCGTTGAGCCAGCGCATGCGGACGATCTGCTCGCTCGTGAGCCGGCCCGCCTCGGGGCCCTGGACCACGTCGCTGCCCTGCGCGCGGAGCTCGCCGGTGAACGGGTGCGCGAGCCCGGAGAGCACCGACTGGCGCAGCACGTCCACGAGCATGCGCTGGCCGAGCGGCAGCTCGTCGGAGAGCCGCACGTCGAGTACGCCGGCGGACATGCCCCACCAGTAGTTGAGTGACTGACCGGCGACCTTCTCCGCGTCGGGGGCCGCCTAGGCGGAGAACCACTTGAGGTGGACCGTCACGTAGGGATCCACCATCTGGGCGCCGATGGCGAAGGCGTTGATCTCCGCCACGAGAGGGAGAAGCTGTCGAAGAGCGAGCGCAGGTCGCGCACCACGTCCTCGGGTCAGGGCTCCTCCCGGCTCTGGCCCAGCAGCGCGGCGAGGCGGGTGTGGAAGCCCTCCTCCTCCGAGATGATGCCGTAGATGGGGCACACCCGGTAGAAGCGCTGCAGGTACTCGTAGACGACGATCGGGTCGCGCAGGCCCTCGGCCCGCTGCGAGTCGATGAGGTCGCTTCACTTGGCGGCAAACTCTGATCCGGGCTCGGCGATGGGGAGGAAGCCGCTCGAGAACATGTTCTGGCGCCCGCGCGTCTTGGCGCCCGCTATGAGCGAGAGGTCGATCTCGGCGAGCCCGACGGGGACCTCGCCCTGGTAGCCCTGGTTCTTGAGGATGTCGTCGAGCGCGGGGGGATAGGGGTAGCGTCCGGCTGCGACGTCGCGTTCCACCTGCTTGAGGCCGAGCTTGCGCGCCTTGGCATGGTCCTCGAGCATGGCGCTTCCTTCCTGGGCGGGACCGTTCCCATACATGGTAGCGAATCAAGCGGCGCCTCTCATGGGACGGACGCTTTCTGCGTGGTATGCGCATTTTCTCGTGGTAT
>JAUNEG010000024.1:0-27080 GCA_030525685.1 Atopobiaceae bacterium | reverse complement strand
TAGAAGATGAGACGGTGTACATACCTTGCGCAATTGCACATACCTTGGCTGATTGCGCATACCTTGCGGCACACGGCCGGGTCGCGTGGCGAGAGGAACCTGTGGCCGCCCGGCGAGAAGGACCGCTCGGCGACCGTGGCGAGAAGGGCGGCGCGGCCGCAACGGGTATCCTTGGGACGGGAGGTCGACATGGCGCTGATCAAGAGGCACAAGCAGGGCTGGGCGTGCTGGCTCACGGCGGCGGGCTACCTGGCCCTGGCGTTCGTGCCCGGCTTCGCGGCGTTGCCCTTCCTGGCTGACCAGACGCTTCAGCGGGTGCTGCTGTTCGCCCTGGTCGCAGGCATGATCGCCCTGCTCGGTGGGGTCCGGTCCCTGGCTCCCTCCGCCGTGGGGGTGCGACGCGCCCTGCGCGAGGGATGTCTCCCGGTGCTCCTCTCGCTCGGGCTCTGCGCGCTCGAGGTCACGGCGATGCTGCAGGCCTCCGCCGCCGGCGAGGCGCTGGGCCTCTCGCCGACCTGGCTTCCCGACCTCGCGCTTCTCGCGCTCTTCTGTGCCTCCGTCGGCTTCTACGAGGAGGCGCTCTTCCGCGTGCTGCTGCTGGGCGGCATCCTGTCGCGCCACGGTCGCACGAGGAACGGCGTCGTGGGCGCGGTGCTCGTGTCGTCGGTGGTCTTCGGCGCGCTGCACGTGACCGCGACGCCCTCGATCGGCGTGCTCGAGCTCGCCCAGATGCTGCTCAAGACCGCCCAGACCGCCTGTGTCGGGCTGCTCTTCGCGACTGTGTACGTGCGGACGCGCAGCTTCCTCGGCGTGGCGGCGCTCCACGGCCTCGCGGACTTCCTGCTCATGGCCCCGCTCGCGCTGCTGGGGGAGCTCGAGGGGACGCTCGAGGGCTCCTACGTGAGCTCGGGCGCGGACGTCGCCGCCGTGGCGCTGGCCTCGACGCTCATCGTGGTCTACCTGGTCGCCGTCGCCGTCTACGCGCTGTGCGCCGTGCGCGCGTGGGGGCTGCTCGAGACGACGCCCGTCCCGCAGGCGGGCCCCTTCGAGCCGGGGTGGGCGCCGGTGGGGGAGGCGCCCGCGGACGAGAGGGACGACGGCCTCCCGGTGGCGCCGCCCGGCCTGTGAGCCGCGCCCCCGGGGCCCCGCCCCCGGGGTCCCGCCCGGGCATTCCCCAGGGTGTGTGCAACATTTCAAAATTGATGTATTTCTCGGCAAGCCGTCTACCTGCGGCTTTATCGTCACGGCATGCTAAATCAAACCTGCAACAGTGCACATACCCGAAAGATTGGTTCGGAAGGGAGGGCGTCCGGCGCCGGTCGCCGCGCCGCTAGTAGCCGCGGCTCATGCGCTTGCGGATGCCGAAGTACTCCATGACCAGCAGCGTGAGCAGGATCGCCATCGAGACGAGCGAGCCCACCACGGCGCCCGCGAGCCCCGCGAAGTTCACGAGCAGCATCGCCACCGGCACGGAGAAGGCGAAGGCGATGAGGTAGAGCTTGGAGACGTCGCCCTGGGCGCGCAGCACCGTGACGATCTGGTAGAGGAAGTCGATGCACGCGCAGAGACCGCCCGTTGCGACCATCACCAGGCACAGGCCGCGGAAGCGCTCGAAGTCCAGGCCGTACATGAGGCTCATGAGCGGGATGCCCACGGTGCCCATGAAGAGCGCCATCGCAGCCGTGACCAGCGCGATCACGCCTACCATGGCGAGCACCAGAAGGTCGAAGCGACGGTGCTTCTCGGGGTCGTCCCAGATGCGCGCCAGACGCACGAGCTGCGGCTTGTAGATGAACCCGGCGACCATGAGGATCGAGTGCGCGGGGAAGTACATGGCGTTGTAGTAGAGCTGGTTGTCGTAGGAGAGGACGCCCTCCATCGCGAACTTGGGCACCGAGTCGATCAGGTTGTAGAGGAAGAGCGCCACGAAGAGCGGGAAGCACTCGACGAAGAGCTCGCGGATGCCGCGCGCGGTGGCGGGCATGCTGCGCTCGGTCTCGAAGTAGGCGAGGGGTACGGTGAGCAGCACGAGCGAGGCCACGGCGCCCACGGCCATGGCGAAGCTCGCGACGGCGAGGTCGCGCGTGACGAGAAGCGCCAGCGAGAAGGCCACGAGCCCCAGCACGCAGCGCGCCGCCTGCGAGAGGCCGGCGAGGTAGAGCTTGTCCTTCTGCTGGAGGCGCCCCTCGTAGACGTCGGCCAGGCCGTCCACGGCGCGGAAGACCAGCACGCCCATGCAGATCGAGAACATCTGCGCGTCGTAGCCGCGGAACTGGCACCACATCCAGCCCACGAGCAGCATGGCCGCGCAGGTGACGAAGCGGTTGATCTGGTAGTCCAGGAACGAGCGCATGTCGTCCAGGTCGGAGACCTGGTAGGTGCGCACGCCGTAGTTGGCGAGGAACAGAAGCAGCGTGCCCACGGTGAAGGCCATCGAGAACAGGCCCGCCTGCTCGGCGCCCACCAGCCAGGTGGCGACCATCGTGAGCAGCGGGAAGAGCATGCCCCACGCGGCCTGGCCGATCGTGTTGCAGATGTAGTCGCGCTTGGTCTGGTGCGCGAGGTACTGCTCGGTCTGCTCGGAGAACTTGCCGCCGAAGACCGCGGAGATGAGCCTGTTCCACCAGTCGTTGACCACGCGGGCGAGAAACGCCTCGCGCTCGCGCGGCTGCCGCTCGCGGCGCGGCCTGCGCGGCGACACCCCGTAGCGCGGCGTGCGCGGGGTCTGGGGCGCCGCGGCGGGCGCTGTCGGGCGGAGCTTCTTGAACGGGTTCTGCATGCGGGGCCTCTCCGGAGGGCGTGCTTCTCGGTTCCTGATTGTAGCGCCCGGGCGGCCCGCGCTGCGCCCGGACGTGAACATCGCGTTTCTCGCGTGGGTCTTTCTTGAGGGGACTTCTGTGCGGGCGCCCTCTCGGGGTATCGTGTAGCCGACCATACGTCCGTCAAAGGAGCAGCGTTGGCCGAGAAGAACGTGCAGGCGTCCGCCGCGAGCGATATCATGCCCGCCCTCAACGTCCCCGAGAGCATCGCCGAGAACATGGACCTCTTCCTGCGCCTGGTGCGCAAGGTGCTCGACGAGTTCGACCCCGGTCTTCTCGAGACCTTCGACGTGCTGCTCTCGGACGCCTTCCGCGCGAGCGCCGACGAGGCAGCCGACACGCCCGACGAGCGCGCCGCCTTCGCCGAGCTCGAGCGCACGATCGACGGCCTGGACGAGCGCAGCGCGACGCTGCTCATGCGCGCCTTCGTGTCGTACTTCCACCTGGCCAACATCTGCGAGGAGCACTACCGCGTGACCTCGCTGCGCGAGCGCGAGGCCGGCGTGGACCCCGCCGCGGACGCTGACCCGATCAATGACCTCACCGTGGCCTACCGCCGCCTCGTCGAGGAGTGCGGCCGCGGGCGCGCCGTCGCGCTGCTCCAGCGCCTGGAGTTCCGCCCCGTCTTCACCGCACACCCCACCGAGGCGCGCCG
The DNA here is from genome assembly GCA_030525685.1 of Atopobiaceae bacterium. Taxonomy (GTDB): domain Bacteria; phylum Actinomycetota; class Coriobacteriia; order Coriobacteriales; family Atopobiaceae; genus Thermophilibacter. The sequence continues at coordinate 23,606 of JAUNEG010000024.1, read as the reverse complement.
CAAGGCCGTCGAGGGCAAGATCCGCCGCATCTCCGAGCTGCTCGAGGAGCGCTGCCGCCTCGCCGGGACCGCGCTCGCCGAGAACGAGCGGCGCCTGCTGCAGGAGATCGACGCCCTGCTGCGCACCTCGCCGATCGCGCACAAGAAGCCCGCGCCCGTCGAGGAGGCCGACACCATCGTCGACATCTTCGACAACACGCTCTTCGACATGGTGCCGGACGTCTACCGGCGCTTCGACGACTGGGAGCTCGGGGAGCGCGCCGGCACCGTGCCACCCGTCTGCCCCGCGTTCTTCCATCCCGGCAGCTGGATCGGCTCGGACCGCGACGGCAATCCCAACGTCACCGCCCGCGTGAGCCGCGCCGTGGCCGAGAAGTTCCGCGTCCACGTGCTGGAGCGCCTGGCCGACGCCACGCAGGCGTGCGGGCGCAACCTCACGCTCGACGCCGTGTCCACGCCGCCGTCCGACGCGCTCGTGAACCTCTGGAGCCACCAGGTCGAGATGAGCGAGGAGCTCACGGCCCGCGCCCTCGGGATCTCGGCGAGCGAGCTGCACCGCGCCGCGATGCTCGTCATCGCCGAGCGCCTGCGCGCCACGGTGGCCCGCACCGCCGACGTCATGTACCGCCGTGCGGACGACTACGTCGCCGACCTGCGCGTCGTTCAGGACTCGCTCGCGCGCGCCGGTGCCGTCCGCGCGGCGTACGGCCCGCTGCAGCGCCTCGTCTGGCAGGCGCAGACCTTCGGCTTCCACCTCGTGGAGATGGAGTTCCGCCAGCACTCGCTCGTGCACGCCCGCGCGCTCGAGGACATCCGCGAGCACGGCCGCTGGGGCGAGCGCGGGGAGCTCGCGCCCATGACGCGCGAGGTCCTGGACACCTTCCGCGCGATCTCGCAGATCCAGCGCAAGAACGGCGTCGACGCCGCGCGCCGCTACATCATCTCGTTCACCCGCTCGGCCGAGGACGTGGCGAACGTCTACGAGCTCGCGCACCTCGCCTTCGCGCACGAGGCCGACGTCCCCGTGCTCGACGTCATCCCGCTCTTCGAGCAGGCCGCCGACCTCGAGCACGCCGTGGACACGCTCGACCAGATCGTGCGCCTGCCCGAGGTCCAGCGCCGCCTCGCCCAGACGGGCCGGCGCCTGGAGGTCATGCTCGGCTACTCGGACTCCTCCAAGGACGTGGGGCCCACCGCCGCCACGCTCGTGCTGCACGCGGCGCAGGCCAGCATCGCGCGCTGGGCGGAGGAGAACGACATCGACCTCGTCCTCATGCACGGCCGCGGCGGAGCGGTCGGTCGCGGCGGCGGGCCCGCCAACCGCGCGGTGCTCTCCCAGCCCGCCGGCTCGGTGAACGGCTGCTTCAAGCTCACGGAGCAGGGCGAGGTCATCTTCGCCCGCTACGGCAACCCCACGCTGGCGCGCCGCCACGTGGAGTCGGTCGCGGGCGCCACGCTCCTCTCGTCCGCCCCGTCGGTCGAGCTGCTCAACACCGAGACCACCGAGAAGTACGCGGCGCTCGCCGCCGAGCTGGACGCGGCGAGCCGCGAGCGCTACCTCGACCTGCTGCACACCGAGGGCTTCGCGACGTGGTTCTCCGCCGTGACGCCGCTCGCCGAGGTCGGGCTCATGCCCATCGGAAGCCGTCCCGCCAAGCGCGGCCTCGGCGCCACCTCCCTCGACGACCTGCGCGCGATCCCGTGGATCTTCTCGTGGTCCCAGGCGCGCGTCAACCTGGCCGCCTGGTACGGCCTGGGCACCGCCTGCGAGCGGGTGGGGGACCTGGGCCGGCTGCGCGCCGCCTACGCCGAGTGGCCGCTCTTCACCACGTTCGTCGACAACGTGGAGATGTCGCTCTCCAAGGTGGACGAGCGGATCGCCCGCCTCTACCTCGCCCTTGCCGACCGCGACGACCTCGCGCGCAAGGTGCTCGAGGAGATGGAGCTCACGCGCCGCTGGGTTCTCGCGATCGTGGGCGACGAGTGGCCGCTGCAGCACCGTCGCGTGCTGGGGCCGGTCATCCGCATGCGCCTGCCGTTCGTGAACGTGCTCTCGGTGACGCAGGCCCTCGCGCTGCGCCGCCTGCGCGCCGGCGACCTGGAGCCCGAGGAGCGCGACGCCCTCACCTACCTCATCCTCTGCACCGTCTCCGGCGTCGCGGCGGGCCTGCAGAACACGGGGTGACGTCGCCCTGCGGCAGGGTGCCGCTCGTGAATCCACGAGCGGGGCAACCGACGGCTAACGCTCGAAAGGGTGCCTCTCGTGAATTCACGAGAGGCACGTTGCGTCAGTCGGCCGAAAAGTTCCCCATTTGTAACTCAATCGGCGAACGGTGCTTGCGCCCCCTGAAGTAAGTCCTATATTACTTATCGTAAGTTAGCTAGCTACAACACAAGGGGAGGCAACTCATGTCGTCACCGCAGCTGCCGCTGGCCATGGCGGGCACGGACGAGGTCGTGCGCGTGTCGCGCGTGCGGGGCGATGCCGGCCTGCGCCAGCACCTCGCGGAGCTCGGCTTTGTGGACGGCGCCGAGGTCAAGGTCATCTCACGTGCGGCCGGCGACGTCATCGTGGCCGTCAAGGGCGCCCGCCTCGCGCTCAACCGCTCGATGGCGAGCCACATCACCGTGTCGATCTAGGCGGGCGGCAGTCCCGCAGAGAGGAAGGAAGGCAGATGACAACACTCAGGGACGTGAAGGTGGGGGAGAGCTGCACCGTCGCTGCCCTCACGGGCACCGGGGCCCTCAAGCGCCGGATCATGGACATGGGCCTCACCAAGGGGACCCGCGTCCACGTGCGCAAGGTGGCGCCGCTCGGGGACCCCGTCGAGCTCACGGTGCGCGGCTACGAGCTCTCCATCCGCAAGGACGAGGCAGCGGGCGTCGAGGTCACGGACGTGTCGAAGGGCGAGTAGCGCGGGCGAGAAGAGCCTCGCGCGGCGGGTTCGGCCGGGAACGGCCGTTTTTCTCGCCTCGGTAGTTAAACTTATCTAACAAATGGTACCACACAAGTAGCACTTGGCTAACTTGAGAAAGGCAGGACATGGCAGAGACGACCATCGGTCTCGCAGGAAACCCGAACTGCGGAAAGACCACGCTGTTCAACGAGCTCACGGGCTCGAACGGGTACGTGGGCAACTGGCCCGGCGTCACCGTCGAGAAGAAGCAGGCGACCTGGCGCGCCAACCGCGACGTCACCTTCGTCGACCTGCCCGGCATCTACTCGCTCTCGCCGTACACGCCCGAGGAGGTCGTCTCGCGCGACTATCTGGTCGCCGAGCGCCCCGACGCCGCGATCAACCTCGTGGACGTCACCAACCTCGAGCGCAACCTCTACCTCACAACGCAGCTCCTCGAGGCAGGGCGCCCCGTGGTCGTCGGCCTCAACATGTGCGACCTGCTCAAGGAGCGCGGCGACGTCATCGACACCACCGCCCTCTCCGAGCGTCTGGGCGTGCCGGTCGTCGAGGTCTCCGCGCTGCGCAACACCAACCTCGACGAGCTGGTCAACAAGGCCGTGGCCGTCGGCCGCGCGGGCAGGGTCCAGCCGGGTGCGCCCTGCTTCTCGCCCGAGGTCGAGGAGGCGCTCGGTGAGATCGCCGGCATCGTCTCAGGCAGCTGCGACGCCAACCTCGTGCGCTGGTACTCGATTAAGGTCTTCGAGCGCGACACCCAGGCGGTGAAGGCCCTGCACCTCTCGCCCGCCCAGCTCAGCCAGGCCGAGCAGGCCATCAAGGCCGTCGAGCAGTCCCGCGACGACGACGCCGAGTCCATCATCACCTCCGACCGCTACGACTGGATCGCAGACGTCATGGCCACCTGCGTTAAGAAGGCGCCCAAGCGGCTCAGCGTGTCCGAGAGGATCGACCGCGTGGTGACCAACCGCGTCCTTGGCCTGCCGATCTTTGTGGCCGTGATGTTCGTCGTGTACTTCATCGCGGTGTCCACGGTGGGAAGCTGGGGCACCGACTGGGCCAACGACGGCGTCTTCGGCGACGGCTGGGAGCTCTTTGGCATGACGATCCCGTCTATCCCCGCGGCGGTCGAGGGCTGGCTCACCGCGGCGGGCGCCTCTGACATGGTGAGCTCGCTCGTGCTCGACGGCATCGTGGCCGGCGTGGGCTCGGTTCTCGGCTTCATCCCGCAGATGCTCGTGCTGTTCATGATGCTCGCGTTTCTCGAGGACTGCGGCTACATGAGCCGCGTGGCCTTTGTCATGGACCGGCTGTTCCGCCGCTTTGGCCTCTCGGGCAAGAGCTTCATCCCGTTTCTCATCTCGTCCGGCTGCGGCGTTCCCGGCGTCATGGCCACCAAGACCATCGAGAACGAGAAGGACCGTCGCATGACGGCGATTCTCACCACGATGATTCCGTGCGGCGCCAAGACCCCGATCATCGCCCTCGTGATGGGCGTGCTCGTGGGCGGCGCGGACGCCTGGTGGGTGGCCCCGATGTTCTACTTCCTCGGTCTTGCCGCGATCGTCGTTTCCGCGCTCATGCTCAAGAAGACGCGCATGTTCGCAGGCGAGGCCGCGCCGTTTGTGATGGAGCTGCCTGACTACCATCTGCCCGCGCTCAAGAGCTGGTGGCTGCACGTGTGGGAGCGCATCTCCGCGTACCTCAAGAAGGCCGCGACGATCATCTTTGCCGCGTGCGTGGTCGTGTGGTTCCTCTCGAGCTTTGGCTTTGCCTCGTGGGAGGGTGGTGACGGCTCCTTTGGCTTCCTCGCCTCGCTGCCGGGTGCGCCCGAGTACAGCGCCGACTACTCGCTGCTTGCCATCGTGGCCGGTGCCATCTCGTGGATCTTCGCGCCGCTCGGAGCCGACAGCTGGCAGGCAACCGCCGCTTCCATCAACGCCCTCATCGCCAAGGAGAACCTGGTCTCCACCTTTGGCGCGATCTTCGGCCTGGGCGAGGCCACCGAGGGCGACCCGGTCATGTGGCAGGCCTTCGCGGCCATGTTCACCGACGCCTCCGGCATCCTGCACCTGGGCGCGATGTGCGCGTTCGTGGCGTTCAACATGCTCGACGCCCCGTGCTTCGCCGCCATCGGCACCATCCGCAAGCAGATGGACTCGCCCAAGTGGTTCTGGTTCGCCATTGGCTATCAGTGCGTCTTCGCGTGGGCCGTGGGCCTGATCATCAACCAGCTTTGGGAGCTCTTCGCGCTGGGGAACTTCGGCGTGTGGACGGTGGTTGCGTTCGTGCTGCTCGCGGGCATGATCTTCCAGGTCGTGCGCCCGATGCCGCGCGACGAGCAGCCTGACGAGAAAGTCCTCGCCCAGCTCGCGTAGCGTGCAAAAGGGACAGGCACCTTTGCACATATTGGCGCGCCGCCGGTTCTTCTCGCCGGCGGCGCGCCCTTTTTCATGCGTCGTTGGCCTTGCTGGGCCCATTCTGCGTTTGTAGCGTACTTTTTTCGAGATGTTCAACGTACACTACAAACGAGACATTGCCGCAAAAAGGCGCGGCATGGCAAAAAAGGAGCTTTTCCCATGGCAGACAACATCCCCCAGGCGCTTGGGTGGGCGGCGCTCGGCTGCGGCTTCACCTGGCTCATGACCACGGCGGGCTCGGCCGTGGTGTTCTTCTTCCGCTCCGAGCGCAAGAACATGCACCACATCTTCCTCGGCTTTGCCGCGGGCGTCATGGTCGCGGCGAGCGTGTGGTCGCTGCTCAACCCCGCAATCGAGCAGGCGGAGGGCCTCGGCGTTCCCGGCTGGCTGCCCGCCGCGGGCGGCTTTCTCCTGGGTGTGGCCTTCCTCATGGCGCTCGACACGTTCCTGCCCCACCTCCACGCGGACTCCGACGAGCCGGAGGGCGTCCCCTCCGGCTGGAAGCGCACCACGCTCCTCGTCTCTGCGGTGACGCTCCACAACATCCCCGAGGGCATGTCCGTGGGCCTGCTCTTTGCCATGGCGGCGCAGACCGCCGGCGCGGTGGGGGAGGCCTACCTCGGCATGGCCATGGCACTCGCCATCGGCATCGGCCTGCAGAACTTCCCGGAGGGCGCGGCCATCTCGCTGCCCCTGGCCCGCGAGGGTATGAGCCGCGGGCGCGCCTTCGTGATGGGCAGCCTCTCCGGCATCGTGGAGCCGATCTTCGGCGTGCTCGTGGTGCTGGCCAGCGGCTGGATCAGCCCGTACATGCCGTGGCTCCTGGCGTTTGCCGCCGGCGCGATGGTCTACGTGGTGGTGGAGGAGCTCATCCCCGAGTCCCACCTCGGCGAGCACTCCAACGTGGGAACGCTCGGCTTCATCGCGGGCTTCGTCGTGATGATGGTCCTCGACGTGGCGCTGGGCTAGATAGTAAACCTGTTCTAACTTATGGAGAACCCGTGATATCCCAGTCCTACGATGGGATTTCAGCGATGGTTAACCTAAACTAACAATCGTGCCGAGAAGAACGATGACTCGGAACCCCGGCACGACTCGTTTAACCCTGCCCGAGCGACGGACCCCTCTCCCCGTTGCGCACGGCACATCTTGGCGCCGCCTGCTCACCCCCTCAGAGCAGGCGGCGCGCTATTTCAGGTGTAGACTTTGACGCTGCAACGCAAAGGGCCCCGGGTTTCCGGAGAGAAGTTCCGCGCAGCGCACTTCTCGTAGGAAACCCCGGGGCCCTTCCCGAGCGCTCAGTGGCGGGCTACTTGGCCTTGCCCTGGTTGGCGACGGCGTTGATCTTGGCCTCGATGGTGGCGGGGTCGCCGATGTAGTGCTTGTCGACGACGTTCCAGTCCTTGTCGAAGGTGTAGGCGCACGGCACGCCGGTCGGGATGTTGACCTCGAGGATCTCCTCGGGGGTCAGCTTCTCGAACTGCATGACGAGGGCGCGCAGGCTGTTGCCGTGGGCGGCGATCAGGACGCGCTTGCCGGCGTCCATCTGCGGCTTGATCTCCTGCTCAAAGTACGGCCAGGCGCGGGCGATGGTGTCCTTGAGGCACTCGGTGTAGGGGAGGTCCTCCTTGGGCACGTCGCGGAACATCTCCTGGACGTGGGGGTCGCGCTCGTCGCCGGGCTCGAGGGCGGGCGGCTGGACGTCGAAGGAGCGGCGCCAGATCTTGACCTGGTCCTCGCCGTGCTCGGCGGCGGCGTCAGCCTTGTTCAGGCCCTGGAGGGCGCCGTAGTGACGCTCGTTGAGCTGCCAGGCCTTGTGGACGGGCAGCCAGTTGCGGTCGAGCTCGTCGAGCACGCAGTTGAGCGTGTGGATGGCGCGCTTGAGCAGAGAGGTGTAGCAGACGTCGAAGTCGAAGCCGGCCTCCTTGAGGGCCTTGCCGCCCGCGTGGGCCTCCTCGCGGCCGGTGTCGGTGAGGTCGACGTCGGTCCAGCCGGTGAAGAGGTTGAGCTTGTTCCACTCGGACTCGCCGTGGCGGACGATGACGAGCTGCATGGTCTGGTCGTCGTTCATTGGAGACACGTCCCTTCTCGATGCGGAGTTTGTGCGGCGGTCGCCGCGCTACACATATAGTAGCCGCAACGGGTATAGTTGACCTTAGTTAACAAAAAAGTCTCGTACGGGAGGATGGCCCATGAGCGCCGTCGACCTTCTTGTTCTGGCGGTCGTTGCCGCACTGCTTGCCCTCGCGATCCGCTCCGTCGTCCGCTCCCAGAGGAACGGCTGCTCAAGCTGCGGAAGCAGGGAGGGCTGCTCGGCGCACGTCACGGGCGCGCCCTGCCCGGCGGCGCGCGACATGCTCAGGAGCGTCGAGAAGAGTCTCGACAAATAGCCTGCAGGACAGCGCGACCTCATTTTGGAAAGCCCAACCTGATAGCTCGCGTCGCGAACACCGTTTCGCACGAATCGCCGCTGCCGCAACGGGTAACAGCGGCGAAACACTCATATGAGAACCTTGCTCGGACCATGAATCTTCGCCGTCATCGGAGAGGAACGACTCATGAGCACCGAGAAAGACATCGACTTCGTCCTGCGCACCGTCGAGAAGCGCGACATCCGCTTCGTGCAGCTGTGGTTCACGGACGTCCTGGGCAACCTCAAGTGCTTCGCCATCTCGCCCGAGGAGCTCGAGGAGGCCTTCGAGGAGGGCATCGGCTTCGACGGCTCGGCCGTGGATGGCTTTGCCTCGCTCGAGGAGTCGGACATGCTCGCCTTCCCCGACCCCGCCACCTTCGCGCTGCTCCCGTGGCGCCCGAAGGAGTCGGGCGTGGCCCGCGTCTTCTGCGACGTCTCCATGCCCTCGCGCGAGCCCTTCGAGGGCGACCCGCGCCGCTGCCTTCGCAAGGTCTTCGCCCGCGCCGACGAGCAGGGCCTCGTCCCCAACGTCGGCCCCAAGATCGAGTACTTCTACTTCGACAACGACCTCGACCCCGTGCCGCTCGACACCGCCGGCTACTTCGACCTCACGCCGATGGACCGCGCCAACGACCTGCGCCGCCAGACCACGCTCACCCTCGAGAAGATGTCCATCCCGGTGCAGTACTCCTACCACGCCGCCGGCCCGTCCCAGAACGGCGTCGAGCTGCGCTTCACCGAGGCCGTGAGCTGCGCCGACAACATCATGACCGCCCGCCTGGTCATCAAGCAGGAGGTCGCCGGCCAGGGCATGTTCGCCTCGTTCATGCCCAAGCCCATCCCGAGCGCCCCGGGCTCGGCGATGTACCTCTACCAGTCGCTGCTCGACCACGACGGCGAGAACCTCTTCTGGGGCCCCAAGGAGCACCACCCCGCGCACCTCTCGGACCTGGCGCAGCACTACGTCGCCGGCATCCTCAAGTACGCGCCCGAGTTCACGCTGGTCACCAACCCCACGGTCAACTCCTACAAGCGCTTCGTCTCCACCGGCGAGGTCCCCACGCACGCCACGTGGGGCCGCAAGAACCGCTCCGCGCTCGTGCGCATCCCCACGCACAAGCCCGGCAAGCACATCGCCACCCGCATCGAGCTGCGCAGCCCGGACCCCACGGCCAACCCCTACCTGGCGCTCGCCGCGACCATCGCCGCCGGCCTCAAGGGCATCGAGGAGGGCCTGCCCATGCCGGAGGAGTCCACCTGCGACACCTTCGCCGCCTCCGACCGCGAGCTCGAGGCCAAGGGCATCCAGCGCCTGCCGCGCACCCTCGGCGAGGCCATCAACCGCTTCGAGTCCTCCGACCTCATGCGCGAGGTCCTCGGCGAGCACATCTTCACCTACTTCGTGCGCGAGAAGCGCCGCGAGTGGGAGGAGTTCTGCACGGCCGTGACCGACTGGGAGCGCGAGCACTACTACGGCGGCGTGTAGGCGCCGCCCGTCCCAAAAACGACAAGATTCTCCGGGCTTTGGCCGCGGCCGTCCCGGAATCGGCGACCTTCCGCGTCGCAGGGCGAGAAACCCCAGGATTCCGGGACGCTCCGGCGGGAAGGTCGCCGCTTTTGGGACAACGCCGCGGGAACCCCGGCGTTTCCGGGACAGGTTCTTCTCGCCTGGAGGGAATCCCGACGATTCTGGGACGATGGCGGCGCCAGGGCGCGGAGTCTCTCCGATTCACGGATCCCTCGGTCACGCGGGCGAGAAGAACGGTGCTGGCGGCGTGTCCATTTTGTTAAGGAAGTTCGATATCGTGCGACGTGCGCGCAACTCAGGCGCACACTCTACTCTTGGCGACGGGCGGGGCGCGAGCCCTGACACGGGAAGACCCGTGCCTCCGTCGGGAAAGGGCGTGACCACGCGCCAAAGCAATGGGGGAAGGAACCCAGACATGAAGAGCATGACCAGAAGGAACTTTCTGACCGCCGCGAGCGCGCTCGCGGGCACGTTCGCCCTCGCCGGCTGCGGCGGCGAGCAGGCCGAGCAGCCGGCGGACGACGCCACCGAGGAGACCGCCGACGGCGATCTCGGCCTCGTGACCGAGGGTTCCATCACCTTTGCCGTCTCGCCGGACTACCCGCCCTTCGAGAATCTCGTCGACGGCGAGTACGTGGGTCTGGACATGGACCTCGGCCGTGCCGTCGCCGAGCAGCTCGGCCTCGAGTGCGTCTACACCAACATCGACTTCGACGGCATCGTCCCGGCCATCGTTGCCGGCGGTCAGGCCGACGCGGGCCTCTCGGGCATCTCCATCACCCCCGACCGCGAGGACGAGGTCAACTTCACCACGCCCTACTACATCGACAACCAGGCCGTCGCGGTTCTCGCCGACAACGCCGACGTCACCGAGGACAACGCCGCCGAGGTGCTCAACAGCGCCGAGATGACCATCGCCGTCCAGAGCGGCTCCACCGGCGCCGACTTTGCCGCCGAGAACTTCCCCAACGCCGAGCAGCTCGCGTTCCCGCAGTTCACGGACGCCTTCGCCGCCGTCTCCGCCGGCCAGGCCAACGCCGTCTGCGGCAACCTCGCCGTCGTCGAGCAGATGCTCGCCGGCGCCTACACCGACCAGCACGTCGTGCTCACCTCCGCCACCGGCGAGGAGTACGCGATCTGCGTCAACAAGGACAACGAGGCCCTGCTCGCCGCCATCAACGAGGCCCTCGCCACGCTCCAGGAGGACGGTACGATCGACGAGCTCATCGCCGCGAACATGGGCTAAGTCGTAGAGCCGCATCAGGACATGATTGCCGCGGCCCCTTCCCGCTTCTGCGAGGAGGGGCCGTCAGCGCATACGAAGCGAGGAAGTCACGTGAACATTCTCCCGTCTAGCACAGCCGGACGCCGCCGCGCCCCCGCGGTCCTTCTCGGCGTCCTGATCGTCGCGGTCGCGCTGCTCGGCGCCCTGGCGCGGCCCGTCGGGCGCGCCGACGCGATGGAGGCCGTGAAGTGCACCGGCCGACCCAACTCCGAGGACGACCCCACGGCCATCATGGGCGCCACCGAGTCGCGCATCACCTTCGAGGCCAGCGTCGCCGAGGGCGAGGGCGTCTCGAGCCTCACCCTGCACCTCCCCGAGGGGACCACCTTCGGCACCGATGACCTGGCGGTCACGCTGCTCACCGGCGACGACCTCATGACCAGGAACGAGCTCGACTACACCGAGTCCGTCGACGGTCAGGACCTCACGCTCGACTTCGCCGAGCCGATCACGCAGCAGGGCCACCTCAACATCCTCGTCTACGACGTGTTCTTCCCCACGGACGGCGGCGAGATGCGCCTCGAGGCCACCTACGAGCTGGCCGACGGCACCGAGGCCTCCATCGAGGGCATCCCGTCCATCCCCGTCGAGGGCATCTCGTTCACCGAGTCCCTCTCGCAGTGGCTCGAGGAGCAGCCCTGGGTCCAGGCGTGGAACGCCAACCGGTTCCTCCACCTCTTCTTTGACCCTGCCCTGCTCGTGACCAGCTTCCCGGTGGTGCTCACCGGCTTCTTCACGTCCATCGCGATCGTCGCCGTGGCGTTCCCGCTGGCCATCCCGATGGGACTTCTGCTCGCGCTCATGCGCATCTCCAAGCTGCGGCTTCTCCGCGGCATCGCCACCACCTACGTCAACATCGTCCGCGGCACGCCGCTGTTCCTGCAGATCTACGTGGCGTTCTTCGGCCTGCCGCTCGCCGGCATCCAGATCCCCAACTTCGTGCTGGGCGTCACGGTCATGTGCATGAACTCGGGCGCCTACATGTGCGAGATCTTCCGCGCGGGCATCCTCTCCATCAGCAAGGGCCAGACCGAGGCCGCGCGCTCGCTCGGCATGAACGGCGCCCAGACCATGTTCTACGTCATCCTGCCGCAGATGTTCCGCATCGTGATCCCCAACCTCACGAGCGAGTTCATCGTGCTCTACAAGGACACGTCGCTGCTCGCCGCCGTGGGCATCATGGAGCTCGTCATGTACGCGCGCACGATCGTCGCCTCCACCGGCTCGATCACGCCCTACATCGTGGCCGCCCTGTTCTACCTGGTGATCACGCTGCCGCTCTCCAAGGTGACGCGTCACCTGGAGGACCGCGTCCGCGGCCACCGCAGCCACAAGCACGCCGCTGAGCTCGAGTCCGCCGACGAGAAGGGAGCCTCAGATGAGTGACGTCGCCACCGAGGCCGAGAAGAACGCCGCGCCCGTCGCCGCCGACGCGACCGACGAGCCCATCCTGCGCATCGTCGACCTGCACAAGAGCTTCGGCGAGACCGTGGTCCTGCGGGGCATCGACGTCGACATCCACCGCGGCGAGGTCGTGGTGGTGCTCGGGCCCTCCGGCTCCGGCAAGTCGACGATGCTGCGCTGCCTGAACCGCCTCGAGGAGCCCACGAGCGGAAAGATCATCTTCGAGGGCCAGGACATCACCGACCCCAAGACCGACGTCAACGACGTCCGCAAGCGCATGGGCATGGTGTTCCAGCAGTTCAACCTGTTCCCGCACCTCGACGCCCTGCACAACGTGATGCTCGCGCAGCAGAAGGTGCTCGGCCGCTCCGCCGAGGAGGCCGAGAAGGTCGCCCGCGAGCGCCTCGCCCGCGTCGGCCTCGCCGAGCGCGCCGACTACTACCCCGACGAGCTCTCCGGTGGCCAGCAGCAGCGCGTGGCGATCGCGCGCGCCCTCGCCATGGAGCCGCACGTCATGCTCTTCGACGAGGCCACGAGCGCGTTGGACCCGGAGCTCGTCCGCGGCGTCCTCGACGTCATGCGCGAGCTCGCCGAGCAGGGCATGACGATGGTCGTCGTGACCCACGAGATGGGCTTCGCCCGCGACGTGGCTGACCGCGTGATCTTCATGGAGGGGGGCTACGTGGTGGAGGAGGGTACCCCCGAGCAGCTCTTCGAGCACCCCAAGAGCCCCCGTACCGCCGAGTTCCTCGGCAGCATCGACTAGGCTCGCTGCCAGGCCGTCGGGACGTTCCTCCGAGAAGTGCGCTGCGCGGAACTTCTCTACGTGATGTCCCGACGGCCGACGCAGGCCCTTCGACGTTCCGGAAGGAAGTTCCGCGAAGCGCGCTTCCCGGGGGAACGTCGAAGGGCCCCTCGTGCGCGCTGGGAACGATGTGGTAACATGCTCACATTCATGCTGATGCTTTGGGAGGGGCCTCAGGATGCACCATAAGAACATCCTGCTCATTTCTGCTACGACGCGCCTGCACGACCGCATGCGCGAGCTCTCGCATGAGATCGACGTCTCCATCGCGCTCGCGAACGAGGAGACCTTCCCGCAGGCCGTGTCCTCCGGTCACGAGTTCGACCTCGTCATTCTCGACGGCGAGGGCATGAGCCAGGACCTTCTCAACGCCGTGGACTCCTTCGTGGCGGAGAACGGATTCGTGCCCATGCTCCTGGTCCAGGACCCGGACAAGCTCGCCACCCTCCACATGCCCACGCAGGGCAACAACGACTTCATCCTCTCCACCGCCGGGGCCGCGGAGTTCGAGCTGCGCTGCACGCTGCTTCTGTGGCCGGGCGAGGAGAGTGCGCCGGCGGACATCGTCACGATCGACAATATGACGATCAACCTCGCCACCTACCAGGTCTACATCGACGAGCAGCCCGTCGACCTCACACTCATGGAGTACTCGCTGCTCTCCTTCCTCGCCACGCATCCGAGCCGCGCCTACTCGCGCGAGACGCTGCTGCACCGCGTCTGGGGCTTCGAGTACTGCGGCGGCACCCGCACGGTGGACGTCCACATCCGTCGCGTCCGCTCCAAGGTGGGCCCGCAGGTGGCCAGCCACATCGTCACCATCCGCGGCGTCGGCTACCTCTTCCGCATCTAGGGGACGCGGGACTCGGGTCGCCCAAATTCGCGCTTGCATTTCCCCGGCGACTCCCGTATAGTTTCTCCTTACTTCGCGGGCTTAGCGCAGTTGGTAGCGCGCAACCTTGCCAAGGTTGAGGTCGCGGGTTCGAACCCCGTAGCCCGCTCCAGAAACTCTCGAGGGCCGGTCTCTGACCGGCCCTTTTGCTATGCTTGTCGAGCACGAGGTCCCGTCGTCAAGGAGTCGCTGGGCACATGTTCCTCTCCCTCATATTCGTGGCGTTTCTCTTCGCCGTGATCCAGGGGTTCGTGCGCGTGGTCGTCTTCTTCTGGGAGTGGCTCTCGCGCGGCGACCGCCTGGGCGAGGAGCGCGTCGCGCGCGCCGAGAACGCCCTGGAGGAGTCCGAGGACGTCCTCGAGCGCGAGCTCGCCCGCGCGGAGCGACGCCGCGGCCTGGGCAGGCTCTTCGCCCACTGGTACGCGTCCAACGAGGCCGTCGACGAGTACCTCGTCCATCTGCACCTGGGCTGGTACCAGGTCGTCATCATCTTCTTCCTCGGCTCGATGGCGGGCCTTCTGATCGAGGAGGTCTGGATGCTCGCCACCTCGGGCCTCACCGAGAGCCGCGTCGGGCTCGTCTGGGGGCCCTTCTCGCCGCTCTACGGCCTCGGGGCGGTGGCCCTCACGGTGCTCGGCTTCGCCCTGCGCTCGCGCGGCGCCGCCGGCTGGCAGGTGTTTCTCGTCTCCGCCCTGGTGGGAGGCGTGCTGGAGCAGCTCGCCGGCTGGTCCATGTCCGCGTTCTTCGACGCCGAGTCCTGGACCTATCTCCACCTGCCCGACCACATCACGCAATGGGTGGCGTGGCGCTTCCTGCTCATGTGGGGCCTGCTCGGCCTCGCGTGGTGCCGTGCCGTCATGCCGCGGCTGCTCTACCAGATCGGCATGCCCACCACGCGCCGCCAGGCGATCTTCGTGACGCTCGTGGCGGTGTATTTGGTGGCCGACGTGGCCATGACGCTCGTGTGCTTCGACCGCAAGGCCGATCGCGACGCGGGCGAGCCGCCCGCCAACGCCTTCGAGCAGTGGGTCGACACCAACTACTCCGACGAGTTCATCGCCGGGCGCTTCCAGAACCTCAAGATCGGCGGGGAGCGCGACCTGGTGGACGAGGACGGCAACATCGTGCTGGACGAGAGCGGGGACGCGGTGAGCAGGGGGGACGAGGCCCGATGACGCACGGCGAGAAGAACGGGGCGCCCATGCGCGAGGTCTACCTCGACTACGCCGCGGCGACGCCGGTTGACCCGGAGGTCGCCGAGGCCATGCTGCCGTACCTCACGGAGCGCTTCTGGAACCCGTCGGCGCCCTACGCGCGCGCCCGCGAGGTGCGCGACGACGTCGAGCGGGCCCGCGGCACGGTGGCGCGCCTGATCGGCGCCCGTCCCGACTGCCTCACGTTCACCGCCGGGGCGACCGAGGCCAACAACCTCGCCTTCGCCGCGGTCGAGGGTCATGTGGTGGTGGATGCCATCGAGCACGAGAGCGTGCTCGCCTGCGCCGGAACGCACGCGCGCCGCACGGTGCGCGTGGGCGCGGACGGTCTCGTCGACCCCGCGACGGTGGCGCGCGCCATCCGCCCGGACACCGAGCTCGTCTCCGTGGAGCTCGCCAACGGTGAGATCGGCTGCGTGCAGCCCGTGCGCGAGATCTCCCGCGTGGTGGCGGCCGAGCGGGCTCGCCGGCTCGAGGCGGGGGAGGACACCCCCATCTACCTGCATACGGACGCCTCACAGGCGGCGGGCGCGCTCTCGGTGAACGTCGCAACGCTGGGCGTGGACCTGCTCACGCTCTCCGCGGCAAAGATCTACGGGCCCAAGCAGGTGGGCGTGCTCTGGGCCTCCGGGGACGTGCGGTTGCGACCGCTCGTCTACGGCGGCGGCCAGGAGGGCGGCGTGCGCTCGGGCACCGAGAACGTCGCCGGCATCGTGGGCCTCGCGCGCGCGCTCGAGCTCGCGGTCGAGCGACGCGGGGAGGAGTGCCGCCGGCTCGCGTGTCTGCGCGAGCGCCTGCGGGAGGGTCTTCTCGCCCGCGTGCCCTCGATGGCGGTCACGGGCCCCACGAACCCCAAGCGGAGACTGCCGGGCCTCCTGCACGTCTCCTTCGCCGGCGTAGAGGCCAGGCGCCTGGTGATCGCGCTCGAGCGCGCCGGCGTCTCGGTGGGCACAGGCTCTGCCTGCGCCGCCAGCCACATGCGCGTGAGCCACGTGCTCGAGGCCATCGGCATGCCGCGCGAGCTGGCCGAGGGGAGCCTGCGCCTCACGCTGGGCCGCGGCACCACCGAGGAGGACGCGGACTATGCCGCGGGCGCCATCGCGGACGCCGTGCGGGCGGAGATGGCGCGCGTAGGCATGGACGACGCCGCCATGGCGGCGCTCGCCGGCGGATGGGGGCGCCGCTGATGGCGCGCGTCTTCTGCGGGCTCTCCGGCGGGGTCGACTCCGCGCTGGCGGCGGCGCTTCTGGTGGAGGCGGGCCACGACGTCACGGCGGTCTACATGCGCAACTGGTCGCGCGACCTCCCTGGCTTCAGGTGCCCCTGGGCGCGTGAGCTCGCGGACGCGGAGCGCGTGGCGGTGACGCTGGGGATCGACCTGGAGGTCTGGGACTGCGAGGCCGAGTACAAGGCCACGGTCGTGGACTACCTCGTGGACGCCTACGCGCACGGCTACACGCCCAACCCCGACGTCATGTGCAACCAGACCGTGAAGTTCGGGACGTTCCTGGAGCGGGCGCTCGCGGCTGGTGCCGACTTCGTGGCCACGGGCCACTACGGGCGCGTGGGGCGGGGCGAGGACGGGCGCGCGCGCCTGCTGCGCGCGCTCGACGAGCACAAGGACCAGACGTACTTCCTGTGGCGCGTGGGGGAGGAGGCCCTCGCGCACACGCTCCTGCCGGTGGGCGAGATCCGCGACAAGGCCGAGGTGCGTCGCATGTGCGCCGAGCGCGGCCTCGGGGTGGAGAACAAGCCCGACTCCGACGGCATTTGCTTCGTGGGGCCGGTCGGCATAAGGGCGTTCCTCCTCGACTCGCTGGAGCGTCGCGCCGGCGACGTGGTGGAGTGGGAGACCGGGCGGATCCTCGGGCGCCACGACGGGGCGTTCCTCTTCACGGTGGGGCAGCGGCGCGGCCTGGACCTGGGCGGCGGCCCCGCTCGCTACGTCGTGGACACGGACGTCGAGAAGAACGTCGTGTACGTGACGGCCGACCATGACAGCCCGGCGCTCTTCTGCCGCGAGGTCGCCCTCGACGACATGTGCTGGCTCTCCGGTGAGGCGCCGGCGCCGGGCCGCTACCTCGTGCGCATGCGCCACACGGGCGAGCTGCGCGAGGCGGAGCTCGACGGCTGCGTGCTGTGCTTCGGAGAGCCCGTGCGCCGCGTGGCCCCCGGCCAGTCCGCCGTGCTCTACGATGGGGTCCGCTGCCTCGGCGGCGGCATCGTCTGCAAATTGG
This sequence comes from Atopobiaceae bacterium, assembly GCA_030525685.1. Lineage (GTDB taxonomy): Bacteria > Actinomycetota > Coriobacteriia > Coriobacteriales > Atopobiaceae > Thermophilibacter. The sequence continues at coordinate 6,493 of JAUNEG010000024.1, read as the reverse complement.
GGACAGTCCCCAATTTGCAGAAAGCCTTTATATAAAACATATGTGTTAATTGGGGACTGTCCCCAATTTGCAGGGAGAGGGTTATGTCGATAGAGAGAGTCCGCGCGCACCTGGCGCAGTTCGGCGCCGACGCGCGCATCCGCGAGTTCGAGGAGTCGAGCGCCACGGTGGAGCTCGCCGCGGCCGCCGTGGGCACGGAGCCCGCGCGCATCGCCAAGACGCTGAGTTTCATGGTGGGGGAGACGCCCACGCTGATCCTCTTCGCCGGTGACGCCCGCGTCAACAACCAGGCGTTCAAGGCGACGTTCCACACCAAGCCCAAGATGCTCTCCGCCGACCAGGCCGAGCAGCTCGTCGGCCACGCCGTCGGCGGCGTCTGCCCCTTCGGCGTCGAGCCCGGAGTCGAGGTCTTCCTCGACGAGTCCCTGCGCCGCTCTGATACGGTCTGGCCTGCCGCCGGCAGCTCCAACTCCGCGATCGAGCTCACGCTCGACGAGCTCGGGCGCTTCTCCGGGGCGCGCGGCTGGGTGGACGTGGCCAAGGGCTGGAGAGACGAAGAATTGCCGTAGACTTGCCGCTCGCGGGCGCCGGGCGGACGTTCTTCTCGCCGACGCGTTACACTGAGCTGACTGGACCGATTGCGTACGCGACGGGAGCGCACGTGGCAGCAGACGAGAAGAGCCCCAAGGAGGCGAAGAGGGCGGCGGCCAAGAAGGTCCCGCTGAAGGTCTCTGCTGTGCGCACGGTTTCGCCCGAGGGCGGCGAGGCCGACAAGAAGTCGCTCGGCCAGGTCCGCAAGACGTTCATCTTCCTTGGCTTCGTCGCCATCGCCTATGCCGCCTACCTGGTCTTCTCCGGACAGGTCGATGAGTTCGTGACGTCACTCGCCGGCGTCGACCACACCTGGATCGTCGCGGGCGTCGTCTGCTTCCTGCTCTACTACGTCTTCGGCGTGCTCGCCTACGCGCTCTCGGTCATCGCCGACCCGGACAACCCGGTGGGCCTGCGCGACCTCATGAGCGTCGAGGCGGCCGGCGTCTTCTTCATGCGCCTGACGCCCAACAGCGCCGGCGCGCCGCCCGCCCAGATCTATCGCCTCACGCGCGCCGGCCTCTCGGTGGGCGAGGCGAGCGCCCTCAACTTCACGCGCACGGTGCTCTACGAGGCCGGCGAGGGCGTCTTCGCCGCGATCATGCTCGTCTTCTGCGGCGGCTACTTCTACGAGACCTTCGGCGACGTGACGCTGATCGGCCTCCTCCTCTTTGGCTTCAAGGTGGTGCAGGTGTGCGCGATGCTCTTCCTGTGCCTGTTCCCCAAGCCGGTGGTGGCGATCGGCAACTGGGCGCTGCGCTTCGCCAACCGCCGTCGCTGGCTCAAGGACGAGAAGTACGAGCAGTGGTACGAGACGGTCAACACGCAGGTGGTCAAGTTCTCGGCCTCCTTCAAGCGCTCGGCCAAGAACGTTCGCGAGATGCTGCTGACGATGGCGGTGACCCTGCTGCAGCTCGGCTGCATGTACGCGCTGCCCTGGTTCGTGCTGCGCTCCTTCGGCGAGCCGGCCGACTTCCTGATCTGCCTGGCCTCGGGCTCCATGCTGGAGCTGCTGATCAACGCAGTGCCGCTGCCGGGCGGCGCGGGCGGCGCCGAGGTCGGCTTCGCGATTCTCTTCCGCGGCATGTACGGCGTCCACACCACGGCAGGCTTCGTCATCTGGCGTGCCGTGGAGTATCTGCTGCCGGTCCTCATCGCCGCCCCGTGCATGGGCATGCGCTCCAAGAGCGACGAGAGCCTCAACAAGCGCTGGAGGCGCGCCCGCAAGCGCATCAAGGGGTTCGTCACCGGGCGCGGCTCCGGCAAGCGCGCGGCGTCGCGCGGCGGCGTCACCGTGAAGCCCAAGGCCAAGAAGGTCGTCGTGTCCGCCGCGGGCGCCAAGAAGGGCGACTCCGACGTCCAGGCGCGCATTGCGGCCGGCAAGGCCGCCGCGGCGGCCAAGAAGGAGGCTGCCGAGAAGGACGGCGCGGCTGGGGCGTAGGCGGAGTCGCGCGCCCCGTGGATGTCCCGGAATCGCCGGGGTTCCCGCCGGACGGCGCGAGCATGTCCCGGAATCGCCGGGGTTCCCGCCTCCGAGCGCGCCTCCGCGCGGGAAGGGTCCCATTTCTGGGACGAGAAGAGCGGCTCGTCGGGGAACCTTGCCGATTTCAAGACAGCAATCAGACTCAGCCGGGGAACCCCGCCGATTCCTAGACGGCAACCAGGCCCAGCCGGGGAACCCCGCCGATTCCGGGACGTCAGTTTCGGCAGCGACAAAAGTAACCGAAATTGTGGCTTGCGCTCCGGGTGGGTTCCTTGCTACTATATCCCTCGCGCTGCGGTCCCCGGCAGTGCATCACATAAGGGCGTTTAGCTCAGGGGGAGAGCGCTTCCCTGACACGGAAGAGGTCACAAGTTCAAATCTTGTAACGCCCACCATAAAAGACGCAGGTAGATGGCATAAACCGTCTACCTGCTTTTGTTTAGGACACTAAACGGGACACCAAATAGGACACCAAAAACGGTAGTCTCGTCAAAAGTTGGGTGTTTTTCTCTTTCGGCCGGTTACCTGGCCAAACAATCGACAGGTTGAATCACGAACCGTAAAGCCGGGGCCATGGTGTCCATGTCGGGCGTGGTGTCCTGCGTGGTGTCCTTCGGGATAAGCCATGGTGTCCGGGAAGTCGCTGTTTGGAAAGGAGCTGTCACGATGATGAACGATGAAAGATGGGCCGAACTTCAGCAGGCCGAGGAGATGGCATAATTCAAGGCTGACCTCTGTTGCTATTCGCCGGAGAGCTACAGCCTGGACGAGAAGAGAGAGATCTGCAACGACATGATCTCTACGAGCAAAGCCGTGCTCGACGCCATGCGGGCCGACTTTGAGCAGCTGCCGCCAGAAGCTCGCAGCAAGCTTCTCGGTATGCTCTGCCAGTCGGGAGTCGAGACGCCCGAGTGGTGGGGATGTCCTCGTTGGCGAGGGCGACCCGCTCTATCGGGAACTCGAAGCCATATAACAAGCAACAACTTGCAAAATCATTGGGCCGTTGGTTGGACCTTCGGTCCTTTTTCTCGCTCATGTCTGGTGCTTATGGGACAATTAGAAATCAGCCTAATGCTTTTGGTGTGTTTGGCTAACGGATGAGAAGATGGGAGGACAGCGGTGTCCGCCGAAATAATGAGCGTCAAGGACTTGCTGTCCATGGAATTAAGGATTCCGAGCTACCAGCGTCCGTACCGCTGGACGACCAAGAATATCGCAGACCTTCTGGGCGACATAGAAAACGCGATATCCGAAGCGCGAAAGCACGTCGGATTCAAATACCGCATCGGCTCTGTCATCCTGCATGAGAATACTGAAGAGAACTGCTACGACCTCGTAGACGGCCAGCAGAGGATGCTTTCCCTCGTCCTGCTCATGCTTGCCCTCGACGAAAATGCCAACTGTCCTCTCATAGAGGAATGCGCTTTCGCCAACCGCGAAACGCAACGCAACATCAAGGAAAACTTCGACTTCATCACCGATTGGATCGGCTATCAGACAGATGCCTGGAGAGAAGCGGCGAGGTGCTCGTTTGACAGAACGCTAGAGGCCGTAGTCATTGTCGTCGACAAGGTCGAGGAGGCGTTCCAGCTCTTCGACTCCCAGAACACGCGCGGGCGCAGCCTCGATCCGCACGACCTTCTCAAGGCATACCACCTTCGCGCCATGAGGGATGCACCGTACGAGATGCGCCACGTGGTCACGCGCTGGGAGGAGTTCCCCACCGCCGATGTGCGAGAGATCTTCGCGCGCTATCTCTTCCCCGTGCTCAACTGGAAGATGAAGGAGAAGACGTCGACTTTCACACCCAAGGAGATTGACGCCTTCAAAGGTGTGTCCTCGGCCAGCGGCTACACCTATGCGGCGCGGGCGCGACGCGCGGCCCCATGCTTCCAGATAGGCGCACCGTTCATTGAGGGAGAGGACTTCTTCCTCATGGCGGAGCACTACCTCAACCTTCGCAGGGACATGGAGCTTGAGATCGAGGCTAATGCCGAGTTCGAAAAGATGCGCGAGTGGTTGAATCGCAAGGGCGTCTCCGCAGGGTTCAAACACACGACGGCCCTGTTCTGGTGCGTCCTGCTCGCATACTACGACAGGTTCCACAACTTTGACGTCCGGGCCGTGCGCAAGCTTTTCACGTGGGCGTTCATGATCCGCGTGGACATGCAGTCGCTCGGCTTCGACACGATCAACAAGTACGCCATCGGAGAGGGAACCAATCAGTACACCAACAAGGTACCGATGTTCTCAGAGATTGCGAGGGCGAGGTACCACACCGATATCGCGAACGCCATCATCAAGGTGAAGCCGGCGCCAAGCGGGTCGAACGAGGAAAGGCGTGAGCTTGGCGAGTTCCTGTGCTCCTGGTCGAGGGGAGGCGAATGATGAGCGGCATCGTTCCCGAGCTTGCGGTCATCGACACGGCAGGCAGTATCTTCGATAGGGGTGACAGGTACGAGATACCCCTTTACCAACGTCCGTATGCATGGGGCGAGGAGCACATCGAGCGTCTTATCGAGGACATCGACGATATTCCCACCGGCAGCGACCAGAAGTACTATCTTGGCTCGCTGGTCGTTGCACGCAAGGGAGACTCCCTTTGGGAAGTCATCGACGGTCAGCAGCGCCTGACCACGCTCTACCTGCTCCTTTCGGCGCTCGGCATCAGGAGTGACGAGGAGAACGGCGCGCTCACGTTCTCGTGCAGGACTAAGTCGGACTACACGCTCGCGCATCTCGGCAAGCTAGATATCTCCGGAGAGGTCGAGGACAAGCTAGTTGAGCAAAACATCTCAACTGGCATGCGTGTGATAAAGCAGAAGCTCGACGCAGACTTCATTGGCGAGAGGCGTGCAGAGCTCAAGAGAAAGCTTGAAAGAACTTACCTTTACCGTATCGAGGTTCCTGAGTACACCGACCTTAATCACTACTTCGAGATTATGAATACCAGAGGCGAGCAGCTGGAGCAGCACGAGGTGCTGAAGGCGTGGCTCATGGAGCCGTTGTCGGGACGGGACGCCGCCATGTTTGCCTCCATCTGGGATGCCTGCAGCGACATGTCCTGCTACGTGCAGATGCGCTTCGACGTGCCCATCCGCGAGAAGCTGTTCGGCTGGGGTTTCGACTCTTTTCCGACGTCGGCGAGGATAAGGTCGGTTCCCTGGAACACCGAGAAGGGTGGCAACTCGCTGGGCATAAAGGATATAGTCTCGTCGCGGTCCGTCGGCGAGGGGCAGCGGGGAGAGGAAGACGACGATCCATCGCGCTTCGAGAGCATCATAGACTTCAGGTTCTTCCTCCTGCACGTGCTTAAGGTCTTCGCCCACACGAAGGGCATCGTAGGCAAGGATGCGGATGTTCCGCTCATGGCGAGTCTGCTCGATGACAAGAAGCTTGGTCAGACGTTTCGCGAGGTCGTAAGCAAGGGTCTACGGGAAGGCGATCCCGTCGACAGGGCGCGGTTCTCAATCGAATTTGCCGAATGCCTGCTTCAGACGCGCTTTCTCTTCGACAAGTGCATCGTCAAGCGCGAATATGTGGGCGGCGACCTCGATGGCAAGTGGAGCTTGAAGGAGCTGCGGCGCAAGAGCTACCGCTACTCAAACACCAAGTTCAAGAGGACAAAGTATCAGTGGGCGAGCACGCTCGATAAGACGAACAAGTCGGTCCTGATGATCCAATCATGCCTCAGGGTCTCTTACACTTCTCCGAAAGTCATGCATTGGATCACGGAGCTGCTCACAAGGATGATGGATGATCCTTCGCTTGCCGGTTCGGAGGAGTTTGCGTCCATTGCAGAAGAGTGTGCAAGCGGTGCGGCGCGGGAGTTCCTTGTGTCCGGCGACTACATGCAGGGCGTGAACACACCGCACATTGTTCTCAACTACCTCGATTACCTGCTGTGGAGCAGGGAGAAGAGGCGGTACGATGACTTCGTCTTCGAGTTCAGAACGTCCGTCGAGCACTGGTATCCGCAGAACCCGTCGGATGACACGTTCGTCAAATGGGGCGAAGTCGACCGCTTCGGCAACCTCTGCCTGGTGCAAAGAAACGTCAACTCGAAATTTTCGAATCTCAATCCGGTGGCCAAGAAGTCGACCTATCAGGAGATGATTGCCAAAGGAAGTCTCAAGCTGCGCAGAATGTCGGAGCTTACACAAGGCGTTGAAGACTGGAAGGGCGGAGTCTGCCAGGAGCATGAGCGCGAGATGCTAGGCATTCTGAGGGAAGCATGCGGCATCCCGAGCGATTTGACGCTCAATGATTAGCCAGCCGTGAGATACCCAGCCTGCCCAGTCCGGTCAATCCTCATGTACGTATATCCCGTGTTCGAGCTCGACCACACGGTGCCGTTGCCACCGACAAGGCTGCTGCAGCTGTAGAAGCACTGCGAGCCCGAGATTCCGCTCGAAGGCA
>JAUNEG010000044.1 GCA_030525685.1 Atopobiaceae bacterium | reverse complement strand
TTGCACTAAGCCGCTTCGCGGCAGTCTTCCCAACGCCCAAATGACTTGTGCGTAGCATGCGGGGACGCATGGCCGCCTCCACCCATAGAATCGGGCTGTGTGGCTACAACCGACCGGAAAGGAGACGGCCATGCAGCATCCCATTCTATCCAAAGTCCTGTCCGACATCGAGCTGAGAAACTACAGCGAGGCCACCAAGGACGTGTACCTGCGCACGTGCGCCCGCTACCTCGATTTCCTCGGCGACAGGCCGCTCGAGTCAACCGGCGAGTCCGACGTGCGGGAGTTCTCGCGGCACCTGAGGTGCGAGTGCGGCCTTGCGCCCAAGTCCGTGAACACCTACCTTGCGGCGGTGCTCTTCATGTACGAGGTCGGGCTCGACCGGCCCATGAACCGCAGGCAGATACCGTTCATGCGCAAGCCCAAGGCGATGCCCAAGGTGTTCTCGCGCGACGAGGTGGCGGCGATCCTGGCGGCGGCGGAGAACGTGAAGCACCGCGCCCAGATCTCGCTGGGCTACGGTGCGGGCCTCCGCATATCGGAGGTGTGCGCCCTGCGGGTGCGCGACGTCGACTCCAAGGCCATGCGCCTGCTCGTGGAGGACGGCAAGGGCGCCAAGGACCGCTGGACGCTGCTGCCGCACTCGACGCTGGCCGTGCTGCGCGAGTACTGGGAGGTGTACCGCCCGCGCCACGCCGAGGGATGGCTGTTCCTGGGTCCGTATGGCTACACGCACGTGACCGACAGCGCGGTCCGCCACGGGCTCTCCGCCGCGATGAGCAGGGCGGGCGTCGAGCCCGCCGGGCGCTCGTTCCACACGCTGCGCGCCTCGTTCGCCACTCACCTGCTCGAGGACGGCACCGACCTGATGACCATCAAGTCGCTGATGGGCCACTCGTCGCTGTCGTCCACGGCGGTCTACCTTCACGTGGCCAACATGGCATCCGGCGTCACCAGCCCCGTCGACTCCGTGGCGGCCCCCTCGTGGCTGTAGAGGTCCAAGACGTCCTGCGCGCACATGGGGAGGAGTTCCTCGCAGCCCACGGCGCGTCGCTGACCGCACAGCAGCGCAGGGCGTTCGACGCGATGCTGTCGTGCCGCACCTCGGCGCTGGGCGGCCACGTGGACCGCTGCGAGGGGTGCGGCCACGAGCTGGTCAGCTACAACTCGTGCCGCAACCGCCACTGCCCCAAGTGCCAGGCCTTCCGTCGCGAGACGTGGGTCGCGAGGGAGGGCTGCGACCTGCTGGACGTCGGCTACTACCACGTGGTGTTCACCGTGCCCCGCGAGCTTGCGTGCGTCTTCTGGCGCAACCAGCGCGAGATGTACGGCCTGCTGTTCAGGTGCGCGTGGGCGACCGTCGCGGCGTTCGCCGCCGACCCCAGGTGGCTCGGGGCCAGGACCGGCGCGGTGGCGGTGCTCCACACGTGGGGACGGCAGCTGCAGTACCACCCGCACGTGCACATGGTGGTGCCGTCGGGCGGGCTGACTGCCCACGGGACGTGGAGGCGGACCGGCAGCAGGTTCTTCGCGCCGGTCAAGGCCATGTCCAAGGTCTTCCGCGCCAAGCTGCTCGAGGGCGTGTCCGCGCTCGCGCCGAAGCTGGACCTGGGAGGGTCGGCGTCGCACCTGGCCGTGCCGGGCGCCCTGCGGGCGCTCGTGTCCGAGCTCCATGGCAGGCCCTGGGTCGTCTACTGCAAGAGGCCGTTCGCCGACGCCGGCTGCGTGCTGGCCTATCTCGGGCGCTACACCCACCGCGTGGCGATTTCCAACAGCCGGATCAGGTCGCTCGAGGGCGGCGTGGTGACGTTCGGGTACCGCGACACCAAGGACGGCCGGCTGCGTCGGTGCCGGCTGGCGGCCGACGAGTTCATACGCAGGCTCATGATGCACGTCCTCCCCAAGGGCCTCTGCAAGGTGCGCCACTACGGCATACTTGCCAGCCGCGGCAAGCGCGAGCGCATGGCAATCTGCCGCAGGCTCACGGACACGCCCGATCCCGTGGCACCGGAGCCGGGGGCGATCCTGCGCCGCATCCTCGGGCGAGACCCGTCGGTGTGCCCCAGGTGCGGCGCCAAGCTGCTGCCGATGGTGAGGGCGATGTGGCCGCTTCGCTGCTGACCCGCATGGTCTCTTGGCGCACGACCGTCGCATACGCGGCCCGCGCAGCCGCGACCGGCTTGAAGCGGTCCATGATGGACCACGCGCAAGCATGCCTCGCCCGACTTGCGAACCCATGCGACCTGAACCAAAGCCCGAGGTCAGGGGCTCGTCGACCCCGTCCGCCCCCTCCAGCAGGGAGAAGCGGGCCGTGACTTCCCCATAGCGCGGCTTAGTGCAAAGGGTCTATCGCCGGGCACCGGTGTCGCAGCGCAGACGTTAACGCTTGCTCACCGGCTCCCTTGCCGTCACTTTCCTGGGCGATAAACCGCTATTAA
>JAUNEG010000023.1 GCA_030525685.1 Atopobiaceae bacterium | reverse complement strand
CAGGGCATGTGGGCCGACCGCAACGGCGGCTACACCCGCATCATGAAGCTCGGCCCCCGCAAGGGTGACGGCGCCGAGATCGTCATCATGGAGCTCGTGACCGAGCCGGTCCAGCCCAAGGCCAAGAAGGCCGCCCCGAAGGCCAAGGTCACCAAGGTCGAGGAGGCCCCCGTCGAGGAGCCCAAGGCCGAGGAGCCGGTCGCCGAGGAGACCGCCGCTGAGGAGGCTCCCGCCGAGGAGGAGAAGGCCGAGTAGCCTCGGACCTCTCACTGGTTGTTCGGGCCCCGGCCACGTGCCGGGGCCTTTTTCTTGAAGGGGGGGGGACATGATCGAGGTCCGCGACGCGTGCTTCTCGTTCGATGGGACGCACAACGTGGTCGACCATGTCTCGCTCGACGTGGCGCCCGGAGAGCGCGTCGCCCTTCTCGGTCTCAACGGCTCCGGCAAGTCGACGCTCGCACGTCTGCTCAACGGGTCCCTGAGACCCTCGTCGGGCGGCATCAGGGTCGACGGGAAGACGGAGGGCCTGGCGCGTCTGGTGGGCTACGTGCGCCAGGACCCGCGCAACCAGATCGTGAGCGCGGTGGTGTCCGACGAGGTCGCCTTTGGCCCGAGGAACCTCGGGCTCCCGCGCGCCGAGGTGCTTGCCCGCGTGGACGAGGCGCTCTCCGCCTGCGGCATCGAGGTGCTGCGCGACCGTATGACCTCGGAGCTCTCCGGCGGGCAGCAGCAGCTCGTGGCCCTTGCGGGCGTGCTCGCGATGCGCCCCCGCTACCTGGTGCTTGACGAGGCGACGTCGATGCTCGACCAGCCTACGCGCGCCCGCGTGGCAAGAATCGTCGGCGAGGCGTCGGCGAGGGGCGTGGGCGTGCTCGAGATATCGCACAGGCCGATGGACGCGCCCGATCGCACGCTTTGCATGAGGGACGGGCGCGTCCTCGAGGGAGGGGCACCGTCGGAGTCCTCGGATGTCACGACGCAACCATGCACACCCCGGGAAACGAGCTCCCTCAGGGGGACGGACCTGACGGCTGTGTATGGCTCGCATGTCGCACTGGACGACGTGTCGCTCGACGCGAGGGGCCTCACCCTGCTCCTGGGGCCCTCCGGGGCGGGAAAGACCACCCTCGCCCGCGTCCTGACGGGCGTCCTCGCGCCGGACGCGGGGACGGTGTCCCTGGACGGGCGGCCCGTGCGCGCGGGGGACGTCGGTCTCGCGTTCCAGCGGCCCGAGGACCAGCTCTTCTGCGACACCGTCCTCGACGACATCGCATACGGCCCCCGCGTCCGGGGCGTCCCGGAGGATGAGGCGCTCTCCATGGCCCGGGGCGCTGCCGCGCTGCTGGGCATAGGGGAGGAGCTCCACGACCGGTCCCCGTTCGAGCTCTCGGGCGGTCAGATGCGGCGCGTGGCGCTCGCCGGCGTGGTCGCGTCCCGTCCGGGGGCGTACGTGCTCGACGAGCCCACGGCGGGTCTGGACGCCCCCTCCCGCCGCGCGCTGCGCGACCTGGTGCTCCGCCTGGTGGGCGACGGTGCGAGCGTGCTTCTCGTCACGCACGACCCCGACGAGTGGCTGCCGCTCGCGTCCGCCGTGGTCCGGCTCGAGGCCGGTCGCGTCAGGGGGGCGGGCACCCATGCGTAAGGTTCTCGTGCCGGGCGCCTACGCGCCCGGGAGCACTCTCATGCACCGCCTCGACCCGCGCGCAAAGCTCGTGCTGCTCCTGATCGCCACCGTCGGAACGTTCGCGGCGGGCACGCCCTGGGGGCTGCTGGTGGCCGGGCCGGGGCTCGTCGCGGCGCTCGTGGCGAGCAGGACCTCGCCGCAGACCGTCCTTCTCGGGCTCAGGCCGGCGGCGGTCGTCCTCTGCCTCTCCGTGCTCTCGAACGCAGTCGTCCTCGTGGGGCAGCCGGGGCTGTCGACCGCCGGGCTGGCGAGAAGCGCCGCGGTGGTGTGCCGGATCGCGCTGGTCGTGGGGCTCGCGCTGTCCTTCTCGTCCACGACGCCGCCGCCGGCCATCGCCGACGGGCTCGCCTCCCTCATGGCGCCGCTCTCGAGGGTGGGCGTGCCGGTGGGCGCCATCGCCATGTCCGCCTCGGTCGCGCTGCGCTTCATCCCGCTCACCGTCGAGGAGGTCGAGCGCATACGCTGCGCCCAGCGCGCCCGCGGCGCACGGCTCGACGAGGGCGGCGTCCTGAGGCGGCTCCGAGGATGGGGCCAGGTGCTGGTCCCGCTCGTGGTGGGCCTCTTCCGCCGCGCAGACGAGCTTGCCGACGCCATGTGCGACCGCTGCTACACGGGCGAGCAGACGGCGCTTCTCGGACCGCTGGCGCCGGGGGACTGGGCGGCGCTCGCCCTCGGCGCGCTCTGGGCCGGGGTCGCCGTCGCGCTCTGATCCCGTGCGAGGCCCTGCCTGCCGCGTGCTACCCTAGGCCCCATCGAAGGGAGAATCATGTCCGAAGTCGGAACGCTGGTCATACGGCTCGGCTACCGCGGCGCGGGCTTCGCCGGCTTCGCTGAGCAGCCGGGCGTGCGCACCGTCGCCGGAGAGCTGCGGCGCGCCCTCGAGACCACGCTGCGCCGACCGTGCGAGCTCGTCTGCGCCGGAAGGACCGACGCGGGCGTCCACGCCCTCTCCCAGTACGTGAGCGTTCCCGTGAGCGAGGGGGAGCTGGGGCTGTCGGGGGGACGGCTCATGCGCAGCCTCGTCGCCCTCACGCCGGACGACCTCTCGGTCCAGGGGCTCTATCGCGCGCCCGAGGGCTTCTCGGCGCGCTTCGACGCCCTGAGCCGCAGCTATCGCTATCGCATCGCCGCATCGCAGGTGCGCCCGGTGCTCGCGTGGGACCACAGCTGGTGGTATCGCGGCGAGCTGGACGCGGAGGCCATGGCGGCCGCCGCCCGCCCGCTGCTGGGCGAGCACGACTTCAAGAGCTTCTGCAAGGCGAGCTCCGCTGAGGGGAAGCCCACCTGCCGCTACGTGGGGCAGCTCGACGTGAGTCGCGTCACCGAGGCGGGGGAGGAGCTCGTTGCGATAGACGTCACGGGCAACGCCTTCCTGCACAACATGGTGCGCACGATCGTCGGCTCGCTCGTGGAGGTGGGGCGCGGCCACCGTCGGCCGGAGTGGATGGCCGAGGTGCTGGCGGCATGCGACCGCACCGCCGCTGGGCCCTGCGCCCCCGCGAAGGGACTCACCTTCGTCGGGGTGGGTTATCCCGAGGGCGCCCTCGTCCCCTGGGAGTGAGGCCACCGGCCGGCGCCCGTCCCGAAAACGGCAGAATTCTCCGGATGCGAGCTTCCCTTGTCTTGGAATTGGCGGGGTTCTCCGGTCGCGCGCTCTTCTCGTCCCGGAAAGCAGGAGGTTCCCCAGCCGAATGGCTCCCATCAGGGAGAACATTGCCATTCTTGGGACAAGAAAACCTGTCGGGCGGAGAACTCCGCCGATTCCGGGACGACCGTGCCGCCAGCGCGGAGAACCCCGCCAATTCCGGGACGGCCGCGCTGCCGCAGTGCGGCTTCTCGGCGATGGCGGCGACGCTCTGCGCGGGCCGCGTGGTCACGGTCGGAACGCTGGTCGCCGTGATACTCTCCACCTCCGACGAGATGATCCCGGTGTTTCTCGCCCACCAGGCGCCCCTGGACGAGCTGGCGGGAATCGTGGCGCTCAAGGTCGTCGTGGGCGCCGTCGTGGGCCTCGCGGTCGACGCGACGCTCCGCGCCTGGAGACGGTCCGGCGACGGCAGGCTCCACATCCACGAGCTCTGCGCGCGCGAGCACTGCCACTGCGACGAGGCCGACGACGGACACGGGCACCACGATCACGGGCGCTGGGGCATCGTGCGCTCCGCGCTCGTCCACACGGTGCAGGTCACGCTCTTCATACTCGTCGTCACGTTCGCATTCGGCCTCGTGATCGAATACATGGGGCAGGACGCCCCGGGCGCGCTCCTCGCCTCTGGCGGCATGGGCCTTCTCGTGCTCTGGCGGACCAACGCGGACGCCCGACAGAACGCTGCGGTCACCGCCTTCGTCTACGCCGTGGCCGTTGCGACTGGCCTCGCCGTGGGAGGTTTGGGTATCCTGTTCTAAGCGTCTTTCAGGAGAGCGGAGAGCGGAGGGCCGCATGAGCCTCATTGTGAGAAATCGCGAGCGCTTCGAGCGCACGGACGTCCCGGAGCCGAGCGCCCACCGCAACCTCATCGGCGCCATCGTCGCCGTCGCCGCCCTCGCAGCCACGGCCGCCGTGGCGTACCTCGCCTGGAACCGGGCGAGCCTCGAGAGCCGCCTGGGCGACGGCTCCCTGTCGGACGCCGTGGTCACTCTCGCCCAGTACGACGAGGCGGGACCGTCGGGTGGCTACGCCGTCTCCGAGGACGACATCAGCATCACGCTCCTGCTCACCGCCGACGGGCTGGACGAGACGGGCGGCACCCTCACGGCAGCGCGCATCCTGTCGGTTAACGCCACGCAGGGCACCGCGGCCCTCGTGAACGTCCCCGTCGACCTCGCGCTCACGGTCGACGAGACGCCCACGACCCTCGCGGAGCTCTTCTCGTCGCAGGGCTGCGCCGCCTGCGTGCTCCAGCTCGGTCTTGCCGCGGGTGTGAGCTTTGACAGCGTCATCCTCGCGACGGGCGACGTGATCGAGGAGGCGGCACAGCTCGCCGGGTCGGGGTCGGACAACCTCGTCCGCAGCGCCTCCGGGTTCCTCTCGAAGATCAGGACGAACATGGACGCCGTCGGCCTGCTCGCGTTCGCCGAGCGGCTCGCCGCGGTCGGGAGGGCCAACCTCGCCGTCTCCGACGCCGCGCTCGTCGCCGAGGTGGCGACCAACGAGGACGGCGCCGCCGCCGAGACCGGTCGTCAGACGCTGGACAAGACGCAGCTCAACGTCGCCATAGGTCGCTTCGTCACCGCCTAGCGCATCCCCGCCCCCGCTTCTCTGTCGTTTTTCTGCGACGCGTCGGGCGTCACCCGACGCTGATAACCTAGGAGTCGTTCCCTCGTGTGCGTTTCCGTGTGACGGAAGGGACGGAATGGCCCACGGCGTGTCAACAACCCCGGTCGTCTCGGTGCTCATGGTGTCCCATGACGCCGAGGGGTCCGTGCGTCGCGCCGTCGAGAGCGTCCAGAACCAGTCCCTGAGGGACCTCGAGCTCATCGTGGTCGATGCCGGCTCCGAGGACGCCACGGTGCGCCAGGTCGAGGCGATGACCGAGCGCGACCTGCGCATCGATCTCGTCCGTGCGGACCGCTGCGGTCGACAGGCGGCCCTCGACGTCGCCCTCGAGCGGGCGCGCGGCAGCTACGTCCTGGTCATGGACGCGGATGGCTGGCTCGCCGCGGGGGCCCTCGCCGGCCTCGTCGACCTCGCCGAAGCGCGCTCCCTCGAGCTCGTGGTGGGCGGCATCGGGCTGAGCCTCGCCAGCGGCGCGGGCCGCGTCTCGGAGACCGAGCTCTCCGGCGACGAGACGGTCTTTCTCACCCAGCACGACTTCCGCGCGGCGGCCTGGAGGCTCTTCGACTCCGGTCAGCTCCTGCCCGCGAGCGCCAAGCTCTTCGACCGCGAGCGCATCGGGCGGCTCGGGCTCGCCTTCCAGGCGGGCAGCCCCACCGACCACCCCTTCGTGCTCGAGTACCTGGCGGACGTCGAGCGCGTGGGCGTCCTGGAGGGCGTGTCCTACCGGGTGGGCCGTCGGGTCGCGGAACGGCCCCGCGCCTCTTCGGTCGTCGAGAGCTGCCGTCGCCTCGAGTCCGAGCGCGAGAACCTCCTCGCCCTCTATCGCCACTGGGGCCTCGAGGGTGACGCCGCGAGCATGGAGATGCTCCAGAGCCGCTACATGGAGCGTCTGGTCGCCTGCATCGAGGGCGTGTGCGGGAAGGGGAGCCCGCTGTCCGCCGCGGAGCAGCGCAGGATCGTCTCGCACATGATCGGTACCGACCACGCCCAGCTCGCCGCGAGCCTGGGACACCCGAGGGGGCCAGCGGCCCGCTCCATGACCGTGCCGATCAGGAGCCGCAACACCCCGCTCGTCTGCGCCCAGGCACGGCTCCTCTCGCTCTTCGGCGGTCGTCTCAGCGAGGCGGCGCCCGACGCCTTCATCTGACGCCGTCAGGGGCGCACAGGGCGTACAATGAAACTTCGTGAAACGAACGCCGCAAGGTGAACGGGGAGGGCGGACCGCGTGGCCGAGAAGAGAGATTTTCTCGATGAGCTCATAGACCTCCAGAGCGACTGGCGCTCCCTCAAGGAGATGCCCAACCAGATGGTGGGCTCCCTCATGGACGAGGAGGGCGAGCGCAAGGTCTTCAACCCCGCCGACTACAAGGAGAAGCCCTTCGCCAACTCGGGCCGCTGCCTGCGCGTCTCCTCCGGGCGCACGGACGTGTGCTCGCGCTGTCTCGACGTGTGCCCCACGCACGCGATCACGATCAACGAGAAGACCGTCGCGGTCACGGAGGACTGCCGCAAGTGCGGCCTGTGCGCCGCCGTCTGCCCAACCGACACGTTCTCCACCCGCCGGCACATGCCGCGCCAGGTCTACGACCAGATCGCCCGCGTGGCCTCCTCCTACGAGCGGTGCTACGTGACGTGCACGCGCGCCCTCAAGCGGCTGCCCAGGGGCAACGAGGTGGTTCTCGCCTGCGTGGGGGCTGTCTCGCGCGACCTCTGGTTCTCCCTGCTTGCGGACTACGACAACATCAGCGTCTATCTGCCCGTGGGCATCTGCGACCGCTGTCGCACGACCACGGGCGAGCAGACCTACGTCGACGCCATCGCCACGGCGGAGGAGTGGGCCGATGCCGCGCTCGGCCTCGAGGTCGACGAGTCGGAGATGACCCACGAGTACACGCGCGCCTACAAGCGCAGCCAGTTCGTGAGCGGGGCCGTGACCTCGGTCGAGCGCCTGGTCACGCGCACCAACCCGGCGCTCGCCGGCGCCAAGGCGGTGGCGCAGAAGATCTCCGACCACTCGCAGCGCCTGAACCGGCTCCAGAAGGAGCTGGAGAACTCCGTGGGTTCCAAGTCCTCCAACAACCACCCGCGCCTCCTGACGCAGGGGCGCAAGCTCATGATGGGCGCGCTCCAGCACGACGAGGGCCTGGCGGAGTTCGTGAAGCTCGAGGTCCCCGTGTGCGACCACTCCCTCTGCACGATGTGCGGCGACTGCGCCAAGACCTGCTCGCTCCACGCCATCGACCTCGACCGCGACGGCCAGGTGAGCGTGCAGAGCGCCTACTGCGTGAGCTGCGGGGCCTGCGTGACGGCCTGCGAGGACGGGGCGCTCTCCATGGGGCCCATGGACACGAGCGAGCTCGTGGTCCCGGACAAGGTCGCCGAGGAGGTCGCCCGCAAGAAGGCCGCCGCCAAGGCCAAGGCGGGCGAGTACGTGGAGAAGGGCAAGAAGCAGTTGAACCGCATGGCCGACGCCCTGGAGAAGCTGGATGACCAGGGGTGACGGGACGTCTGACGTCACTCGTCTGAGGTAAGGAGAAGAACGTGTCGCTTTCCATCGGCATCGTGGGCCTGCCCAACGTGGGCAAGTCCACCCTGTTCACCGCACTCACCAAGAAGGGCGGCCTTGCGGCCAACTACCCCTTCGCGACGATCGACCCCAACGTGGGCATCGTGGACGTGCCCGACGAGCGCCTCGGCAAGCTCGCCGAGATCGTGAACCCCGGACGCATCGTGCCCGCGACGGTGGAGTTCGTCGACATCGCCGGTCTGGTGAAGGGCGCCAACGAAGGCGAGGGCCTGGGCAACCAGTTCCTGGCCAACATCCGCGAGACCGACGCCATCTGCGAGGTCGTCCGCTACTTCTCCGACCCCAACGTCATGCGTGAGGTCGGTCGCGTGGGCGAGTTCGTGGACCCCGCGGGCGACGCGGACACCATCATGACCGAGCTCATCCTCGCGGACATCCAGAGCCTGGAGAAGCAGCTCCCCAAGCTGGAGAAGGACGCCAAGCGCGACAAGGAGCTCGCCGCCAAGGCCGACGTGGCGCGCCGCCTGCTCGACTGGCTGAACGAGGGCAACCACGCCGCGACGATGGAGATGACCGACGAGGAGCGCGCCGAGACCAAGGGCCTCTTCCTGCTCACGATGAAGCCGATTCTCTACGTGGCTAACGTCGACGAGGACCAGCTGGGCGAGGAGCTCGCGCCGATCGACGGCGTGACGCCGATCCCCATCTGCGCCAAGGTGGAGGCGGAGCTCTCTGAGCTGGAGCCCGACGAGGCGGCCGAGTACCTGGCCGACCTGGGCCTCGAGAAGAGCGGCCTGGAGACGCTCGCGCAGGCGGCGTACCGCCTGCTGGGCCTGCAGAGCTACTTCACCGCGGGCGAGATGGAGGTCAAGGCCTGGACCGTGCGGGTGGGCGCCAAGGCCCCCGAGGCGGCCGGCGTGATCCACTCGGACTTCGAGCGCGGCTTCATCAAGGCGGAGGTCGCCAGCTACGAGGACTACGTCGCGCTCGGCGGCGAGGCCGGCTGCAAGAACGCCGGCAAGCTCCGCATCGAGGGCAAGGACTACGTCGTCCAGGACGGCGACGTCATGCACTTCCGCTTCAACGTGTAGGGTACGTAGGGGTGTCAGGCCGCACGTCGCCATCCCGTGTGCCACTGCTTAAGAATCTGGGGTAGTTGCATCTCTCGGCTGTCTGCAGGCTTAAGAATCCGGGGTAGTTGTACCGTCCGCGTCCTTCTCGCCACTACAGATGGCGAGAAGGAGGGGCGTCAACTGGGCTTTCTTTGGCGCGGCGTCGCGACAGCCCGTGGCTAACCTACAACAACCCAAGATTGCTAAGCGGAGAACGCGGTGGAGACTACACTTACCTCGAATTCCTAAGCAAGCTGCGGCGACCGCTGCCCCCCTGCTCCTGTCGCGCTACTCCGCCTGGTCGGTCCCGAGCACCACGACGACGTCGTAGTCCGTGGAGTACCCCTCGGTGTTCTCCGCGACGTTGCCCTCGCTGATGCCGAGCGTCTGGGCCACGCCGAGCGCCGCGGAGCGGGAGCCGCCGTTGTAGTAGACCCACGAGGCCGTGTGGTCCATGGACTCGTCGCTGTCGGCGTAGGGGGAGAAGCCCGCGCCCTCGAGCTCGGTGGACTTGCTCGCCGCGAGGCCGCTCACCTCGGTGCCGTTGAGGACGAGCACCCTGCCGGAGAAGGTCGGCTCGTCGGTGGAGTTCGCGGCGTCGTCCTCGGCCTGGGACGAGGAGCTGACGCCGATGGAGCCGGCGACGCCCCCGGTGAGGTCCTGGCTCTCGTCCTCGTACGGGGGCAGGCCGGCGTCGACGCGCTCCATCATCTCCATCCAGGAGGACTCGATGGGGATCTCGTACCAGAGGTCGTTGATGTACTGGGAGTCGGTGGGCGTCTGGCCGGAGTAGAAGCCGCTGTCCACGTCGAAGTCCTGGAACTGCATCGCGAGGCTCACGATGTCAGTGACGCTCAGGGGGTAGACCGTAACGCTCTCGGCGAGCGTGGAGACGGTGTTGGCCATGGTGACCGGGTCGAGCTTCAGGATCTTCTTCACGATGGCGCCGATGATCATGCGCTGGTTGGCGGCGCGGTAGAAGTCGCCTCCGCCGTAGGCGTCATAGGCGTGACGCGAGCGCGCGAGCGCGAGGGCGGTCTTGCCGTCGAGGTGATGCTCGCCCGCCTCGAGGTTGATGTGGGCGTAGCGCTCGTCCACGACGTCGACCGGGAGGGTGACGTCGATGCCGCCGATGGCGTCGACGATGGAGATGAGCTGCTCGAAGTCGATCTCGGCGTAGGCGGAGATCTCTACGCCGGCAAAGTCCTCGACGACCTCCATCATGTAGGCGCCCTGGCCGATCGAGTAGGCGTCGTTGATCTTGCACGTGCCGTTGACGCCCATGTCGACCATGGTGTCACGCGGGATGGAGATGAGCGTGACCTTCTGCGCCGGGGCGTCGACGCGGGCGAGGATGATCGTGTCGGAGCGGAAGTTGGAGGCGTCGGAGCCCCAGGACTCGGCGCGCCCCTCGCTCTTGTCGACGCCCAGAAGCAGCATGTAGAAGGGGTCCTGCGGCCTGACGGGCTCGGTGAGCTGCGCCTTGAGCTCGTCGGGGACGTTCTGGCTGAGGGCGCTGTTGATGCGGATTATGTAGGCGGCAGCGGCGGCGCCCACGCCGACGAAGGCGACGAGGAGCGTGACGAGAAGAACGCGCAGCACGCGCCCGCGACGCTTCTTCCTGCGACGGGTGGTGTAGGACCCGATACCCTCCGCGCGGCTGGCTGCGTGGCGCGGGGAAGAAGAGGAGGAGCGACGGCTCGTGCTGGGAGCCTGCGAGGACATTCCGGCGCCGTGTCGGCTCTGCGAGAGTCGGACCTGCTCGGCGCTTGTCATGCGACGATGGGGCTTTCTTTCGGCCAAGGGGCCTCCCTAATGCCTTTCGGGGCAATGCCCCGTCAGAAGGACGGTCGGACCTGTCAATGGTAGGCAAGCGAGATGTTGCCTGAGTGTAAGTGCCCAAAAATCGCGCTATTCTCTATAAACTGTCACTGTTTGATGATGATCGGCACCAACAAAGGGAGAAGACACCTATGAGCGAGGCTACGCCCAGGCAGTTCGTGGCGGTTCTGGACTTCGGCGCCCAGTACGGCCAGCTCATCGCCCGCCGCGTGCGCGACCTGCACGTCTATTCGGAGATCGTGCCGTGCGACATCCCCGCGGACGAGCTCGCCGCCATGGGCCCCTCCGCACTGATCCTCTCCGGCGGCCCGGCGAGCGTGTACGCCGAGGACGCGCCGACCGTTGACCCCGCGATCTTCGAGCTCGGCCTGCCGGTGCTGGGCTTCTGCTACGGTCACCAGACCATGGCCGTGGCGCTGGGCGGCGAGGTCGCGCACTCCGAGGTGGGCGAGTACGGCCCGGCGACCATCGTGCGCGACGGCGAGTCCGCGCTGTTCGCGGGTACGCCCGAGGAGCAGACCGTCTGGATGAGCCACCGCGACGCCGTGAGCCGCGTGCCCGAGGGCTTCGCCGTCACGTCGCACACGGACGTGTGCCCGGTGGCGTCCATGGAGTGCGCCGAGCGCAAGCTCTTCTCCACGCAGTTCCACCCGGAGGTGCGTCATACCGAGCATGGCCGCAGGCTGCTGGAGAACTTCCTCTTTGACATCTGCGGGCTCGATGCCACCTGGACCATGGACAACATCATTGACGAGAAGGTCGCGGAGATTCGCGCGCAGGTGGGCGACCGCAAGGTGATTCTGGGCCTCTCCGGCGGCGTGGACTCCTCCGTGGTGGCCGCGCTCGTGCACCGTGCGATTGGCGACCAGCTGACCTGCGTCTTTGTGAACCACGGAATGCTGCGTAAGGGCGAGCCGGAGATGGTTGAGGAGGTCTTCCGCGACCAGTTCCAGGTGCCGCTCGTGTACGTGCACGCCGAGCAGCGCTACGAGCGCCTGCTCGCCGGCGTGACCGAGCCGGAGGAGAAGCGCCGCCGCATTGGCTCCGAGTTCTGGAAGGTCTTCTTCGACGAGGCGCAGCGCATCGGCGGCGTGGAGATGCTCGCGCAGGGCACCATCTACCCGGACATCATCGAGTCCGGCGCGCGCAAGACGGGCGGCAAGGCGTCCACGATCAAGAGCCACCACAACCTGATCCCCTTCCCTGAGGGCGTGCACTTCGACCTGATCGAGCCGCTCGACCACTTCTTCAAGGACGAGGTGCGCGAGCTGGGCGTGGCGCTGGGGCTGCCGGACCGCATGGTCTACCGTCAGCCGTTCCCGGGTCCGGGCCTGGCGATCCGCATCATCGGCGAGGTGACCTACGAGAAGCTGGAGATTCTCAAGAACGCCGACGCCATCGTGCGCGAGGAGCTGGACGCCTACAACGAGCGCCTCTGTGAGGAGACGGGCGAGCGCAACTCCGAGCACAGCTGCTGGCAGTACTTTGCCGTCCTGCCCGACATCCGCAGCGTGGGCGTTATGGGCGACGAGCGCACGTACGCGCGCCCGGTGATCGTGCGCGCGGTTGAGAGCTCCGACGCGATGACCGCGGACTGGGCGCGCCTGCCCTACGAGGTGCTCGCGCGCATCTCGGGCCGCATCGTGGCCGAGGTCCCGGGCGTGAACCGCGTGGTGTATGACGTCACGCCCAAGCCGCCCGCCACGATAGAGTGGGAATAGGAGAATATGGATAACACAGGGAAAGAAACAGCAGGTAGATAGCCTGTTTTCATCTCGACGCACGGCGCGGTGATGACAAAACGATGCCGCGCGCCCGATTGCGTCTCATATGTATCAGGGGGAGCCCCGGCGAGCGGTCGCCGGGGCTCCTTTGTTTTTGTGCGACCAAGGAGGCTGGATCGATGGGGCGTATGGAGAGAGCGCGCCGGGCGGCAGGGCCGTCGGCGACCCCTCGCGTGCGGTTGGCGCGGCAGAGGCGCCGCGCGCCCCCTCTGCCGGGGGAACGGGCGGTGCGGACGGCGAGGGGATGCGCCCGTTCCCCGCTGCACCGGGCGGTCGGGGGCCTCGGCCTCCTCGCTCGGACGGCGTTGCCGTATCTGAGTCCAAAGACAATCGGAAGGAGCGTGGGAGCCATGTGCCCGTGCAAGGTCCTGGCGATAGCGAACCAGAAGGGAGGGACGGGCAAGACCACGACGGCCGCGAGCCTGGGCGTCGCCCTCGCGATGCGCGGCAGGCGCGTCCTGCTCGTCGACGCGGACCCGCAGGGGGACCTCACCACCTCGCTCGGGTGGAACCCGGACGAGCTCGAGGTGACGCTCGCCACCCATCTCGAGCGCGCGGTCCTCGACGAGCCGTTCCCCTGCCGCGCGGGCATCCTGAGCCACGCGGAGGGCGTGGACCTGATGCCCGCCAACATCGAGCTCTCGGGGACCGAGGTGGCGCTCGTGAACGCCATGAGCCGCGAGCACGCCATGCGCTCGTGGCTCGACCGCGCGAAGCGCGGCTACGACTTCGCGATCATCGACTGCCCGCCGTCGCTCGGGATGATGACCATCAACGCGCTCACGGCGGCGGACGGGGTGGTCGTCCCGGTGCAGGCCCAGTACCTCCCGGCGAAGGGGATGACCCAGCTCGTCAAGACCGTGGGCCGCGTGCGGCGGCACATCAACCCCTCCCTCCGCATCGAGGGCGTCCTGCTCACGCTCGTCGACGCGCGCACCAACCTCGCCCGCCAGGTCGAGAGGAGCATCCGGGAGTCCTACGGGGAGGCCCTGCGCGTGTACGAGGCCACCGTCCCCGTCGCCGTCAAGGCCGCCGAGAGCAGCGCCCACGGGAAGAGCGTGTTCGCCTACGACGCCTCGGGAAAGGTCGCGCGGGCCTACGCCCGCCTCGCGAGGGAGGTGAGCGGGGTTGGCCCGAAGTCGAGAGATTCCCATCAGCCTCCCGTCGGTCGATGACCTGTTCACCACGCAGGAGGAGCGGGACGAGGCGGCGCGCGAGAGGGTCTCCGAGCTCCCCCCCGGCGCCATAGACCCGTTCCCCGACCACCCGTTCCGGGTTCGCGACGACGAGGAGGTGGCCGACCTGGCCTCCAGCGTCGCCGAGCGCGGCGTGCTCACGCCCGTCGTGGTGCGCCCGAAGGGGGACGGCCGATACGAGCTCGTGAGCGGCCACCGCCGCAAGCGCGCGGCGGAGCTCGCGGGGCTCTCGGAGATCCCCGCCATAGTGCGGGACATGGGCGAGGACGAGGCGGTCGTCGCCATGGTGGACGCGAACATGCAGAGGGAGCGGGTGCTCCCGAGCGAGAAGGCGTTCGCCTACCGCATGAAGCTCGAGGCCATGAAGCGCCAGGGGAGGCGGACGGACCTCACCTCATCCCCGTCGGGGATGAAGTCGCCCGGAAGGCAGACGCTCGAGATCATCGGGTCGGCCGCGGGAGACAGCAGGAACACCGTCCACCGCTACATCCGCCTCACGGAGCTCCTGCCCGAGCTGCTCGACCTCGTGGACGAGGGCCGCATGGGGATGCGCCCCGCCGTCGAGCTGAGCTACCTGCCGAAGAGGGAGCAGATGGCGCTCTGGTACGCGATCGAGGCTCAGGCGTGCACCCCGTCCCACGCGCAGGCCATCAAGATGCGCTCCTTCTCCAGGGAGGGGCGGCTGTCGGGGGACGTGATCCTCTCGATCATGTGCGAGGAGAAGCCGAACCAGGCGGAGCAGTTCAGGATGGCGAGGGCGAAGCTCGGCCGGTTCTTCAAGCCGGGCACGAGCCGGGAGGCCATGGAGGAGCGGATCGTCCGCGCGCTCGAGCTCCTCGAGAGGCAGGAGGGGCGCCGCGGGTGCGAGCGGTGAGATCGCACCGTTGCCCGCCGCCGGCGGCTGCGCGGGGCTCCCCTCCCCGGGTTCCCCCCTCCCCGCACCCCACCCCCTTCCCGCGAAGGGGACCGGCCGAAAGAGGGGGACTCTCCCTTTTCGGCCGGTAGTCACAGCAGCGGGAACGTCTCAGGGGCGGCCTCCGGTCGCCCCTTCCCATGCCGGCAGGTCGGAGGAAGCGAATGAAGAGGCCGAGGGGGCGGCGCGCCGCGGTGCGGCCGCCGCCCTTCACGTTCAAGCCGAAAGGGCCCGGCGGGCGGCGCGGGAAGACGCCGCGGCGCCCGACGGGCAGGGAGTCCCGCGCCCGCGGGAGATAGGAGGAAGCATGGCAAAGGAAAGCACGGCGCCGCCGGTCGCCGTTCCGCGCCGGGTCGCGGTCGCGCTGCTCGCGCTGCTGCTGGCGCTCGGGTCCGCCCTCTCGATGCCGAGGGCCGCCCTCGCAGACGCCCCGGCGGTCTCCCAGGTCAGCTGGGAGGAGGCGAAGCCCAAGATCGAGTCGTGCCTGGGGACGCCCTACGTGTGGGGCGGCAAGGACGACTCGGGGTGGGACTGCTCGGGGTTCGTCGGCTGGGTGATGGTCCACGTCTACGGGACCGGGTGGCCCGGCGGCTCGCCCGGCTACTGCGGCGTCTCGGCGATCAAGGCGTACGTCGAGGACGGCTGGGTGTTCCACGGGGACTCCGCCGAGGGCTACAACGCGGCGTTCGACGCCGGCACGGTCCGCCCCGGCGACATCATCGTGCTCTACGACGCCTCGGGCTCGACCGTCCACTCGGCGATCGCGGGGGAGGAGCAGACGATCTACCACGCGTGGTCGGAGTTCTACGGCACCTGCCAGAAGCGCTTCGACGAGGTGTGGGGCGTGAACGGCGGCCACGGCAAGGTCTACGCGAGCTTCGACGTGTACCGCGGCCTCGAGGACGCGGGGCGCATCCGGCTCCAGAAGTCCTCCGCGCTGCCCGCCGCCACGGAGGGCAACCCGAGCTACAGCCTCGCCGGGGCGGAGTACGCGGTCTGCGACGACGCCGGCGCGCAGGTGGCCACCCTCGTCACCGACGAGGCGGGCGCGGCGGGCCCCACGGCGGACCTGCCCAGCGGCACCTACACGGTGAGGGAGACCAAGGCGCCCGAGGGCTTCTCGCTCGACCCGGGCACCTACACGGTCGAGCTCGGGAGCGGCACGTGGGACGAGGGCCGCGAGGTCCTCGTGACGCCCGGCCCCGAGGCGCCGCTCGCCGCGGCGTCGGTGGGGGTCCGCAAGCACGACTCGGAGACCGGGGAGGGCTCGCCCCAGGGCGGCGCCTCGCTCGCCGGCGCGGAGCTCCTCGTCGAGCACTACGCCGTGGACCCGGACTCGGTCGACGACCCCTCCGACCTCGAGGGCCTCGAGCCCGACATGAGCGCCGTGGCGGTCACCGGCGAGGACGGCCGCGCGGAGGTCTCCTCCATGACGGCGGCCGACGGGACGGAGGTGCCGGGCGTGCCGCTCGGCGTGCTGCTGGTGACCGAGGCGAAGGCCCCGGAGGGCTACCTCGCCTCCGGCGAGGAGTTCCTGCTCAAGGTGTCGTCCGAGGACAACGTCGCCGTGGAGGTGGGGAACGAGGCCGACTTCGCCGAGGACGTCGTGCGCGGGGGGGTGAGGGTCGAGAAGAGAGACCTCGAGACCGGCGAGAACGCGCCCCAGGGCGGGGCCTCGGTGGACGGGGCGGTCTTCGAGGTCGTGAACGACTCCGCCAACCCCGTCACGGTCGGCGGCGAGGAGGTCGCGCCCGGCGAGGTCGCGCTCACGCTCGAGACCGAGGGAGGGGCCGCGGAGTCCGAGCCCGACACCCTGCCCTACGGCGACTACCTCGTGCGCGAGGTGGAGGCGCCCGAGGGCTACCTCGGCACCGACGCCGAGGTGCCGTTCTCGATCGCCGAGGACGGCGAGGTCGTCGAGCTCACGGGCGAGCGCGCGGTGGCCAACCAGGTCAGGCGCGGCGACCTCGAGCTCGTGAAGGTGTCGGACGGGGACCTCTCCCGCATGGCGGGCGTGCCGTTCCGCATCACCAGCGCGACCACCGGCGAGTCCCACGTCGTCGTGACCGACGGCAACGGGTACGCCAGCACGGCGGCCTCGTGGAACCCGCACACCGCCTCGACCAACGCCAACGACCAGGCGGCCGACGGCTCCTGGGACGCCTCGGCGGGCGTGTGGTTCGGGGCGTCGGGGCCCGACGACTCCAAGGGGGCGCTGCCCTACGACACCTACGAGCTCGAGGAGCTCCCCTGCGGGGCCAACGAGGGCAAGCAGCTCCTCGGCCCCATCGAGGTGAGGGTCTACCGAGACGCCGTGACGGTCGACCTCGGCACGCTCACGAACGACGACCTGCCCCGCACCGTGGTCTCGAAGAAGTCCGTCACCGGGGAGGACGAGCTGCCCGGCGCGACGCTGCGCGTGTACGACGCGGACGGCGAGCTCGTGGAAGAGTGGGTCTCCGGCGAGGAGCCCCACGAGCTCACGCTGCTGCCCGGCACCTACACGCTCCACGAGGAGGCCGCGCCTGAGGGCTACCTCGTCGCCTCCGACGTGGGGTTCGAGGTCGCCGAGGGCGTCCCGGTGACGAAGGTCGAGATGGTCGACGAGCCCACCAGGGTGGAGGCCGGGAAGGTCGACGCGGCCGCGTGCGTGGGCGGGGCGATCGCGCTCGGCTCCCGCCGCCGCGCCGGGGATGGACCGGCCCTGCCCGGATCCCGCCGCCCCAGGGCCCATGTGAGGGGAGGGAAGCGATGGAGACCGTGATCGTCTGCGCCGTCACCGCGGTGCTCTCGTCCGCGGTCACGCTCGTCGCCTACGCATGCTGCGTGGCGGCGGGCAACGCGGATCGGATTGATGGGGAAGGCGAATAGACACATGCCATGACCAGACGTCATGGCTTGAAGCCCCGCGGAGGCGAAGTTGTCTCGGCGGGGCTCCTTCGTATGCTGGCAAGCCGGGCCCGTGGGGATTAACGGTTGGGGCCCGATTTATGTTATGTGGCCCTATTCAAGTGGCGCGGCGCTTACGATTTCGCTGCCGAAGTGCGAAACCGTCGTCGGGGAGGTGCCAGGCCTGTTGGACGCAAGGTGCCGTCCGGGCCTCGCCCGCCCATGTTTCAGCGTGAGGTATAGGGATGCGTCTCGGCTGCTTACTCGCTGAGACGGGAAGGCTGTCGTCTCGAGATGACAGCCTTTCTCTGCTCTTGTCACCCTGAGATGTCAATTCCCTCCGCGCTTCCGATTGAGCGTTTTCCCGTAGACAGAATGATTGCGTACTTGAAATCGACTGGAAAGGAGAACCGGAATGTCAGACAACGTTAAATATCCTGCCGAACGGCTGAGCGTTGCGCTCAAGTCTCGGCAGGAGAGTCACGGGTTTTGCGAGCCCATGACTCAGGCATCGATGGGACATTGTGCTGTGCGCATGGCGGTGACCACGACTGGGCTCAGCAAGCGCTACGGCGACACGCGCGTGGTCGACAGCGTGGACCTCGCCGTGCCCGAGCACACGGTCTATGGCTTCCTCGGGCCCAACGGGGCCGGCAAGTCGACCACGATGAAGATGCTCCTCGGCCTCGTGCACCCCACGGAGGGCTCGGCCACGGTCCTGGGCACGCCCCTCACGCCGGAGAACCGCCTCGAGGTGCTGCGGCACGTGGGATCGCTCATCGAGAGCCCGAGCTGCTACCCGCATCTCACAGCGCGCGAGAATCTCGAAATCGTGCGGCAGCTGCGCGGACTGCCCAAGTCCGAGATCGACGAGGTGCTGAAGATCGTCCGCCTCGACGACCCGTCCGTGCGCCGCAAGCGAGTCGGGAACTTCTCGCTCGGCATGAAGCAGCGCCTCGGCATCGCCGCCGCGCTCATGGGCAGGCCGCCCCTGCTCCTGCTCGACGAGCCGACCAACGGCCTCGACCCGGCGGGCATACACGAGATCCGTGCCCTCGTGCGCGAGCTGCCGCGCATGTTCGACATGACGGTCGTCGTGTCGAGCCACCTGCTCTCCGAGGTCGACCAGATGGCCGACCACGTCGGGATCATCCGCAAGGGCCGGATGGTGTGGCAGGGTCCGCTCGCGGCACTCCACGCGCGCGGCCGGCACTGGATTGGCCTCAAGACCACGGACAACGCGCGGGCGCTCGAGCTCCTGCCCGGCGCGCAGACGGACCCGGACGATGCCGCCTACCTGCGCATCAAGGCGGTGGACGACGCCACGGCGGCGCGCCTCAGTCTGGGCCTCGCCGAGCGTGGCGTCGGCGTCGTCCGCATGGAGGAGCACGAGGACTCGCTCGAGGACATCTTCCTCGCGCTCACGGGGATGGAGGAGACGCTATGACAGCCAACGGGAAGGGGGCGACGGCCCCCGCGCGGCACCTCGGCATCGCGCGCCAGGTCGTCCTCGAGATCAAGAAGGGTAAGCGCAAGCACCTCTGGCTCATCTGCGCCGCCATGCTCGGCGTGCTCCTGCTGTGGTTCGGGTACCAGTCGGCGCGCCAGGTGGAGATCACGTCGGACTACCGCGTTCTGCTCTACAGCCTGCCCACGGTCAACGCGGTCTTCCTCCCGCTGCTCTCCGCCGTGGTCGCCTCGACCGTCTGCGACGTCGAGAACCGGGCGAACATGTGGAAGCAGCTCCTCACGATGGAGCGGGCGGAGGACCTGTTCTGCTCGAAGTGGCTCACCTGCGCGCTTGTGCTCGCGGCGGTGGTGACCGCCGAAGTCGCGGGCGCCTCCGCCATCGGCGGCGTCCTCGGCTTCCAGTCGGTTCCCGCGTCCGAGAGCCTCGTGCTCTGGGTCTCGACGCTTGCCGTGTGCCTGTTCGTGGCGACGGTCGTTGAGTGTCTCTGCCTGTTCATCGCCAACCAGTTCGTGCCGCTCGTCGTGGGCGTGGCGCTGTCTTTCCTGGGGCTCTTCTCCATGTACCTGCCGGCGTATGTCTCCGTCTTCGTGCCGAGCTCCTACTTCGGGCTCCTGTCCACGGTGGGGATGAGCTACGACTACGCCACGGAGGTCATCACCTGGAGCACCGTCGCCTGGCCCGTGGGCTACTTCGCCGTCATCGTCCTCGTCACCGTCGCCGCGTTCGCGCTCTCCCTGCGCGCCTTCGCGAGAAAGGAGCTCTAGCATGCTCGCCTCATGTGTCCGCGCGGAGCTGGTGAAGCTCCGCCGCTCTCCGATCTGGCTGGTGTTCGTGGCGCTGCCCGGCATCTCCGCCCTCATCGGCTGCGCCAACTACCAGGGGAACCTCGGGGTCATCACACCCGGCTGGTCGAACCTGTGGACCCAGCAGACGCTTTTCGTCTGCTACTTCTTCCTCCCGGCGCTCCTCGGCGCGGGGTGCTCGTTCCTGTGGCGCCAGGAGCACCAGGGCTCCAACTGGAACGAGCTCATGGTGCAGCCGGTCCCCATCCGCGACCTCGTGCTCGCCAAGTTCTGCTTGGGCGCGCTGATGTCGGCCCTCGCCTTCGCGTCAATCCTGGCGTTCTACGTCGCGAGCGGCGTAGCCCTCGGGGTGCCCGGCGAGTTCCCGGCGGCGCGCATCGCCGAGTACGTGACGCTCGGGGTCCTGGGCTCGCTCGTGGTCGTCGCGATCCAGCTCGACATATCCATGGTGGTGCGCAACTTCGCCGCGCCGGTGGGCATAGCGTTCGCGGGAGGCGTGTCGGGTGTCATCGCCACCGTCGCCGGGTTCGGGAACGTCTGGCCCTACTCCCTGCTCCAGACCGGCATGAACTCGAACGAGCTCGTCGACCTGTCCGCCACCGGCGTCATCCAGGTCGTGGTCTTCTCGGTCGTGTACGCATCGCTCGCCATCGCGTGGGCGTGCCGATGGCTCTCGCGACGGGACGTCGTCGCGACGATGTGAGCTGGCTTGAGAACGGAGACGGCTGCATGGGTGGCACCGGTTTTCGCAGCTAACCGCTTTGCCACGCCCGATAGTGAAAGGATGGCGTTTGAGATGAAGAGGACCGTAGCCATGGTCATCGCGGCTATCGCCCTGTTTGCCGCCGCGTTCCTGGTCGTGCTCGCAGGGCCCCTCGGCGAGCTGGGCAGCAGGTTCGGCTGGAACTTCGGAACCTATTATGTCCAGGTTGACAACAACAAATGCGAGCCGACCAGCGAGAATACCCGTCAGAGGTTCGGCGAGGAGATGGCCTTCGAGTACAGGCTTGAGGGGGCGAGGGACGACGGCTCGACTGCGGACCTGAGTTTCCTCACCTCGCGCGAACTGCGTGACGGGGCGTACATCAAGTGCGACGTGTGGCCCCTCTTAGGCGTCAGAAGCTGGGAGGAGGTCGCTTGGGAGGCCATTCCCGAACCGGCGTGGGAGAACCTCCCCGAGGCGTTGCCAGTTGCCAGCTGATACGCCGGTGTTCCCGTATGGTGCCCCCCTCGGATAGCGGTGCTACCTCGTCATCTTGAGGGAGGTATGGGAAAATGAAAAGAAGGAGGTGGCGGCCATGAAGGATGCGGGCGAGCCGATGCGATCCGTCATTGGCCGGGCTATCGGGCGGTGGGATGATTCGAGGGAGCTGGCGCTCGTCGCGCCTGCCGCCTGCGTGATCCTCGAGGCGGTCTTCCTCACAAGGTACATCTCCTTCCTGCCCCCCGAATACGACGGGGCATCCGTGTGGCTTCTCGTAGGATGCGTTGCGGCGATTCTCACATGCGTCTTTCTCCGGAGGCGCTTCCCCCTCGCCGCGATGCTCGCGGCATGTGCCTGCGCGGCGGTGTCGTCCCCTGTCGACGAGGGCGCCTACACGGGCGTCCCGCTCCTGGTGCTGATGTACGGCCTGGTCGCTCGTCGGGACCACCTCAAGGCGGCCGCGTCGGTGCTCGCCGTCATCGCCGCGTTCTGGGTGCCCGTCCACCTTGCGGGGGATGAGAACCTCGCCCTCGTGCGCCTCGAGTGGATTTTGGCCGTGGTCGTGGCGGCGCTCGTGTCCCGCGCCCTGTGGACCAGGCGCCGTGCAGATCAGGAGCTTGAAGATGAGCGCACTGCACGTGAGCAGATTGCCCGCGAGCGTGACGAGGCCGAGGCGCGCAGCCGCATCGCCGGAGAGCTGCACGATTCGGTGGGCCATGACCTCACGGCCATCATCGCGCTTTCCGAGGGGCTCATGGGGGCGACCGGGGACGAGACGCTCGACGCAGCGGTGGCGAGCATCAACGATCTCGCGCGCGCGGGCCTCTCCGACACCCGACGTGCGGTCCGGCAGCTCTCGGCCCTTCACGGGGATGCCGCGGATGCGGGTCGCTCCGGCCTGCATACGTGGGACGACACCCGGCCTGTGCTCGAGCACGCGCGTTCCGCCGGCCTTGCGGTCGCGTTCACGGAGACCGGTTCCCGGTCGTCAGACCGCGCGCAGGCCGAGCTGGCTTTCTCCGTGACGCGCGAGGCGGTGACGAACGTCCTGCGCCACGCGTGCGGTGCGCGGCGCGTAACGGTGGCGTGGGACCATGCGGGAGACGGCTCCTGCATGGTCACCGTCCGCGACGACGGCTCTCCGGTCGAGGGGACCGGTGATGCGGGGACGGGGCTCGCGCGCCTGGGCCGGCGCGTTGAGGAGGCCGGTGGCGACCTGAGCGCCGGACCGTCTCCCGACGGAGGCTGGGAGGTCCGGGCATCCATCCCGCACCTCGATCCAGCTCCAGATGCAGAGGAGGCCGAGAGCCTATGAGCGACCACATTAACGTGATGATCGTGGACGACCAGGCCGAGACCCGCCTGGGTTTTGCCCTGGTGCTCCGCCGTGATCCCTCGCTGCGCCTTTGGGGTCAGGCGGGCGACGGCAAGCAGGCGGTGGATGCCGTCGATCGGGCAGCCGAGGCAGGGCGGACGCTCCCGGACGTTGTGCTCATGGACGTGCGAATGCCCGTCATGGACGGCATCGACGCCTGCGCGCGCATCTGCGAGCGCCACCCCGAGGTTCGCGTGCTCATCCTCACAACGTACGACGAGGACGACTACGCCTTCGGCGGGCTCGAGGCGGGCGCCTCCGGGTTTCTGCTCAAGGACGTCCGCTCCCGCGAGCTCATCGACGCGGTCCACGCCGTCGCGG
This sequence comes from Atopobiaceae bacterium, assembly GCA_030525685.1. Lineage (GTDB taxonomy): Bacteria > Actinomycetota > Coriobacteriia > Coriobacteriales > Atopobiaceae > Thermophilibacter. The sequence continues at coordinate 12,878 of JAUNEG010000023.1, read as the reverse complement.
AAGGGGACGCCGTCCTCACCCCGCGCATCACCCGGGCGGTTCTCGAGGTCAATGTCCCCAAGGTCGTCTCGGGTTCCGAGCGCGAGCGCCTGCGCCGCGCCTTCCGCCAGCTCACCGACCACGAGCGTGAGATCTGCTCGCTCATCGCCGACGGCCTCTCCAACGGCGAGATTGCCGAACGCCTGGTCATCCAGCCCGCCAGCGCGAAGCGTGCTGTGTCGCGGATCCTCTCCAAGTTGGGCATGCGCGACCGGACGCAGATAGCCGTCTCCTGGTACCGGGCGGGGCTTTAGGGCAGCGGCTCAAATCACATTGTCTCTTTCAAACGATTACGGGAGGGGCCGCCCAACCGATCAATCCCCACGGACGGCCCCTCCCACCAGCTAATCATACCGTGGCGGAGGCGTGTTCACTACATCCAGCGGAATGCGGCGCGGAACAGCCAGCGCGCCGCCCTAAGCAAGATTCTCATAGTCCTCCTCCCCGAGCGCCTCGGCGGCGAGCGCCGCGGCGCCCCTCATCTCGGGCGTCACCCCCATGGCGGCGCACCGCTCCTCCAGGGGCGCGGACGGGTTCGCCCGCTCGAGGAGCGCGTCGACCTTGAGGACCCTGCCGATGGAGCTCCCGCCCCCGTGCTCGAGCCACTTGCGGTCCGCCGCCTCGAGGAGCCTGTTGTCGACGAAGCCGTCGCCGAGCCTCCACCATGCCGTCCTCCCGTCGCGGATCACCGCTTCCGCGGAGGAGAGCTCCTCGGCGCTCGCGGCGAGGAGGCGCCACCAGCGCCGTCTTACCGCCACCGGCGCGGCCCCGTCCCCCGCGGCGCCCATCTCGTAGCGGTCCGCCTCGATCCACAGCCCGTCGGGCTCGAGCGACAGCCTAGTCTCGGTTGCGATGCACGCATCCGCGTGCCCCGGGGGGCTGCACCTCGAACACGCTGTGGGGCCTGTCGCGGTAGACGATCTCGACGATCAACGCTGCCCCCTCCCTTCGTCTCGATTCCGCTCGGGGTCCCTGCCCCGTGTCGTCTGCCGGCGCGGGGCGCCCGCCTCGCCCTCGCCGCGGGCGGGGCTCCTCCGCGGCCGCTCTGACCTCTGGGGGAGAAGGCCCTTCTCGGCGGCGAACTCGCGGGCGCGCCTGAGCGCCTCCGCCTCCTCGTAGCGTCTCGCCCTCTCCGCGGCGGCGGCCATGCCGTCGAGCGCCGCCAGGCTGCGCGCCCTGCGCCTCCATATGGTGGAGGCGGCGTCGGCGAGCCGGTCGAGCTCCGCGCGGCCGCCCACGGCGACCGCCTTCTTCGCCGCGCGGATCGCCGCGCCGCGGTCGATGGGAGGGGCTCCGCCGATGACAGCGGCGCAGACGGACGCCCTTCCGTAGTCGAGGCCGAGGCGCTCCCCGCGGATGCGCCGCGAGGGGCTGTCGGCGAGGGAGTACACCCAGTCCCTCCTGGGCCCCCTCCTGGCGGCGTCGGCGAGCTCGACCCCCATGGCCGCGAGGAGCGAGCGGTATTCCGCGGGGGACGCGGCGAGGGCCCTCGCGACGTCGGCCCTCGCCCGGATGTCGGCGACCCACGACCTCTCTCCCCGCGCCTCCGCCGCGCGCTCGCCGCGGCTCCGTCTGGCCCGCGACGTGGGTCGGGCGAGGAGTTCGTTCGAGAGGTGGGGGAGGCCGCGCTCCGCCTCGAGCCGCTGGAAGGAGCGGTTGAGCTCGAGGGGATCGAGGACCTGGAGCCGCCTCCCCGTCTCGAGCGAGGTGTTGTTGACCACGACGTGCGCGTGGGGGATGCGCCCCCCCGTTGTCGTCATGGTAGACGATGGCGACCTGGTAGTCGGGGAAGTGCTCCGACGCCCACTCGACGGCGAGCCCCCTCAGGGTGGCGAGGTCGACGCGGGAGCCTGGGTCGGGGGAGAGGACGCAGTGCTTCCACGTCCTCGCGGCCCGCCCGCGCCACGCCCTCCCGTTTTCGGCGGCCTCCCTCACCGCGTCCATCTCCGCGGCCCAGTCGCAGGCGCCGTAGCGCGGGAGGTCGCCCTCCCAGCCCTCTATGAGCGCCCCGATATTCAGGAAGTCGCGGGCGAGCGCCCTGCCGTCCCTCTCGAGGTAGCGCATGACCCCGCGGGCCCCGGTATGCCCGCTTATCGCTTTGACGATTCCCATCCGTCACCCCCTACAGGAAGAGGGTGGGGCGGCCGGTGAGCGCGGCCATGTCGGAGCGCATGCCCCGGGCGACGGCCTCGGTTTCCTCGAGGAGCGCGGCCGCCCGCTCGACCGCCTCCAGCATGTCCGTGAAGTCGCGGTCCCCGTGGCGTATGCGGAGGGCGACGGTGTTGAGCGCGTGGATGCCCTGGTTGTAGTGGACGCCCCACTTTCTCAGCTCCCTGGCCATGCGCAGGGCGCACCCGGTGTCGAGCAGGATGGGACGGGACGCCGCGACCGCCCTCGCCGCGTCGTCGGGCTCCGCCGCGGCGAGGCGCACGAGGGAGCGGACGAGGTCGGAGAGGCTGATGCCGAGCGCGTCGGCGACCTCTTGGGCCCCCGTCTTGTCCTCGGGGGCGAGGCGGACGAAGAGCCTCTCGGGATACCGTTCCACGTCGCTCACGCCCCTTCGTTCTCGAAGACGGCCGGCGCAGACGGCCCCTGAGGGGAGCGGGGAATCCCCCGCAGCCCAGCCGGCGCGCCCGCGGGGCGCGGCTGCCGGCGGGGCTCCCGCAGGTCCGGGCGAACGCCCGGCTCGATGCCCGGACGGGCGTCGAGCGAGGGCCGCAGGCCTCTGTTCCGGGCGCTGTGCGCACGGAACAGGCTACTTGCTAACCCAGTGGCTAACGCCCCTCCCTGGCTTTCGATCTCAGTTGTCGCGTCGTGGGTGTGCCGCGCGCATCACGGTGCGGCGGGCGTCCTCCTTCATGGCGTTCTCCTTAGCGTCAGGTCGCCCCGGCCCATCCGGGGCGTTTGCGCGGGTCGGATCCGCGACATGACATCAATTTACCCTTTTCCGCAGCCCCTCGCATGCAAGCTAATTGACTTGTGTAGGTCGGTCTATGCATCACTTTGCTCATAAGAATTAAGGCTTTTGATTCTATCTATCCAGCCCTCAAAGTGACTTTCCGCCTCAGAATCCGATATGTGGGCGAGTATATGCTTCTTATTAAGAAGGTAGATGAGGCAGAGAGCCTCCCGTATGGACCGGTCGATTCCCTCACTTGAGAACGAATCTGGCGTTTCGATAGACCCCTCGCTATTAATCGGGTCTTTGAGGTGGCTTTCCTGATGCATGGCTAGCTTGAACTGGAAGTCGTGGAAGTATTCGTTCAAGAAGGGGTCATGGGTTAGCGCCCTATCACCTTTCTGCAAAGCGAGTTCATCAAATGGGCGATTGTATTCGAAGGTTGAAAATGCCTCCATCATTCTTCTGGCGGCGTTTCCCAAGCCATCGCGTGTTTCGTCCGAGGGGTTGAGGGTGTGCGCATACGCTTTATTCAAGAGAGTGTCATATGCAGCGTCCTTGTCATCCCAGTCAACGAGGGTGAACTGTCTGAGCTCCTTCGGTTCCTGCCCCCGAACGTTTTTGAGCTCTTGATTGACGTTCTTACATGCAGAAATGAAAGATTTCATCGTGAGATAATCGTGTGTCATCAGGATGGTACGTGACTTCGGGTTACCTTGAAGCGTCATCCTCACGAATCTCTTTACGAGTGAAAGAATGCCGACTTTGTTCTCGAAGTCGAAGCTTGACACGGGGTCATCGATAACGAGCAGCGTCTCATCCCCGTACTCTTTGCCTCGAGCCTTTCCTTCGCCGATCTGCGTGAAGAAATAACAGAGTGCTATCGCATTTCTCTCTCCCGAAGAGACGTCTTCGGGCCTGACGTGCGCTCCTCGGGAAATGAGCCTATAGGCCTTTTCGTTTTCTATGATGGGTTCGAGCCTGAGTCTCTCGCAGTTCCCGAAAACTACTGCGAGCATGGTGTTGAGCTTCGAAAGGGCGATATTGGTGTTATTAAGCCTAGCATTGAGCGAAGAGAGCTCTCTTTCGAGCGTAGTTTCAGTCTCTTTGGCATGATTTAGGCTGGCGATGCAGATCTCTTTGTTTTCGGTAGAGCTCTTGTAGGCGATAAGCGGCTGGTCTATCTCGACGCGCGCCATCATGTCGCTCAATAAGCAAAGTTTATCCCTCTGTTTGTCGGCCTGGTCGACCCTTTCGTTCCAAGCGGCCGTTTCTTTCCTTAGATTCGCTAGGCTTTCGGAGAGCTTGCCTAAGGCGGTGCTGAGTCCGAGCGAGGCGCTGTCGACGGGGGTGAAGGGGTCACCCTTCTTTTGTTCGAGAAGCCTCTCGTATCGAGTGATGATATCGAGGCACTTTTCGTAGGCGATTCGGCATGAATCGGTCTCGCGGCGGAGCGAGCTGGCATACGGCTCTAGGTCAAGCTCTTGTCTGTTCTCTGGCAGTGCACCCCCAAGTTCAGCGACGTGCTTCTTTACCTCATCGGCGAGAACGGCGGAGACCTCATCTCCGATGTCTGCGATTTCCTTGCTTGTGATGGGCCTCAGGCAGTATGGGCAGAGGTCGGGCTGGCTGCTTGTAAGGTCGCTTTGGGCGTTCCTCACAAATGGGAGCCCCCTGTTTTGGATGACGGAGAGGATACGCTGCTCCCGTTCGGTGAGCTCGGGCTTTTCGATGGGCTTTCGTAGGAGGGAGAGTATCTGTTCTTCGTCGATGAGACTCATCCAGCTTGGTATGGTTGGGCAGGCGGGCAGCTTCTCAGCGCTCCCGCTCCCTATGGATTGGTAATCGGCAAGTTCCGCCTGGAACCTCTCAGCCAGTACCGAGAGGTCGGAATCGGGCTTTTCCAATCCGATAATTCGAGTGAGGATGCGATCATCGACTCGGGCATTCTTCGTGCCTCCGTCGATTTGCTTCTTGCGGGAAGCCCAGTGTGCGTCCCCTTTAAGTGCGGCAAGTAGTTTTGCTTTCCAGTAATCTGGGCACAGCTCGTCCTCCGGGTTCTCGCTTCTCTCGAGCTGGGTTTCGAGGGTCTTGCGTTCTTCCGTCGCTGTCTCCTTTTGCGCTGTCTTATTATCTATTTCGTCCTTTATGTTTCCAGCGTCGCCCAGCATGACGATTGAGCCGAGTCCATCGCCCTCAACTCTCAGCTTCTCGTCAACATACTTCTCATTGAAGACTTTTACCTTCAAAAGGGCTTCGTCCATGTTCGGGATTTGGTTGCCGTCGCCATCGAGAAGCTGCAGATCGGCGATGTCTTCCAAGTGGTGCCCAAGCGATTGTTTTCGAAGGGCTTCCGAAAGCGTTGTCTTCCCGCTTCCGTTTCTTCCGAAGATGAGAGAGATTCGGGGCCGCGCCTTATTTCCAGGCTTTTTCGCAAAGACATCGAGTTTTGTTTGCAAAGGGAAGCAGCGCCCGGAAATTCTAATCGTGGTGAGCTCTTCAAACATATCGACCTCCATAGGATTGGCTATCATGAATTATACCAACGCTGCTTACGTGGTTGCGAGTAATGAGCGGGAGGCCATCTCGCAGATGTTTTCTTCTTCGGCTCCTTTGCAATCGGGATGGGGATGCAAGGGGGCGGGCCTCCTTGCCCGGGGCCGGGGCGGGGAGCCCCGGTCGCCGAGGGCGGCCCGTCGCCGCCGGGCCATCCCCCTCCCTGTCAGGACGCCATGCCCGACACCTCCTCGACGTCCCCGCACCACGGCCCGAGGTCGGAGCACTCTCCCACGAGCGCGCAGCCGCCGCACGTCGGGAACGGCCCCGGGGGCCATGCTCCCGCCGCCGGCCATCCCGGCACGTCGAAGAGCGACGCCTGCGCGCCCCGGCGTCCCGTCCGCCCGCGCCCTCGGAAGCTCTCGTTCGAGTAGAGGCAGCCCCCGTCGGCGACCCAGCGCCCGAACGTGAGGACGCGCGCGTCTCCGGTCATGAGCAGGAAGTGCGAGCCCTGCGCGGTCGCCTCGACGATGCGCCGCTGGGCCGCGCCCGAGAGGCCGCCGCGCATCCCCTTGAGCGGGGCGAGGACGTTGCGGGCGTACGCCATGCTGTCGGACACGTCCGGCGAGGTGTCGAGCCCGGCCAGCGTCCCGTTGTGCATGAACCCCGCGGCGGCGCTGGCGGATTCCGCGCGCATGGCCCCGTAGTCCTTGCACACGGCGAACGGGTGGCAGCACCCGGGCTTGACCCTCCCGTGCGTAGCGATGCGGAAGTGCAGGGCGACGGGGAGCCCCCGCGCGTCGCGCGGGAGCTCGCTTGAGAGCGCCGATTCGAGGTCGCCCCACCCCATGAACCCCTTCCTGAGCTGGACGCGGCCCCTTTCGGGCCACATGAAGCCCGCGCCGTCCGGGTTCTCCTCGAAGCAGAGGCGCAGGGTGCCGATCGAGGGCATTGCCGCACCCTCCGGCTTGTAGACGATGATGCACATGCTAGGCTCCCATCGCGGTCGCGGTGCCCGGCGACGGGGCGGCGTTCGCGAGCCCCCTGTCGGCGAGGTACGCCGCCAGCTCGCCCGCCCCCTCCGGGCACCTTCCAATATCTCGTCGCACAGCGCGTACCACGTGAGCCGGTCGAGCTGCCCGGGGGTGAGGTCCCTCACCACGGCGCACATCCCCGCGACGAGCGCGAACGTCGCGAACAGCGTCTCCGGCCTGAGCGCCCCCCGGAACATCCTCAGCTCGATGGTCGCCTCGTTCTGGATGTTCACCGCCTGATAGCGGTCGTGGCGGGCCGTCCTGTGGACGAGGCGCGCGGTCTCTATCCACCCATCGTTGCCCACCGGTGCGTCCGGGCGCCTCGCCCATCGGTTCAGCTGCTCTCGCCTCCTCCGGCTGAAAATCGCGAGCGGTTCGAACAGCCGGTCGATGAGGGCGAGCATCTTGTACTCGGCGAGCGCCTGCGCGGTCTGGCTTCGTCCGAAGTACGCCCGGCTCACGTGCACGTGCAGGCCGCACGTCCTCGTGTCGTGGCTCCTCATGCCCGCGGCCTCGGCCGTCCTGCATATCGAGCGCCAGAGCTCCTTGCCCTCCGGCGACAGGAGCACGGTCGGGCTCACCGGGTGCGTGACGAGTTCGGCACCGTCCTCGAGGCTCGAGTCCCGCTTGAAGTAGAGGTAGTCGCTCCCTGCGAGCGCGAGGATGCCCCTCGCCGCCCGTTCCGGCGAGCCCCCGTCCATCTCCAGCTCGATCCCCAGCGCGAGCGCGCTCGCGCCCTCCCCCTCGGCACGATGGAATATCGGCTCCGGCTTGTACGAGTAGGGGTGGATGAGCCTGCTCCCTCGCCTCGCGGCGCACCTCCGGCAGAGGCGCTCGTCCGCGTCCTCTCCCTCTTCGAGGTCGTCTGCGGGGAAGTACTCCCCGCACTCCGAGCACGCGTCCCAGTCGTCCCAGCACGACGAGCAGATGGTCCTGCCGTAGGCGTCCACGAGGAAGTCGGTCGAGGACCGCTCGTGCAGCCCTCCGCACTCGCGGCAGGTGTAGCAGAGGCGTTCGGCGCACTCGCGGCAGAGGGTCCGGCCCGACGACGGGCGGCGCGCGTCCGCCGCCGGCACGGTCGCGCCGCACTCGTCGCAGCGTGTGTAGAGGCGCTGCGCGCACTCCGGGCAGACCCCCTCGATGCCGTCCTCCTGAGGCGTGTAGTCGCCGCCGCAGTGACGGCAGAAGTGGAAAAGGGGCTCGATGTCGGATGGGGGCGTGAATCTTCTCCTTGGCATAGTTTCCTCCTTCCCGCCGCGCTTGGCGGCGGTCCCGCGCCCGGCGCGCTGCCGGGCGCATGTCCTTTGCGGTCGTATGCTGCTGTCAAGGTGCGCGTCCCCTCGGCGGGGTAGAATGCTGGGAACAGGAGTTTGGCGGCGGCCTCGGAAGGGGGACGAGATGGGCGTCTTCGAGCATTTCAGGGAGCATCCCGGCGACCGTCCCTACCGGCGCTGCCCCGCGTGCGGCGGGGAGCTCCGCATGTTCCGGTACTCCCGCCGCCCGGGGGAGATTGCGTTCTACTGCCCGGGGTGCGACTGGAACGCTTCGGTCACCGACGTGGACGAGGCGAGGGGTGTCCCCTCCGGCGGGCCCCTGCGGTACCTCGACGGGGACGCGCTCGTGACGCTCGGGGCCCGCTTCGGCCTCGTGGAGAACACGGCCGACCTCTAGGCTTTCCCTCATCGTCCTCACGCTCCTTCCGTAACCGGCTATGCCCCGTTAGCTGCCGACCGCCCGGAGCGGGAGCGGAGGGCGCGCGGGATCCCGCGCGCCGCAAGGGGGAAAGCGAAGGCGAAGCCGCTGGTTTTCCGGCAGGGGGGCGCCGCCGACCGGTTGTTTCGGGCGAGCTTCGCCGGCACCGCTCTGAGCGGGGGCGGCCGGGCCCGAAAGAAGCCGGAAAAGCATCGCGGCCCTTGCGGGGAAAGCGGGGCCCGTGACAGGCTGCGCGTACGAGGAATAACCGGCATTCGCCGGCCTCGGCTCGTCGCTATCGGGTTGTCGCCTTGGTTTTGTCCGATGGGCTCAGCGCTCGGCTGAGAAAGGGGGAGTCGGGCCCTACTCTGACCACTCGGACTTACTCTTACCCGAACCAGCCGCTTCATGTGACGGCATGTCATGCGCCTGAGCTGAGGATTTTATGCTGTGGGCAGGAGGGTTGCTACTGGGCTGCTCGGACCTACTCGGACTTACTCGAACCCGCTCTGTCCGAGCGAGGATTACGGATTTCAGCGGATGGTCGCAGTCACCAGTGGGCTTTCAAGAGTTGATCTAAAAAACTAGAGCGGTTCCGCCAGGCGGCCCCGCTCTTACAAAACCTTGATGGGTTTTTACATCTGTCGTTATTCTGCCTGATTCGGAACTTAAACGTCAACAAGCCCTCCCCGGAGGAAGTCGAAGGGCGACGATGGCGTTGACTATGGCCGTGAGAGGCGGCCGGCCGCTCTGTCCATGACCTCGCTGAGCATCGCCAGGCCGTTCTTTAGCTCGCCCTGCTTGGAGAAGTAGCCCCTGTGCGCCATGAATCGCCTGCGCAGGGCTTGGAGCCTCCCTGCGGCGTCCCCTCTCGCGTCCTCGCTCTTGACCAGGTGCATGTAGCAGAGGGCGAGGGCGGTGAAGTCGTGGACGATGGGCGCCCTCTTGGTGAGCGACACGAGCTCGCGGTCGATTCCCAGCTCCTCGACCGCCATCCTCGAGATGGAGCCGACGGGCTTCCTCAGCTTCGAGCCGAGCGTGCTGAGCATGTTCCCGTTGTGGGCGGCGGCGTTCCTCAGCGCCTTCGTCGGGAAGAGTAGGCCCTTTACTGCCTCCTCGTCCTTCATCGCTCGCCGCTCGAAGACGTAGTACTTGTAGAGCGAGATGACGCCCCCGAAGGACGCGAGCTCGAGGTAGCTCCAGACCGCCATGTGCCCGGGGTCCCCGTACTTCTCGACGAGCCCACGGGTGTAGGAGGACCCGCCCAGCCCGGCAAGGCTCCTCTCGGTGTGGTCGGGGTCTATCCCGCCGAGCGCGTCCGATGCCAGGTGCAGCAGGGAGGCGAGGGCGGAGATGACGGATTTGGCGTCCGATGCCGCCAGGTCTCCGGACAGGCTTCTGACCGCCGGGACCTTCGACCGAATGGAGCAAAGGTCGACCCTCTTCTCGAGCACCCTGACCTTCCTCTCGCGCTCGGAGTCGAAGAAGGACGCCATGAGCTCGTAGGGGTCGTCTCCCGCGTCCATGATCATCCTGTTGAGGTCGACCTTCATGTAGTGCTCGATGTCGAGGGTGAGCGAGAGGACCGTCTCGCGGAGGTGGTGGTCGAGCCTCGTGAGCTCGGCGAGGTGGGCGAAGTCGAGGTTGATGTAGGAGCCGAAGCGCTCCGAGCCGGGGTTGGTGTAGCGGGAGAAACACTTCGCGAACGCCTTCACCTTGAAGAAGAAGTTGCTCTCCCGCAGGAATCGCTCGGCCTCCCGCTCATCCGTCAGCTCGAAGCGGACCCCTCGGTCCTTGAGGTGGCGGACCTGCTGGGCGGCGTCGATGAGCGGCCGTTCCTTTGTCGTCGCGGTGCCGGGATCTTCCATGTCGGCTCCAAAAGGTAAGAAAAATGGCTCTTCGGGATTAATGGTGGCTACCACCGATCATGAGGACGCGCAAGCGAGGGCGTCGAACGTGAGCCCTCCCAGCCTCAGGAAGATCGCCGTGGTGAAGTACTCGACGTTCCTGAAGCCCCTCGCCGCCCTCTTGATCGACTGGATGAGCGAGTTGGCGCCCTCGAGGTAGGCGTTGGTGAGCCTGCTGCCGAAGTAGTTGAGTATGCCCTCCCCGTTCTCGCGGACGGTCAGGGCGACGCGCTTCATCTCGGGGACGTTGGAGTGCATCATCCAGCTGACGATCCTGTCCAGCTCGGGGCCGGCCTCGGACGCGGCCGCGCACGAGTAGACGTCGCGCATGGCCTCGGTCATCTGGCACGCCCGGGCCGTCCTGAGGTGCGACCTGCGGGGCGCGAGCCGCTCCCTCGTGTCCCTCTGGCGCTCGGTGAGGCTCTCCTCGCGCTTGAGCCACACGTACTTGGTGCGCCTGAGCATCTCGCGCTTCTCGTCGGACTCGCGCCTCTCGGCGCACCTGACCCTGTCCGTGGCCCTGGAGAACAGCTGCATCACGTGGAAGCGGTCGATGGTCTGGGCCGCCCGCGGCATCTGCTCGGCGACCGCCGCGGAGTACGAGCCGCTCATGTCGCGCGTGACCTCGGCTACCGCCGCCCTGTCCCCGCCGTGGGCCTCCAGCTGGTCGCACATCCTGCCCGCCGCGCCCTTGTCGTTGCCGTCGGTGACGGCGACGCAGCGCCTCCCGTCGAGGTCGAGCATCGTCGATATGTGGGTGTGGCCCCTCGCCCTGCTGGTCTCGTCTATGCCGACGCGGGTGACGGCCGAGTAGTCGGCCCCGTCCCTGGCCTGGGCGACGGCCCTGTTGAGCATGTCCCAGAGCCTCCGGTCGGACTCGCCGAGCGACGCGGCGACCGACCTCACGGTCGCGCCCCTCATGCAGGCGGCGAGCACCTGCGCCTCGAACAGCGCCGTGAAGTGCGAGTTCGGTCGGACCTCCCAGGGCATGAGCACCGTCCTGACCCCGTGCTCCGGGCAGTCGGCCCTCGGGACGGCGCAGTGGACGTAGGTCCTGAACTGCCAGATGTCGAGGTGCCGCCAGGTGCGCTCGCGCGTGTCGTGGACGCCGCAGCGCCTGCCGCACTCCGGGCAGGGGACGGCCTCGCCCCTCACCCGGGCGACCCTGACGTGCAGCTCGTCCGCGCCGCCCTCGACCTCCTCGAACCAGGCCCCCGTGACCTCCCAGGTGTCGTCCAGCCCCATCGATCGCTCGAAGAGCGCCGCGAGCATGCCGGCGTCCTGCAGCATGCGCGAACCTCCGTGGATCTCGTTGACCGTCCACAGAATGCTACCGCATGGCGCCGCTCGGCGGAGTCATCCCATCTAGGCCGTCGATGTGCTGTCCACCAGAAACCGCGAAGAGCCAGAAAAATGCGGCTGAAGGTACAGGTACCCGCAGCCGCTAAAAGCCCTAGGGCTTTTCACAATGACTGAAGTATACCCGATTGAGGCGGACGGGGGAAGCGCTCGGGAAGTGCGGGTCATCCATCGGAAGGACTCCATAACCTCGGCACAGAGGGTCTGCGCGCGGCGGAGGCGCTGGCGCCGACGGGGGCGGGGGTAGGCTCGCCCCTCACCTCCGCGACATGCCGAAGATGAGGGCGTCCTCCCGCTCGACGTCCGAGGGCTCCGCCCTGCCGCGCATGGCGGAGAACTCCCGCGCGAGGAAGTCGACCGTCCAGGCGAGCCCTCGTCGACCTCTCCGGCTGACCGTATGCGCCTGAGCTCGCGGTACACGCGCGCCACTCGTCGCGGAGCATCTTGTAGACGCGCACGTCGGGTCCGACGACGAACTCCTCCTCGAGGGCGCGGCTGTAGAGGTAGTCCTGCTTGGTCATGCCCGACGTGCGGGCCATGAGGTCGATGCGCCTCGCCTGCTCGGGCGTGACGCGGAAGCCGATGGCGACGCTCCTCTCGCGGGCGGAGTTGGGACAGGGCATGTCAGTTCTCCCTTCTCGCCCCGCCCAGGGCGCGGGCCATGTCGGCCTGGACGCTGGGGAACAGGTGGGCGTAGCGGTAGGTGGTGTCGGCCGCCTCGTGGCCCATGCGGTCCGCGATGGCGAGCGCGGTGAAGCCCATGTCGACCTCCGCCTCGGCCGATCCCTCGTAGCCCCGGTCGCGTGCGTAGTGGCAGCAGCCCAGCAGCTTGCCGGCAGCCAGCGTCTCGTCGGCGTGCCGGCGGAAGCACTCGTTGGCGTAGCCCGCGCCGCCGGTCGCCTTCACGATCACGAAGTCGCACGTGCCCATGGCCGAGACGACCAGGTCGTCCTGCCAGGAGCTGATGTCGATGCCGTTAAGCCCCACGCGCCTCACCCCTCGGGATCTCCGGCTTGTCGCCGTCGCCGCCGAGCGCGGCCATGATGGGGCTCAGCACCGCCATCACCAGCGCCACCACGAGCCCGCGCGTGCTCGGGTCGAGCGCGCACCAGCCCATGATCAGGTCCAGGTTGGCGATCACCACGCCCAGGACCCCTGCACGATCGTGCGCGGGAGACGCCATTGCCAGTCGTTGCTTGCCAAAAACTCGCTCATGCCAGCCCACCTTCCTCTGCAGGTTCTCGATGTCGTTCCGCACGACCGAAAGCCCCTCCTCCAGGCGGTATGTCCGCTCGATGAGCTGGTTGTGCTTCTCGACCTTCTCCGTGAGGGCGTCCAGCTTGACCTCCATGACGGCCCTGCTCTTCGAGTTGGAGAGGATCACCCCAATCAGCGTCACGACACCGGTAATGCACGCCACGATGATTGACTCCATAAAGAACTGCCTCCCGA
>JAUNEG010000034.1 GCA_030525685.1 Atopobiaceae bacterium | reverse complement strand
GCCCATCATCGTGCGGCCCGTGCCGGGGTGCGGCTGGTGGCCGGTCATGGCCGTGGTGGAGTTGTCGAGCACGACAAGCGTCATGTTGGCCTGGTTGTAGAAGGCGTTCACAACGCCGGTGATGCCCGAGGCAAAGAACGTGGAGTCGCCCACGAAGGCAAAGGCTGCGGTGTCCGGCTCCACGTGCGTCACGCCCTGCGCGATGTTGATGCCCGCGCCCATGCACAGGCACGTGTCGACCATATCGAGCGGCTTGGCGTTGCCGAGCGTGTAGCAGCCGATATCGCCGCAGAAGAGCGTCTTGCGGCCGCGCATGGCCTTCTTGACGGCGTAGAAGCTCGCACGGTGCGGGCAGCCGGCGCAGAGGACGGGCGGGCGGATGGGGAGTTGTGGGGGTGCCGGGAGGTTCTTCTCCGTGCTCAGACATTCTCGGCCTTCGGCCTGCGAAACTGTGCGCGGAGAAGAACCTCCCGGCACGGGCTCGCCGCCATCCCCTCTACCGAGGAAACGCTCAAGGGCTTCCCCTACGCTTTCAACGGTGTTCTCTCCCGAAGGTTGGATGTCGCCGGTGAGCTTGCCGCGGATGCGTACGTTCAGTCCGCGGCGACCGCATGTGGCCATGAGGGCACGCTCGATCACGGGGTCGAGCTCCTCGACGCAGAGAACCTCGTCGAGGCCGTCGAGGAAGTCGGCGGCCAGGTCCTCGGGGAACGGATACGGGGTCGCCACGCGGAGCACGCGGACATCGTCCCTCTCGCTAAGGTTCTCGGCAACGTAGGTGGCACTGATGCCGTGGGTGGCAATTCCAAGGCGCGGTCGTGCGTCAGGTCCTGCCGTCTGCGTCACCGTGTTTCTCGCGTAACCAGAGAGACGCTTGGCGAGCTCCGCGTCGCGCTTCTCGATGGCAGCGTGGGCGCGCACGGAGAGCGCGGGGAAGATGACCCAGCGGCTCGGGTCGCGGACGAAGCCCTCGGCCTCGTGGCGCGCCCACTCTTCAGGCTCTGCCACGAGCACGTCCTCGTAGCCGTGGTCCACGCGCGTGGTCGGGCGGATGATCGCCGGGCAGCCCAGCTCCTCGGAAAGATCGAAGGCCTCGCACATCATCGCGTAGGCCTCAGACGGGCTGGAAGGGTCAAGGATGGGCAGCTTGGCATAGGCGGCGAAGGTGCGCGTGTCCTGCTCGGTCTGGGACGAGATGGGACCAGGGTCGTCGGCGACGAGCACGACCATGCCGCCCTTGACGCCGATGTAGGAGAGGCTCATGAGCGGGTCGGAGGCAACGTTGAGCCCTACCTGTTTCATCGTGACGAGCGCACGGGCGCCGGCGTAGGCCGCGCCGGCGGCGACCTCGAGCGCAGCCTTCTCGTTGACCGACCACTCCACGTAGACGCCCTCGCCACGACGCTTTGCCACGGCCTCCAGGACCTCCGTCGAGGGCGTGCCGGGATAGCCGGCCACGACGTTCACGCCCGCGGCGAGCGCTCCCACGGCCATGGCCTCGTTGCCCATCAGGAACTCTCTGTGCATGGAATCCCCCTCGTTCTTGTTGGCCGCAGTGTAGTCGAGGGCCACGACGTTTGGCGGAAGCGTCGCAAACCGGTAACGTAGGGCGGGGCGGGTCGAGAGGAACGGAGCGCAGGTGGCAGAGACGGCGACGGACAGGCTGAGGCTCGTCATCGGCGACGAGGGGCTGGCGCGACTGAGCGAGGCGCGCGTGGCCGTGATCGGCCTCGGCGGCGTGGGCTCAAGCTGCGCGGAGGCGCTCGCCCGCGGCGGCGTGGGCCACCTCGTCCTTCTCGACCGCGACGTTGTCGCTCCGAGCAACATCAACCGCCAGGCGCTCGCATTCCAGAGCACCATCGGCCGCCCCAAGGCAGAGGTCATGCGTGCCATGACGCTCGACATCAACCCCGAGGCGGACGTCACCGCCGTGACCGCGTTCCTCGACAAGGACGCGCTCCCCCGGCAGATGGACGAGCTCGGGCACCTCGACTACATGGTCGACGCCATCGACACCGTGGCACAGAAGCTCCGCCTTGCGCAGTGGTGCCAGGAGCGCCGCGTCCCCGAGCTCTCCGCGATGGGAGGCGCCAACAAGCTCGACCCGTGCCGTCTGCGCTTCGCGAGCATCGAGGACACCGTCAGCTGCCCGCTCGCACGCGTCATGCGCAAGGAGTGCCGCCGTCGTGGCATCCGCGGCCTGCGCGTGCTCTTCTCGGACGAGGAGCCTGTGCGCATGGAGGCCATCTCCGACGAGCACTGGATGCGCGAGGGGTCGCTTCTGGGCACGATGAGCTACCTGCCGCCCATCATGGGCCAGATGCTCGCCAGCCGCGTGATCCGCGACCTTCTTGACTGGGCGTAGCAGCAACTCCTATGAAACGACCTTTTGCGCAATCTCCAGCGCCTCGCGCACGGTTACGCACGTCACCGGCGAACGACGCGCCAGCTTTGTGTCATAGGTCACCACGTAGTCGACGTCGGCCCGATAGGCGGAACCCAAGAGAAGGTCATCTTCCAAGTCATCGTGCATGGACTTGAGCGTGAACGCCTGAAGCACCTCCGGGTGCCCGACAGGAACTATGAGTGACTGCTCAAGGACAAGCCTCACGCATCCCCATGCCGTCTCTCGGGCTGCGGCGCTCACCTGCTCAGTAACGGAAATCCCCGCTTCACGCGCGCCCTTCTTCATGTCTCGCTCGAGGAGGTACGCCAGATCCTTGATCGAGAGGGACGAGGTATAGAGCGCGATGCGCTCAGAGCCCTCAGCAAGCTCAAGCAACTCCGAGGCCGCATGGTGACCCGGAGTTCTCGCGAGAAAGTAGTCAAGCCACACGTTGGTATCAAGCAGCAGCTTGACCGGCGTCATGACAGCCCCCATTCCTCGAGCTTGTCCTGCGCCCAGTCGTCACGAAGCGTCTCATACTCCGGAGCTGGGCGAGGCGGCTCGGAGACGCCAATCCCCTTGTAGAAATCGGCGACCAAGCTCGCCCCCCTGTCATGTGCCGTCGCGCCAGGCGAAGCAAATGCGGAATCGAGCCCCCCCTGGTTCAAGACGTGCTCCAAGGCCCGTGGAACACGCGCTTGCAAGGACACATACTCCCAGAGTGCCCTGACGACGCGAGAAGGCGTGTACCCCAACTCGGAAATGACGGCGTCCCCCGCACGTTTGAGGGATGCATCCATACGCACGTTCATCTGCGTCGTGTCCATGGCGCCCTCCTGCTACACGTCTTTTGGTTTTAGTATAGCTCATTGCTACATGACGATGCAGGGGAGAAAGGGGCACAGACACAGAGGGGCGAGTCGCTACGCTGGCTTCTCGGCGCACGTGGCCCAGAACGTGGGGATGCCCAGCTCGTGGAGACGGCCCTCGCCGTTGGTGTCCTCGTAGAGGTCCAGGATTCGAAAGCCCGCCTGAATCTGCCCGCGAATCTGTTCGTCCAGCGTGTGCGAGAACTGGACGCCCCACTCCGGGAGGGCGTTCTCGGGGATGAGCGAGGGATCACGGAGCGGGTTGAACGGCAGGCCGCGCACGATGCGCTCCTCCTCGTCATCCACGACGTAGTTGAGGCCGTTGTCCAGCCCGGCGAGCAGCCGCCCGCCCGGCGCCAGGACGCGGAGGCACTCACGCCAGATGGGGAGCACCTCCTCGACGTAGCAGTTGGAGACCGGGTGGAAGATGAGGTCGAACGCGCCGTCCTCAAAGGGCAGCGGGCGCGTCATATCCGCACGCACGGCACAGATCTCATAGCCCTCGCGCTCGGCGACCATGACTTCGGAGGCGATCTGCGCCTCAGAGTAGTCGAGCACCGTGCACTCGCAGCCCATCGCAGCAAAGATCGGCATCTGCTGCCCGCCGCCGGCAGCGAGCCCAAGCACGCGCTTGCCGTGCATCTCCTCGAAGAACCACTCGCGCGGCACCTCGCGCGTGGGCGTGAGCACCATCGACCAGTCGCCCGCACGCGCTGCCTCGTAGCGCTCATGGCCGATGGGAGTCCCCCACTCCCAGCCATCGGCCACCCACGCATCCACGACCCGCGCGTTCACGTCCGTGTACGATTCGGCCTGGTCCCCCAGCGAGTTCATGTTCTCCCCCATCGCGAGAATCGAAACAGAGAGGCTCGCCGGCACTTCTCGGCCAGTGACTTTTGGGCGAAGCCCCATGAGCTGGCGAGAAGTGCCGGCGGGCCGTCAGGTACGTGAGAGCCTACGCGAAGTCAGAAATCTGCGTCTTCAGCTGCTCGATCGTAGCGGTAAGCTCGGCTGCCTGAGCGCGCTTCTTCTCGATGACCGCAGGCGCCGCCTTGGCGACAAAGCCCTCGTTGGCGAGCGTGCGCTCCACGCCGGCGAGGTCCTTCTCGGCCTTGGCGAGCTCCTTGGTGAGACGCGCGGACTCCGCGGCCAGGTCCACGAGGTCGCCCACGTGGACGAAGATTTCGAGCGAGCCGTCGGCCACGGAGACGCAGCCCTCGGGCTTCTGGGCGTCGGCGGCGGCGACAAACGCCCCCACGTGGCCCACGGAGCGCACGAAGCCCTCCTGGCCGGCGAGAACCGCCGCGTCCTCGGCGCCGCAGCGCACGGTGACGTCGAGCTCGGCGCGCGGCGAGAGGCGATAGCGGGCGCGCGTGGAGCGCACGCAGGAGATGACGCGCTTGGCGAGCTCGAAGTCCTTCTCGGCGCGCTCGTTCGCGAACTCGGCGAAGCGCTCAGGCTCCGGCCAGGCAGCCACCATGAGGAACTCGGCGGAGTGGTCGTCGAGACCGGACGCGGGCAGGGCGTCCCAGACGCTCTCGGTCACGAACGGCATGACCGGGTGCAGCAGCCTCATGCAGGCGTCGAGCACAAAGACGAGGTTGCGCTGGACCTGCAGGCGCTCGGCGGGCGCACCGTCGAGCAGGCGGCTCTTGCAGAGCTCGATGTACCAGTCGCAGACGTCTCCCCAGAAGAAGCTCTGGATCTCGCGCGCGTAGTCGCCGAAGGCGTAGGTCTCCAGCTGCTCGGTGGAGTGAGCGACGGCGCGCGCCAGGCGCGACAGCATCCATGCGTCCTCCGGCGTCACGGCGGCCGGCGCGCCAGGCTCGTAGCCCTCGAGGTTCATCTGGACGAAGCGGCTCGCGTTCCAGATCTTGGTCACGAAGCCGCGCGCCTGCTCGGTGCGCGGGCTGTCGATGAGCTTGTGCGTCTTCCTGTCGATGTTGGCGTCGAACTTGACGTCCTGGTTGTTGGTGATGAGCGTGAGGAGGTTGTAGCGCATGGCGTCCGCGCCGTACTTCTCCATGAGCTCCATCGGGTCCACGCCGTTGCCCTTGGACTTGGACATGCGGCTACCGTCCTTGGCCAGGATCGTGGCGTAGATGTAGACGTCGTGGAAGGGCACCTCGTCGGTGAAGTAGAGTGAGCTCATGATCATGCGCGCCACCCAGAGGGCGATGATGTCGCGCGCGGTCACGAGGACCTTGGTGGGGTGGTGCTCGGCGAGCTCGGAGGTGTCGTCCGGCCAGCCCTGCGTGGCGAAGGTCCACAGCTGGCTCGAGAACCACGTGTCCAGCACGTCCTCGTCCTGACGGACGTGGCGCCCGCCGCACTTGGGGCAGGCGTCCGCGTCCTCCATGAGGGCGTCCTCCCAGCCGCAGTCCTCGCAGTAGAAGACCGGGATGCGGTGGCCCCACCAGAGCTGACGGCTGATGCACCAGTCCTTGAGGTTGTCCATCCAGGTGAGATAGGTCTGGGTCCAGCGCTCGGGGTGGAACGTGACCTCGCCCGACTTCACGACCTCGGTCGCACGGTCCTTGAGCTTGTCAACGGCGACGAACCACTGCTCGGAGAGCCAGGGCTCGAGCGCGGTGTTGCAGCGGTAGCAGTGCATGACGGAGTGGTCGAGCTCCTCGACCTTCTCGAGGAGGCCGTGCTCCTCGAACCACGCCACCACGGCCTCGCGGCACTGGTCGCGGCTCATGCCGGAGAACTCGCCGTAGCCGTCAACCACGACGGCGTGTTCGTCGAAGATGTTGATCTGCTCGAGGTCGTGGGCCTGGCCCATGGCGTAGTCGTTGGGGTCGTGCGCGGGCGTGACCTTGACGAAGCCCGTGCCAAAGCCGGCGTCCACGTGCCAGTCGGAGAAGATCGGGATCTCGCGGTCCACGATCGGCAGGCGCACCATCTTGCCCACGAGCTTGGCCTTCTCGGGGTCCTGCGGGGAGACGGCCACGCCCGTGTCGCCGAGCATGGTCTCGGGGCGCGTGGTGGCCACCGTGATGTGGTCGATGCCGTCGACGGGCTCCACGAGCGGGTACTGGAGGTACCACAGGTGGCCCTTCTCGTCCTGGTACTCGGCCTCGTCGTCGGAGATGGCGGTGCAGCAGGAGGGGCACCAGTTGACGATGCGCTTGCCGCGGTAGATAAGGCCGTCGTGGTACCAGTCGCAGAAGACCTTGCGCACCGCGCGGCTGAACTCGGGGCTCATGGTGAACTTCTCGTCGGAGAAGTCGATCGAGCAGCCCATGCGCTTGATCTGGGAGACGATCGTGCCGCCGTACTCGCGCGTCCAGTCCCAGCAGGCGTCGAGGAACTTCTCACGGCCGATTTCAAGACGGCTCACGCCCTCGCTCTTGAGCTTCTTGTCCACCTTGGTCTGCGTGGCGATGCCCGCGTGGTCGGTACCCAGGATCCAGCGCGTGGAGCGACCGCGCATGCGGCTGTAGCGCACGTAGGTGTCCTGGATGGAGTCGTCCATCGCGTGGCCCATGTGCAGGATGCCCGTCACGTTGGGCGGCGGGATGACGACGGTGCAGTCCCCCACTCCCTTGGAGCGCTGGTAGCAACCGGCGCTCATCCAGCGCTCAATGAGCTCGGGCTCGGCGGTCTGGGGGTCGTAGTTCCTGGGCATTTCTTCCACGGGGCATCCTCTCCCGGTCGCGTGCATATCAGTCCAACAGGATAGCACGGGGCGGGCGCTCCAAGGCCAGTCCTCGACATTGGGGGCAGGCTCCGCAAAATGTCAGCTCGTGCTACATTTCCCACGGGTCGAAACCAAAACCGGCGTTCGTGCAACGTCCTTTTGGCCCGGATGAGGAATCATGTTTCGTTTTTGATTCCTTCAACTGGACATCTCCGATTCGGGGCGTACGCGGACGGTCTCCGCGAGGTAAATTCTTGTTGCACGGACGGGCGTTTTGGTTCTGGAAAGACGTCAGTGTTGCACGAAGGCCCGTTTTGGCAGGAGGATGCCCCGACATGAACCCCCGAAGCTGGAATCTGGTCGACGCGCACTGCCATCTTGGATGGTTTTCCACGCCCGCGGACGTTGCGCGCGGGGCGGAGGAGGCGGGCCTCGCGCTCCTCGCCGTCACGGTGACACCGGCGGAGTTCCGCGCGCAGCGGGACGTCTTGGTGGGCGAGAAGAACGTGCGGCTCGCCGCCGGGCTGCACCCCTGGTGGGTCCGCGACCCGAATGACGCCGAGGCGCTGGTCGAAGCCCTTCCCGAGACGCGTTTCGTCGGGGAGGTCGGGCTCGACGCCTCCCCGCGACATGCGGGGACGTGGGACGAGCAGGTGGCGGCGTTCGAGCGCATATGCGCCGCGTGCGCGGAGGCGAGCGACCCCGAGACGCCCAAGGTGCTCTCCCTCCACGCGGTTCGTGCCGCCGACGCCGTCCTCGACGTGCTCGAGCGCACCGGCGCCGCCGAGCGCTGCCGCTGCGTCCTCCACTGGTTCTCCGGCTCCTCCGACGAGCTCTGGCGTGCCGTACGGCTCGGCTGCCTCTTCTCCCTCGGCGAGCGGTCGCTCGCAACGAGGCGCGGGCGCGAGTACGCCCGGGTCCTCCCCCTCGACCGCCTGCTGCTGGAGACGGACCTCCCGGAGGCCGAGCACGCCCGCACTGACGTCCCTGCCCTGGCGGGCTCCCTCGGGCGGGCCGCCGGCGCGGTGGCCTCAGCGCGCGGAGTCGAGGCGGAGGAAGTGCGCAGAGTCTCCGTAGACAATGCGACGTCCCTTCTCGACGTTTGAGGGCCGACGCGGCGCATGGTAGAGTTTATGAGGCCCGGAACGCGCCCGAACAGAGGTCACATGAAGCCGCTGCGCAAGACCACGCACGTGAGAAACCCGCTCTCCTCGACGATGCTCGCCAGCACGTCGGGAGACCTCGACCTGCCCCTTGACGACGTCGTCATCGTCTTCGCGTGCAGCGAGAACTTCGTCCCGTACCTCTCCGTGGCGATCCAGTCCATCGTTGGCAACGCCAGCGCGTCGCGTCGCTACGACATCATCGTGCTCACGCGCAACATCTCGCCCGCCAGCATGATCACGCTCACGCGCCAGACCAAGGCCGACAACGTGGGCATCGGCTTCCTCGACGTCGACGCGGCGCTCGGTGACATCGAGCTCCCCCACCACGGGCACTTCCGCCCCGAGACGTACTTCCGCCTGCTCGCGCCGCAGCTCCTGCCCAACGTGGACAAGGCGATCTACCTCGACTCCGACCTCATCGTGGACGATGATGTCGCCGAGCTCTACGACGTGGACGTCACCGGCTACCCCCTGGCGGCCACGCGCGACGCCGACACGATCGGCCAGATCGAGGGCTACGACACGACCGTGGGGCCCTATCTCAAGAACGAGCTCGGCATGAGCGACCCGCACGACTACTTCCAGGCGGGCGTTCTGCTCATGAACCTGGCGGAGCTGCGCCGGACCATAACGCCCGAGGAGTTCCTCGACCTCTCCACGCAGCGCATGTGGCGCTGGCTGGACCAGGACGTCCTCAACAAGGTCGTCGACGGCAACTACGTGCGCGTGCACATGCGCTGGAACTACCTCATGGACTGGCAGCACCTCCGCCGCACCCACATCATCGCCAACGCGCCCGCCGACGTGCGCGCCGAGTACGAGGAGGCGGCCGCCGACCCCGCGATCATCCACTTCGCCGGGCCGGACAACCGTCCCTGGCTCTACCCCGACGCCGACCGCGCCGACCTCTTCTGGCACTACGCCATGCGCTCGCCATACCTTGACGAGATCAGGGGCCAGCTCGAGGAGTCGCGCGCCTCTGCCGCCGGCCTTGCCAAGCGCCTTCAGGTCATCGCGATCTACAAGGGCATCATGCCGGCCTTCGACAAGGTGTGCCCCGCCGGCTCGCGCCGCCGCGACGCCGTCATCCGCTCCTACATGGCCCTCGGCGGCTCCAACCTCTAACAGGAGGGGACGCCGCCCGGAGGCGACGTCCCCGTCTGAACGAAAGCCGGCGAGAAGGGCCCGTGACCCTAGGCCACGTGGTGCTTCCCGTGGGCCTTGGAGACGCTGCGCGGCGGCACGCCACCCCCGACGCTCTCCTTGGTGACGACGACCTTGGTGATGTCGAGGTCGCTCGGCAGGTCGAACATCGTGTCTTGCAGCGTGGCCTCGCAGATGGCGCGCAGGCCGCGGGCGCCCGTGCCACGGGCGATGGCCTGGTGCGCGATCTCGGTGAGCGCGTCGTCCTCGAAGACCAGGTCGACACCCTCGAGCTCGAACATGCGGCGGTACTGCTTGACGAGCGCGTTGCGCGGCTGCGTGAGGATGGAGACGAGGTCCTCCTCGTTGAGCTCCCGCGTCGCCGTGATGACCGGGATGCGGCCGAGGAACTCGGGGATCATTCCGAACTTGTGCAGGTCCTGGGGCATGACCTGCTCCATGAGGTAGTCCTCGTCCTTCTCGGCGCTCTTGCCCACCTCGGCGGCGAAGCCGATGCCCTTCTTGCCGATGCGGTCGGCCACGATCTTGTCCAGGCCGACGAAGGCGCCGCCGCAGATGAAGAGGATGTTGGTGGTGTCGATGCGAATGAGCTCCTGCTGGGGGTGCTTGCGGCCGCCCTGCGGAGGCACGCTGGCCTCGGTGCCCTCGAGGATCTTGAGGAGCGCCTGCTGCACGCCCTCGCCCGAGACGTCGCGCGTGATGGAGAGGTTCTCGGCCTTGCGGGCGATCTTGTCGATCT
>JAUNEG010000022.1 GCA_030525685.1 Atopobiaceae bacterium | reverse complement strand
GAGACGTCGCGCGTGATGGAGAGGTTCTCGGCCTTGCGGGCGATCTTGTCGATCTCGTCCACGTAGACGATGCCCACCTGAGCGCGCTCGACGTCGCCGTCGGCCGCGGTAATGAGCTTGAGCAGGATGTTCTCCACGTCCTCGCCGACATATCCGGCCTCGGTGAGGGTGGTGGCGTCCGCGATGGCGAAGGGTACCTCGAGGAAGCGCGCGAGCGTCTGCGCGAGCAGCGTCTTGCCCGTGCCGGTGGGGCCCAGCAGCAGGATGTTGCTCTTGGCGATCTCGACCTCCTCGGCGCCCTCCTCGACCTCATCGTTTCCGGAGAGGATGCGACGGTAGTGGTTGTAGACGGCCACGCTCATCGCACGCTTTGCCTGCTCCTGACCCATGACGTACTGCGAGAGCTCGTCGTAGATCTCGTGCGGCGTCGGGAGGTTCTTGATGGGCGGCTCGCCCTCGTCCGCCGCGTCCGTCGCGCCGGCCTCGCGGGCGAGGTCGACCTCGTCGATCATGTCGGAGCACGCGTGCACGCACTCGTCGCAGATGTAGGCGCCGCCGGGTCCGGCGATGAGCTTGCTCACCTGGCTGCGGGTCTTACCGCAGAAGGAGCAGCGCACCTCGCCGCCGAGCGTGTCCATGTCCTGGGCCATTCGCTACTCCTGGGTCTGCTCGGTGCGAGAGGTGATGACGCGGTCCACGAGGCCGTACGCGCAGGCCTCGGAGGCGCGCATGTAGTTGTCGCGCTCGGTGTCCGCGTTGACCTTCTCGATGGGCTGGCCGGTCGCCTCGGAGAGGATCTCGTTCAGGCGCTGGCGGATCCAGCGGGTCTCGTCGGCGACAATCTGGATGTCGGTCTGCTGGCCGGAGACGCCCGAGCTCGGCTGGTGGATGAGGACCATCGAGTTGGGGAGCGCTAGGCGCTTGCCCTTGGCGCCGCAGGCGAGGATGGCGGCGCCCATGGAGGCGGCCATGCCCACGCAGATGGTGGAGACGTCCGGCTTGATGAAGTTCATCGTGTCGATGATGCCAAGGCCGGCGTAGACGTCGCCGCCCGGCGAGTCGATGTAGAGGGCGATGTCCTTGTCGGGGTCCTGGCTCTCCAGGTGGAGGAGCTGCGCGATCACGAGGTTGGCGGAGTCGCGCGTCACCTCCTCGCCGAGGAAGACGATGCGGTCGTTGAGCAGGCGCGAGTAGATGTCGTAGCTGCGCTCGCCGCGCGGCGTCTGCTCGACGACGTAGGGGATGAGGGGGATGTTGGTGGGCTGGTGCATGTGATCTCCGTTTCTTGTGCGTGCGCTCCGGGCAGTGGTGCCCGGGGCGTCAGGAGACAGGTGTGGCGAGCTTACTCGGCGTCAGCCTTGTCGGCGGCGGCGCGCTCGGCGACCTCGTCGACGATGTTCACCTTGGCGTTCTCGACGAGCCAGTCGAGGGCCTTGGTGCGACGGATGGAGTCGCGGATGGCGGGCAGACGGCCCTCGGAGCGCCACTGCTCGACGGAGGCGTCGACGTCCTCGACGCCGGCCTTCTCGAACTCGGCGCGGACGTCATCCTCGGTGGCCTCGACGCCGAGCTTGGCGGCGAGGGCGTCGAGCGCGAGGGACTGACGCGCGCGCTCCTCGGCCTGGACGCGAAGGTCGGCCAGGAAGTCATCGGTCTTCACGCCGCGGGCGCGCAGGTACATGTCGAGGCTGACGTTCTGGCGCTGGAGCTGCGCGAGGAACTCGGAGGCGAGCTCGTTGAAGATCTCGTTCTGGTAGGCCTCGGGCACGGCCTCGAGCTTGAGGGCCTTGCCGAGGGCCTCGACGACGCGGTCCTCCTTGAGGTTGGGGAGCGTCGTCTTCTTGTCGGCCTCGACCTCCTCCTTGACGGCGGCGCGGAAGGCGGCCACGTCGTCGTAGCCGTACTTCTTGGCGATCTCGTCGTCGAGCTCGGGGGTGACGGCCTTCTTGATGCCGTTCAGCGTGACCTTGACGGAGAAGGTGTGGGAGTGCTCCTCGCCCTCGTGCTCGTGGGTGCGGGTCCACTCGATGGCCTTCTCCTCGCCCTTCCTCATCCCGACAATGCCCTCCTGGAGCTGGTCGGGAATCTGCTGGCCGTCAAGGGCGAGCAGGCGGTTCTTGCCGGCGAGGTGACCGGCGCCCTCGACGTTCTCGACGTCAACGGAGACGATGTCGCCGTTCTCGACGGCGCGCCCCTCCTCGACGTCCTCGTAGGTCATCTGGTAGCTGAGGAGCTGGTTGACCTGCCAGTCGATCTCGGCCTCGGTGGCCTCCTCGGGCGGCATGTTGATCTCGGGGGCGTCGTAGCTCTCGAGCTCGCAGGACGGGCGCACGCCGATGGTGGCGGTCACGACGTAGTCGGTGCCCTCGACGGCGAGCTCGGGATCGGCGCCCTCGGCGCCGAAGTCCACGCGGCCGACCGGGGTGACGTCGAGCTCCTCGAGCATGAGGGGCTCGGCGGCGTTGAGGAGGTCGTTGGTGGCCTGGGCGAGCACGGCCTCGCGGCCCATGATGCCGTCGATCACCGGGCGCGGCGCGTGGCCGCGACGGAAGCCCTGGAAGCTGTACTTCTTGGCGATGTCCTTGTAGGTCCGCTTGACGGCGGCGTCGACCTCGGCGGCGGGAATGGTGAGGGCGGCAGCCATCTTCTCGTCGGACGGCTTCTCGGCGGTGACGGTGATCTTCAACGTTCCTCCAGTGTCTTCGATGGCGGGCCTGCCCCGCCAGTTTTCCCAAGCTGGTGCGGGCGAAAGGACTCGAACCTTCATGGGGTCACCCCCACTGGAACCTAAATCCAGCGTGTCTACCAGTTCCACCACGCCCGCGGATTTCACAGCCTTATGAGTGTAGCAAACTTCTACAGGATACCCTCGTCTCGGCAGATATTTCACGCAGGCGAGAAGGACCGGTCGCCGCGGACCGGCCGTCTGCCTGCGTCACGCGCGGCGCAGGCGGACCGCCGTGCCGGAGCAGCAGGTCATGATCATGCCCTCGAAGGTCTCGTAGCCGATGGAGGCGCCCACGATCGCGTCCGCGCCGAGCGCGTCCGCACGCTGCTGCATCTCGGCAAGGACCTCCTCGCGCGCCCGCTGGAGCTCCTCCTCGTAGCCGGCCGAGCGTCCGCCGAAGACGTTGCGGATCCCGGCGCCGAGGTCGCGGAGCATGTTGATGCCACTCACGGCCTCGCCGGTGACGATGCCAAGGTAGTCGACGATCTGGTGGCCCTCGACGGAGTTGGTGGTGGTGACTATCATGCGTCTCCCTTTCAGACGATGCTCATGACGAGCGTGACGACGAGCGTGATTCCCTCGAGGCGGGCAGAGAGGGTCATACCCTGGGCCTCGGCGAGCTTGGCGGCGACGGACAGACCGAGTCCGGAGCCGACTGTCGCGCGTGAGGAGTCGGCTTGGTAGAAGCGCTCGAAGAGGCGGTCGGCGTCGATGGCGGAGGGATCCGCCACGGGATTGGAGAACTCGACGGCGGCGAGGTCCTTCTCGCCTGCCGGTCGCACGTGCACCGCAAGCGGGCCGGAGCCGTGTCGAAGCGCGTTGACCACGAGGTTCTCGACGATGCGCGAGAGCGCCTCCCCGTCGGCCTCGACGATGACGTCCCCGCAGGCCAGGGCCGGCTCCCAGCCGCGTTCATCGAACTCGGGGTAATGGCCGAGAAGGACCTGCTCCAAGAGCGGCCGCAGCGCAACGGGACCAAGCTCGAGCGGGGTGTCGGGATCGGCGGAGCGAGCGTACGAGAAGAGCTCGTCAAGCAGCGCGGACATCGAGGCGAGGCGCGCGTCGGCGGCCGCCAGCTGCTCGTCCTTGCGCGTCGAATCCGCCTCTTCGCGCGCGAGCTGAAGGTAGCCGCGGGCGCCGGCGAGCGGCGTACGGACGTCATGGCTGAGCGCGGAGAGGCCGCGCGAGAACTCGTCCGCGGCGCGCAGGGCCTCCACGCGCTCGGCGTCGGCGACGTCGATCTCGGCGTTCACGGCGTCGACCATGCCGACCATGCCCGGCAGACGGCTGCCGCAGGTGAGACGTGCGTTGCTCGCGCGGTCGCGGGCGGTCAGAAAGCGCACCTGACGACCCAGCTCGGTTGCATAGCAGGCGATGACGAAGAGCCCTCCCAGGGCGAGGCCGAGCACGAGCATCGCCGCGAGCATGAGCCCATCCGCCATGTGAAACCCCTTCACGATTCCGGCCAGCCACTCCATCCTAGAGCTTGTGAGGAGCCAGTCTACGAGCGGCTCCGGCCAGCGGTAGAGCTGCTCGAGGAACGCCTCGTGCATCATCCGACATCGCGCCTCGTGCCAGCGAGGGCACCGAGTCCGCCGCACGCGAGGCAGAGCGGGACGCAGACGACGAGCGCACGGACAGCCGGGGCGAAGCCGGTCGCATCCACGGTAAGCATGTCCGCGGCACCGTTGCCCACTGCGGCCGTGGTGACGTAGGGCATCCAGGCAATGGCCGCCTCGAGCGCGGGGCCCCACCCCAGGCCGAACACATTGCTCACGAGCAGGAGGAAGGTGAAGGCCCCCTGCTCCACGGCACCCGAGAGCAGCAGGAACACGACGATAAATGCAATTGCCCGACTGCGTGTGAGCTGTCCGACCAGCAGCACGACGAGCGCATAAGCACACGCCGCGAGCCAGCCCTCCCCCGCCCACGCCGCAACCTGCCAGAACGGCTCGACGTTTTCCACGGGACGCAAGATCACAAAGACGCCAAGCCCGCTGAACACGAGATAGGCAATCAGAATCGCGCCCGAGAGGAGCACTGTGAGCAGGTACTTCTCGGCAAAGTACGCGACGCGACCGCGCATCGACGAGAGAAGCGTACGGTCAAATCCGAAATCGGAGTCCGCGCAGGAGAGATGCGCGGCAACGAAGGGGGCGATCGCCGACACGAGCGCAATCGAGGTTCCCCGCCCGGCGAAGCGCAGGGCGCCCGTACGCCCGGTGAGGCCGTCGTAGACGACGCCGGGCTCGAGTGGCCACCAGATAGTGAGTACGGCGCTGCCCAAGGTGGCAAGCGCGACGAGAGCGAGTACGACCCCCGGCCAGCGGGCTTGCACGGTTCGGTAGAGATCAGACTTGAGCAGCGCCATCATGCGACATCCCTCCTCGAGACGAGCAGCGCGTCGGCGGCGGTGACGGCAACGGTGAGCGGCAGGCAGACGATGAGCGCGCGAACGGCGCCGGACAGACGCACGGCATTGTCCGCCGAGAGCAGCGCGGCGGCCCCCTGTCCGACAATGCCAACGATCTGCGACGGTAGCCACGGGGCGATGGCAGAGGAGAAATCCAGGAAATGGCCGCCGGCAAGGTAGCAGAGGGCGTCGATGCCCACGACGATGCCGCCCTCGAGCAGCCCTCCGGCACCGATGACGGCAAACGCCGTGGTCACACCCTCGTTGCGCGTGAGATGAGCCACAATCACCGTGAGCACGACGTAGGGCGCCGCGCAGAGCCAGGTGCAGCCGAGCCAGGCCGCAACCTGCCACGCGGGCTCGGGGTCTGCCACCGGGACCCCGGAGACCGGCAGGGCGAGAAGCCCCACCACAAACACGAACACGATCAGGACGGCAGCGAGCAGCAGCGAGAAGACGCACTTCTCGGCAAACCAGACCATGCGGGCGCGCTCGCCGAGAGACGAGAGGACCGAGCGGCCAAAGCCGAGGTCGGTACGGTCGCAGCACACAATGATCGCCATGGCTGCGGCAAGCATCTGAACGCCTGTCATGGGGAGCGCCGAGCCGGTGAGGTCGTCGTAGTGGATGGGACCCATGTTGGTCCAGCGCATCATGAGGGCTGGCGCAAGCAGGAGAAACGCCACGATGGCGACCACGCCCCAGATCCAGCGGGAGTGCAGGACGCGATAGGCGTCCGAGCGGAGCAGGGCGATCATCGGGCGGCACCTTCCTTCTCGCCGTCTGCGCCGCCCATGAGCTCGACGAAGTACTCCTCGATGTCGCGCTCCTGCTGGGTGAGCTCGCGGACCTCGATGCCGGCCGAGAAGCACGCGGCGCTGACCTCGTCGAGCGGGGCGCCCGTGACCACGAGCGCGCCGTCAGGCTCCGCGCGGAAGGTCGCCTGCGGGAGCGCCTGCTCGAGCAGGGCGAGACCGCGCTCCGGCTCGGCGAGGCGCAGGCGCACGGAGCTGCCGCAGCGCTCGTGGAGCTCGTCGTCAGTGAACTCGGCCGTGAGACGCCCGTCCGCGATGACGCCGAAGCACGTGGCAACGCGGTCGAGCTGGTCGAGAACGTGGCTGGAGATCATGATCGTGACACCATGCTCGTGGTTGAGACGCATGAGCGCGAGGCGCATGGCGCGCGTGGCCTCGGGGTCGAGGCCGTTGAACGGCTCGTCCAGGAGCAGCAGGTCGGGGCTGCCCACGAGCGCGAGCGCCAGGCCGAGGCGCTGCTTCATGCCGAGCGAGTAGGCCTTCACGCGACGATGGTCCATCGAGTCCAGACCCACGAGGGCGAGAAGGTCGTCCGCCACCTGTCCCGCATGCGTCAGGCCGAGCGCGAGCGCCTTGGCGACGAGGTTGTCGCGCGCGGTGAGGCTGGCGAGCACGCCCGGGCTCTCGATGAGGGCGCCGATGCGGGAGAAGCCCTGCGGCGTGGCACCGCCGCGCTCCGGGTCGCCGAAGAGGACGACCTCGCCCGCCGTGGGACGCGCCAGGCCGCAGACCATCTTCATCGTGGTGGACTTGCCCGATCCGTTCTTGCCCACGAAGCCGTAGATGTCGCCGGCGGCGACGGTCATGTCCAGGTTGTCCACGGCCAGCTTGCGACGATAGCGCTTGGTGAGGCCATGCGTCTCTATGACGTTCACGCTCGCTCCTTTCTAGAGGCTGCGCACCATGATGATGGGCAGACCTTTAGAATCCGTGAGCCAAATCTAAAGAAAGCTTGAGGAAGCCGTCTGCAAAACGGCCGTTCGTGATGAATGATTCGACCGAGAGCTGCAAAACAGCCGCTCGTGATGAGAAAAACGTGACGCAATAGAGCCTCGCGCAGTTCCTCGCGGCTCATAATCCCAGTTGAGAGAAAGATTATTAAATCGAATGTGGTCATGAGACCGAGAAACATTCATCACGAGCGAGAGTTTTGCACGCGAGGCGCCACCTTTTCATCACGAGCATGAGTTCTGCAGCAGTCTGCACCTCATAGAGTGCCCAGACGCTACGCAAGCTTGAAGCCCATACCCCAGACCGTCTTGAGGTAGCCGTCGGTGCCTGTGGCGCGCAGCTTGCCGCGAATGTTGGAGACGTGCACGGCCACGGTGGAGTCGTCGCCCGCAAAAGGCTCCCCCCACGCCAGCTCGAAGAGCTCGGACTTGGAGAAGACCTTGTTCGGCCGCCGAACGAGTGCCTCGAGGATGTTGAACTCTATCTTGGTGAGCGGGACCTCACGAGATCCGTCGACGGTGAGCGTACGGGCCTCCGTGTCCAGAGCCCACTGACGGTACCGCAGGACCCCCGAGTCCGTGGCGGCAGCCGTGCCCCGGTGGCGCAGCTGCACGGCGACGCGCGCCGCCAGCTCGTCGAGGTCGAAGGGCTTTACGAGGTAGTCGTCCGCACCCAGGTCGAGAAGGCCAATCTTGTCGGCAGCCGTCGCACGGGCGGAGATCACCAAGACGGGCGTCGCGGCGTCGCGCTCGCGGATAAGCCCCACGAGCTCCTCCCCCGTCGCGCCGGGCAGCATGAGGTCGCTGATGACAAGGTCGAACGTCGCGCCCTCCTCGCCCAGCAGAAGGCGAGCCTCGGAGCCGGAGAACGCCTGCGTCACTGTGTGGCCGTCACGCGAGAGGCGCGTCGCCACGACGTCATTGATCGCCGCGTCGTCCTCGATAACCAGTAGCCGCGCCATACTCCTCCCCCAAACGACACGAAGGACCGCCCCCACGTATCATAGCGGCATGCGCTCCCAGCCGCCGTCCGCATGCGGGACCTCGACCGAGCGGTAGCCTGCCTCCCAGGCATACGCGTAGGCCTCGCGTATCCCGTCGCAGACGTCCGACGGGACGTGCGCGTCGGAGCCCACGGTGATGGGCACGCCGGCGGCGCGGAACCGCCCCAGCAGGCCGCGCGAGGGGTAGTAGTCCCCCACCCCCTTGCGCCAGCCGGCGGTGGAGAGCTCCACCCGGCGGCCGGTGTCGCGGGCGCAGGCGACCATCTCATCCCAGAGCGGCGCGAGGTCGATCGTGGCGGCAAGGCCGAGCGGGCGCATGCGCTCCGGCAGGTCGGGGTGCGCCATCGTGTCGAAGGCGAGCGGGCTCTCGCAGGCGGCGCACCATGCGGCCACGTAGCGCCGCCACACCTCGCCTGGGCCGAGCTCGTGCCAGACGCGCAGGTCGGAGGTATCGTCGATCCACGCGCCGTCGTCCTTCTCGCCCAGCCAGTGCACGCTGCCGAGAAGGACCTGCGCCCCGGACGACCAATGGCGAACGTCGTCCTCGCAGCCGGGATACCAGTCGACCTCGAAGCCGTAGACCATCTCCAGCTCGGGATGGGCGGCTCGCGCTGACTCGAACGCGGCGCGGTGCGCGGGCAGCTCCCCTTCGACGACCTGCACCTCGCCGGCCGGGTCCATCGACGCGGGCAGCGTGAGGTGGTCCGTGCACACCAGCACGGCGCATCCGGCCGCGACGGCGGCGCGGGCGTTCTCCTCGAACGTGCCCGCACCGTCCGAGAAGCTCGTGTGCGTGTGGCAGTCCACAATAGATCCAGGTTCAAGCGGTCGCGCCATGTGAGTCTCCCTCTGATGGCGGCGCCCCGGACCATCCGGGGACGTCCCCCGTCATTGTAATTCCACCCTTTCACGCAGAGAACAATCCTGCTGAGGGTGCCGCCCAACGCAGCGAAGGACCATAAACGTAGATAGATAACTCCAATTATGAGAGGACCTGTCATTGAGAGGCTAAGTATCAAAAAGGGCCGCCGGGCGCGAAGCCCGACGGCCCTAAGCCTGACGAAGAACCCTGGCGCCTTTATCAGGTTACAGGTCCTGGAGGGGGTAGACGTCGAGCGGGCCCTGGCGCAGGGCCGCGATGGCCTGCACCAGCGCGACGGCGCCGGACATGGTGGTCGCCATGTCGATGCCGCGGCTCACGGCCTCGCCGCGCATCTTGAAGCCGTCGCCGCGCGAGCTGTGGCCCTTGGGCGTGTTGACGAGGAATGCGATCTCCCCCGCCACCATCATGTCGATGATGTTGGGCGAGCCCTCGGAGATGGGCTTCACGACCTCGCACGGGATGCCCGCGGCGTGCAGCGTCTTCGCCGTGCCGCGCGTGGCGAGCAGGTCGTAGCCCAGGTTCTTGAGCGAGAGGGCCACCGGCGCCACCGAGCGCTTGTCGCGGTCGCACACCGAGACGAAGACCTTGCCGGACTGCGGCACGTCGTAGTCGATGGCCTCGCGCGTCTTGGCGTAGGCCTTCGGGAACGTGACGTCGAGGCCCATGACCTCGCCGGTCGACTTCATCTCGGGGCCGAGGACCACGTCGGCGCCCGGGAAGCGGCTCCACGGCATGACGGCCTCCTTGACCGCGTAGTAGCCGAGGTCGCGCCCCTCCTCGGGGAGGCCGAGGTCGCGGATCTTCTCGCCGCTCATGATGCGCGCGGCGCACTTGGCCAGCGGCACCCCGGCGGCCTTGGACGAGAAGGGCACGGTGCGGCTCGCGCGCGGGTTGAGCTCGATCACGAAGACCTGCTCGTCACGAACCGCGTACTGGACGTTGAGGAGACCCTGGATGTGGCAGGAGAGCGCGAGGCGACGCGTGGTCTCGCGGACCTTGGCCACGATCTTGTCGGAGAGCGAGAAGGGCGGGAAGCAGCAGGCGGAGTCGCCGGAGTGGATGCCGCACTCCTCGATGTGCTCGAGGACCGCGCCCACGTAGCACTCCTCGGTGTCGCAGAGGGCGTCGACGTCGAGCTCGATGGCGTCCTCGAGGAAGGCGTCGAGGTAGACGGGGTGGTCCGGGGAGACCTTGGTGGCCTCGGCCATGTAGCTCACGAGGTCCTCGTCGTCGTAGACGATGCCCATGCCGCGACCGCCCAGGACGTAGCTCGGGCGGACGAGCAGCGGGTAGCCCACGCGGCGCGCGACGGCCTTGGCCTCGTCGACGGTCTCGGCCGTGCTCGAGGGCGGGTAGGCGATCTCGAGGCGGTCGAGCAGGCTCGCGAAGCGGTCGCGGTCCTCGGCGAGGTCGATGGCCTCGGGCTGGGTGCCCATGACGGGCACGCCGGCCGCCTTGAGGCGCTTGGCGAGGTTGATTGGGGTCTGGCCGCCGAGGGTGACGATCACGCCCACAGGCTTCTCGACCTCGATGACGTTCATGACGTCCTCGAAGGTGAGCGGCTCGAAGTAGAGGCGGTCGGAGGTGTCGTAGTCGGTGGAGACGGTCTCGGGGTTGCAGTTGACCATGACGGTCTCGTAGCCCTTGGCCGCGAGCGCGTAGGCCGCGTGGACGCAGCAGTAGTCGAACTCGATGCCCTGGCCGATGCGGTTGGGGCCGGCGGAGAGGATGACCACGCGGGGCTTCTCGGCCTCGTGGAACTCGGTCACGCCGCCCTTCTCGTAGGTCAGGTAGTGGTAGCTCGTGCGGGCGGCGAACTCGCCGGCGCAGGTGTCGACGGTCTTGACGCACGGGCGCACGCCGAGGACCTCGCGCACGGCGCGCACGGTGTCCTCACGCTGGCCGGTGAGATGCGCGAGCTGGGCGTCCGAGAAGCCCAGCTGCTTGGCGGCCATCATCGTGTCAGCGTCGAGGCCGGCGAGGCCGCGCTCGCGGATGACGTCCTCGGCGGTGACGATGTCGGCGATGCGGTTCAGGAACCAGCGGTCGATCTTGGTGAGCTCGAAGACGCGCTCGACGCCGAGCCCGCGGCGCAGCGCCTCGGCGACGTAGAGGATGCGGTCGGGCGTGGGCGTGGCGACGCGCTCCTCGAAGCTCTCCTCGTCGAAGTCGTCGTTGCCGTCCGCGCCGAGGCCGGCGTGCCCCTGCTCGAGGGAGCGCATGGCCTTCTGCATGGCCTCCTCGAAGGTGGCGCCGATGGACATGACCTCGCCCACGGCCTTCATGCGCGTGGTGAGCGTGTCGTCGGTGCCCTTGAACTTCTCGAAGGCGAAGCGCGGGACCTTGACCACGCAGTAGTCGATCGACGGCTCGAAGCAGGCGGGCGTCTCGCGCGTGATGTCGTTCTCGATCTCGTCGAGGGTGTAGCCCACGGAGAGCAGCGCGGCCATCTTGGCGATCGGGAAGCCGGTGGCCTTGGAGGCGAGCGCCGAGGAGCGGGAGACGCGCGGGTTCATCTCGATGACGATGACGCGGCCGTCGTCCGGGTTCACTGCGAACTGGACGTTGGAGCCGCCGCAGGCGACGCCGACGCGCTCGAGGATCGCGATCGAGTAGTCGCGCAGGCGCTGGAGCTCGAAGTCGTTGAGCGTCTGGCAGGGGGCCACGGTGATGGAGTCGCCGGTGTGGACGCCCATCGGGTCGAGGTTCTCGATGGAGCAGATGACGACGCCGTTGCCCGCGGAGTCGCGCATCACCTCCATCTCGATCTCCTTCCAGCCCTCGACGGACTGCTCGACGAGCACCTCGCTCTCGGGCGAGAGGGCAAGGCCCTGCTCGGCGATGTGCGCGAGGTCGTCGTGGTCGTAGGCCATGCCGCCGCCGGCGCCGCCGAGCGTGAAGGCGGGGCGTATCACCACGGGGTAGCCGAGCTCGTCGGCGATCTTCTCGCACTCCTCCACGGTGTGCGCGATGCCGGACTTGGCGACCTCGAGGCCGATGTCGCGCATGGCGTTGGCGAAGAGCTCGCGGTCCTCGCCGGTCTCGATGGAGTCGACGTCACAGCCGATGACCTCGACGCCGTACTTCTCGAGGATGCCCGCCTTGCCGAGGGCAACGGCGCAGTTGAGGCCCGTCTGGCCGCCCATGTTGGGCAAGAGGGCGTCCGGTCGCTCCTTCTCGATGACCTTGGTCACGGACTCCACCGTGATGGGCTCGATGTAGGTGCGGTCGGCGGTCTCCGGGTCGGTCATGATCGTGGCCGGGTTGGAGTTCACGAGCACGACCTCGTAGCCCTCCGAGCGCAGGGCCTTGCAGGCCTGGGTGCCGGAGTAGTCGAACTCGCAGGCCTGGCCGATGACGATGGGGCCGGAGCCGATGATCAGGATCTTCTTGATGTCGGTGCGCTTGGGCATCTAGAAGCGCCTCCCCTCGCGGACGTCGATGGCGAGGTAGTCGTCCTCGCCGCGCATGAGCTTGGCGAACGCCGCGAAGGCGTACGTGGAGTCGTTGGGGCCGGGCTTGGCCTCGGGGTGGTACTGCATGGAGAAGGCCGGAACGTCGAGGAACTGGATGCCCTCGGGCGTGCCGTCGTTGAGGTTGACGTGCGTGAGGCGGACGCGCCCGTACTTCTCGGTCTGGACGACGGGGGCCACATGGGCGCGGGACCAGAAGCGCAGGTCCCCGTCGGCCGGATGCTCGGAGACGCCGCCGGAGAGCTCGGGCACGAGCGGGCCGAAGGACGAGAAGACCGGGCCATAGTTGTGGTTCTGCGCGGTGATCTCCACCTTGCCGGTGAGCAGGTTCATCACGGGCTCGTTGCCGCCGTGGTGGCCGTACGGGAGCTTCTCGATCTGGCCGCCGACCGCCATGGAGATGACCTGGTTGCCGAGGCAGATGCCAAAGACCGGAAGCTTGCCGAGGCACGCGCGCACGGCGTCGACAACGGGCGGCACGGAAATGGGGTCGCCGGGGCCGTTGGAGAAGAACACGCCGTCGGGCGCCATCTCGAGGACCTTCTCGGCCGGCGTGTCCCAGGGCACGACGGCGACCTCGCAGCCGGCGGCCGAGAGACGCTTGGCGATGCCCTTCTTCTCGCCGCAGTCGTAGGCCACGACGCGCAGGCGCGGGTGGCCGTCGACGCCCTGGCCGGGGACCGTGTAGGCCTCCTTGGTGGAGACGTCGGCGACGTAGTTGTGGTCGGCGATGGAAGGGGACGCCTTGACGCGGGCGACGAGGCTCTCCGGGTCGAGGTCGGTCGTGGAGATCGCCGCCCTCATGGCGCCGCCCTCGCGGATGGCGATGGTGAGGGCGCGGGTGTCCACGTCCTCGATCGCGACGACGCCGTTCTGCGCGAGGAAGTTCGGGAAGCTCTCCACGGACTGCCAGTTGCTCGGGGTGTAGCACATGTCGTGTACCACGAGGCCGGCCAGGTGGAGCGGGTCGCCCTGCATGTCCTTCTCGTTGATGCCGTAGTTGCCGATCTGGGGGTAGGTGAGCGTCACAATCTGGCCCGCGTAGGACGGGTCGGAGACGATCTCCTGATAGCCGGCCATCGAGGTGTTGAACACGATCTCGCCGAAGGTCTCGCCCTCTGCGCCTGCAGAGCGCCCAAAGAAGTGCATCCCGTTCTCCAGCGCGAGAAGCGCCCTCGGATGCCTGCCGTCGTCAACCAGTAGGTTCACAGCAACACCGCCCTTTCGTCGTGCGCCCAGGGGCAAACCTGCAGCTACAAAAAACGGAGCGACCGCCACGTGGCGGAGACTCCGAATAAGGCAGCTGCGATTAGGTTGTGGACGCCTTTTCGGTCTCTCGTACCGTCTTAAAGGTCTTAGACAGTATAGCCGGTCGGCCGTTGCTTGTGGGACGACATAACGCCTTCGCAAAAAACATGAGCGGCTTGGGGACGGGTTATTCGCCGCAGCCTCTTTGGGACAGGCCGGCCTGTCCCAAAGCCTCTGAGAGAGACAACCCGTCCCCAAACCGCTGCCGTTCACCACGAATATGATGCCGCTGGCGGATGGTGACCCAGGTTCTCGCCTGCTCAGCATAACTCTATATAGTTATATACACCTAGTAGGCAGCCGCAAGGAGAGAGGAAGAGAAATGATTGGAGCACTGCAGATCCTGCTGTTGTCGCTCGTGGCTGCGTTCACCGTCGTGTGTGGGCAGAACTGGTGGCAGACGGCCAACCAGCCCGTGTTCGTTGGCCTCGCGGCCGGCGTCATCATGGGCGATCCGGCCACTGGCATGTTCATCGGCGGCAGCATGCAGCTCACGGTCCTGGGCATCGGCACCTTCGGAGGGTCGAGCCACATTGACGCCAACACGGGATCTATCATCGCGACGGCCTTCTCCGTCGCCCTCGGCATGGACCCGTCCCAGGCGCTCGCGGCCATCGCCGTGCCCGTAGCGGCCATCCTCACCGTGGTCGACGTGCTCGGCCGATTCTGCAACACGTTCTTCCAGCACCGGATCGACACCATGATCGAGCGAGAGGACTACGCCGGCATCGAGCGCAACTTCCTCTACGGCATCATCCCCTGGGCGCTCTCCCGCGCACTCCCCACGGTGCTCGCGCTTGCCTTTGGCCAGGGCGTCGTCCAGTCGCTCATGGACATCCTGAACGGCCCTCTCGCCTGGCTCGGCACCGGCCTGGGCGTCGCCGGGGCGGTCTTGCCCGCGGTGGGCTTTGCCATCCTGCTTCGCTACCTGCCCGTCAGGGAGAACTGGCACTACCTCGTCTTTGGCTTCGTGGTCACCATCTTCTTCAACTACCTCTTCACCAACGTGAAGTCGATGGGCACCGCCGTGGCCGGGGCCGTCGAGGGCTTCTCCGGCAACTTC
The DNA here is from genome assembly GCA_030525685.1 of Atopobiaceae bacterium. Lineage (GTDB taxonomy): Bacteria > Actinomycetota > Coriobacteriia > Coriobacteriales > Atopobiaceae > Thermophilibacter. Next base: position 21,212 of record JAUNEG010000022.1, on the reverse strand, counting down.
ATCGGCCTGCCGATGCTCGGCATCGCGCTCGTGGGCCTGTTCCTCGCCGTGAGCCACTACAAGACCACGTCCGGACGCACCGCCTCGCAGGACGCTGCCCAGGAGGGGGATGACGACGATGAGCTCTAACGAGAAGAGCACGACGCGCTACGCCGTTACCAAGGCCGACATCAACCAGATCAACCGCCGCAGCATCTTTGGCTTCCAGCTCGGGTGGAACTACGAGCGCATGCAGGGCTCCGGCTACCTGTTCATCATGCTGCCCGTCATGCGCAGGATCTACGGGGACCACACGCCCGAGCTCAAGCGCATGATGCAGACCGAGAACCAGTTCTTCAACACCTCGAACTTCCTGAACAACCTCGTCATCGGCATCGACCTGGCCGTCCAGGAGGAGGAGGGCGCCGCCGCCGAGGACACGATCATCGGCATCAAGACCGGCCTCATGGGCCCCTTCGCCTCGGTCGGGGACGCCATCTTCGGATCGATTGTGCCCACGATTTTTGGCGCGCTCGCGGCCTCGATGGCCGTGACCGGCAACCCGCTCGGCATCATCCTCTGGACCATCGAGTGCGTCGTCACCTTCGCGCTGCGCTGGTGGGAGACCGGCTTTGCCTACAAGACCGGGAGCAACCTCATCTCCACCATGCACGACAAGCTCAACGCCATCACGGCCTCCGCGAGCGTGCTCGGCATCTTCATGGTGGGATCGCTCGTGGCCTCGAACATCGGCGTCGTGTTCACCGTCAACCCGAGCGTCGCGGGCGCCTCGATCAACCTCCAGAACACGCTCAACACCGTGCTCCCCGGGCTGCTGCCCGCCGGCATCGTGGCCCTCATCTACTGGGGCCTCGGCCGCAGGGGCATGACCTCCACCAAGATGATCTTCATCACCCTCGTGGCGGCCGTGGCACTCTCCGCCCTCGGCATCATCGCCAAGGGCTAGCAAGGCCCGCCCCCCTGCGGCGCGTCCCGCTCCTCCTGCGGGACGCGCCATGTCCCTCCCGGCCGGGGCGCGGTATAACGAGTAGTACGGAAGTAGTACGGAGCGAAATGAGCAGAGCATGCCCGGACCAGAGATCCCGGCGCCCGTCGGGCGACCCAACGTCCTTCTCATCATGTGCGACCAGCTCAGGGGCGACTGCCTCGGCTTTGCCGGGCACCCCGACGTCAAGACGCCCTACCTCGACTCGCTCGCGGCGCAGTCGACGTTCTTCGAGCGGGCCTACTCGGCGTGTCCCACGTGCCTCCCGGCGCGCGTCTCCCTCTTCACGGGCCAGACGCCCGCGCATCACGGCCGCGTTGGCTACGAGGACGGCGTGAGCTGGGACTTCCCCCACATGCTCCCCCAGGTCTTCTCCGACGCCGGCTACCAGACCGCCTGCGCCGGCAAGCTCCACGTGCACCCGCCGCGCCTGGCATGCGGGTTCCAGACGCTGCGCCTGCACGACGGCTATCTGGGGTGCTACCAGGGCGTCGACATCCCCTACTGGATGCACCAGGACGTCCATGACGACTACCTTCGCTTCCTTCGCCGCGAGCTCGGTCCCGACGCCGACGTGGACAGCACGGGGCCCGAGTGCAACTCCTGGGTCTACCACCCCTGGGTCTACGAGGAGCGCCTGCACCCCACCAACTGGGTTGCGGACGAGACGATCCGCCTGCTTGAGACGCGCGACCGGACGCGCCCGTTCTTCCTCATGGCGAGCTTCGTGCGCCCGCACCCGCCGCTCGACGCCCCGGCCTCCTACTACGAGCGCTACGAGCGGCGCGAGCTGCGCGAGCCCGCCCGCGGGGACTGGGACGACCTCGCCGCCACCGAGCGCGACGGCATGGTGCCCAACAGCGTGCACGGCTGCCGCGACGCCACGCTGCGCCACGAGGCCATGGCCGGCTACTACGCCGCAGTCACCCACGTGGACCACCAGGTTGGCAGGCTCATCTCCGCCCTCAAGCGCGACGGCTCCTTTAACGACACGATTATCGTGTTTCTCGCCGACCACGGCGAGATGCTCTTCGACCACTCGCTCTGGCGCAAGCTCCTCCCCTACGAGGGCAGCGCGCGCATCCCGCTGTTCTTCCGCGTGGGCACCCACCTCGCCAAGGCGCCGGCACACCGCTCCCAGAGCGTTGTCGAGCTCATGGACGTGATGCCCACGCTGCTCGACCTCTGCGGCATCGAGGCCCCCGAGGGCGTGGACGGCTCCTCGCTCGCCGGCGACATCCTGCGCGCGGAGGAGCTCGAGCGACCCTACGTCCACGGCGAGCACGCCTTCACGCCGGAGCAGTCCCACCACTACATCGTGACCCCGCGCGACAAGTACGTCTGGTTCAGCCAGACCGGGCGGGAGCAATACTTCGACCTCTCCGAGGACCGCAGCGAGGCGCACGACCTCATCGACGAGCCCACCTACCGGGAGCGCGTCGCGCAGATGCGCGCCTGGCTCGTGTCCGAGCTCGAGGGCCGCGAGGAGGACTTCGTCGAGAGCGGCCACCTCATCGCGGGACGGCCGCTCGTGAACGTGCTCGAGCGCCCGCTGGCATAGCGCCGGCGCAGACGGCCCGCCCGCCCAGGACGTCCCTCCTTCTGGCGATGGCCCACCCCCTCGGGGGCGGGCCATCGTTTTGCGACTCGCGGCGCGAGGCCCTTCTCGGCAGCGCTAGCGCGCGACCTCCTCGATCATCATCTCGAAGTAGTCCCAGCGCTTGTACATCTCTATGTACTCGGCCACCTCGCCGCTGGGAAGCGTGGTGGTGTGGTTCTTGTGCACGCAGGGCGTCCCCGGCTCGATCCCGAGGCACGAGCGGACGCGCTCGGGCACGTCCAGGCACACCCGCACGAACTCCTGCGAGGCCTCCCGCGAGAGGCGGATGCCAAAGTCCTCGCGGAAGCGCCGGTAGATTGAGGCATAGTAGGAGGGCTCGACGTCCTGCCGGATGAAGCGCGCCGGGATGTATGACGTATGGAACTGGAAGGGCACGCCGCGGAAGCTGCGCACGCGCTCGATCACACAGTAGCCTCCCCCCTCGTCGAGGCCGAGCGTGGAGACCACGCCCTCGTCTCGCGCGGGGCCCGAGACGCGCTCGAGGGACAGGACCGTGGTGCGCTCCCCCTCGTCCTGACCGCTGTAGACCTCTATCTCGCTCATAAGCACGGGACGGCGGCGGCGCGAGCGGGAGTGCGACACGAAGGTCCCCTTGCCCTGCTGGCGCACGAGCATCCCCTCGGAAACGAGGTCGCCAACCGCGCGGATCACGGTGATCGAGCTCACGCCAAAGCGCTCGATCAGCTCGGCGTTGCTGTAGAAGCGGTCTCCCGGCTCGAAGGATCCCCCCTCGATCTCGTCTCTCAGGAGGTTCTCGATCTGATAGTACTTGGGGGTCCCCACCAAGCCTCCTTCCTCATAGCTGGACCGTCTCATCATAGCAAGGTGGTGGTCTGCGGTTTGGGGACGGGTTATTCGCCGCAGCTCCTTTGGGACAGGTCGGCCTGTCCCAAAGCCTCTGAGAGAAATAACCCGTCCCCAAACCGCTACAGCGCGGCGAGCGCCTCCGGGAAGGGGGAGAGGCTGCGGCGCAAGACCCCGTGCAGGTGGGCGATCGCGACGCCGTAGTTGGTCATCGGGACGCCCTGCGCCGCGGCCTGGGCCTGGCGGCGCCGCATCTCGCGGGCGGTGAGCGTGCAGCCGCCGCAGCGGACGATGGCCGAGAAGGGCGTGAGGTCCTCGGGGAAGTCCGCCCCGCTCGTGAAGGAGAGCTTAGGCTCCGCCCCCGTGTGGGCGGCGAGCCACGCGGGCATCTTGACGGTGCCTGTGTCCTCGCACTGGCGGTGGTGCGCGCACCCCTCGCTCACGAGCACGCGGTCGCCGTCGCGCAGGCGGTCGAGCGCGGCGGCGCCGGCGACGGCGGACACGAGGAGGTAGCGGTCCGCCCCGGCGTCACGGAGCGCCTGGTAGCTCGCGCGGCTGCGCTCCCCCAGCGAGAGCGTGACGGCGCAGTCCGGGCACGCGGCCTTGATCGCGCGCACGGGGTCGCACACCACGGCGTCCGTGAGCGCCGGGTCATCCCCGCCCTGCAGCACGAAGGTCCTGAAGCCGAGGCGGTAGCCCTCCGCGCAGCAGGCAAGGATCTCCTCGCGCGTGAGACGGTAGCGCACGGCCGAGCGGTTGGATCGGCGCAGCCCGCAGTAGCGACAGTCGTTCCTGCAGTGGCTGCTCACCTCGATGAGCCCGCGGATGAAGACGTCGTCCCCGTAGACCGCGCGCCGGGCGGCGCGGGCGAGCTCGGCCGCATGGGCCGCGAGCGCGGGCGAGAAGGACCTCACGAGCTCCTCGTACCCCTCCGCCGGGAGGGCGTGCTCGCGGGCGAGAAGGTCGACGAGCCCGCGGCCGCGCGCCTCGGCGCTAGGCATCCGCCCCGCCCTGCGGCGCCACCACGTTGGAGTAGAGCGTCTTCACGCTCACGCCCGGGAGCACCCCCACCTTGCCGGCGAGGGCCGACGTCACGTCCTGCGGCGCGTCGAGCGCCACGGAGATCACGCTCACCCCGCGCTCGCGGTACGGCACGCCCATGCGGCCGAAGATGTGGTCCCGGTACTCATGCAAAAGCTCGTTCAGGGCCTCGACGGACTCCGGGTCCTCGACGATGATCCCCATGATGGCGACGCGCGTGGTGGCTGGCATGGATGGCATGGCACTCCCCTCTTCTGGCGGCGTGTGCCCATCATAGTGCTTCTCGACAGAGCCCCCCTCGCGCGGCGAGAGGGGCGGCACGGCCAAAACCCCAAGCCGTTGGGTGGCATCCGCGCCCGCGTTCCGCTCCGAGCCCGGCGCCGCCGAAACCACGGGCCGTTGGGTGGCATCCCTGATATCAATCCTCGGCTTTATCAAGGATGCCACCCAAAGGTCGTCCGCATCTGGCGAGAAGAACAAGCGCTGCTTTACGTTTGGCCAAAACCAAAGCTCCAAGCAGGCACGGGCATCAAAGATGCCACCCAATCGCGCAGGGACCCGCGCAGAACGCGCCCGCCGCAGAACGAGGCCCCCGGTTCCGCCAGGGAAACCGGGGGCCTCGGTCGGCCAAAGGTTCTTCTCGCGGGGCTGCTAGCAGACGCCCTGGGCCATCATGGCCTCGGCGACCTTGGTGAAGCCGGCGATGTTGGCGCCCATGACGAAGTTGCCCTCGTGGCCGTAGGAGCGGGCGGTGTCGTCCACGTTGTGGAACATGCCGCGCATGAGGCCCTCGAGCTTGCCGTCGACCTCCTCGAAGGTCCAGGAGAGGTGCTCGGCGTTCTGACTCATCTCAAGGCCGGAGACGAGCACGCCGCCGGCGTTGGCAGCCTTGCCGGGCATGAAGGCAACGCCGTTCTCAATGAGGTAGGTGGTGGCGTCCGGCGTGGTGGGCATGTTCGCGCCCTCGCCCACGACCTTGCAGCCGCCCGCCACGAGCGCCTGCGCGTCCTCGAGGGTGAGGGTGTTCTCGCGGGCGCAGGGCAGCGCGACGTCGCACGGAAGCTGCCAGACGCCGCGGCCGTCGCCCTCGTGCCAGACGGCGCTGGGGCGCTCGTCGACGTACATCGCGAGGCTCACGCCCTTGTCGTTGCCGGAGCGCTTCTTGTTGTAGATGTGCTCGAGCACCTGGTAGTCGATGCCCTCGGAGTCCTCGACCCAGCCCTTGGTGTCGGAGCAGGCGATGACGGTGCCGCCGAGCTGGGCGACCTTCTGGATGGCGTAGATAGCGACGTTGCCGGAGCCGTGGACGACGACCTTCTTGCCCTCGAAGGAGTCGCCGGCGCTCTTGAGGTACTCGTCGACGAAGTAGACCAGGCCGTAGCCGGTGGCCTCGGTGCGGGCGAGCGAGCCGCCGAAGGTGAGGCCCTTGCCGGTGAGGACGCCGGTCCACTCGTTCTTGAGGCGCTTGTACTGACCGAACATGTAGGCAACCTCACGGCCGCCAACGCCCAGGTCGCCGGCGGGGACGTCGGTGTTGGGGCCGATGTGGCGGAAGAGCTCGGTCATGAAGGACTGGCAGAAGGCCATGATCTCGCGGTTGGACTTGCCCTTGGGGTCGAAGTCCGCGCCGCCCTTGCCGCCGCCCATGGGAAGCGTGGTGAGCGCGTTCTTGAAGATCTGCTCGAAGCCGAGGAACTTGAGCATGCCCACGGTGACGGTGGGGTTGAAGCGCAGGCCGCCCTTGTAGGGGCCGATGGCGGAGTTGAACTCCACGCGGTAGCCGCGGTTGACCTGGACCTTGCCCTCGTCGTCGACCCATGGCACGCGGAACATGATCACGCGCTCGGGCTCGACGATGCGCTCGAGGAGGCTGGCCTCCTCGTACTCGGGGTGGGCGTCGAGGGCGGGCTGCAGGGTCTCGAGGACCTCCTTGGCCGCCTGGATGAACTCGAGCTGCTCGGGATAACGAGCCTCGAGGTCGGCGATGACCTTCTCGGAATACGTCATGGGTTTCTCCCTTCACGGGCGGCCGCGGCCGCGACGACCGAAATTCCGCATGAGAGGATACGTTTGACGCGCCCCGTCATGCAAAGCTCGCCCGGAAGCGTAACGGCATCGAACCTCGCGCGTAATCTCCCGTACACACAGGCAGGCACAGGCCTCGGAACTAGCCGGGGAAGACCACGTCGAGCGCGCCCGGGACGACGTCGATGACGAACGACGTCCCTTCGAGCGGCTCCCCGTCGACCTGGCAGGGAGGCGCGGCGGCAAACTCGAGCTCGGCATGGCGCAGGCGCAGCGTCTCGATGGCGCCCGAGCGGACGTGGCGGCCGCTGCGCGCCAGGCCGAAGAGGGCGAGCAGGCGCGGCAGGGCGGGCCGGCACACATTGAGGCACACGTCGATGAGGCCGTCGGCGGGGTCGGCCCCGGGGCAGACGAGAAACCCGCCGCCGTAGCTCGGGCCGATCTGGAAGGCAAAGATGAGCGGGGCAAGCTCTCGCGGCTCTCCCCCGTCGAAGCGCGCCGTGCAGGCAAAGCCGTCCTTGGCGCACGAGAGGAGCCTGAGGCCGGAGGTCACGAAGAGCGCCTCGCCCTCTAGGGAGGTGTCCGCCGCGCGGCGGGCGGTGGTGTCGAGCGCGATGGCGGCATCGAGCCCGAAGGAGAGGGTCTGTGCGAAGTAGGTCCCGTTCACGCGCCCCACGTCGACACGGCGGGCCGTGCCGCGGACCAGCTGCGCAAGCGCGGCCTCGACGTCGTTTCTCGCCATGCCGAGCGTGCGCGCGTAGTCGTTGCCGGAGCCGAGGGGCACGACCGCGAGGCGCGGACGAGCCTCGCGCGGAAGCGACATCAGGCCGCAAACCGCCTCATGGATCACGCCGTCGCCGCCGAGGACGACAAGCGTGTCAAAGCCCACCGCGCGGGCGGCGAACGCCGTGGCCTCGCCGGGGCGGGTGGTGAGGCGCACCTCGTAGCCATCGGTCGCCGAGGAGTAGCTCTCGAGGAAGCGACGGGCGAACTCGGCGCCCTGCGCCCCGCGGCCGCTGTGGGCGGCGGGGTTGGCGACAAGCAGCGTGCGGCCCAAGGGAGCGTGCGCCATCGTATGCCCTTCCATTCGGGGGTGCGTGCCCTGCCATTCTACGCCTGGCGGGCCGCAGGGCGCCGCGGTGCTGCGCACAGAAAAGGCCCGGGCAGCTGCCCGGGCCTCGCTCTCTCTGGAGCGGGCGACGGGAATCGAACCCGCGTCATCAGCTTGGAAGGCTGAGGTTCTACCATTGAACCACACCCGCGTGCGTTGGTCGGGGCGACTGGATTCGAACCAGCGACCCTCTGCTCCCAAAGCAGATGCGCTACCAAGCTGCGCCACGCCCCGGTCGCAGGGCATGAGTATAGGGTCATACCGCATCAAGACGCAAGGTCGAATTTCGCGCGCAGCGGCCCGGTACCACAGGAATAGCTCAGGCTTGCCCCAGGAGCCTCTAGTCGAAGGCTCCTGGGGCATTACAGAGCAAGGTGATATCGCTACTTCATAGGATCCGCGCCGTTCGAGAAGACCTTGATGACGTCACAGAAGGTCGAGAAGAGAACTTCGTAGGCAGCAGTTGTGATGTCGTGCCAGTAAACAACTGCATCGGACTTGACGGCCCGTCGATCCGCAATGAGCTTGCCTACCGCCTCGCCGGCATACTTAACGCCATACGTGTAGTAGTTGATCTTACGAATGCCGGCGTTGATGACCTTAACGTAGTCCTCATTTGAAACGCCTGACCCGCCGTGCATCACAAGCGGCACGTTAACTTTCTCGCGAATCCCGGCAAGGGTGTCAAAGCTAAGGTGCGGCTCGCCCTTGTAGATGCCGTGCACCGTCCCAAAAGAGCAGGCGAGGACATCGAGGTTGGTTTGACTCATGAATTCCGCCGCCTGGTCAGGATCGGTATAGACCGCGCATGACTCTTCAGCGGTTCCTCCCTCGTCACGAGACCCGGCCTCACGACTGCCCATGCTGCCAAGCTCGCACTCCAATCCACAATCAAATCCACTGCACATCTCAGAAGCACGCAGCGAATTGTCGACGTTCTCCTCGTAAGGCAGGAAGGAGCCATCATACATTGCCCCGGTAAAGCCCATCTCCAGGGCACGCCTCATGTAGGAAAGGTGCTCGCAATGGTCAAGGTGCACGCAAACCAGGGCGCTTGAGCGCTCGGCAAGGGCGACCATAGTCGGTCCCATGTAATCAAGGGGCGCAAAGGGATCGTGACCCTCCGCATGAGAGATGATCACCGGGTATCCCGTCTCCTCAGCAGCATCAAGAGCCGCACGAACCGCCTCAAGGCTTGGAGTGTTGATTGAGGCGATCGCCATGTTGCCCTGCTCTGCAATCGAGCAGATATCACGAAGGTTGATCAGCATGTATTCCCTCTCTAAGCTACTCGCCCATTACGATTACTCGAGCCCTTCTGGTGCGCTCACGAGTTCTGTCCCAGTCAACAAGGAAGATGCTCGCAAGGCCATTCATCTGAAGCTTTCCACCCTCGACCTCAAAGAGGCACGACCCTCCGACCACGGTCGCCCTGAGATGCGCATCCCCGTTCCACAGCATGCGACGATCTCCTCCAGGCAGGTAGGACGAGGCGTCTGGCCACGACTCCACCTCCCTAAAATGGGCAAGTCCCGGGTATCGATAGGTGCTCCAGTCCTTCTGTTCGGGGATAACGGTATTTAGGCAGTCAGAGAGGTCTGCCTGAAGATACGTATCTCCGGCCGGAGTGAAATCGTGGTCGAACTCTTCCGAGAATACCGAGCAGGTGGTGTGGCAAGAGATGACGCTTACCACCCCCTCCGCGATACCCGAGGCCTCAACCACTGCGGCGACTTCTTTAGTAATGTCGACATAGGTTGGTTTGCCAGCCTCGGTCTGGCAAGATACGGTGTCCTTGTAAACGGGCATCCCTACTCCCCCTTCTCAATTTCGGTGCGTGCCCTGTCCAAGGCGGCAAACATCTCATCGAGAACATCGAACATGTCCTGCAGCGTAGTCTCGGCGCCCTTGGGGCTAACGATGCCAGAGGTACCCCCTGTTGCGTCGGCTCCGTACATGATCGCGTCATAGACGTTACTTCCGTTGTGGATGCCGGCTGCCTGGAGGACCATCGTGTGGGGGGAAATCTCTTTGACCGCATCGGTGCTTGCGCGCATATAGTCCTCGCCAGCAACCTTGCCGGTCCCAATGAGGCTGGTCAGCTCACAGGTGATGATGTCGGGATGGAGCTCGGCGATGGCACGCGCCTCCTCGACCGAATCAGCGCACACACAGGTCAGAATACCCAGCTCATTGGCTCGAGAAATCGTTGCAGCAAGCTCATGCACTGTCATGGGGTTCTCGGCGTGATTGAGGAAGGTCGCCTTCACGCCCGCCTCCGCCAGCGCTTCCGGCAGAACGTGACCCATCCCGCGACCAGGCTTAAGACTCTCCATGAACTGCGCACAGGGGATGAGATGAGGGCAGTTCTCGATGACCCACGGAAGATCGATGAGCTGTGCCGTAAAGAGCGACTGAAGCCCGTAACGACCGCAAAGTTCGTCGGCCTTCTTGGCCAGCATGCGAATCTGCTCTCCATATAGATACGACTTGGGGTTAATTACAAAGAATGGACGCCTGAGCTCAACTTTATCCACTTTGATTTCCAATCATTACAGGCCAGTCGGCTTTTCCACCACGTGACGGACAAAACACACCGTCGGTTTTTATGCCGCCGTGCCCCCAAAGAGGCCTGTGGCGCCAAGGACGACCCCGATGACCACGAGAACGAGAAGCACGACGGTAGAATTCACGCTCTTCTTCTTCATGAGGTACCAAGCGAGAAGGGTGACCGCCAGAGGAACTCCGCCCACGAGGATCGAGTCGAGCGTCGACTGAAGGTCGATAAAGCCATCGCCGACCGGAATCTGCAGGTAGGATGTGCACGTGACGTAGGAGTTAGCGAGACACCCAAGCACAATGGCGCCCATGGTAGACGCGGTGGCAATCAGCCTCTTGATCGAGCCGGACGCCATCATGTTCTCGATGCCCTCCTTGCCGGAGGAATAGCCGGTAAAGAACATGAAGTGAGAGATCAGAAGCATAATTGCGTACATGAGCACGCAGTAGAGCACGGGACCCAGGAGATTGCCCTGCGAGGCGAGGGGCATGGCCACGGCAAGGAGAATCGGGGTGAGGGTGCCCTGCCACAGCGTGTCACCAATGCCCGCAAACGGTCCCATGAGACCGGTCTTAACTGCAGTGATCGCCTGGGGAGTAACGGAGGGGTTGTTCGCCATCTCCTCCTCCATGGAGAGGGCAAGCCCGTTAATGATGCTGCCAAAGTGAGGCTCCGTATTGTAGAACTCCATCTGGCGCTTCATGAACTCAATCTTCTTCTCCTTGTCCCCCGGATACAGCTTCTCAGGGATGTGGGAGAAAGAGACGAGCAGAGCGGAAGCCATCAGGCGCTCGTAGTTGTAGTTCGTGTTTGAAAGGCAGATCCACTTGAACCAGGCCTTGGTAATATCCTTCTTGTCAAGACGACGCTCGGCAACGTTGGTCTCGGACTGAATCTTGTCTGCAGTAAGCTTTGCCATTACCGTATCTCCTACTCAAAATCGTCATCGGAATCTTCAGATGCGACCGCAGAGGTTGAAGAGGAAGTCTCTACCAGCGCCCTTGCAGCAGGAGCGTCACCGCTCTCAGCCCTCATCTCAAGCGCAACATAGAAGAAGGCAATAACGAAGCCAATGATGGCGACGGGCATAGCGCCGAGACCAAGGTACGCGCTAATGATGAAGCCAAAGACAAACCAGATGAGCGTTCCGGGCCGGTCAAGGGTACGAAGGTTCATAGCGATACCGAGGGCGGGAAGAAGGCCACCAATGACCTCAAGGGTGTAGAGCGGACGGCCCTGCATGGCAGTAATAATGCCGTTGACCGCATCGACTCCGTAATAGCATCCCAGGGTAACGGGCACCACACAGAGGACGAAGCACAGTACCTGAGGGGGAACGATGTGCAGGAAGATGGCACGCTTCATGTCACCCTTCTCACAGGCCGCATCAATCATGTGAACGAAGGAGACATCCAGGGTCATGCGAATGACGTTAATAATGGTGCCGATAAGAGCAATGGGGACCGAGATGGCAACAGCCGCCTCAGGATCGAGATTTGCCGCCAGCGCAAGTGCGACGCCCAAGGTACCAGCAAGGCCGGGATCGTTGGGCTGGGCACCGCCCGCAAAGATGTAGGCAATGAAAGGCATTTGGACCGCGGCGCCGATGATGCATCCCTGAACAGGGTCACCAAGAATCACGCCCACGAGAACGCCGGCAACCAGGGGCTTCTGGATGCAGGAAAGGCTACCGAGAACACCAATGAGCCACGGGGTCCCGACGAAGCCCATGTAATAGACAACACCTATGAGCAATGCTTGAATAAGACTGATTTGCATGAGTGCTCTCTCTCCCAATAGTAGCTTGCGTTGCAGTGTTACTTGAGAATGTCAGCGACATCCTTCTTGGGGTCGTCAGCGACAATCTGGATGGATACCTTGCATCCGCCCTTGATGAGCCCTCGCATCGCCTCAATCTCCTCGTCGGAGCAAGCGATGTTCTGATAAAAGGTCTTCCGTCCCGCGGAAATCCCCATGCCTCCAATATTGAGAGACGGAAATTCAATGCCCGCCTGGAACATCTGCCACACGGTAACCGGGCTCTTTACAAGGAGAATGACCTTGTCGGAAGGCTTGAAGCCCTTCAGCAGACGATCGACCGCTTTCTGTACCGTAAACACTCCGAGCTTGACCTGGCTGGGGACAACACCTTTGAGAACAGTCTTCATAAGGTTGTTGTTGGCAACCTCATCGTCAACAACCATCACCTTGTTTGCGTCAGTCGCCTTCTGCCAAGAGGTCATCACCTGACCGTGAACGAGACGGTCGTCAACACGCGTCAACACAATGTTTTCAAGACCCTTAGCTTCCACTTCATCACTCCTCTCCATCAGAACTCTTCTTCGTCGTCTTCACAGCCTGTCTCTTCTAGCCTCCTTCGTAAGTCAACGATTCCTTGAGCACCCACCTCACAAACTGTTCGAGCAAGCTCGTCTATCGACGAGACGTCTCGACTCATGAGGGCCTCCAGCAGCATGGGGAGATTGACGCCTGCAATCGCATGCACGGAATCATTTCCCAGCAACCGGCAAACAGAATTCGAAGGCGTCCCTCCAAAGAGATCCACGAACGCCAGAACACCGTCGCCCTGATCGACCGAATCAATGGCGTCCTTGATCTGAGCAAGATAGGCGTCCGGGGAGACCCCCTCCCTGAGACCGACCGTCGCAAAACAGTCATGCTGGCCAGTCAGAAGGATGGCCGCGCTCTTTATTCCGTCAGCCATGTCCCCGTGCGTAGCCACTACGACACCAATCATCGCTCCTCCTCTTACATGTATACGATTTCGTGTTCTTGCTTATATTTGATTTCGTGTACATGTTATCGAGATACGAAGAGAACTAGTCTGTTGCGCACCCGCACTCAGTTGAACGGCATGCATTTATCCGCAAGCGGTATTCAATAAAAAGCGGGGCACACGTTCGCGTGTGCCCCGTGTCCCAATACAAAATGACTGTCTACGTCACATTCTTTGAAGCACGGAGACCAGGACGTATCTGTTTGCAGGCAGCCACATGTTTCCCCATTCGGCGGTCCGATTATCGTCAAGATAGATAACTTGATCGATATTGAGCACAGGGGCCTTATCGTCACACTCCAAGTACCTGCTTCTTTGCATGCCCGCAAGCCGAGCTCCGTACCTGGCCTTCGCATAACCAATTTTACGTCCGGAGCACTCCTCGACGGCATTGAAGAGATTTGTCTTCGTGTAGTCGTAGTTCTCCAAGCCCGGACAGCTCATTAAGTTAAGCCGGCTCTCCATGTATATCAACGGCCCGGAGTCGGTGGAACGGACCCTTCTCAGAAAAAAGACAGACGTCCCGAGAGGTACTTGCAGCTTCGCCGCACAGACCTCGTTCGCTTGGATTATTTCGGCGCTGATAACGGTAGTCTCGAAGTCAATTCCTTGCATGCGAAACGATTCGGCGAAAGAAAGCAAACTGCTGCCCGAATAAAAACCACCCAGAGGGTTGGAGACAAACGAACCCTTACCCTGCCTCTTCTCCACTAGCCCTTCGTCAACAAGAGCCTGAATAGCCTTCTTTACGGTGCCTCGACTTACACCGTATTCCGTCATGGTCTCGTACTCTGAAGGAAGCTGAGCTCCTGGGGGCCAATTCTGCATATATATCTGCTCGCGCATGATGTTCGCGAGCCGAACATGAAGAGGTCCCTCGCCTTGGCTTATGTCGTGTTCGCACTGCATTTCTATTCCCGGGTCACATTGATATGCTGCTCATACCCCATAGTATAAGAGAAATGCCTGCAACGATAAGTAGAATGATTGTCAGTCCGTTGATGCCTGCCAGCACCGAGCAAGCAGCGTTCCTAAACCCCTTGCCCAGGCTCTCCCCTTCTAGAGCGCACCTTTTCGACGCAATGAAAACCGCCCGAACGGCATAAACTATCACTCCAACCCCAACAAGCGACCTCAGTATTCCGAGAACAAGAGGGGCCTGCATGGCAGAGCGGATATCAAGACCCGTTGCTTGAGGGATCAGATATGTCAATGCAACAATTATGAGCAAGGACCCCACCAGATACGCTGTTCCCTTCCTCAGACCGTTCAAGCCAGATCCAGGGCGCTCGCCCTTAGCGGCACGATAATCATCTCGCCCAGATTGGCGACGACCACGTCCTCCAGCGTTCTTTCCAGCCATTTTTTGTTCCCTTCCCGCTCAAACCTGAACATTTCTCCTGTACTCATCCTTAGTTAGTATATAGTAGCACTTGTACTCGTTTTTGTACCTCGGTGGAGGGAGATATATGCATGTCCAAATGGCCCCGTCGCTCATGAACATGAGCCTGCTCAACGTGCGAAACGACATCGGAATACTCGACAAATATGCAGACTGCTACCATGTGGACATCATCGACGGCCACTACATAAGAAACATGTGCCTTACCCCGCACGTAATGCGGGAGATTCGCAGCATCTCTAGCACCCCCATGGAGGCTCATCTCTACATGGAGGGAATAGACATCTCGTTCATCGATGACTGCATAGACTGTGGGGCGACCGCAGTCACCCTCCCCTCCGATACTGTAGGCCGCTCTGTTCACCGTTTTTGTAATCACATCAGGAAGAGGGGGGCCGAGGCTGGCATATTCATTAACCCCTATCAGCCGATTGATGTCATCAGCCCCTACGCCGATCTCATCGATAGGCTCATCATACTTGCGGTTGATCCTGGTTTTACAGGACAAGACTTCATTGAATCCACCTATGAGCGCATACGCCGTGCAAAGCAAATACGCGAGGAGTCCGGTAGCTCATTTCTCATTTCTGTTGACGGCGGTTGCAATAGCTCAAACTATAAAGCGCTGATAGGTGCTGGGTGCGACGCACTCATCCTGGGAAGAGGACTCTTTGAGAGCACGTCCGAGCTCGAAGAGTCAGCTCGCACAACGAGAAGTTTAATTGACTCGCTGGCCCAAAAGAACTAAGCATGGGTTGTCCTGCTTCGAGTCGCGCGCTATGTGAGCACGTCATGACAAGCACGCACTAGGCAGTCCAGGTACGGTTTGAGGCCGAAGCGCAAAAAGGGCTTATAGGACAAAAAGTGTGCTATCGAAGCGGCCGTCTGCGCAGGCAGGCGGCCGCCCCTCATGCGTTTAAATCTCGCGCCCCGTTCTTACCGCTCGGACGGAAAGTGTGCTGTCCCGACCGGCGTCCGCGCAGGTGGGCGCCCGAAAATCGAGTCGTTGAATCCCTCGGACGGGGGGCCCGGTGAAAGGGGCGAAGCGCCCGTGCTGCGGGGCGGGCATGCGCGGGAACGGGGGGACCGCGGCGGGCGCGCAGAGATGGCGCTGCGAGTCGTGCGGGGCGTCGAGGACCGTCTCGTACGACGACAGCGCCGCCAGGCTCGAGGAGTTCCTGGCATGGCTGCTCTCGAAGGCGACGCAGGCGGACATGCCGGGCCGGGGGCGCACGTCCGGGAGGCTCGCGGCGGGATTCTGGCCGATCTGGCCCATGCCGGAGCCCACGGGCGAGGTCTTCCGCGCCCTGTTCCTCGACGACATCTGGCTCGACCGGGACCTCGTCGTGCTGATAGCCTACGACGGTGAGCACGTGGTCTCGTGGTACATGGCCGAGTCGGAGACGAGCAGGGCCCGGGGGGGCACTCATGGCCCCGATCCCGGCCCCGGACGTGGTGGTGTGCGACGGCGGCACGGGGTTCGCCTCGGCTGTCCGCCGGGCATGGCCGCGCACGAGGGTCCAGAGGTGCCTCTTCCACGCGTTCTCACAGGTGAGGAGGTACACGACGACGAGGCCGAGGCTCCAGGCGGGCAGGGAGCTCTACGTGCTCGCGCTCGAGCTGATGCACCTCGAGACCCTCCGCCAGGCGGACTGGTGGGTCGAGCGCTACCTGCAGTGGTGCGAGTTCTGGGCCGACCTCCTCGAGGACGTGAGCGTGGTGGACGGCCGGCGCCGGCTCGCCCACGAGAGGCTCAGGAAGGCCCGCTCGCCGCTCTCGCGGCTCGTCTCGCGGGGCACGCCCTTCACCCACCCGGACCCGGCCCTGACCGCGGAGGGCCCGCTGCCGCGCACCAACGACCCGATCGAGGGCGGCGTCAACGCCCAGCTCCGAGACGTCCTGCGCAACCACCGCGGGCTGTCGCCCATGCGTCGGGTTAAGGCGGTGTTCTGGTGGTGCCACACGCGCACCGAGGGCCCGAGGCCGGCAAGGGAGCTCCTCCGCTCCATGCCGACCGACGCGGACATCGACTTCCTCTACAGGACCTACTCGGCATCGCCCAAGCGCGACGACGGGGGACCGGAGTGGGGAGACCGGGTCGTCTGGGAGGAGCTCCACCACAAGGACCCGTACCCCTTCTGGCTAGACTGAAAAGCACACTTTTTGTCCTATAAGCCGCAAAAAGGGGCGCCGCCCGTCGCGATGACGAGCGGCGCCCCTAGCGTCTAGCGTCTCTTAGGGGTACGCCTAGCGGGCGGCAGCCTGAAGCATGGCCTTGACCTCGGTGGCGGTCTTGAGCTTCATGACCTTCTCGGTGAGGGCGTCGGCCTCGGCCTTGGTCCACTCGGAGATGATGCGACGGGTGCGCAGGATCGACGGGGCGCTCACGGAGAACTCACCCAGGCCGAAGGAGATGAGCACCGGGATGAGCAGCGGGTCGGCAGCCGCCTCGCCGCACATGCCGACCATGATGCCGGCCTTGTTGCCCTCCTCGATGATGCGCTTGAGCGAGCGCAGCACGGCGGGCTGGTACACGTCGTAGAGGTAGCCCACGCGATCGTTGCCACGGTCCGCACACATCGTGTAGCCGATCAGGTCGTTGGTGCCGATGGAGAAGAAGTCGCACTCGGCGGCCAGGTCGTCGGCGATCAGCGACGCGGCGGGCGTCTCGATCATCGTGCCGACCTCGATGTCCTTGTTGTAGGCCACGCCGCGGGCGTCAAGATCGGCCTTGCACTCCTCGACGAGAGCCTTCACCTGGCGAATCTCGTCGAGGTTGGTGACGAGCGGCACCATGATCTTGATGTCGCCGAAGGCGCTCGCGCGCAGCAGGGCCGTGAGCTGGACCTTGTACTGGTCCGGGTTGTTCAGGCAGTAGCGCACCGCGCGATAGCCCATGAAGGGGTTCTCCTCCTTGCGGAGGTTGAGGTACGGGATCTCCTTGTCGCCGCCCACGTCGAGCGTGCGGATAATGACCGGCTGGTTCTTCATGCGCAGCGCGACCTTCTGGTAGGCGGTGAACTGCTCGCCCTCGCTCGGGAGCTCCTTGGCGTCCATGAACAGGAACTCGGAGCGGAACAGGCCCACGCCCTCGCAGTCGTGCTCGGCCGCGACGTTGGCGTCGTCCGGGTTGCCGATGTTGGCGACGAGAAGGACCTTCTCGCCGTCGCCGGTCACGGTCTCCTTGCCGCGGTAGGCCTCGAGCGCGAGCTTCTCCTCGGCGAACTGCTTGGCCTTGGCGCGGTAGTGCGTGAGGTCGTTGTCGGCGGGGTTGACGAGCACGCGGCCGCGCGAGCCGTCGACGATGACCATGTCGCCGCTCTTGATCACCTTAGTGATGTCGGCGACGGACAGGACCGCCGGGATCTCCAGCGCGCGGGCGATGATGGCGGAGTGAGAGGTGCGGCCGCCGGTCTCGGTGACGATGGCAGCGACATTGTCCTTGTCGATGTCCGCGGTCATGGACGGAGTGAGCTCGTGCACCACGACGACGGAGTTCTCGGGCAGCGTGGAGAGGTCGACGACCTCCTTGCCCAGCAGGTCGGCGAGAAGCCCGGTCTTGACGTCGGCGACGTCGGCCGCGCGCTCGCGGAAGAGCTCGTCCTCCATGTTGGAGAACATGTTGTAGTACATGTCGTAGGCCTCGGAGACGGCCTGCTCGGCGCACATGCCGGCCTCGATGGAGCCGTTGACCATCTCCTGGATGCCCTCGTCCTCGGCGAACTCGATGTGGGCGCCCATGATGGCGGCGGCCTCCTCGCCCACCGTCTCGGTCATGCGGGCGATCTGGGCGTTGGTCTGCTCGACGAACTTGGCCACGGCGGCGGCATAGCGCTGCTTCTCGTCACCGGCGTCCTCCGGGGCGTGCGGCGTGAAGCTCAGGTCCGGCTCGACGGCGACGCGCGCGACACCAATGCCGATGCCATCGGATGCGTTGACTCCCTCGTACATGTTGCTCTCCCCCTTCACGTTGCCGCTGGGCGGCCAGACCTGCTATTACGTCCACGCCCTTGCGGGCGGAGCGACCGAAGTGCCGGGCTACTTGGCCTCCGAGCCCTTCTTCTCGTCCTCCTCGGCGCGCGCGCGGTTCTCCTCGATGTCGCGGGCGATGGTGCCGGGGATGGCGCGGCCCATCTTCTTGTACAGGGCGGTGACCACGCGGTCGATCGTCGAGCGCTTGGCGATGCCCTTGCTCGCCGCCGTGGCGGTGCCGCAGGCGGAGGCGAAGATGAGCGCGGTCTCGTAGTCGACGCCGCGCGTGACCTGCGCGAGGAAGCCGCCGACCATGGAGTCGCCGGCGCCGGTGGCGTTGACGAGGCGGATGCGGGCCGTGGGGACGATGTGCTCGGCACCGTTCTCGTCCAGCAGCAGCGAGCCGTGCCCGCCGCAGGAGATGATGACGTTGCGCGCACCGGCCTCCTGGAGCTTGTGCGCGTAGGGCATGCATGCCTCGGGCTCCTCGATCTCGACGCCGTAGATGCGCCCGACCTCGTGGTTGTTGGGCTTGATGAGGAACGGGTGCATCTCGAGCGACTCCATGAGGAACTGGCCCGGCGCGTCGACGACGAACTGGATGCCGCGGCCGCCGAGGCGCCTCATGATCTGCATGTACATGTCCTCGGGAAGCGAGTTGGGGATGGAGCCCGTGAGGACGAGGGTGTCGCCCGCGCCCACGACGTCCATGCGGGCGAGGAGCTCGTCCACCTTCTTCTCGGGGGTCTTGGGGCCCATGCCGTTGACCATCGTCATGACGATGCCGTTGAGCTTGATGTTGATGCGCGTGTAGCCGCGGTCGAGGATGACGAAGTTGCTCGCGACGCCCTTCTCCTGCAGACGCCTGAGCAGGTAGTCACCGGTGAAGCCCGCGGCGATGCCCATGGCGATGCTCGGCACGTCGAGCTCCTTCAGGAGCGTGGAGATGTTAATGCCGTTGCCGCCGCAGTGCAGCTCCTCCGAGGACGAGCGGTTGGTGAAGCCCATGTCGAGGGTCAGGGGGTGCATGACGTAGTCGAGAGCAGGGTTCAACGTCATCGTGTAAATCAACGCGTGCTCCTTCCATCGGGCAGTTCGCACGTTACAAGTATGCCGTAAGTCCGCGCGGCGGGGCGCAGAATTTTGCGAGCGTATTTCGTCTCGCCGCAAGAGGTGACCGACGCGGCGACACGCGGCACAAAAGGGCCGGGAGCTGCTACGCTCCCGGCCCGCTGCGTCCCTGGCGCGCCCTGAGGGATTCGAACCCCCGACCTTGGGATTAGAAGTCCCCTGCTCTATCCAGCTGAGCTAAGGGCGCGTGCCGCGACCGGCCCCGCCGGCGCGAGACACATTCTAGAGCATCCCGAAGGTGCGCGCGGCGAGAAGCCCCATCACGGTCTTGGCGTCGTCGATGAGGCCCAGGCGAATCGCCTCTATCACGTCGTTGACCGGCAGCCACAGCACGTTCAGGAACTCGCCCTCGTCGAGGGCGGCCTCTCCCTGGGAGAGGCCGTGTGCGAAGTAGACTGAGGTGTGCTCGTTGGTGAAGCCCGGCGCCCCGTAGGACTCCACGAGCAGCTCGACGCGCTCGGCGACAAGCCCCGTCTCCTCGGTGAGCTCCCGCGCGGCGCAGACGTCGCGCGGCTCCTCCGGGTCCACCTTGCCGGCGGGAATCTCGAGCGTCATGCGGCCGAGCGCGACGCGGTACTGGCGCACCAGGCAGACGCGCCCGTCACGTACGGCCACCACGCCCGCGCCACCGTGATGGAGCACGAGGTCGCGCCCGCTGCGCGAGCCGTCGGAAAGCTCGACCTCCACCTGTTCGACCGAGAAGATCCGGCCGGTCCAGGAGAATTCGGTCCCCGTGACCCGCTCGTGGAGCGCGGGGTCGTCCTCGAGCGCGCGGCGGATGGCGTCAAGTCCCTCGGACATGTCAGACCTCCCAGAACTCGCCCGTGGCGTAGTCGATCTCGAACCCCGCGGCGGCGTTGAACACCTCGACCCGCTGGTCGATCTCTCCGTCGGAGGAGCGCACGTCCACGATGACGCTGCGGGGCACGAGCTCGTTGCCCTCGTAGACCGGCGTGGCGCAGTAGTAGACGGTGCCGTCGCGGTGGTCCCACAGCCAGTCGCGGGCGATGCCCTCGGTGTAGGCCATGCCGCCGTCCTGGCCGTGGTTGTCGCCAACGTTCTGCGTGCGCGTGCCGGTCACCATGTTCTCGGGGACCTCCTCGCCGCCGAGCGACTTGGCGAGCAGATGACTTCGGTTGAAGAGCGCGCCGTGGTAGGTGTCTCCGTCGGGCATGACGATGTCCACCTGCTCGTTGTGGCCCCAGCCCGACGGGTGGATCCAGGACATGTCCTCGCGGTCGCGCTCGCTTCCCTTGCGCGCCATCTCGAGCGTCACGTTGGCGGCGACGCGCCCGGTACGCCCGAGGCCGTCGAGCCCCTCGTAGCGGATCTCCCCGGGCAGGACCTCGTCGTCGACGACCGCGGCGCCCACGACGCGGTAGTACTCGGGGTACTCGTCCTCGTCCCAGGCGGTGTAGGAGACCTCCTGCCCGGCGACCTCGACGGACGGCGAAGACCCGGGCAGCGTGACGGCACCCGAGCCCAGGGCGGCCGCGGCCGCCACCAGCAGCGCGGCAACGAGCGCGAGCGGCCCCTTGACGGGCGTCCTTCTCGAGGCTGTCCGCGTTCTTCTCGACACGTGTCCCCCTTACGAAAAAGGGCCGTCTCTCGACGGCCCCTGCATGACGTGGTGGATCGTCAGGGGTTCGAACCCTGGACCTTGGGATTAAGAGTCCCCTGCTCTACCAGCTGAGCTAACGATCCGAAATGGTGGATCGTCAGGGGTTCGAACCCTGGACCTTGGGATTAAGAGTCCCCTGCTC